>DASRRI010000050.1:0-75380 GCA_035695765.1 Dongiaceae bacterium
GTTGCGGGCACCCTCGGCTCGGGGCGTGACACGCACGAGGCCTCGATAGGTGTTCTGGCCGTGCCCGGCGGAGATCCCCTTGGAGATGATCGTCGAGCGCGTGTTCCGCCCGATATGGATCATCTTGGTGCCGGTATCGGCCTGTTGCCAGTTGTTGGTCACGGCGACCGAGTGGAACTGCCCAACGGAATCGTCGCCTTGCAGGATGACGCTTGGATACTTCCAGGTGATGGCAGAACCGGTCTCCACCTGCGTCCACGAAATCCGCGAACGCGCGCCGCGGCATGCGCCGCGCTTGGTGACGAAGTTGTAGATCCCGCCCTTGCCCTCCTTGTCGCCCGGATACCAGTTCTGTACCGTGGCATAGCGGATTTCGGCGTCCTCGAGCGCCACCAGTTCCACCACTGCGGCGTGGAGCTGGTTCTCGTCGCGCATCGGCGCCGTGCAGCCCTCGAGGTAGCTGACGTAACAGCCCTTGTCGGCGATGATCAGTGTTCGCTCGAACTGTCCGGTGTCCTTCGCATTGATCCGGAAGTAGGTCGACAGTTCCATCGGGCAGCGCACGCCTGGCGGCACGTAGACGAAGGAGCCGTCGCTGAAAACCGCGGAGTTCAAGGTCGCGAAGAAATTGTCGCTGTAGGGGACGACACTTCCGAGATACTTCTGCACAAGCTCGGGATGCTCGCGCACGGCCTCGGAGATCGGGCAGAAGATGATCCCCAGCTCCTTGAGCCGGTCCTTGAACGTGGTGGCTACAGAGATGGAGTCGAACACCGCATCGACCGCAACGCCTGCAAGCGCCGCCCGCTCCGCCAGCGGAATGCCAAGCTTCTCGTAGGTCTTGAGCAACTCCGGATCGACTTCGTTCAGGCTCTCCGGCTGCTTTCTGGCCTTCGGTGCGGCGTAGTAGTAGATGTCCTGGTAATTGATCTTCGGATAGGTCACATGTGCCCAGGTCGGTTCGCGCGCCTGGGTTTGCTCGTCCCACCACAAACGGAACGCCTTCAGCCGCCAGTCCAGCAGCCACGACGGTTCGTCCTTCCTGGCGGAGATGAAGCGGATGGTGTTCTCATCAAGGCCCTTCGGGGCAAAGTCCGATTCGATCTCGGTGACGAAGCCATATTTGTAGTCGCCGCCGAGCGACCGAAGGGTCTCAATCGTCTGCTGAGATGCGGCCATTGTCGGCCTCGATCCTCAAGGTTGCGTTTGGGTGGCCGGCAGGCGATGCGATGCTTCGCGCCGGGCCGGCCACCAGTAGGGCCTGGGCAGGCGTAGCGATGTCAGCCAGCGACACGTCGTCGAGCGCCTTGTGCACAGCCACATTGATGCGATGCAGCCCGACACGCGATGGGCACACCGCCTCGACTTCGCAGCCGCCCGGCCCCATTTTGATGCATTGCGTGAGTGCTACCGCGCCGTCGATCGCATTGACGATGTCGCCCACCGAAATGTCGGTTGCCGGCCGGGCAAGCCGATAGCCGCCCTTCATTCCACGGATGGAGGTCAACAGACCTTCGCGGCCTAGCCGCGCCAGCACCTTGGCAACCGTGGGCGCCGGCAGCTGCGTTGCAACAGCCGCATCTGATGCCGTGTGGACCTTTTCGGGGTGTTGGGCCACATGGGTCATCAGTACGACCGCAAAATCAGCCAAGCGGCTCAATCGCATCATGTTCTGTCGGCCAAAATGATGACTAAATTGGTCATGATTGTTATGTGTGCGCTGCTCAGTTTCGTTTCAATGCCAGACCTCTGTATGACCTGGGCACCGAAGCAGAAGTTCTATCTGCAATTTTACTGAAGCGAGATCTGGACCATCACAAGTAGATAACTGGTCGCGGAACGGCCCGATCAATGGCTGTTTGAGCGGAGCCCCCGGTGCTACTAGGACATCGCACCGACCACCAACCCAGCAATGCCCACGATCAACGCATCTCCTGCAACGCTCCATTGTGCCAAGGGCCCGAGTCCGGGAATGAGACACCGGTTCGTCGCTGCAGCTCCTCACTAGCCTTGATAGGGGCGCACGACATACCGATCTCAAGATTTTGCGACAGGAGGTCCAATGACGGAGCGCATCGCTTTGATCACCGGCGCGACGAGTGGTGTCGGACGTGTCGTCGCCAAGCGTCTCGCTCGGGAGGGCTGGTTGGTACTGGTGCACGGCCGCGATGAGGTGCGCGGCGCGGAAGTCGTGGGTGAGATCGAGGCCGATGGCGGACGTGCGCGCTTTTATGGTGCGGATCTCTCATCGAAGCACGGCGTGCGCACTCTTGCCGAGGAAGTCGCGAAGGATCATCCGCGCCTGCCTCTCTTGATCAACAATGCTGGCATTGGCTTCGGCCCTCCGGGCGCCGGCCGCGAGGTGAGTTCGGACGGGTACGAACTGCGCTTCGCCGTCAATTGTCTGGCTCCGTTTCTGTTGACCCGGCTGCTCCTGCCGAACGTGCTCGCTGCGGCTCCGGCCCGGATCGTCAATGTCGCCTCGATCGGCCAGCAGGACCTCGACTTCGATGATCTGCAGTTCAAGCGCGGCTATTCGGGTGTCGATGCCTACCGAAGATCCAAGCTCGCGTTGATCATGCTTACCTTTGATCTCGCCGAGGAACTCAAGGATCGGGGCTTGACGGTCAACGCGCTGCATCCGGCAACACTCATGGACACGTTCATGGTCCGGCAAGCCAGGAGAGCGCCAATGAGCACCGTCGACGAGGGTGCCGACGCGATCATGAATCTCGCCGTGTCGGACGAGATGAGCGAACGCTCTGGGGAGTATTTCGATGGGTTGAATCCCGCCCGGGCCCGGGCACAAGCTTATGACAGGCGATCACGCGAGCGGCTGCGGCAGATCAGCTTCGAACTCACTGGCGCCCCTTGAGCCGCCAGACAGAGGACGAGCGTCGGTTATTTGGCGCGGCTGTGCCGCGGGCTAAGCGGAGTTCAGTTCGGCTTTGCGCTGCCTTGATAAAGGAACGCCATTGGCTTTGGCCCTTGCATGTACCATCGCCGAGCCAGGCCGCAAGGCAGCCAAAGTCGGGAGTCGCCGCCCTCCAGAAAGGCTCAATCGTGCCCTATGCCTCGCGCTGCACCAGTTCCTTCGGCATCAGATGCCGCGCGGCGATCAGGCACAACGCGGTCGTCAATCCGAGGATGATCGCCACCAACGCATTGATATCCGGGGTAAAGCCCAAACGCATCATGGCCCAGAGCCGTATCGGCAAGGTGTTCTGCGTACCCGTGACAAGGATGGTAATCATCGTCTCGTCGAACGACAGCGCGAACGCAAGCACCGCGGCGCCGATCATGGCGCTGGAGAGATTTGGCAACAGTATGTAGCGAAAGGTTTGCCACCTGCTCGCACCTAGATCGTATGAGGCCTCGGCCAGATTGCGGCTCAGGGATTGCAAGCGGACCAGAACAGTCCGGTAGACCAGCGCCAGGACAAACACGGTATGGCCAATCACGACAGTGACCAAGGACCGTGCGAAGTCGATTTCACGCAGGAAAATCAGCAGCGAAAGGCCGGTGATGATCGGCGGCATCAGGAATGGCAGAAAGACGATGAACTGGAGAAGCGCGCGCGCCTTCGAAGTGCCGCTGTTGTAGTAGAAGGCGATCAAGGTCCCGAGGATCAGCGAGCTGATCACGGCCGAGAACCCCACGATCAGCGTGTTCATCACCGCCTCAAGGATGCCCTCATTGCTCGTGAGCTGGACATAGGCATCGAGATTGGCGGCGCTCCAGTCGATCTGCCCCTGTTTCACGGTGAAGAACGACGAAACGATCGGCACGAAGATCGGCCCATAGAGCAAAGCGAACACAAGTCCAGTGATGGAGATAAGTGCCGCATTGGCGAGCTTGCTGCGTTTCATAACGCGATCCCTTGTTTCGAGCCGAAGCGCGCGCCGATCGCGATCGCCAGAATGACGATGATCGCCAGGATCACCGAAAGCGCCGCACCAAACGGCCAGTTGAAGGCTGCGCCGAACTGGCTGTAAATGATCCGGCCGAACGTGAAGCCGCTCTGACCGCCGACCATCTGTGGCGTGAGAAAATCGCCGATCGCTAGCACGAAGACGAAGGTGGATGCTGCGATCACGCCAGGCAAGCTCAACGGTGCGATCACCCGGGTGAAGGTCTGCCAGTTCGAGGCGCCGAGATCCGCCGACGCTTCAAGCAGATTGCGCGGGATGCGTTCCAGCGACAGAAAGATCGGCAGGATGGCGAAAGGTATCAGAAGCACCGTCAACGTCAGCAGCACGGCATTCAAGTTGAAGACGAAGATGGTCAGCGGCTCGTCAATGAGATGGGTCGCCAGCAAGGCGCGATTCAGGAACCCGTTGCCGCCGAGAATACTGCGGATCGCGTAGATCTTGATGATGTAACTCATCAGGAGCGGTACCAGCAGCATCATGACGAGAACGTATTTCTTGCGGCCGGTCAGTCCGGCCAGAAAATAGGCGACCGGATAGGCGAAGAGAATGGTGAGGAACGACACTTCGAGACACAGCAAGCAAGTCTGGCGGAACACGCGGAGGAAAGTTTCTTCCGCGAAGAACCTCCGATAGTTCAGTAGCGAGACGTCGTAGTGCATCTCGGTGTGATCGACCCAAAAAAAGCTGTAGACCAGAAAGGTCGCCAGCGGCACCAGGATGAACACCATCGGCAGGCCATAGGCCGCGACGGCCGCCAAGCGCCGCACGGCATCCTCGCCAGTCGACTTGACCGGCAGGCCCGCGACCCGGCGCTCTAGGCCAGCACTAGGCGGCATGCGTCTGCGCTCCAATTCAAGGTGATACGATCGCCAGCGCCGATCCTGGCGCCGCCGACCTGGCTCGGCATCTTGACCCGCACCTGGCGAACCCCGCTACCGGAAGACAGGTGCACGGCAGCGACCGTGGATGCACCACCGAAGCTGACGGTCGCGACGGTACCGGGCATGTGATTGGCATTGCCATCGCGCGGCGCCTCCAGCGAGATTGCTTCCGGGCGAAATACGGCAAAGGCACGCCGTCCGGCTGGCGCTTCGGTCAATTCGGGCTGGCCCTCGGTGGCGCAGAGCAGGGACCCCAGCGCGGTCTCGATCCTGCGATAGCGGCCTTCGATGGCTGCCAGTTTGCCTTCGACCAGATTGTTGTCGCCGAAGAACCGGGCCACGAATTCCGTGCGAGGGCGATAATAGACCTCGTGCGGCGAGCCTAATTGCTGGATGCGGCCGGAATTCATCACGCAAATCCGATCGGCCATGGCGATCGCCTCTTCCTGATCGTGGGTCACAAACAGGAAGGTCGTCTTGATCTCGCGCTGGATGTCCTTCAGGAACGACTGCATCTGCCTGCGGAGCTCGACATCAAGCGCTGCAAGCGGCTCGTCGAGCAGGATAAGCCGCGGCTGGCAGATGATGGCGCGCGCCAGGGCGACACGCTGGCGCTGGCCACCCGAAAGCTGGGCCGGATAACGCAGGGCGAACTGGCCGAGCTGAACGAGTTCGAGCGCCTGGCCGACCCGGGTCTTGAGTTCGGCACGCGCGACGCCCCGCACCTTCAAGCCATAGCCGACATTGTCGGCAACATTCATATGGGGAAATAGCGCGTAGTCCTGGAAGACGGTATTGAACGGCCGCTTGTTGATGGGGACGGCGGTGATGTCCTGGCCGTCCAGCAGAATGCTGCCCTGGGTCGGCTCGATGAAACCGCCGATCATGCGCAGGATGGTGGTCTTGCCAGACCCGGATGGCCCAAGGATGGTGATGAATTCCCCGTCGCGGACCGCAAGATCGATCGTCTCCAATACCGGCGTCTGACCGAAGGACTTCGAGACGGCTTTCAGTTCCAGCAGGGTTCTATCGGTTGCCATCACGAGCGGTGAATCCCAAAAAAATGGCCCGATCCACCGTCGGGTGGATCGGGCTCCCGCAAGGCGAGCCTATTGCGCTGCCTTGATTTCGTTCCAGAGATCGGACCGCTTGGTCGGATCTTCAACCTGTTCGACATAGATCAGCTTGTCATCCGGCTTGGCGTTGTTCGATGGTGCTACGGTGTTGCCAAAGCCCGTGCGCTCCGTCAACTGCTCGCCGATCTTTTTCTGCAGCACGAAGCTGATCCATTGTTCGGCAAGCTCCTTGTCCTGAACACCGCTGGTCAGCGCCCAGGTGTCGAGCCACGCCAGGGCGCCTTCCTTCGGATTGACATAGGCGATATGGGCGCCGGCGTCCTGCAGCGACTTCACCTGCTGCTGGCCGTAATTGGCCCAGATCAGAGCGACGTCATTATTCTTGTAGATTTCGGTCGCTTCGTCTGCCGTCGTATAGAAGCTAAGGACGTTTTTCTTGAGATCCAGCAGCTTGGCCTTCACCTGGGCCAATTGTTCGGCCGACAGGTGGAACGGGTCCTTGATGCCCAAGGTCAGCGCCGTGAATGAGAAGTTGTGCTCGCCGTTGTCATAGGCGAGGACCTTGCCCTTGTATTTCGGATCCCACAGCACATCCATCGTGCTCGGCGGCGGGCTGACCTTCTCGGTGTCGTAGATGATCCCGATCGAATCGAATGCGTAGGGAATCGAGTACAACTTGCCGTCCCGCATGACGCCCTTGACCTTCGTCAGGTCGCTGAAGTTCGGCAGCTGGTTCTTCTGGTTCGGTACCTTGGCGAGGTCGATCGGAGTCACCAGCTTTGCATCGATGTAACGCTGCAGCTGGCCGGTATTGACGGCGAAGACGTCGAAGTCCTTGCCTTCGCTGCCCTTGATCTTGGCCCACATCTCATCGTCGCTGCCGATGAAGACGACGCTGACATTGGCTCCAGATTGCTGCTCGAACTCCTTTACCCAATCGTCATCGGCATAGCCCTGCCACGCCATCACCCGAAGCTCTTTTGCTTCGGCTGGCCCTGTCCCGAAGGCGGTCGTGGTGATCGCCGCCAAGGCCAGCATCGGCAGTGTCGCTTTGATTAGTTTCTTGAGCATCGCGCCTACCCTCCCTGTTGTCGATTGTCATGGACCATTCGTGGTCCAGATCCGGCATGCTGCCGGCTCGTCACAGCGCCGAAACGGTCACCAGCCCCCGATCGGGAACGAGTTCCATGCGATTGCGAAGCGGCTTGCCGAAGGCCGCCACCTCGATCTCGAATTCGTCTCCGGGCTGGGTCTTAACGCCGGCGGCATAGCTCAAGACCGCCGCGCCGAAGAAATAGGCATGCAGATCGCCGGGCCGCCGGAACATGTCGTAGCGGAAGTGGAAGTGCTCCAGGTTGGCGATCGAGTGGGACATGTTGTCCTCGCCGGAGAAGAAATCCTCCTCCCAAAGGGTCCTGCCCTGGCGGATGATTCGCGACTTGCCCCGGACATCGCCTGGAAGTTCGCCGACCAGCAGCTCCGGCCCCATGGAGCACGCACGCAACTTCGAGTGCGCCAGATACAGATAGTTCTGCGATTCAGTGATGTGATCGGAGAACTCGTTCCCTAGCGTATATCCGATCCGCCAGGGGTTTCCGCGCTTGTCGATCAGATAAAGCCCCGCAATCTCCGCCTCTTCCGCTCCGGCCAAAGCGAAGCCCGGCAGCGGGATCGGAGCGCCGGTCGGCACAACGCAGGTGCCAACCCCCTTGAAGAACCATTCCGGCTGAACGCCGATCTTGCCTGCACCGGGCTTTCCGCCCTTGATGCCCATGCGAAAGATCTTCATGGAATCCGATTCCGGCGCACCGTCCCCATGGGTGTCGATGTGCATCTTGTTGCGCGCATCAGCGCTTCCCAGATGGGTGAGGCCGGTGCCGGTGATGAGATACCTGGCCGGCTCCGGATGATCGAGCGGCGCCAGGATGTAGCCTGCCCTCAGCAACGCGGCATAGTCCAGACGTTCATCGGACGCGCACGTCTTTACCAATGTCTCGAGCCCGCCGCCGCGATCGAGCGCGGCCATGGCAAGATCATAGACCGTCGAAAATCCCTTCAGCGGGCGGATGTGATCACCGTCTTCGGTAACCCAGCCCACGTTCCGGCCTGTTTCAGCGGTTTGAAATTGTACGAGACGCATCGACTTTCCCCTGCTGCGCGATGTGCCTAAACCCAGCCGCCATCGACAATGAAGTTCTGCGACGAACACATCCGGCTGTCGTCCGCCGCGAGGAACAACACCATGCGGGCAATGTCGGGCGGATAGAGCTTGTCCTTGAGGCATTGGCGATCGTTGATCTGGCGCTCGCCCTCCGCATTCAGCCAGAGCTTGATCTGCCGCTCGGTCAGCACCCAGCCCGGCAGCATGCAGTTCACGCGGATGCGCTCCGGCCCGAACTCGCGGGCCAGTGCGCGCGTCATGCCGGTGATCGCCGCTTTCGACGTCACGTAGGCCGGGCAATCGCCATCGCCGACCATCCAGGTTATCGAGCCGAAATTGATGATCGAACCGCCCCCGGCCTCGCGCATCTGCGGCCGCACCGCTTGCGCGGCAAAGAACTGATGGCGAACATTAACCGCCATGCGCTCGTCCCAATACTCGATGGTCACATCTTCCGTCGCATGCCGGTCGTCGTTGCCCGCGTTGTTGATGAGCGCCCGGATCGGTCCATGCTTGTCCTTGGTCGCCGTGATCGCCGCGCGCAAAGCTTCGATGTTCCGAAGATCGCAGTGGATGAAATCCGGCACCAGATGTCCCTTCGCGGCGATGCCGGCCACAAGTGCTTTTGATGCCGCTTCGGCGATGTCGACAAAAGTCACCCGGGCATGCTGGGCGCAGAAATGTTCGACCAGACTGGCGCCGATTCCGCTGCCGCCCCCGGTAATGAAGACCACGCGATCCTTCAGACTTGGATAAATTGCCGGCTTGTCGATTTCGCCCGGTTGCATGGCCACGTCCTAGTGCGAATGCCGCGCCACAGCGGCGCCGCGCTTGCCGACCAGGAAATCCATGTCGCAGCCGCGATCCGCCTGCAGCACATGATCCACGTAAAGGCGCTGATAGCCGCCATCGGCCGGCAATTGCGGTGGCGTCCAGGCGGCGCTGCGCCTTGCCAGTTCGGTATCGGGAATATCGAGATGCAGCCGTCGGCCGGCGACGTCGAGCTCGATCATGTCGCCGTCCTGCACCAATGCCAGAGGCCCGCCGGCCGCCGCCTCCGGGGCGGTATGCAGGACAACCGTGCCATAGGCGGTCCCGCTCATGCGCGCATCCGAGATGCGCACCATGTCGGTGACGCCCTTTTTCAGGACCTTGGCCGGCAACGGCATGTTTCCGACCTCGGCCATGCCGGGATAGCCCTTGGGACCGCAATTCTTCAGCACCATGACGCAGTTCTCGTCGATATCCAGCGCCGGATCGTCCACCCGCGCATAGAAGTTCTCGATGTTCTCGAACACCACGGCGCGGCCGCGATGCTGCATCAGCGCGGGAGTCGCCGCCGACGGCTTGATCACCGCACCGCTCGGCGCAAGATTGCCGCGCAGCACCACGATCCCGCCCTGGTCAGTCAATGGATCTTCAATCGGCCGGATGACCTCGGTGTTATAGTTCGGCGCGCTGGCGCAGATCTGGCCGATGGTCTCGCCGGTAACGGTCAGCGCATCGGCGTGGAGCTTGCCCGCTTCGATCAGCGTGCGCATCACGGCCTTCAGGCCGCCCGCATAGTAGAAATCCTCCATCAGGAACCTGCCGGATGGCATCAGGTCGACGATGGTCGGGATGTTGCGTCCCAGGCGATCCCAATCGTCCAGCGTCAGTTCGACGCCAAGGCGGCCGGCGATGGCGATCAAATGAATGACCGCATTGGTCGATCCGCCAATCGCGCCGTTCACCCGGATAGCGTTCTCGAATGCCTGGCGCGTCATGATCCGCGACATGCGGACGTCGGCATTGACCAGTTCCACGATCCGCTTTCCGGCCATGTGCGCAAGGACGCGGCGCCGCGCATCGACCGCCGGTATGGCGGCATTGTCGGGCAACCCGATGCCCAGCGCTTCGACCATGCTGGCCATGGTCGAAGCGGTGCCCATGGTCATGCAGCTCCCGGCCGACCGGCTTTGCCCCTGTTCGGCCGCCATCACGTCGGTCAGCGAGATTTTCCCGGCCTTGAGTTCGTCGAACACTTTCCAGACGTGGGTCCCTGAGCCGATCTTCTGCCCGCGGTAGTCGCCGTTCAGCATCGGCCCGCCGGAGACCGCGATGGTCGGCAGGTCGCAGCTTGCCGCCCCCATGAGCAATGCCGGTGTGGTCTTGTCGCAACCGACCAGCAGGATGACCCCGTCCATCGGATTGGAGCGGATCGATTCCTCGACATCCATGCTCGCGAGGTTGCGGAACAGCATCGCGGTCGGCCGCAGATTGGACTCGCCCAAGCTCGTTACCGGAAACTCGAGCGGAAAGCCGCCCGCTTCATAGACGCCGCGCTTCACATGCTCGGCAATGTCGCGCAGATGCGCATTGCAAGGCGTCAGTTCCGACCAGGTATTGCAGATTCCGATCACCGGCCGGCCATCGAACAGATGAGCCGGCAGTCCCTGGTTCTTCATCCAGCTCCGGTGCATGAAGGCGTTCTTGCCTTCACCGCCAAACCATTCGCTGGATCGCAGTTTCCTGGGCCGATCGGCCATGGCCGCCCCTGGTCGCGTTTGGCAGGACCAAACATTGTTTTGTCGTGCTATGCTATCGGCGAGGATGGATGTAAGTCAACCCAATCTCCTGATGAGGTCATGGACGAGCCGATGATTGAAGAAGCTGCAGCAGAAACCGATCAACAGTACCGCGTTCTGAGCCTGGGCCGCGCCCTGGATCTGCTTGAGATCGTTGCGCGCCAAGGCAAAGAAGGCGGCAGGCTCACTGAGCTTTCGCAACATTTGGGCCTATCCAAGGCCTCCACGTTTGCGATCCTGCAGACCTTGCTGTCGCGCGGATATGTCGCCGACACCGGCAAGGGCTCTACCCGACGCTATCGCCTCGGCATGGCGCTGGCGCGGCTGGGCGACCTTGCGATCTCCAATGTCTCCTTGGCGGATATCGCGCTCCCCGTGCTGCGCGACCTCACGGACGAACTCGGAATGACGTCGCGCCTCGCGATCCTGGATGACGGCTATGCCGTGGTGATCGGGCGTATCGACGCACCGGGAGCGATCAAATTCGACGCAGCGCTGGGCCGACGCGAGTTGCCGCACTGCTCGGCGGTCGGCAAGGCGCTGTTGGCGGCATTGCCGAAGGCGGAGAGCGCGGCCATCCTCCGAAGACTCGAGCTGCCCCGCCGTACGCCTCATACGATTGTCGATCCTGCCGAACTGATGAGGGAGCTCGGCTGTTCGGCGGAACGCGGCTACGCGCTTGACGACGAGGAGGACCACGAAGGCGTCGCCTGCGTAGGCGCTTGCGTCTTCGATCGATCCGGCAACGCCGCGGGCGCGATCAGCGTCACCGGCCTGAGACCGCGCGATTGGGAAGCGCGGCGAACGATCCTGGCCGCTGCAGTGATGCGCGCCGCGTCCAAAATCTCGCAGCAGCTTGGTGGACCAGATCGGCCACACGATCCGAACAAGAGGACGGAGACATGATCGCTGTAGGCGTTTCCGCATCTCAAAGAGTAGTTATGCCGCGGAAGATGAGGGCTTGCTATGGCGCATCACGTCACCTCATGCAGAGTTATTCCACCCAGACCGCGTCGAACGCGAAGGGCTGGCTGATGATGTCGCTGAACAGGCTCGGGTCGCCCTTCAGACGCTCGGAGCGCAGCGAATAGCGATTGGGATTGAACAGCGGCACCCAGGCGGCATCGTTGTCCATGATATCCGCCATGATCTTGCTCCAGGTATCGAGCCGCTCTTGCCCGCGCGCCGGATCAGTGATCGCGTCCGCCGCCCTGGCGCGGGCATCGATATCCTTGTTGCAATAGAACGACCAGTTATAGCCGCCTTCCACCGCGCCCTGGCAGCCCAGGATGGCGGTGTAAAAGTTGCTGGGATCGGGGAAGTCGGCGTACCACTCCGTCAGGGTCATCGGTGGCACGTCCGGCTTGCTGGCTGTTCCGATGAAGGCGGCGAGGTCGAGGCCCCGCAGCTCCGCTTTGATGCCGACCTGCGCCAGATCCTGCTGGATCGATTGCGCCATGCGCGGCCAAGGATCGACATTCTGGAAATAGAGCTCGGTCGAGAAGCCGCCCCCCTGGCCCGCATCCTTCAACAGTGCCTTTGCCTTGGCCGGATCATAGGGATAGCCCTGGTATTTGCGATCGAATCCGCCCATCGCCGGCGGCAGCACCTGGCCGGTGACGGTCCCGCGATTGTTCAACACCTGCACGAGGCGCTGCTTATTGATGGCCATGTTGACGGCGCGGCGCACCCGCACGTCATCGAACGGCTTGATGTTGAAATTCATGGTCATGTAGTTGGTGTTGAGCTGGCCCGCCGTGACGAATCGGTCCTTCAACGATTTATCCTGCGAGACTTCCGCGTATTTGGCCGGCGGGAAGATCTCACCCAGGATATCCGCCTCATTCTTCTGGATCTTCAGCACGGCGACCGTGGGGTCGAGGCCGAACTGCAGCGTGATCTTGTCGACGTACGGCCTGCCGTCCTTGTCCCAGTCGGGATTGCGCTCCAGGATGATGTGCTGGCCCGGGGTGTAGTTTGTCACTTTGTAGGCGCCAGTGCCAACCGGATGGTGGGTGAAGTCCTCGCCATACTGCTCCGCCACTTCCTTCGGCACGACGAAGGAGAAGTTGAGCGCGAAGACGTGCAGCATGGTGGCATTGGGTTCGTTCAGCTTGAACACCACCGTGTAATCATCCGGCGTGGTGATGCCGGACATCTCGGTCGCCTTGCCGTCGAGCTCCTCCTGGCAGCCAGGAATGCCGGTGAAGTAGCCGGCGCCGGGCGACTTGGTCTTGGCGTTGCACACGCGCTCGATCGAGTATTTGACATCCGCGGCCTTCATCTCGCGGCCATTGTGGAATTTGACGCCCTTGCGCAGATGAAAGATGTAAGCCTTGCCGTCGTCAGAGATATCGAAGCTCTCGGCCAAATCCGGCACGAGCTCGCTGGTGCCGGGCTTGTAGTCCATCAGCCCGTCGAACACCGCCTTGATCGGCGTCCAGCTCTGGACCGTGTAGCCGATGGCCGGATCCATGGAATCGAAGTCGTCCTTGTAGAGGATCGTGATTTCTCCGCCCCGCTTCGGATCGGCGGCCAGCGCCGGTTCGAACGCGAAGGCGGTGAGCGCGATGCCAGCGACGGCCAGCCCTAGCAGATAGCGAGACATGCAACTCGATCCCTGTTTCTTGGTCATTGGCGGGCGGGATACCTGGCCAGCGCCGACATACCGCCCGCGATCCGTCATTGCGCGTCGGTTGCGTAGACTGCGTCGTAGTTGACCGGGATGTGGATCGGATCGGCGAAGATGCCTTCCGGTCCGGCGATCCTGGCCGAGTGGATGACATAGGCCTTCTCGTTGAAGACCGGCGCCCACGGCGCATCCGTCATCAGGTCGGTGAAGATCTTGCCCCAGGCCGCCGCGCGCTTATCGGTGTCGGCCGGATTGGTCATGGCGTTGGCTTCATCGGCCCGCTTGTCGAGGTCCTTGTTGCAGTACCAGGACCAGTTCCAGCCGCCCTCGACCGCGCCGCCGCAGCCTAGGATCACGGTGTAGAAGTTGCTGGGATCGGGGAAGTCCGCGATCCAGGCCATGCCGCCCGACCAGATCATGGGCGCGCCGTCCTTCTTGCCGCCGGCCGCGATCACGGTGCCCTGATCCTGCGCCCTGATATTGGCCTTGATGCCGATGGTGGAGAGGTCCTGCTGGATCGCCTGAGCGATGCGCGGTTGCGGATCGGTGTTGGCGACATAGAGGTCGGTCTCAAAACCTTTCTCGAGGCCGGCTTCCTTCAGCTTCGCTTTGGCGCCTTCGACGTCATAGGCATAACCTTTGAAGCTCTTGTCATAGCCGGGCATCGACGGCGGCAGCGGTTGGTTGGCCGGGACTGCGCGGTTGTTGATGACCTGGACGATGCGGTCCTTGTTGATCGCCATGTTCACCGCCTGGCGCACGGCGACGTTGTCGAACGGCTTGATGTTGACGTTCATGGTGACATAGCCGGTCTGCAACTGATCGGCGACGATCACCAAGTCCTTCCATTTGGGATCGTTCATGACTTCGGTGAACTTGGCGGGCGGGATGCCATCGCCCGGGATATCGATCTCGCCCTTCTGCAGGCGCAACAGATTGACGACCGGCTCCTGTCCGATCTGGAACACGATCTTGTCGAGGTGCGGTTCGCCTTGCTTGTAGTAATCCTGGTTGCGCTCCAGCGTGATCGATTGGCCGGTGGTCCACTCTGCGACCTTGAACGCGCCGGTGCCGACCGGTTTGTGGCCGAAATCGGCGCCTTCCGCCTCGACCACTTCCTTTGGCACGACGAAGGAGAAGTTGAGCGCCATCAGGTGCAGCAGCGTCGCATCCGGCCGGCTCAGCACGATCTTGACGGTGTAGTCGTCGGGGGTCTGGACGCCGGCGAGCTCCTTCGCCTTGCCGGCCTGGAAATCATCGAACCCCGCGAGCGAGCCGTAATAGCCGGCGCCGGGCGATTGCGTCGCCGGATTGCAGGTGCGCTCCAGCGAATACTTCACATCGGCGGCAGTCATCTCGCGCCCGTTGTGGAACTTGACGCCGTGGCGCAGCTTGAAGGTATAGGTGAGACCGTCATCGGAGACGTCGTAGCTCTCGGCCAAGTCGGGCACCAGCTCCGTGGTGCCGGGCTTGTAATCCATCAGTCCGTCGAACACGCTCTTGATCACCGACCAGTTCTTCCAGTCATAGCCGATGGCGGGATCGAGGGTGATGAGGTCATCCTTGAACGTCACGGTCATTTCGCCACCCTGTTTCACGTCGGCCAAGGCCGAACTTGACCAGGGCGTCAGAGCGGGCGCCGCCGCGATCATCATGGCGGCGAGCGAGGCGGATACGAGCAGGCGTTTCATGCGCAAGTCTCCCCAGCAGGCATTTTTGTATGGCGTTATCGCAGCTTGATCCTGGGATCGATGAGGGGCGCCACCAGGTCAGCGAGCAAGTTCCCCAGAACGATCGCGCAGGCTGACAGCAAGGTTACTCCCATGATGATCGGAATGTCGATTTGCTGGATGGCCTGCCAGGTCAATTGTCCGATACCAGGCCAGCCGAACACCGATTCCACCACCACGATGCTGCCCATGAAGTAGCCGATGTCGATCCCGACCATGGCGATGATGGGCAGGACCGCATTCGGAAGGATGTGTACCGAGACAATCCGCCAACGATCCAGACCTTTTGCGCGCGCTGTCCGGATAAAGTCCTGTCTCAGCACCTCTATGACGCTGGAGCGGGTGACGCGCGCATACCAGCCGCCGCCCAGGAGGCCGAGTGTGACCGCCGGCAGGACCAGATGCTTGAACTCGCCGTAGCCGCCGATTGGGAACCAGCCGAGCCAATAGGCGAAGACATAGATCAAGGTCAGCGAAATCACGTATTGCGGCGTGGAGATGAACATGAGGGCGGCGATCATCAGTCCCTGGTCAACCGCTGAGTTGCGCCGCAGGGCGGCGATGGTGCCGAGGGTCAGGCCGATCAGAAGCTCGCAGAAGATGGCGCCCACCATCAGCAGCAGCGAGGCAGGCAGCCTCGCTGCCAGCAGTTCGGTCACTTGCGTCCGCTGTAGGTAGGAGCGGCCGAGATCGCCTTGCACCAGCTTCCAGAGATACCGCCCGAACTGTTCCCAGATTGGCCGGTCGAGGCCGAGCTGCATACGTACCAGTTCGACTTGATCCTTGGTGGCGGAGCGGCCGGCCACCATGCGGGCGGGATCGGCCGGCAGCATATAGAGCAACAGGTACGTGATGGCGGCGACACCCAGCAGAATCAGGGCGACCTGGATCAGGCGACGGGCGACGTAGGCTGGCATCAGTGACGCCCTCGCAAGGTCGGGTCGAGCAAGTCACGCAGTGCGTCGCCGACCAGATTCACCGACAGCGCGAGCAAGGCGACCGCGAAACCGGGGAAGAACACCAGCCAGGGGGCGGTCTGGAAATAGGATTGCCCGTCAAAGACGATGTTGCCCCAGCTTGGATCCGGCGGACGCACGCCGACACCGAGGAAAGACAGGATTGCCTCGAATAGGACGGTCGTTGAGATCCCCAGGGTACCCCATACAATGATTAAGGGCAGGAGATGCGGCAGGATGTGTCGGAACAGGATACGCGCCGTGCCGGCGCCGAGCGCGCGTTCGGCGGCGATGAACTCGCGCTCTGCCAGAGAGGTGGTCTCAGCATAGATTACGCGCGCCACCGGCCCGGTGTTCACCAAAGCAATCACGAGGATAACGTTCTTGACGCTGGGTCCCACGAGCGACGCGATGACGATCGCGAGGATCAAGGCAGGGAATGCCATCATCAGGTCAGTCGACCGCATCAGGACGCTGCCGACGACGCCACGCAGGAACCCGGCTGTCAGGCCGATCAAGGTGCCCGCCATCAGGGCAAGGCCGTTGGCAACCAGCCCGACCAGGAGCGAGGTCCGTGCGCCATAGAGCATGCGGGACAGGAGATCGCGGCCCAACACATCAGTTCCGAACCAGAAGCGGTCGCTTGGCGGAAGCGGAGAGCCATCGGCCGTCATGCCGCCGGGGACCATCTCTTGAGGTGCGTAGGGAGCGATGATTGGCGCGGCAAGCGCAAGCACGACGAAGCCGACGGCGACCACCAGTCCGACCATCGCCACCCGCCGGCGCACCAAGCCGCGCCATACACTCATCTTGCCCGCCCCGCTCCAGCCTGCGTTCTCATCTGCGCAGCGGCGCGCAGTCTGCCGCACCAAAGCCAGTGCAGGCAAGGCCGATCGCGGACCTGCTTGACGCCGCTTTTTTCAGCCAAACAAGGCATTTGCCGCCCTTTTTTCAGGCAGGAGGTCCGCGGCATGGCAGCGAGGTGAAGGGATCGCCTAAATCGACAGACACCCGCCGCTGAGCGGAATGACGTCGATTATGTCGCCTGCCTTGGCCGCCGGCGCGTTCGGCTTGCGGACGATCAGGCAATCGGCGCGGGCGATCAAGGAGAGCATGGAGCTGTCTTGCGGCGCGAAGGGCGTCGCGACGCGCTGGCCGTCGGCATTGGTGACGAGGCGCGCGCGGACGTAGTCCTGGCGCGTGTCGTTGGCGGGCATATCTTTGCCAAGCAACGCGACTTGGCGGGCAGGGTCCACGCCGCTGAGGCCGAGCATGCGATCGATCGCGGGCTTGAGGAACAGCAGCGCGGTCACGATGGTCGAGACCGGATTGCCGGGCAGGCCCAGCACGCGCAGCGTGCCGAGCGTGCCGAACATCAGCGGCTTGCCGGGCCGCATGGCGATCTTCCAGAAATCGAGCTGCATGCCGCGCTTGGCGAGGGCGGTCTGCACCAGGTCATGCTCGCCAACTGATGTGCCACCGGACGTCACCAGCGCATCGAAGCCGAGGGCAGCCTCGATTGCGCGGTCGAGATCCTCCAGGGTATCGCGCGCGATGCCGAGATTGACCGGCTCTCCGCCGAACGCGCGCACTAGGGCCGCGAGCCCGATGCCGTTGCTGCCAATGATTTGTGCCGGCCCGACCGGATCGCCGGGATTGACCAGCTCGTCGCCGGTGGAGAGCAACGCGATGCGCGGGCGGCGCGTCACCTTCAGCCAGGGTCGGTTCATGGCGGCGGCGAGGCTGACATCGCGCGCGGTCAATCGCCGGCCGGAATGCAGCGCGATATCGCCAGTGGCGAAATCGAGCCCGGCCTTGCGGATGTGCTGGCCCAGCCTGCGATTGCCTTCTCGCACGGTGACCTGGCCGTCGGCCTCGTCGCAATTCTCCTGGATCACGATCGTATCGGCGCCGGGTGGCACCTGCGCGCCAGTGAAGATGCGCGCTGCTTCGCCCGCGCCGATCGCGCCGGAAGGCTGCTGGCCGGCGGCGATGCGCTGCGTAATCTTGAGCCGCGCAGGCAAGGTCTCGACGTCGTCGTTGCGGACGGCATAGCCATCCATCGCCGAGACATCGGCGGGCGGCTGTGTCAGCCGCGCCTCCAGCGGCTCCGCCAGCACGCGGCCGAGCGCCTGGTCGAGCGAGACCAGCTCCGCGCCCAAGGGCGAGAAGCTGCGCTCGATGCGCTGGATGGCCTCTTCAACGCTGAGCATCACGCACGCTCGAAAGTGCCGGACTTGCCGCCGCTCTTATGAACCAGGCGGATGTCGGTGATCTGCATGCCTTTGTCGACCGCCTTGCACATGTCATAGACGGTGAGGGCGGCCACCGAGACAGCGGTCAGAGCTTCCATCTCGACGCCGGTCTTGCCCGTGAGCTTGCAGGTCGCGGTGATGTCGATCGCGTTGCGCGCCTCGTCCAGGGTCAGGTCGACTTGGACTGAGGTCAGGGCGAGGGGATGGCAGAGCGGGATCAAGTCCGGTGTGCGCTTGGCGCCCATGATGCCGGCGAGGCGCGCGACGGAGAGCACATCGCCCTTTTTCACGCCGCCTTCCTTGATGAGCGCGAGGGTCGCGGGCTGCATGATGACCGAGCCCTTGGCAGTCGCAACGCGTTCGGTCTCCGCTTTGTCGGAGACGTCGACCATGCGGGCCTTGCCCTCTTTGTCGAAATGCGTGAATTCGGCCATTGATCCTACTCGGCCGCTACCGCCGGCGCGTGCCGTCCCAACAATGTGCGGGTCGCTTCCGTTACATCCGTCTGGCGCATCAGGGATTCGCCGACCAGGAAGATCGACGCACCCACACGGTGCATCCGCTCGAGGTCGGCGGTCGCATAGAGCCCGCTTTCGGCCACCAGCATGCGGTCTTTCGGGACCATCTGGGCAAGCGCTTCCGTGACCGCAAGATCGACCCGCAAGGTCTTGAGATTGCGATTATTTATGCCGATCAGCCGGGAGCCTAGGCGGAGCGCCCGCTCCATCTCCGGCGCGTCATGTACCTCGACCAGCACATCCATGCCGAGGTCGAAGGCGAGGGATTCCAGTTCCGCCGCCTCCGCATCCTCGAGCGCGGCCATGATGAGCAAGATGCAATCGGCGCCGATCGCTCGCGCTTCGAACAGCTGATAGGGATCAAGCATGAAGTCCTTGCGCAGCGCCGGCAGGCGCACCGCGCTCCGCGCCTGGTCCAGGAACACGTCCTCGCCCTGGAAATAGGGCCTGTCGGTCAGCACGGAGAGGCAGGTCGCGCCGCCCGCCTCATAGGCGTGGGCGAGAGCAGGCGGATCGAAGTCGGCACGGATCAGGCCCTTGGAGGGGGAGGCGCGCTTGATCTCCGCGATCAGGCCGAAGCGGCCGGAGCGGACCACGCGCTCCAGGCGCGCGCGGAAGCCGCGCGGGGGATCAGTGCGGTTGCGCGCTTCAGCGGCCGCGCGGACTCCGGACAGCGGCTGCGCCGCTTTGCGGTCGGTGATGTGCTGCCGCTTGTCGGCGCAGATCTTGGCAAGGACGTCGGTCAAGTCACTGCTCCGACGCCTTGGGCTCGTTGGTGACGCGGATCAGGTCTTCGAGCACCTTGCGCGCTTTTGCGAAATCGATCGCCTCCGCCGCCATCGCGATACCCTGGCGCAGGTCCTTTGCCGCATCCGCCACGACGAGGGCCGCTGCGGAATTCAGCAGCACAATGTCGCGATAGGGGCCGGTCGCGCCGTCGAGCAGCTCGCGGAGCGCCTGGGCATTGTGCGCGGGATCTGCGCCCTGCAGCTCTGCCGCCGTCGCGATGCGGATGCCGTAATCGGTCGGCGAAATCTCGAAGCGGCGGATGTTGCCGTTCTTCAGCTCGCAGACATGGGTGACGGTGGTGGTGGTGATCTCATCGAGGCCATCGCCGCCATGCACGACCCAGGCGTGCTCGGTGCCGAGATTCTTCAGCACCTGCGCGATCGGCTCCAGCCACTGCTCGGCGAATACACCCAGCAATTGGCGCTTGACGCCCGCCGGATTGGATAGCGGGCCCATCACGTTGAAGATAGTACGGGTGCCAAGCTCCACGCGGCTCGGCGCGACGTGGCGCATCGCGCTGTGATGCTTCTGGGCCCACATGAAGGTGGTGCCGACTTCGACCAGCGCGCGTTGGACAGTCTCGAGATCGGCGTCGATGTTGACGCCAAGCGCGGCCAGCACGTCGGCGGCGCCACTCTTGGACGAGGCAGCGCGGTTGCCGTGCTTGGCGACCGGGACATTGCAGGCGGCGCAGACCAAAGCGACGGCGGTGGAGATGTTCAACGTGCCGGCCTGATCGCCACCGGTGCCGCACACATCGATCGCATCTGGCAGCGCCGAGATGCGCAGCATCTTCTCGCGCATCGCGGTGACGGCGCCGGTGATCTCGTCGATAGTCTCGCCGCGCACCCGCATCGCCATCAGCAAGCCGCCCATCTGCGCCGGCGTCGCCTCGCCCGACATCATGATACTGAATGCCATCTCCGCCTGGGCGCGCGTCAGCGGCCGGCCCTGCGCGGCGAGGCCGATGAAGCCCTTGAGGTCGGTGACGGGCAGAGACGTCATGGGCGGGGTGGCCAAAGGCGCGCTCATTGCAGCACGCGCGCGCCCGAAAGATTGCAGCCGGCGCCGCGCAGAAAATTGGCGAGCAGCTTGTGGCCGTGTTCGGTCGCGATGCTCTCCGGATGGAACTGCACGCCGGCGAGCGGCAGCGTCTTGTGCTGCAAGCCCATGACGATGCCGTCCTCGGTCTCCGCCGTAATGTCGAGGTCGGTGGGGAAGGTCTCGCGCGCAACCGTCAGCGAATGATAGCGCGTCGCCTGGAATTCGTTTGGCAGGCCATGGAACACGCTCTTGTCGCTGTGCCTGATGTGGCTGATCTTGCCATGCATGGGCTTCGGCGCGCGCACTACATTGCCGCCGAAGGCCTGGCCGATCGCCTGATGGCCGAGACAGACGCCGAGCAGTGGGATCTTGTGCTTGGCGGCGGCCTTGACGAGGTCAAGACAGATGCCGGCCCTATCGGGATCGCATGGGCCGGGCGACAGGATGATGCCCTGCGGATGCTTCGCCAGCACCTCGTCGACCGTGATCTTGTCGTTGCGGTGGACTTCGATCTCCGCCCCCAACTCCCCCAAATAATGGTAAAGGTTGTAGGTGAAGGAGTCGTAGTTATCGATCAGGATGAACATGGTCGCACAACACCGGTCACCGGAAGGCCATTTTAAGCTCGGGCAAGAGTGTAGCCGGGCAGGGATGGCGGGAGCAAGGTTGCGACTAATTCCCCGTGAGCTGCCCCCCTTTCGAGAGGCCGTCCTCCCCCAGCTTGGGGGAGGGAAACGGCGCGCATGACGGAAACCATGAGTCCCGTCGCCTCCGCCGCGCGGTTCAGCCGCTCGGTCTGGATCTGGTCGATTGCCGGCGCGATCCTGGCGGCCTGGCCGGTCTGGCGGTCGTTTTTCCCGGAAGTGGCGGATCTCGGCCCGCCGCCGTTCCGGGGGCAGGTGGTGGCGGCGCTGGGGGAACTGGTGCTGGCCGGCTACTGGGTCGCGCGCTACCGGCAGCGGATTGGCGGGTTCCAGCTTCCGCTGTTCGCGATGGGGTTTGCACTCATTGTCCTCATCATGGCGGGTGCGCATGGCGATGGGCCGGTCATAGATCTTGCGGCTTTGGCGATCTGCTGGCTCGCGGTCACATTCCTGTTCGCCGGCGGGGTCCTGCTGGACGGACAGCGCGCTTTTGCCGCGATGCAAGGTGGTGCCGTCCCGCCGCTCAGTCTGCTGCTGCGTGTCCATGAGCGCATCGGCTATTGGCTGCTCGGCATCGCGCTCGCCGCCGCGACGCTCCAGGAAACACCGCAGGGATTTCTGCTCGCGGCATTGGCAGTGATGTCGCCCGGGTCGGTGCTGATCTGGGCGGCCTTGTGCGACACGGCGCGGGCGGTGCTGGCGCGCCGCCGGGTGCATGTGGGCGATCTTGCCGCGCTGCTTGCCTTAACCAGCCATCAGTCCGTCGTCTTCGGCGATCGCAGCATCCTGCTCGCACCTTGGCCGAAGGTGATCAGCATCATGCCCACGGGAGAGACCAAGCCGGGCGAGATTGTGGCAGCAGCTGCCGCGCTACTGGCCGATGACGATGATGATGCGGCGCACGGGGTGCAGGAATTCGGGGTCGCGCACCGCGTGCGTGTTCCTGCCGTCAAGCTGCTGGCCGCAAGCGTGCCCCTGCTGCGCCGCGGCCGCCTGCCCGACCGGCGCGTGCTGGAGGTCGGCCCCGTCGATGCTGCCGCGATCCGCGATGAGGAGCGCGCTCCGTTCGAGCAGCAGATTGCGCGGGCGGTCGAGTTGCACCGCATGGTCCTGGCGCTGGTGGAGATAGATCCCACGCCGCGTCTGCTCGGCCTGCTGGTGCTGGCCAAGGCGACGCGCCCCGGCGCCATGGAGGCGGTGCGCAGCCTGCGCAAGGCCGGCCTTGCACTGTGCCTGGCCGGCGCGGCAGCGCAGCAGGATCAGGATGCGATCGCCGGGCTCGGGCTGGATCAAGCAGCCACCGGCCAGCAGGAGCCGGTGCTGGCGATCGTTGCGCCCGGCGAGAGGCCGATCCCTTGCGCCGCGACGACGATTCGCTTCGGCGGGCGTACGCGCGCGACCGACGCGGGCGCCGACATCGTGATCGCGCGGGACGACCCGCGCACCCTGGTCGATCTGCTGCAGTTCGCGCGCGATTTCGAGCGGCGCGTGCGGGTTGCGATCGCGGTCGCGAATCTGCCCGGTATCGCGCTGCTGTCCATGGCGTTCGGATTTGTGCCGGTTTCGCCGTTGTTCGTCTCGATCACCGCGCTGGCGGGCATCGCGCTGGCAGTCGTGACGCCGCAAGCCTTGCGCATGTCCTCGACCATCGCTAATGAGGTCGACGAGGAATAGGGGGCCAATGGTACGCAAGACGAGATCGCGGTCGCGCCGCAAGGCGCGCAGGGCGAAAGGCAGGCATGTCGCTTCGAGCCTGGCTGCACTCGGCTGGCTCGGCCGCAGCGGCTGGGGCCGGTTTGCCGGCGGCATCCTGATCGGGCTCGCCGTTGGAATCGGCGCTGCGTTTTATCTCGGCGATTTCGGTCTCACGTCGCGCAACAAAGGCGGGGTCAAGATCACCACGCTGAACGCATCGAAGGTGACGGTTCCGGCGCAGAAGCCGGTCGCGGACGCCGCGCCGAAACCGGTTCCCGCGCCGCGGATCGTAGAGCCCGCTTCATTGCCAGCACCTGCGCCGACCTTGGGCGAAGAGGCGGCGGAAGCGGCGCCTGTCGCTCCAGTGAAACCCGCGCCGCCACAATCCGAGATACAGGTAGCGAGCATTGCGCCCCTGCCGCCGGTCACCGCGGACGGGCAGGCAGCTTGGCTGAAGAATTCGGTGGCTTTCGTTGCTCCGCCGGGGAGACCGCTGATCGCCGTGGTGCTGGACGATGTCGGCGTGGCGCGCGGGCACGCGGAGCTGGCGATCGACCTGCCCGCAATCGTCACTTTGTCCTTCATGACCTATGCCGACGGTGTCGCCGACATGGCGGCGCGCGCCCGCGCCAAGGGTCATGAGCTAATGCTGCACGTGCCGATGGAGCCGCTGGACGGAGCCCTCGATGCCGGCCCGCATGCCCTGACTGTCGGGGCGTCCGATAGCGAGCTGCTGAAACGCCTGTCCTGGGACCTCGACCGCTTTCCGGGCTATATCGGCATCAACAACCACATGGGCAGCCGCTTCACCCAGGATGAGCGCGGCATGCGCGTGGTGCTCGAGGAGCTGAAGCGGCGCAACCTGCTGTTCCTGGATTCGCGCACCATCGGCACCACCATCGGCGATAGCCTCGCCGCGCGCCTGGGCGTGGCGCATGTGATGCGCGACGTGTTCCTCGATGACGAGATGGACGAGGCCGCCGTCCTGAAGCAGCTCGCTTATGCCGAGCGGGTGGCCGCGAACAAGGGCCAGGCGATCGCCATCGGCCATCCACATCCCGCCACCATCGCCGCGCTCCGCGCCTGGATGCCGAAGGTAGAGGCGCGCGGCTTCATCCTTGTGCCGCTCTCCACCGTCGCCAAGCTGAGGCTCGGCGCGTCCGGTTAATCCGCTGCCAGCGCGCGGCGGCGCAGGCGGCGCTCCTCGCGCGACACCAGGTGCATGGGGAACTGCAAGTGGATCTCCGAGCCGCGCCCGCTGGTGTTTATCACCGCGAGCTGGCCGCCGATTGAATCCATCAAGGCGCGGACTATCATCAGGCTCATGCCGGCCGCCTCGTCCGCGCGCGAGATCATGAGCGAGCGATGATCATGGGTGCGGCGCGCCGGGCCGCCGGAGCCGAGCGTCGGGTTGGGTCCAGTGTCACGGATCGACAGATCCAACCTCCCGTCACCGCCGAAGCCGACCGCGAGGATGATCGCGCCGCCGTCCGGCGTACGCATGGCCGCGTCCTTGATCAGCTCGCGCACGATCTGGCGCATCAGGAGCGGCTGCACGCGCAGGCCAACGTCGAGCTCCGGCATGCGGATGCCGAAAGTGAGGCGCTTGGCCGCGAAGGTCGCGACCGCCCAGGTGTGGGCCTCGCGCAGGACCGTGGCGACCGAGGTTGCTTGTTCCGCCGGCTTGGCGATCGAGCCCTCGACGCGCGACAGCTCGATGATGTCGGTGATGCGCGCCAGGAGCTGCCGGCCGGCGCCGACGATCTGCTGCGCGGCCTCGCGATAGGCGGGGCGTCCGATCGCGCCATACATCTCGCGCTCGATCATCTCGCCATAGCCCAGGATAGTGGTCAGCGGCGTGCGCAGGTCGTGGCCTGCTTCAGCGAGGAAGCGTGATTTGTCCGCATTCGCCTGGTCGGCATCCATGCGCGCGCGCTCCGCACGCAGCAGCAACGCCTGCGCCTCCTTGCGGACGGCATCCTGCGACTGTGCATGGCGCAGCAGGCGCAGGACAGCGACGACCAGGCAGATCGCCGTCGTCGCCACCAGCCCAAGCATGACCCAATGGAGGGTGGCGAGCGCCGCGACCTCTTGTGCGAGTGAAGTGGAACCGCCGGCCAGAGCCGCGTCGACTTGATGCTGCTGGCGCAGCAGGAGCGGGATGCCGATTACCAGCACCGTCCCCAGCAAGCCCGCCGCCGCCAGCGCGATCGCCCGAGTCACCGCCAGCGCGCGCGGCCCGCCGGTCCCATCTTTCGGGCTTGCCGGTGGCATGCGATCGAGCGCGGGCGGAAGGGGATCTGGCAACATCGCATCAGGCTATACGCGAAGGGGAGGAGTGACAACTTTCCCCGTTGTTCTCCTCCATCATGACACCGCCGGCGGCAGCTCGATGGTCATGGTGGTGCCGCGGCCGGGCTGGGTGACGACACGGATCTGGCCGCTATGGAGCTCGATCAGCGCCTTGGTGATGGCGAGGCCGAGGCCGACGCCGTCCTGGCGCGAGGTGGTCTGGGCGGCGCGGTGGGCATAGGCCTCGAACAGGTGCGGCAGCACGTCCTCTTCGATGCCAGGCCCGCTGTCGACGACGCTGATCTTCGCGCCGCCCTGGCTTGATGCTTCCAGGCGAACCTCCACGGTCCCGCCGGGTGGCGAGAATTTCACGGCGTTGGAGACCAGGTTGATCACCATCTGCGTGATGGCACGGCTGTCGCAATTGGCGCTGAGGTCGGCGCCGTTGGCGTGGAACTGCAAGGTAACCGAGCGGCGCTCCGCGATCGGCTGCGCTATGCGGATGCTGCGCTCGATCAGCGGCGAAAGAATCTGGCGCTCCAGCCGCAGCGACTGGCGGCCGGCCTCGATCTTCGACATGTCGAGAATGTCATTGATCAAGGACAGCAGATGCTGTCCGCTGCGCTGGATGTCGTCGACATAGTTGAGATAACGATCATTGCCCAGCGGCCCGAACATCTGATAGCGCAGGATCTCGGCGAAACCGATGATGGCATTGAGCGGCGTGCGCAGTTCGTGGCTCATGTTGGCGAGGAAATTGGACTTGGTGCGGTTGGCATCGACCAGAGCCGCGTTGCGCAGCTGTAGTTCCTGCTGCGCCTTCGTGAGATCGCGGTGGGAGTTGGCGATGTAATCCGCCATCGCGTTGAAAGCCTGGCCGAGATCGCCGATATCGTCCTTGCGGTCGACCTTGGCGCGCATCTCGCTCTTGCCGCCGGCGAAGCCGCGCACGGCATCGGCCAGGCGGCGGATCGGCCCGACGATCTGCCGCTGCACCAGCAGATGGGTGACCGCGACCACCAGCGCGATGGCGACAGCCGCGGTGAGGCCGAACAGCAGCAGTGCCTTCGACGCGCTGCCGGTGATGCTGGCGATCGGTGTCACCACGAAATAGCGCCAGCCGGTTTCGGGCAGGGTGCGCATCAGCACAGAAACAGTCTTTCCGTCGAGCTCAGCGCGGGCAGCATTGCTGTCATCCGCGCGGCCGTCGAATGCAGCCTGCAGGCGATGGACCGTGTCGTCGAACGCTGCACGCGCCTCGCCCGTCAGCTGATTGGCTTCGAGTGCTGCCTGCCATTGGCCGGCGATGATTGGCTGGCCATCGGCATCGATCAGGAAATGCTGTGTGCCCGGCAGCTGGTCCGTCCCGACCAGGCGCTGCGCCAGCTCATCGACAAACAGATCGTGACCGATCGTGCCGAGCCATTGGCCATTGAGATCGAACGGCCTGACTGCACTGACGATCCAGGTGCGCAAGACGGGATCGAAGGCGGCGTGGGTCCAGCGCAGCTTGCGCTCCGGATTAGTCTTGGGGTCGCCCAAGGTCACCCATTCGGTGGCGAGGTAGTTGTTACCGGTAGTGGCGCGATAGAGGAATTCGGGATCGCGCGGCAGGTAGATGACGACGGTCCGGTCGCGCGTCAGCAGCCACAGCGAATCAAGCGGCGGCACCACCGCGCCGGCATAGAGCGACATCAGCCGTTGGGTGCGGGCGTGGAACCGCAGCATCTCGTCATTTCGGGGCGCCTCGGGATGGAATACGACTCCCGCCTGCTGGCGTCCGTCGAAATCGCTGTGGCGGGAGACCAGCATGCCGGCGGGATTGCGCTCGAGGCCTGCGCTGAACCTCGGGACCTCGTCATCGATCGCGGGCGCGGCCAGCTTGTCGCGCAGCATGAGATCGAAGCGGTAGAGGCTCGTGCCCGCCAGCCGTAGCGTGTAATTGAGCCCCAGGATCCGCCGATCCGCGGAGGTCGCGGCGAACTGCTCCGCCTCCGAAATCGAGGCGTCGCGCGTAAAGAAATAGAAGACCAGGGCGGCTGGGGCGCTGACCGCAATCACGCTGGCCGCCAGGATCGCCAGCATGCGCTGGGACAAGGACGGCGACCATGATTTCACGGACGTCAGGCGCGCCATGGGTTGCTGCTGGATTGTGACCCCTTCCACGCCAGTGTAACCCGGCCCTTCGGTCCAGCGGCAAGTAATCGCTTCATATGGCTAGGACCATTGTGGAATTTCCAAACGTTAACGATTTATTGCAGCGCGGTTGAAATGTGCGACGGCTTCAAGCATTCTTCGGGTCACGGTGGGTAAATTGGAATGGTTCTAACTATGAGCAGTCGCGGACTGGCCGCAGCCCGTGAGCAGGACTTCGCTGATCTGTTGGGACGCGTCGATACCGGCGTGACCAACGCGGCGGAGGCTTTGGCGCGCCTGCAGCAGCCCGACGGTCATTGGGCGTTCGAGCTCGAGGCCGACGCCACCATTCCCGCTGAGTACGTCCTGCTGCGCCATTTCCTGGGCGAGCCCGACGATCCTGTCCTGGAGGGCAAGATCGTCCGCTATCTCCGGTCGATCCAGGGCGAGCATGGCGGCTGGCCCTTGTTCCATGGCGGCGAGTTCAACATGTCGGCCAGCGTGAAGGCCTATTACGCGCTCAAGATCTGCGGCGAGCATGTGAACGCGCCGGTGATGAAGCGGGCGCGCGAGGCGATCCTCGCCCATGGCGGCGCCAAGGAATCCAACGTCTTCACTCTGGCGCAGCTGGCGCTGTTCGGCCAGGTGCCGTGGCGCGCGGTCCCGGTGATGCCGGTCGAGATCATGGCGCTGCCGCGCTGGTTTCCCTTCCACCTCGACAAGGTCAGTTATTGGTCGCGCACGGTCATCGTGCCGCTGCTGGTGCTGATGGCGAAGAAGCCGCTGGCGCGCAACCGGCGCAAGGTCGACGTACGCGAATTGTTCGTGACACCGCCCGAGCAGGTGAAGGATTGGTACAACTATAACCGGAAGGGCGCGTGGGCCTCGTTCTTCCGCGGCGTGGATCGCGTATTGCAGCGCGCACAAATCCTGTTTCCGAAGAAATTGCGCGACCGCTGCATCGTCGACGCGGTGAAATGGGTGGGCGAGCGGCTGAACGGCGAAGACGGCCTCGGTGCGATCTATCCCGCGATGGCCAACTCGGTGATGATGTACGACACCCTCGGCTATCCCGAGGATCATCCCGACCGCGCGATCGCGCGCGCCTCGCTCGAGAAGCTGATGGTGCTGAAGGACGGCATGGCCTATTGCCAGCCGTGCCTGTCGCCGGTGTGGGACACCACGCTCGCCGCGCACGCGATGATGGAAGCAGGCGGCGAAGCAGCCGAACGTGTGAAGCCCGCGATGGACTGGCTGAAGGACCGCCAGATACTCGACGTATACGGCGACTGGGCGGTGAATTGCCCGGGCGTACGTCCGGGCGGCTGGGCGTTCCAATACAACAACGCGCACTATCCGGATGTCGATGATACTGCGGTGGTCGCGCTGATCATGGATCGCACCGACCGCGAGCGCTACCGCGAGAGCATCGAGCGCGCGACCGAGTGGATCTTCGGCACCCAGAGCAGGAATGGCGGCTGGGGCGCCTTCGACGCGAACAACGAATACTACTATCTGAACCACATCCCGTTCGCCGATCATGGCGCGCTGCTCGATCCGCCGACTGCGGACGTCTCGGCGCGCTGCCTCTGCATGCTGGCGCAGCTCGGCTTCACCCAGGACCATCCGAAGGTGAAGGCTGCCCTCGATTATCTGTTGCGCGAGCAGGAGGCGGACGGGTCCTGGTTCGGGCGCTGGGGCACCAACTACGTCTACGGCACCTGGTCGGTGCTGTGCGCGCTGAATGCGATCGGCCTGCCGGCCGATCATCCGGCGATGCGCAAGGCGGTCGCCTGGCTGAAATCCAAGCAGCGCGAGGATGGCGGCTGGGGCGAGGACGGCGCGTCATACTGGCCGGGCCAGCCGCGCGGGGAAGGCAAGGATTCTACGCCCTCGCAGACGGCTTGGGCAGTGCTCGGCCTGATTGCGGCCGGCGAAGTCGACGACGCGGCGGTCGAGCAGGGCATGCAGTACCTGGCCGCGACCCAGACCGACGATGGGCTGTGGCAAGAAGAGCATTTCACGGCGGTTGGATTCCCGCGTGTGTTCTATCTGCGCTATCACGGCTATCGCGCATTCTTCCCGCTGTGGGCGATGGCGCGCTACCGCAACCTGAAGCGCGGCAACGCTACCACCGTCCTCCATGGGATGTGACGGCCCGTGCTGGGCATCGTCACTGGCCTCAAGTCCGAAGCAAAGCTCCTCAAAGGCCTTGACCTTGCATGCGTCAGCACCGGGGGCCAGGCGCGCGAGGCGCGCCGCAAGATCGACCGGCTGATCGCCGAGGGCGCGACCGGCCTCATCAGCTTCGGCATCGCCGGCGCGCTGTCGCCTGATCTCAGGACCGGCGACCTCATCATCGCCGATACCGTCGCGAACGACATCGGCGAAGTGTGGCAGACGCATCAGCCGTGGGTCGACACGCTGCGGTCATCGATCGAGCCGATCGAACATGATCATCACCACGATGACGCGCCGCACCACGCCGCATCGCGCCGGTCGGAGGGGCACGCCACCGCCGGACCGACTTGGTCTTCTGATCGGGAGGACGCACTCCTCCCGCCCCACGCCCCAACCGTCATCCCGGC
This sequence comes from Dongiaceae bacterium, assembly GCA_035695765.1. Classification (GTDB taxonomy): domain Bacteria; phylum Pseudomonadota; class Alphaproteobacteria; order Dongiales; family Dongiaceae; genus Dongia_A. Next base: position 29,897 of record DASRRI010000050.1, read on the forward strand.
CTTGAGCCGGGGTCCATTGTCGGGGCAAGCGCGATCGGAGAAGTGGATCCCGGCTCAAGGCCGGGATGACGGGGGGAGAGGTATCGGGGTCGGTGCGATTCTAGGGCTTGATCGCATGCTCTCGTCATCGCGGGAAAAGGCCAACGCCTTCACGCGTTCCGGCGCTCTTGCCATCGACATGGAGAGCCACCACGTCGCTCGTGCTGCTGGCGAATGCGGGCTGCCGTTCATCGTCGTGCGGGCAATCTCCGATCAGGCGAACGAAGCGCTGCCCGCGATCATGGCAAGCTTCGTCGACGAAGAGGGCCAAACGAAAATGAGCGCCGTATTGGCGGCGCTCATCTTTCGTCGTGTCCAACTCCGCGAGTTACTCCAGGCAGGCCGCGCGTCGAAGCGCGCCCACCAGACGCTACTCCGCTGCCGTGGAGCGCTTGCCGGACTTGGCTAGCTCTTTCTCTTCCTTGATCTTGGTCATCGCGTCATCGACGTGGCGGGCGAAGACGTATTCGGCCTTGCGCTGCTTATCGAGCGAGATCTCCGGCGCCATTTCGCCTTCGACATTGACGCCCTTCCTGGAAATGCGCAGCGCCTTCAGCGGGCTCTTCATGGCGTCACGAACGGCGGTGCCCTCGAAGCCGCTGTGGACCATGCAATCGGCGCACTTCTCGTAATTGCCGACGCCGTAATCGTCCCAGCGCGTGTCTTCCATCAGCTCCTTGAAGGTCTTGGCATAGCCTTCGCCGAGCAGGTAGCACGGCCGCTGCCAGCCGAACACGTTGCGGGTCGGATTCGCCCAGGGCGTGCACTCGTAGGTCTCGTTGCCCGCGAGGAAATTGAGGAACAGCGATGACTGGCTGAACTCCCACTTCTTGCCGTTCCGGCCGCGGCGGAAGATGTCGCGGAACAGCTGCTTGGTGCGCTTGCGGTTGAGGAAATGCTGCTGGTCCGGCGCGCGCTCGTAGGCATAGCCGGGCGAGACGGTGATCCCGTCGACGCCCATCGCCATCACGTCATCGAAGAAGTTGGCCGCCCGCTCGGGATCTGTCCCGTCGAAGAAGGTGCAGTTGATGTTGCAGCGGAAGCCGGCATCCTTCGCCTTCTTGATCGCCTCGACCGCCTTCTCGTAGACGCCCTGCTGGCAGACCGACTTGTCGTGCTCGTCCTTGCTGCCGTCGAGATGGACCGACCAGGTGAAGTAGGGTGAGGGCTTGTAGTCGCCCATCTTCTTTTCCATCAGCAGCGCGTTCGTGCACAGGTATACGAACCGGCCCTGCTTGATGAGCCCGTCGACGATCTCCGGCAGCTCCTTGTGCAGCAGCGGCTCACCACCGGCGATGGAGACGACCGGCGCGCCGCATTCCTCGGCGGCCGCCAGCGCGTCCTTGACCGAGATGCGCTGGTTCAGGATCTCCGCCGGGTAATCGATCTTGCCGCAGCCCGCGCAGGCGAGGTTGCAGCGGAACAAGGGTTCCAGCATCAACACCAGGGGATAGCGCTTCCGGCCGAGCAGATGCTGCTTCACCACATAGGCGCCGACACCAATCATCTGTTTCAATGGAACGGCCACAATATGCTCCTTCTGTCGAACTCTTCTTGGTGGGCGCCGCTATTTCGCGGCGACCCGCTCATTGGCATCGAGCTGCGGCGGCAGGCGGAACTTCACGTTCTCCGCGATGCCTTCCATCACGCTCAGGCTGATTTGCTTTAGATCCCGCAGCTTGGCGACCACTTCCTGCACCAGCACATCAGGTGCGGAAGCCCCGGCCGTCACGCCCACCGACTTCACGCCGTCCAGCCATTTGGGATCGAGCTGGCCGGCATTCTCAATAAGGTGGCTGCGCACGCCAAGTTCCTCGGCAATTTCGCGCAGCCGGTTGGAATTGGAGGAATTGGGCGCACCGATCACCAGGATCATGTCGACCTGCTCGGAGAGCTGCCGCACCGCGCGCTGGCGATTCTGGGTCGCGTAGCAGATGTCCTTGGTGTCGGGGCCGACGATGGCGGGGAAGCGCCGCTTCAGCGCCTCGATCACCTCGCGCGTATCGTCGACCGACAGTGTCGTTTGGGTCACATAGGCCAACTTTTCGGGGTCGTTGACCTGCAGGTTGGACACCTCACCCGCGCTGGAAATCAGATGAACGCCGCCGGGCACCTGGCCCATGGTGCCCTCGACCTCCGGATGACCGGCATGGCCGATGAGAATCACCTCGCGGCCCTGAGCGGCATAGCGGCGGCCTTCGACATGGACCTTTGACACGAGGGGACACGTCGCGTCGATGACCTGGAGGTGTCGCGATTCTGCATCAGTCTCGACCGTTTTGCTGACACCATGGGCGCTGAAGATCGCGATCTTGCCTTCCGGCACTTCGTCGAGCTCCTCGACAAAGACTGCGCCTTTTGCGCGCAGGGAATCGACCACGTGGCGGTTATGCACGATCTCGTGCCGCACGTAGACCGGAGGCCCATAGGTCTCCAGCGCTTTTTCCACGATGTCGATTGCCCGCTCCACACCGGCGCAAAAGCCGCGTGGCTGTGCCAAAACTACCTTCATGATCACCATCTATTCAGACCAACGCCGAATACCCCGCGGGCATCCCCTAGCGCTGGACTCGGTCATGCCGAACCGGAACCGGCAGCGGCGCTGACCGATCAATTTCCCTGTAACATAGAATGGCCTCCTTGCCTACCCGACTTGCGGCACTGCACACATCGGGTTAAGCATTTGAGACAAAGACCATAAATGAGACTCGGCCATTGGCGCATATGCGCTATGCTAGCTTTTGCCGGCTGACTTCCCTATAAGCAGCCGATTCGCGGCCAGATCATCCTGGCCGTTGGGGACAGCCACGTACATAGAGTGAGAAAGCATATCGTGACCGCCGCCAGCAAGACGCCGCTTCTCGATCGTATCAAGACACCCGCACACCTGCGTCAACTTGACCCGAGCCAGCTGCGCCAGGTCGCAGACGAACTGCGGCAAGAGACGATCGACGCGGTCTCAGTGACCGGCGGCCATCTCGGCGCTGGCCTCGGCGTGGTCGAACTCACCACCGCGATCCATTACGTGTTCGACACGCCGTACGACCGATTGATCTGGGACGTCGGCCACCAGGCCTATCCGCACAAGATCCTGACCGGCCGGCGCGACCGTATCCGCACCATCCGCCAGGGCGGCGGCCTCAGCGGTTTCACCAAGCGTTCGGAATCCGAATACGATCCGTTCGGCGCGGCGCACAGCTCGACCTCGATTTCTTCCGGCCTCGGCATGGCGGTGGCAAGCGAGCTGCAGGGCCGCAAGCGCAACGTGATCGCGGTGATCGGCGATGGCGCAATGAGCGCCGGCATGGCCTACGAGGCGATGAACAATGCCGGCTCGCGCGACACGCGCCTGATCGTGATCCTCAACGACAACGACATGTCGATCGCTCCGCCGGTCGGCGCACTCAGCTCCTATCTGTCGCGTTCGCTCTCTTCGACCTCGTTCCGCTCGCTGCGCCACGTGGCGAAGGACATTTCCAAGATCCTGCCGCGGCCGTTCCAGCGTGCCGCACAACAGGCCGAGGAATTCGCCCGCGGTATCATCTCCGGCGGCGGCACTCTCTTTGAGGAACTCGGCTTTTATTATGTCGGCCCGATCGACGGCCACAATCTCGAGCATCTGCTCCCCATCCTGCAAAACCTCGCCAATTCCGACGAGCCGGGTCCCGTCTTGGTCCATTGCGTGACGCAGAAGGGCAAGGGCTACGGCCCGGCGGAAGCCTCCGCCGACAAGTACCATGGCGTGGTCAAGTTCGATGTCGCGACCGGCGCGCAGCAGAAATCTACTCCCAAGGCCCCGAGCTATACTGGCGTGTTCGCCAAGGCGCTGATCGCCGAAGCCAAGGCCGACGACCGCATCGTTGCCGTCAATGCGGCGATGCCGGGCGGCACCGGATGCGATGCCTTCGGCAAGGTATTTCCCGATCGCTGCTTCGATGTCGGGATTGCAGAGCAGCATGCCGTCACCTTCTGCGCCGGCATGGCGACGGAAGGGATGAAGCCGTTCGCAGTCATCTACTCGACGTTCCTGCAACGGGCCTACGACCAGGTTGTTCATGATGTGGCGATTCAAAGCCTGCCAGTCCGCTTCGCGATGGACCGCGCCGGCTTGGTGGGTGCGGATGGTCAGACCCATGCGGGCAGCTTCGATATCGCGTATCTCGGGTGTCTGCCGAACTTCGTGATCATGGCGCCGTCGGATGAACTGGAACTGATGCATATTGTCGCAACCGCCGCCGAGATCGACGATCGTCCGTCGGCCTTCCGCTATCCGCGCGGTGAGGGCGTCGGGCTGCAGCTGCCGGAGCGCGGCACGGCGGTTCCGATCGGCAAGGGGCGCATCCTCAAGGAAGGCACCAAGATCGCGATCCTCAATTTCGGCACGCGCCTGCAGGAATGCCTGAAGGCGGCGGAGGATCTGGGCGCGAAGGGCCTGTCGACCACCGTCGCGGATGCGCGCTTCTGCAAGCCGCTCGATGAGGATCTGGTCGCCCGCCTGGCGCGCGAACACGAGGTGTTGATCACGATCGAGGAAGGCGCCATTGGCGGCTTCGGCTCGCACGTCCTACATTATTTGTCTCATGCCGGCTTGCTGGACGGCGGGTTGAAGGTGCGGCCGATGGTGCTGCCCGATACCTTCATCGACCATGACTCGCCGCAGAAACAGTATGACGTGGCCCGCCTCAACGCGCCCCACATCGTGGAACAAGCGCTGCAGGCCATGGGCATTGCGCAGAAGGTCGTTCGACTGTGACACTAACTCGGCGTGGCTTTGTGATCGCCGCAGCGATGCTGGCGATCGGGAGCAGCATTTCCTCCAGCTATGCAGCGGCGCAGGGCACCGGCGATCCGAAGTCGGTCGTGCAGTCGTTCTACGATGCGCTCGAGGAGACGATGAAGCAGGGCGAGCAGCTCGGCTTCGAAGGCCGCTACAAGAAGCTTGAACCGGTCATCCAGCGGACCTTCGACGTGCCGGTGATGGCGAAGATTGCCATCGGCACCGAATGGACCATGTTCAGCGCCGACGAAAAGCAGCGGATGCTGGATGCGTTCAACCGCTACATGATCACGACCTATGCCGCGCGGTTCAAGAGCTACAAGGGCCAGAAGTTCGAGGTGGGCGAGGTCAAGCAGCCGGCGGAGAACCGGTCCCTGGTCGAGACTAAGATCATCCGTTCCAATGGCGAGCCGGTGTCGCTCAACTACCTGTTCCGGCCAGGCTCCGACGGCGGCTGGAAGATCATCGATGTCTATTTCAGCGGCGCGATCTCCGAGATGGCGCGCATGCGCTCCGACTTCTCGGCCACTGTCACCGGCGGCGGCGCCGACGCCCTAATCGCCGCGCTCGAGAAGAAGATCGTCGCCATCAAGAACGAGCCGGAACAGTAAGCCGGCTGCGTCAAGCCGCCGCTGACGACCCATCACTTTTCGCGTCAGCATGACGGCTCATCCCTTGGATGATGGGGACGCCCATGCATCGCCCGCTTAACCTCGATCGCAATCCGGATCTGCTGGCACGGCTGAAGGCCGTGCGCAAGGATCTGCCGCGAGTGCGCTGCGCCATCGTCCATCCCTGCGATCCGGAATCGATCGAGGGTGCACATCTCGCGGCCAAGGCCGGCCTGATCGATCCGGTGCTGGTCGGGCCGCGGCCAAAGATCGAGCGCGCGCTCGGCACTGCCGGCCTCGCGCCCGATGCCATGCCGATCGTCGCGACCGAGCACAGCCACGCGGCGGCGGCTGAAGCGGTGCGCATGGCACGCGCGGGGGAGGTATCTGCGCTGATGAAGGGCAGCCTGCACACCGACGAGCTGATGGAGGCTGCCGTCGCTGCCGACGGGCTTCGCAGCGGCCGGCGCATGAGCCACGTCTTCGTGCTGGACGTGCCGGCGTACGACCGGCTGCTGCTGGTCAGCGATGCAGCGATCAACATCGCGCCCGATCTCGATACCAAGCGCCATATCGTGCAGAACGCGATCGACCTCGCGCACGCCCTCGGCATCGCGTCGCCGCTGGTCGCGATCCTGTCGGCGGCGGAAACCGTCAATGCGCGCATCCCATCCACAGTCGATGCGGCGGCACTCTGCAAGATGGCCGACCGCGGCCAGATCACAGGCGGTGTCCTGGATGGACCGCTGGCTTTCGACAATGCCATCAGCGTCGAGGCCGCGACGCAGAAAGGCATCGTCTCGAATGTCGCTGGCCGTGCGGATATCCTGGTCGTGCCGGACCTCGAAGCCGGCAACATCCTCGCCAAGCAGCTGAGCTATTTCGCGGGCGCGGACAGCGCCGGCATCGTGATGGGCGCCCGCTGTCCGATCGCCCTCACCAGCCGCGCCGATCCGGTGCAAAGCCGCCTGGCTTCAGCAGCGCTGCTGGCCCTGGTCTCGGCGCACCGGAGCGAAACTGCTGCGGTGGTTTCGTAGGCCGGCGCGAACCCGCCAAAGCGGTCCGGGTCAATTGCTTCTCGCCAACGGCCGTAAGTGTGCCGTCAGGATTGCACTGTATGAATGGGTGGGCGCCTCGATGACCGCCTGCCCACGCGCCTCGCCCATCAACGATTGATTGGATCCATCCACATGTGCGGACTTGCCGGAGAAATCGCCTGCACCGCCCATGGCAGGGCAGATACCGAGCGCGCGCTCCCCATGCTGCAGGCGATCCTGCATCGCGGGCCGGATGATGTCGGCGCGTGGCAAGATCCCGGGGGCGGGGCCTGCCTGCTTCACGCCAGGCTGGCGCTGGTCGATCCGAGCGGCGGCAAGCAGCCGATGGCGACGATGGCCGAAGACGTCGTGATCGCCTTCAACGGCGAAATCTACGGGTTTAAGCGCATGCGGCGCGAGCTCGAGAGAAGCGGCGCAACGTTCCGCACGCGTAGCGACACCGAAGTACTGCTTCAGCTCTATCTTCATTTTGGCCCCGATTTCGTGCGTCGCCTTGAAGGCGAGTTCGCATTCGCGCTCATCGACCGGCGAAACGCGCTGGCCATGCTGGCACGCGATCGCTTCGGGGTGAAGCCGCTCTTCACATCGGTCCGCAATGGCCTGTTGCTGTTCGGCTCCGAGGCGAAGGCCATCCTCGCCCACCCCTGGTCCGAGCGGCAGCTCGATCTCGCCGCCCTCAGTCGCGAGCTTCACGGTACATACCTGCCGCAGGATTGCGTGTTTGCCGGCGTTTCGGCGGTTGAGCCCGGGACCTATCTGCTTGTCTCGCGCCGGGGCGTGACGACGCACCGTTACTTCAGGCTCGAGCCGGAAGCGGCCGGCACCGCGCAGCTGACGTTTGATCAGGCGACCGAGGTGCTGGAGGCCACGCTGAGCGAAGCGGTGCGCGAGCGCTTTCATGGCGATGCGCCGGTCGGGCTGTTCTTGTCCGGCGGTGTCGATTCAAGCTCGGTGGCGGCACTGGCCTCGGAAACGAAGGCGTCCCAGGTGTCCGCCTATTCGATCGATTTCGTGGGAACCGGCGAGTCCGAGCGCAGCGCCGCAGAGCTCGCCGCGAAGCGTCTCGGGCTGCGCGCCGTGTTCCTGGAAGTCGCGGCGGAGGACATGGAGCAGGCGTTCGAGACATCGGTCTGGCATGCCGAGGCCGTAGTTCCGAACCCGCACGGAACCGCGAAGATGCTGCTGGCGCGACGCGCCAAGCGCGATGTCAAGGCCGTGCTCACCGGCGAGGGTTCCGACGAGCTGCACGGCGGCTATGCCTATTTCGAGCATGCCGGATTGCTGGCGGCGGCCGCGAACGGCGCGGGCTCGGCGGGCTTATCGCAGTTCCTGAAGGAATATGGGCCGCGCGATGGCGTGATGCCGTCGATCACGCCCAAGGTGCGGGCGCAGATGGCGTGGAGCGATCATGGCGGTGCGCCCTACGCAGCGTTGCGGGCGCGCGCCGCCGAGCCCGGCATCCGGTTCATGATGACGCCGGAGTTCCATCGGCATGCGGAGTTGAGCCCGAGCCAGGCAATGATGGATTGGCTCTCCTGCACTTATCCGGATGCCCGCGCGCTGGATGACGTGACGCTGTCGCGCCTTGTTTCGCTCTGTACCGACCTGCCGCGCTACAATCTGTGTTTCCTCGGCGATCGGTCGGAGATGGCCAACGGCCTGGAGGCGCGGGTGCCGTTCCTCGACACCCGCGTCGCTGACCTTCTGTGGCGGATGCCGTCCGCACTCCATCGCGCCAATGGCGAGGGCAAGCGTGTCCTGCGTGCCATCCTGGCGCGGCGCCTGCCCAAGACGGCAGCGCTGCCGAAGCGGAACTTCCTCACCCCCGCGGCGCCCGCGGGCAGCCTGCTGCGCGGTCCGCTGGCCGACCGCTGGCTCTCGATGGCGGCGATCCGCCGCGCGGGAATCTATCGGCCAGCTGCGCTGGCGGCGGTGCGCCAAGCCGCGAGGGTCAGCCGCATCAGCCCATCGATACGGTTCTATCTCGGCTCGTGCTTGACCATGGCGCTGTCGGCGCATCTTATCGGCGACATGTTCTGCGACCGATTTTCCGAGACGATGACGCGGCGCGCAGCCATGACCCTGAACGAACTGCGTGCGCGGATCCACGGCGACCGGCAGCTGCCGCGCGCCGCCGAATAGCCCAATCAACTCGCGGCGGCGGTCGCCTCGTCGATGCGCTTTACCGGTGGTGCGCCCAGCAGCGACGGCAGGAAGGTGAAGGTGCCGGCCATAGTCACCATCAGGCCGGTCAGCAACATGAGACCCATGCCGGCAGTGCCGACGTGGCGGGACAGGGCCAAGCTGGCGAACGAGGAGCTGGTAGTGAAGGCGCTGAACAGCACAGCACGTGCCGTCGCGGTCTGCAGCGGCCTGGTCACTCCTTTCCGCCAATTCACCACGAAGTAGATGTTGAAGGCGACGCCGATACCGAGCAGCAGCGGCAGCGTGATGATGTTGGCGAAATTGAGCTGCAGGCCGAAGGCGCGGCAGATCGCGATCGTGACCAGCGCCGCCACCGCCAACGGGAGCAGCACATAGACCACATCGATGAAACGCCGCAGGATCACGCCCAGCAGCAGCGCAACAGCGGCAACGGCCAGCAGCGTGGCAACACGGAACGCCTTCGAGACCGCATGGCCCGCTTCATAGATCTGCACGGCGGGGCCGCTCGCATTCGGCGCGACCTTCTGCACCGCCGTCACGAACCGCTCGAGCACTGCATTGTCGTTGCTGTTCCCCTTGGGAATGACCATCAGGCGCGCCTGGCCGTCGGCGGCAACCCAGTCATTGCGGATCTCGGGCGGCAGCGTGTCGACCGTCAGCGGGCCGGCGGTCAGCGCCACCTTCAGCGTCTTGAGGCGTTGTGGCAGCGTTGACAGCAGCACGCGGTCCAGGCGTTGCAGGAAGGCGTCATCGGAGTCCGCCGCTTGGTCCAGCAGCCGCGCCAGCTGGCGCGCCACGTCGGAGGAGGCAACGGCCATGCGCAGCTTCTCGGCGCAGGCGCGCAACGCCTGGCGCACCTCGTCGGGGGTCGGCGGCGGCAACGGTTCGACGTTCTCGAGCCCAAAGCCCACCAGATCGTTCATATCCTGTACGATCGCGATCTTCGCTTCCTGGTCCTTCGGCACGAAGGTGTCGGCGCTGAGGACGGCATAGACTTCGGGCAGCCCGCGGAGCTTGTCGGTGAGCAGCCGCGCCGCCTGCTGGTCGGGTGCCAGGATCTCGATCTCGTAGGGCGTGCGCAGCGGATCGCGCATCAGGTCGAGCATGCTCGACACCGATTCCGTCTTGGCATCCTTGAGATGCAGCGGGTTGAAATCGAAGCGCAGGCCGAGCGCGGCTACTACGCCGGCGGCGGCGAGAACGCCCCAGATGCCCAGCACCAGCCAGCGCCGCCGCAGCATGAACTCGTCCGGCCCCTTGGCCCAGGCGAATCCCATGTCGACGGCCGGCCCCTTGGGTCGGAACAGCTGCAGCAGCGCCGGCAGGAGCGTGAGGTTCAGGATCAGGGTGATCGCCATGCCCGCGCCGGCGATCAGCCCGAGGTCCGACACGCCGCGATAGTCCGTCGGCGTGAAGGAGAGGAAGCCCGCCGCAATGGCGACGGCAGCGAGCGTGAGCGGCCTTGCCATCGCGCGGCCTGTGCGGGGCAGGATCGTGGCATCGTTTGCGACGTAGCGCTCCTGCCCATAACGCACGCCGAACTGGATGCCGAAATCGATCGACAGGCCGATGAACATCACGGCGAACGCAATCGAGATCAGGTTAAGCGATCCGATCGCGACCGCCGCGAACCCGAAGGTCAGGATGAGGCCGAGTATCAAGGTGATGAAACAGGCCGCGATCAGCTTGAAGGACCGCAGCGCAGTGAACAGCAGGCAGAGCACGACCAGGATCGAGCCGACCAGCGCCCAGCCGGTGCCCTGAGCGACCGTGCCGAACTCCTCGTCATTGAGCGCGACCGAGCCGGTCAAGCGCACCGTGACGCCATGATCCGGGGTCAGCTTGAGGTCGGCGGCCATCTGGCGCACCGCGGCGGTGGCCTTGGCACCTGGCTGCAGCGCCTGGAAATCGCGCTTGGGCTGGGCAAGGATGAGCTTGCGCAACTCCCGCTGCTCGACCGGCCGGTCGATCATCAGTGAACGCCACGAGATCGGCGTCTCGTCGCCGGCCAGCGCCGCGCTGGTCGCGGAGGCGATGGTCGAGAGCGGCCGCTCGACCGAGGCGAAATCGGTGGCCTTGCGCGCCACGCCTTCCATGGCGAGGGATAGCACGTTGAACAGCCCGCGCAGACTGGGGTCCGCCGCCAGGCTTGCGATGAACGGCTGGGCCTTGATGATAGACTTCGCGACCTGGTCGAGGTCCTTGGTGTTGAGGAACAGCAGGCCATAGCGGTCGAAGAACGGGCCACCGTCGGGACGCTTCACGCTCTGGAACAAGTCGGTGCGCTCTGACATCTTGGCGTAGAGGCGCGCCGCAGCATCTTCCGCCAAGTCGGGCGTGTCGCTGTCGACCATCACCACCAATAGCCCGCTGTTCTGCGGAAAGGCCGCGTCGATGCGGGCCATCTCCTGCTTCCACGGCAGGTTCGGGGAGATCATGTTGGCTGTGTTGGAATCCATCTTGAGCGTGTGCGCGGCATAGAAAGCGGCCGCGACGGTCAGCGCCAGGCAGAGGGCGATCACCAGCTTGGCATGGGCGATGGCCCAGGCCACCGATCGTTCGACGATACGCTCGAGCATGCTGGGTCAGACTTCCCGATAGAGCAACAAGATGAGGGCGGTGAGGCTGAAGAAGAACGGCCACAGCCTGCCGGCGATTACCCGCGCGCGGCCATCCAGGCGCAGCTCCAGCCAGCGCGTCCAGCCTGACCAGATGGCAAAGACCGCCAGCGGCATGTGGGTCATTTCCAGCAACAGCAGATCCTTGACGTTGGCGATGCTGTGCGAATGGGTCAGCAGCATCATGCCGCCGAGCGCGCAGATCAGCGGGAACACATACTTGGCCCAATCGTTCCGCATCACCTGGTTGCGCACGCTCCATTCGAATACCGCAAAGCTGGTCATCAGCACCACGAATGTCTTGTGCTGGATGAATTCCGGATCGCGCAGGGATTCCGCCAGGGTCAGGCTGCCGGTCGGCCAGCCCTCGGCCTCCGAACGCAGGAACAGGAATCCGGCGAGCACGATCAGCAGCAGGGGCCAATGGCGCGCCCAGGGCGCCCTTCCGGTCTTCTCGAGAAAGACCAGGATGCCCATGACAAGCACGATCAATCCGGCCATATGGTGATTGTACTCCGACCAGGCGATGTCGTGTGCGTTGCGCGGCAGCGGCACGCCGGCGCCGGGCACATAGGCCTGCAAGGTCGGCGGCTTGTGCTCGGCCTGCTCCTGCTTGAGCGTCTTCTGCTCTTCGTAAAACGCGAGGCTGTCGCGGCTCGGGCTGGTGAGGCTCGGCCATTTCGGCACCAGCCGTTCGGTGATCTCGGAGAGGCTGACGCGGTCGCGCGTCAGGTCGATGGCCGGCGGCAGCGATGTCATGGAGGCCGCGACGAAAAAGATCGTGATGCCGATGCCCAGCTCAACTTCCGCGAAGCGGCGCAGGCGCATGACCGATCCGGATGGATCGCCTGCCAGGCCGCGCACCACCCGTAAATTCCCGTAGCCGAGCGCGAGCAGGCCGAAGAACAAGGTGCTCTTGGTGCCCAGCATCATGCCGTAGGCGGTGCCGTACATCGCCTCGACGCTGCCGACATAGTGGATCAGCATGCCGATGCCGGAGAATGCGATGGCGCCGACCGAGATCATGGACATCGTGGAGTAGCGCGCACCGACCTTGCTGCGCGTCGCGCCGGCTGGCAGCCGCTGCATCGCGGAGAGCAGGCAGGGCAACCCGCCGATCCACAGCGCTGCGCCGATGTGATGCATGGCCGTAATGGTGATCAGCAATCCGCGCTGATCGACCCGCGCCATGGCATGGCTGGTGGCGACTCCCGCCGCCAGATCGATCAGGCCCAGGATCACCAGCAGCGTGCTGTTGGGGCTGCGGCCGTACAGCACAGCCAGCATCAGGATGGCACCGACGATGCGCACGATCTGCGCGACCGCAAATTCGCCGCCCAGCGCATCGAGCAAGGTTATTTCGGCGGTGCCCCCCAGGATCATCACCTCCATCGCCAGCAGCGCAGAAACGGTGATGAGCAGCCCCCACGCAAAGATGCGCGTCAGCTGGATGGTGCGGGGCGTAAGCAGGACATCGCTCGCCGCGCAGCGATCGAGCGGTATGGCGATGAACGCGAGAAACGCGATGCCACCCAGGGTCAGGCACTGCGCCGTGCGCACCACGCCGGAGAGCAGGACACTCGCAAAGCCAAAAATGTCGAGCAGCAGATCCATGGTCTCGTCGGGATCAGCTGCCGACCGTGAAAGGGATGTCTCCGCGCGTGATGTGGCCGTCGATCGCCAGCACTTGCCAACGCAGCACATAGGCGCCGGGCACGAGGTCGCCCGTGGTGCCGGCGACAATATTTGGCTCGCCGGCGGGATCGATCGGCACGTTGGATTTGACGCCGGCTAGATCGGTCACTTCCAGGCGCGAGCGGGCCTTGTCGATGCGTGAATTGAACTCGATCCGGATGGCGAGCTTGCCCGCCGCCACATGCTCCTCGGCGGTGGGGCTGGCGGAGACGATGACCGCATGCGCCCAGGCCGGCGCCGTCCCCACGGCCGCTAACGTCGCCACAGCTGCGGCCAGATTTCGCAGATATTTCCGCATCTTGTACTTCCCCACTGAGGAACGGCAGGGTCTTAGCAGAGCTGACGGCTCTTGTCATTGCGGCGATGAGCCCACCCGTTTGCCAAAGACAGCGGCGGCGTCGCCACCCTGTGCGGCGATCAGGCTGGCGACCCATCCTCGCAGGAACTGGCGCAGGGTCAGCCCAAAGGCCCGGATGTCGGCGATCCGGTAGCCCAGCTGGGTCCGCGCCAGGGTCCATTCCACCTCGACCTCGCCGTATTTTGGCACGGTCGCGGTGCTGAGGACCTGACGCGTGCCATCAGGATTGATTCGCATGTCATGGATGGCAATTGTCATGGTCGGCAATTCGGTGCCGGCGCGACGGGCGAGGAGACCCAACTGCTGCTCGAGCCGAGCCGTAACGACGCCCATCCCGCCGACGCTGAGGCCGGTGCCGTAATGGCCGACGGCGAAGCGGGTCAGGCTTGGCCAATCCATCGCGCGCTCGATCAGGACAATCAGGTCCTCGTTGGCCTCGGAGGCCATGGGCGGTCGTACCAGGTCGAATGCCTGTTCGAGCGTCCCTTGCAGGAACTGCGCTGCGGGCGTGGTGGTGGGCCGCTCATGCGCCGCAGCCGGCGCGCAGAAAGCCGCGGCCGCCAGGATGAGGAAGAGTGGGCAAATTTGACTTGGGCGCATGGTTCCGGCACATCGTGCCGCAGCTTACGGCTGCGCAAAAGGGGGCTTGGTGCGGTTGAATCTGGTGACGGGTGGATGCGGCTTCATCGGCCGCCACCTGGTGGAGCAGTTGGCTGCGCGCGGCGAGCGCGTGCGGGTGCTCGACCTCCGCCCCCTCGATCTAGCGCCTGCGGGTGTCGAGCAGGTCGCTGGCTCCATTACCGATCCCGCCGTCGTCGCGCGCGCAGTGGATGGGTGCGCGCGCGTGTTCCATCTGGCCGCCAATCCCAATCTGTGGGCGCCCGATCCGAAGAGCTTCGAAGAGGTGAACCATCAAGGCACGCGCCGTATGCTGGAGGCTGCGCAGAAAGCGGGCGTACAGCGTTTCGTCTACACCTCCACCGAATCCATCCTGAAAAGCTACCGCGCACCGAAGCAATCGACCCGCGCATTGATCGATGAGAGCGTGGTGCTGACGCTGGAGGACATGCCCGGCCCCTATTGCCGGTCCAAGTTCCTGGCGGAGGAGGCGGCGCGGGAGGCGGCCATCGGCGGCCTGCCGCTGGTGGTCGTCAATCCCACCATGCCGATCGGGCCGGGCGACGCGTTGCTGACACCGCCAAGCAAGATGATGCTCGGCTTCCTCAATGGCGAGACGCCGGCCTATCTGGATTGCGAGTTCAACCTGGTGGATGCCCGCGACGTCGCGGCGGGGCAGATCCTGGCGGCGGACAAGGGCCGGCCGGGGGAGCGTTATATCCTCGGCAACATCAATCTCAGCCTTGGCGAATTGCTGGCGGAGCTGCAGCGACTGACCGGCCTTTCCATGCCACGTACACGCATCCCTTATGCGCTCGCGCTCGTATCGGCGCTCGTCAGCGAAGGCATCTCAAATATGACCAAGACGCCGCCAATCGCGCCGCTGACCGGCGTGCGGCTAGCGCGCACCTCGATGGCATTCGATTGCAGCAAGGCGCGGAACGAGCTTGGCTGGTCCTGCCGGTCCCTCGAGCAATCCTTGTGCGACGCGATCCGGTGGATGTCAGGGCGCGGGTTGCTGCGGCGCCCAATAGGTGGTGTTGCCGGCGCCTGAGATGATGGTGGTGCCGGTGCCGTCGGGCGGTGTCACGCTGTCCGGCAGGTTGTAAACGAAGCCTGCGGCCGAATAGACGCTGCCCCACACCCGCGCCTCCTTGTTCCAGAAGCGCAATTGGCTCCAGTCGTTAGCCGGAGAAACGTCGATCACCGCCATGTTGGTGATGATTGCGTTCGGCTGCCAGTTGGCATGATCGATGCGGATTTCCCGTGGTCCAACCACGGCCGAAACGACGCCCACGTGGCCGTACCGCAGCCGGCTGGTCTTGCGCAGCACCAGCACCGATCCGATCACCGGCAGATTGCCGCGCGCATAGCGGCCGGCAGCGGTGTCCCACCAGGTATAGGCGTCACCAAAAATTCCGATGCCGGAGCGGGCGCGCGCATAGGGCACGCATTGCGCTCCGATGCCCGGCCTGACCGAGTATGCCTGCAGCGAGACGAGTGGCTGCTGCGATTGGGGCGGAACCGACACAGCCTCCGGCGGCGCCTTGGGCGTTGCGCAGCCGGCGAGCAGCAGCAGTGCGGCCAAACGCCCCATCTGCCGTTTCCATCGAGGCCGAGACATCGCAGATGCCGGCGTCATCCCCTTGAAATTCCTGTCCTTAGCTTGCGCCCGAATCTGGATCACCTGACCGGACTGCGACTCTTGAGGACGCAATCCCAGCGATCCTAGTCGAATTCTGAATAGTCAAAAAGACACTTGGAAATACGATGGAAATCAGCGGGAGACATCCGGGCCAGAATGGAGTGGCCCGTCCGACTGTCTCAGTTGCGTCATTCATCGCGCGACCAGAGTGCTCGCGCGCCGGGTGAAAAAGCGAGATCAAGCCGGTGCCAATGGCGCCGTGCTTTGTCTACACTTCATCCGAATGAACTGACATTGGCCGATGGACAACCGCGTCCGGCCCAGGCATTTCTATCGGATGGGAAAATGGTGCGGCGCACAATGCGCTGTGCCTCAGGTCATGCAACGACAGAAGCCTGGCGGAGGAAGCCCATGAATATCCACGAATATCAAGCAAAGCAGCTGCTGCGCCGCTACGGCGTGCCGGTGCCGCGCGGCGACGTCGCGCACAATCCGGCCGAGGCCGAGACGATCGCCGAAGAGCTGGATGGTCCGGTTTGGGTGGTGAAGGCGCAGATCCACGCCGGCGGCCGCGGCAAGGCGGGCGGGGTCAAGATTTGCCGCTCGGTGAAGGAGGTGGTCGCCAGCGCTGACAAGATGCTGGGCAGCCGCCTGGTTACGCACCAGACCGGCCCGCAGGGCAAAGAGGTCAAGAAAGTCTATATCGAGCAGGGCAGCGACATCGCGCGCGAGCTCTATGTCGCGCAGCTGATCGACCGCAAGACCGGCGGCGTCGCCGTCATCGCTTCGACCGAAGGCGGCATGGATATCGAGGAGGTCGCCGCCAACCATCCCGACAAGCTGATCCGCCTTTCGCTGCCGCCGGCCACGCCGATGCGTGCATTCCAAGCCCGCAACATCGCCTTCCAACTCGACCTCAAGGAGCGCGAGGTGCACAAGTTCGTGCGCCTGCTGATGTCGATGAACAAGGCGTTCCGCGAGCTCGACGCGACTTTGGTGGAGATCAATCCGCTGGTCGTCACCAAGTCGAACCGCCTGATCGCGCTCGATTGCAAGATGACGTTCGATGAAAACGCCCTGTTCCGGCACCACGACGTGCAGGACATGCGCGATGAGCACGAGATGGATCCGCTGGAGCTCGAAGCCCAGCGACACGACCTCAATTATGTGAAGCTTGAAGGCGACATCGGCTGCATGGTGAATGGCGCCGGTCTTGCCATGGCGACCATGGACATCATCCAGCATTACGGCGGCGAGCCGGCGAACTTCATGGACATCGCCGGCGCGGCCACCAAGGAACGCGTCGCCTGCGCCTTCAAGCTGATCTTCAACGATCCGGGCGTGAAGGGAATCCTGGTCAATGTGTTCGGCGGCATGATGCGCTGCAATTCCATCGCCGAAGGCATCGTTGGCGCGGCGCGCGAGGTCGGCCTAGACCGGCCGCTGGTCGTGCGTCTGGAAGGCACCAACGTCGAACTCGGGCGCAAGATCCTGCAGGAATCGGGACTGCCCATCATCACCGCAACGACCTTGTCGGACGCGGCCGGCAAGATCGTGCATGCTGTGCAGGGGAGGGCTTGAACCATGTCGATCCTCGTCAACAAGGCGACCAAGGTGATCTGCCAGGGCTTCACTGGAACCCAGGGCACTTTCCATTCACAGCAGGCGATCGAATACGGCACCAACATGGTGGGCGGCGTGACGCCGGGCAAAGGCGGTTCGACCCATCTCGGCCTGCCTGTCTTCAATACCGTCTTGGAGGCCAAGGCCAAGACCGGCTGCGATGCCAGCATCATCTATGTGCCGCCGACCTACGCGATGGATTCCATCCTGGAGGCGATCGACGCCGGCATCGAAGTGATCGTGGCGGTGACCGACGGTGTCCCTGTGCAGGACATGGCACGGGTGAAGAAGGAGCTGAAATACTCCCGCTCGCGGGTGATCGGCCCCAACTGCCCCGGCATCATCACGCCCGATGAATGCAAAATGGGCATCATGCCGGGTTATGTACACAAGCCTGGCCGGGTCGGCATCGTGTCGCGTTCCGGCACCCTCAGCTATGAAGCTGCGACCCAGACGACGACGGCTGGCCTCGGCCAATCGACGGTGGTCGGAATCGGCGGCGATCCTGTTAACGGGTCGAACTTCGTCGATATCCTGGAGCTGTTCCTGGCCGACGATCATACCGACGCGATCATCATGATCGGCGAGATCGGCGGCACACCGGAAATCGATGCAGCGGAGTTCCTGAAGCGCTCCAAGCGCAAGAAGCCGGTGGTCGGCTTCATCGCGGGCCGTGCCGCGCCTCCCGGCCGGCGCATGGGCCATGCCGGTGCCATCGTCTCCGGCGGCGGCGAGAGCGCGGCAGAAAAGATCGAAGCATTGCGTTCGGCCGGCATCGTGATTACGCCGTCGCCGGCGGAGCTGGGTTCCACCATGCTGCAGGCCTTGGGGAAGGCGGCGGCTTGATCGGAGAAAAGGGGGCGGAATGGCCAAGAGGATTGGAAAGAAGGCGGGCAGCAAGAAGCCTTCCGCGCGGATTGCCCTGCGTGCGACCGAGCAGGTGACCTTGTCGCGCAATGGCCGCGCCAAGGCCTTGCGCGACGATTTGCCGGCAGAGGTGCGGGCCTTTCCGGAGTCCGCTTTGCTCGATCCGGCGACGCTGGAACGCGACCTCGGCCATCTGTTCGGCACCCTTGGCGATCTGCGCGAGCGCAACCCATTCGGCAATTCGGTGAAGCTGCTGGCTCTCGAGCTCGGCAAGCGGCTGGATGCCGGCGCGCTCTCCTATGGCGATATCGAGCGGCTGATCCAGCAATTGTCGGGCGAGGCCTATGCGCATCGTGCCGAGCGGCTAGCCGCTTATCTCGGCGAGCGTGACGAGGCGAAGAACGAGGCCGCGATCCGTGCCGCGGTGCGCCGCGTCGCGGTACCGGACGATGCCAAGGGCAGGAAGCCGACACCGCGTCCGTTCGCGGAGTTCCAGGCAGTCCTGGAGCGCGAGCTGTTCGGCATCGTCATTACCGCCCATCCGACCTTCAGCCAGTCGACCGTGATGCTGCGCAACCTCGCCGAGCTGGCGATGGAGCGCGACAGCCAAGGCAACAAGCTGAATGCCAAGGAACGCACACGGCGCCTCGGTGCGGCGCGCACGGTTGAGCATCGCCCACCGGCGCCGCTCGACCTCGCCTATGAGCACAAGCTGTCGATCGAGGCCATCACCAACATCCAGCGCGCGCTGCGCCGGGTCTACGACATCGTGTTCGACGTTGCGGCCGAGTTCTATCCAAAGGAATGGGAACATCTGCGCCCCAGGCTGCTGACCATCGCGAGCTGGGTCGGCTACGACCTCGACGGCCGCTCCGATATCAAATGGAGCGACACGCTCTTCAAGCGCCTGCGCGTACAGACCGCGCAGCTGCAGCAGTACCTCGACGTGGTCGAAGAGCTGCGCGAACAGAAGCCGCGCGGCGAGAATGGCGTCGACCTCGCGCATCTGATGGAACTGCTTGAAAGTCGCCTCGCGCTCGCCATCAAGGAAGCGGACGACGAGATCGAGGTCTTCCAGCAGGGTGATTCCGACCCCAAGACCTGGACCGAACAGGTGCGGCGCCTCGCCAAGCGCATGCATGAGAGCCGGCATCTGCGCCTGGTCGAATCCGGCCAGTTGCTGGAGCTGATCGAGCGGGCGCTGGAGCTTTCAACCCGCGCGGCCGAGCGGCGCAAGCTGCTGATCCTGCGCGCGGAGCTGTGCAACCATGGCCTCGGCATGGCGCATACGCATGTGCGCCTGAATGCCGTGCAGATCCACAATGCCGTCCGCAAGCTGATCGACATGGAGACCGAGCCGGACGATCCGGCGCGCAAGCGCTCCTATCTGGCGGGCGTGGCGAAGCTGCTGCGCGATGTGAAGCCGATCCGCATCAATTTCGCTTCGATCCTGGCCGAGCGCACATCGGCCAAGCGCCTGTTCATGATTGTCGCGCAGATGCTGAAATACATCGACGCGACCACGCCGGTGCGGTTCCTGATCGCGGAGACCGAATCGCCGTTGACCCTGTTGTCGGCGCTGTACTTCGCAAAGCTGTTCGGCGTCGAGGCCAAGGTCGACATCTCCCCCTTGTTCGAGACCACCAAGGCATTCGAGCGCGGCCTCAGGGTGATCGACGAATGCCTGCAGAACCCGGACTTCGCAGCCTATGTGCGCCAACGTGGACGGCTCTGCATCCAGACCGGCTTCTCCGATGCAGGGCGGCATCTTGGCCAGACGGTCGCAGCGATCTCGGTCGAATGGCTGCGGCTCAAGCTCGCCGACGTGCTGCGTGATCGCGGCTTTGCGGATGTGGAGCTGGTGGTGTTCGACACCCACGGCGAGTCCATCGGCCGCGGCGGCCATCCCGAAGGATTCCAGGCACGGCTGGAATATGCCGCGTCTCCTGCCAGCCGGCGCAAGTTCCAGAATCTGGGCATCCGCGCCAAGGAGGAGATCAGTTTCCAGGGCGGCGACGGCTACGCGCTCTTCATCACGCCGCAGATCGCCTTCGCCTCGGTCACGCGCATCGTCGAATACGTGCTCGCCACGCCGGGCGACGAAGTGCTGACCGACCCGGTCTATTCGATCGAAGAGAATTATATCAAGGAGTTCTTCATCACGATCCGCCGCTTCAACGAGCAGGTGATGAACGACCCGAACTACGCCGCCTTGCTGGATGCGTTCGGTGCGAACTTCCTTTATCCCAGCGGATCGCGCGCGCTCAAGCGCCAGCATGACGATCTAAACCTGCGCATCAACCTCACGCACCCGACCCAGCTGCGCGCCATTCCGCACAACGGCATCCTGCAGCAGCTCGGTTTCCTCGCCAACACGATCGGCGGCGTAGGCCAGGCGATCGTCAAGGATCCCGAGCGCTTCCAGAAAGTCTACAAGGCATCGCCCCGAATGCGACGCCTGCTGGGCATGGTGGAATGGGCGCTGGAATGCTCCGAGCTTGACGCGCTCAAATCCTATGTCGACCTGTTCGACCCCGGCCAATGGCTCAGCCGCGCCTATCAGGCGAGCGATCCGCAGCGCGCCTGGGAGCTGCGCCGCGTTGCCGAGCATCTGGAAGGCGAGGGCGTGCACGAGAAGCTCGCCAAGATCTACCGCGTGTTCCAGCGCGACATGCTGGATCTGCGCGATGGCCTTGCGACTATCGACGCGCCGAAGCCGAAACTGCCGCACCAGGCGCGGCTCAATCTGCGGCTGATGCACGGCGTCCGCATCAGCCTGCTGATGCGGCTGTTCGCGCTCGCCACCCACATCCCGGACTTCTCGGTCCAGCACAACATCTCGCGCGAGCAGCTGATCTCCAAGGTCGTGCATCTCGAGATCGAGGATGCGATCCGCAAGCTCGCGACGATCTTCCCCAAGGTCGAGCAGGAGAAGTTCGAAGGCGATTTCGGTGAGGTCGCCACCTATGTCGGCGACTGGCACCAAACCTATGAGCGCGAGCACCAGCTGATCTTCCAGCCGATCTCCGGGCTGTACACGTTGGTGCGCCGTCTGGGATCGGGCATCATCCACATCATTGGGGCGCTGGGTTAGCAGCCCTTCGGTGACGCAGGCACGCACTGGAGTGGACAGAAAGCAAATTATCAACTTTTGGTCCGCCAGACCGGTCAGTTCTGCTATGCTCGTACTTTCGGGTCAGAAGGAGTGGGGGAGATGTTCCGCTCGTCTGCGCGACTCGACCATGCATTCCCGCTTGCGCTTTTATCTCTATCGCTTGCAGCCGGTGCCACGAATGCCGGAGAGATCTTCTCCGGTCCGCGTGTGGAACTGAGCTGGCCAGCGCCTGATTGCCAAGCCAACACGGCTGGAAACGCGGCCGTGAATGCGACGGCGCCGGCAACCGAAGAAGCAACCGACGACGATTTCTTCGCCTGGATCAAGAAGATGACCAAGCCGACCAATAATGTGGACGGCCAGAAAAATCCCGCTGCAGCAACGCGACCAACGCGACCGGGTAGCGACAGGGGAAGCCACAGCGATAAGGATCACGGCGGTGGAGGTGGTGGTCAAGGCCACTGACGGAGCGGCCAGAGCGGACGCTCCCGTCGCCAAGGCCGGCCTCGACTCTCAGCAAGCGGATGGCGCTGCGAATGGGGCTTCGGCAAGGGACCAGTCTGGCTGTCTGCGGCCTCGTGCTTCTCTCGGTGCTGTTCGTCTCGATGCGCACAGCCAGCGCAGCGTGCGACAATGACGTCGAGGGAAGCTGGTCGCGCGTGGAGCGACAGGCGTGGACAGCCCTGGTAGCTGACGGCGCTTTCGATGGCACCGCCGCAGAAGGTGATGATCCACGGCTCTCCGCCGCATTTCTGCGCAGCATCCTCACCTGTGAGCGGCTGGTTGCATTTCTGCCCGAGGCTGTCATCAGCCTGCACAATGTCGGCGTGCGCGAGCAGCTCGATCTTTCGCACAGGACGGTGCTGGTTCGCTTCGAGTGCGAGAATTGCGTCTTCAGCAAGATCGTCGCGACCGAAAGCAGATGGCAGGGC
This sequence comes from Dongiaceae bacterium, assembly GCA_035695765.1. GTDB lineage: Bacteria > Pseudomonadota > Alphaproteobacteria > Dongiales > Dongiaceae > Dongia_A. The sequence continues at coordinate 52,019 of DASRRI010000050.1, forward strand.
GGCGCGTCCCTGTACCGCGTCAAGCTGTTCGATACGCTCGATCTTTCGAGCGCCTGGATCAACTCTTCGCTTGTGCTGACGGACAGCGAGGTCGACGGCGAACTCGATCTCTCGCGGGCGGAAATTGTCGACGACGTCGTGGTTGCGGGTAGCTCGCGCATCGGCGAACTGGTTGGCGATTCCGTCAACATTGGCGGTTCCCTCGAGCTTCGTGGCGTCGATGTCCTGCGTTATGCTACGTTCTGGGGCGCCGCCGTCGCGCGTGACGTGCTGCTGCAAAGCAACGATGCAGGGCAACGTACCGTGATCGGCTCAAGCATCAGCGCGGAGGAGCTGCGAAATGTCGGGAGGGATACTCCAGCGGTTTTGAGCTTTGGCAGCGCCAAGATCGATCGTCGCATCTCGATCTCCGATACGGTGGTGAACGGGCGGCTCGACATGGACGCCGTGCGCATCACCGAAGATCTGTGGCTGCGCGACTGCTCGGCCATTGGAGGCCCGACGAATCTGGTATTCGCGCGGATCGGGCAGAATATCGATCTCTCCAGTACGCTGCTGAACGATATCGATCTGACCGGCGCGCATATCGGCGGCGAATTGCGACTGGGGGCGTCGGGCGGACGGCTGACCGCACCGGTGTGGAAACCGGGCGCGCAACTGCTGCTGCGCAATGTCGAGCTGTCATCCTGGACCGATGCTACCGGCAACACCACACTGCGCGACGCGGCCTGCGTGCCTGTAAAGGCCAAGGCCGATCCGTGGCCCGATCACATCGATGCCGTCGGATTCTCCTATCAGAATGTCGGCGGTCTGGGCGGCGGCTCGCCCACAAACAAGCACGACGTGGACTGGTTCTGTCGTTGGCTCGACCGGCAGATACCGTTTTCCCTTGAGCCCTATCAGCACGCCGCCGGCTATCTGCGCCGGGTCGGTTTGGAAGACGATGCCGACGAGGTGCTCTATTGCGGCAAGGTGCGGGAGATCGACAACACACCCTCCTGGATCGGCAAGTTCCTGCTCCAGGTGCAGCGCGGCTTTGTCGGCTTCGGCTATCATGTCGAGCGCAGCCTGATCTGGGCGGCTTTATTCATCTTCATCGGCCAACAGATTTTTTCTCGCACGAAGGAGGCGAAGGCACACCATATGCCGTACGGACTGGCCTACAGTGTTGAAATGTTCATCCCTGCTTTGTCGTTGCGGCGCGTTCACCAGGAGATCGATCTCACAGGCTGGCAACGCTATTACTTCTACTTTCACAAAATCATGGGCTGGCTGCTGGGCTCGCTGGTGGTGGCAAGCTTCGCCGGCCTGCTGGGAGAATAGCTAGCCTTTGGGTGTTAACATCACTTCCGGCTGCGCTTGATGACAGCGACGCGGCGACTTGCCGATCGTCAGGGCTTGCCAGGTTGGAGTTCAATCCTCAGCTGCTTTGCTCGCAGAGTTCCTGCCAAGCGTGAATTCGGATAACACTCGGCTCATCGCTATGAAGCGCGATGTCCAATATCTTCGCATCATGAAAACGACGAACGCGGCCGAACCATTCAATAAGCGAGGCGACGCCGGAAATACCTTCGGGCGCAACTTCAGTCATCGTCTTAATTTGGACTCCTTGCCTCAGCCGCCTTTCCGCGTCAGCGTCACCTCAACGCTGTGCACCGCCGAGCTCTCTGCCATGTCGGTCTTGCGGCCGGGATTGAGGGCGTTGATGTTGGCGCGTTGCTTCGAGAGCTTGGGCCAGCGGCTCTTATGCGACAGCGCGATTCCGGTAGGCACGACATCAGCGATGTTGAGACGTAGTTCGAGGCGGCCGGTCTCGTTCGCGGCGATCACGGCGTCACCGTCATGGAGGCCGAGGCGCGCCGCGTCGACTGGATTGATCGTGATTGTCTCGGCGCCGAGCTTCTCGGCAACTTTCGGATCGCAATTGTAGGTGCTGTTCATCAGCCACGCCGAAGCTGGTGACAGCAGGCGGAATAATCCATCCTGTGGCCGCGGATCGGCGATCGGCTGTGGCAGGCGCGGATGTCCATCCGCCACGGCAGCCTCGCTCGCGATCTCGATCTTGCCGCTCGGCGTTGGGAAGGAGAGCTCGCCGAACTGCGGCACGGGCTCGCTCCAGATGTCAATTGTGCCCTTCGCGGCCAGGCTCGCGAAATCGCCGACGCCGACTTGCCGGCATAGAGCGTCGAGCGCGCTACGATCATCCTCGAACAATTCCGGCTCGCTATATCCCATCGCCTTCGCGAGCCGCCGGAAGATCTCCTGGTTCGGCAGCGCCTCGCCCATCGGCTCCAGCGCCTTCACTTGCGCCGACATCGAGAGATGGAAATAGGGCGATACCAGGTCATCGAACTCCAGGAAGCTCGCGGCTGGCAGCACGAAATCGGCGAAGTCGGTTGTGTCGGTAGGGAAGGGATCGATCGCGACATGGAACAGCCGCTCATTGCGCAGCACCTGATGCAGATGGGCCTGGTCCGGATTTGAGGCGGCGATGTTGATGTTCCAGGTGATGAGCGCCCGCGCCCTGGCAGGATCAGACAAGGTCGCCACCAGATCCATGTGGCTGACCTTGCGCCGCGCACCCTTGCGCAGATGCGATGCTTCCAGATAGTCGCCGTCGATTCCGCGCCTCGCCCCGCCGTTGAGATAGAGGAAACCGGCGCCCGGCTTGCCAAGATTGCCGGTGGCGGCCGGCAGCAATCCGACCGCGCGAAACACATTGCCGCCGGTCGGCTGGCGCTGCAGCCCCTGGCCGAGCCAGAGCAGAGACGGGCCCTCGCCATAGATTGTTGCGGCCTCTTCGATCTTGCCGACTGGAACGCCGGTGATAGGCGCAGCCCAATCGGGTGAGCAGCGCACGACGATTGGCTCCAGTTCCGCCCAGCCGATCGTGTGCTCGGCAAGGAACGTGCGATCGATGCGGTCCTCCCGCACCAGCACATGCAGCATCGCGAATGCGAGGGCGGCATCGCTGCCGGGGAAGGGCTGCAGATGCAGATCGGCGTCGGCGGCAGTCGGATGCCGCACGGGATCGATCACGATCTTCTTCGCCTTCGCTTCCTTGAGCCAGTGCTTGTGCTGATGCGGCGCCGACGCGGATGGGTTGGCACCCCAGACCAGGATGCAGCTCGCATCCTTCGCCGTGCGCGGATCGAACCCGATATCGCTCGCGCCATACATGTATTTGAGCGCCGCATGGCCGGCCGCGTTGCAGATCGAATCCGGGTCGACCTCGCTGGCGCCGAGGCGGATCAGGAAACGCTGGGGAAAACCGCCGGCAAGCAGGGAGCAAGTGCCGGTGTAGTGGCTATGCCAGATAGTTTCCGCGCCATGTATCGAGACAATTTCCGTGAACCGCGCGGCGATCTCAGCTGTCGCCTGGTCCCAACTCACGGGCTCGAAGCGTCCTTGGCCTTTCGGACCGATACGCTTCAAAGGCTGCGTCACGCGTGCTTTGGGATCCAGCCACGCGCCGTTGTAGGCGATGGCGCATTTGCCGCACAGCGCGCCGCGCGCGACCGGATGGTCGGGATCGCCCAGCACCTTCACAAGGCCGTCGGTCCGCTTTACCACCGCGATGCCGCAAGCGTCATAGCAATCGCGCGGACAGGTGGTGCGGATGATGGTCTTATCGGACATGGGCGCCCCCCAGAGACCGCTCGATGATAGGGCGGCGGCGTTCATCGCACAACCACACCCCGACGCAGCCATGGGGAGGGTTGCATGAAGCGAGTTCGCCATGCTCAGATCGCGGCCGATTGTAAGAGGGATTCGTTTCATGCAGATCGACGTCATCGCCAAACCGGCGGGCTCCGCTGATGTGTCCGTCGTGTTCGCGGCGGATGGGAGGAAACTGCTGGGGCTGGGGGCGCCTCTCGCCAGGCCATTGCAAAAGGCTTTGGCCGTGCCGGCTTTCTCCGGAAAGCGAGGCGAGATCGTCGATGTGCTGGGCGCGGGCGATGCGCGGCGCATCCTGGTGGTCGGCGTCGGCAATCCGAAAGAGCTGTCCGCGATCCGCGCGCGCAAGATCGGCGGCAAGATCGCTGCGCATCTGCTGCAGGCGCGCGAGCCGAAGGCGCAGATCCTCGGCGGCGGCGATTTCGGAAAGCTCGAGGAAGCGGTATTCCTCGGCAACATCGCGCTCGGCGCGCGGCTGCGCTCCTATCGCTTCGGCAAATACGTGACACAGCCAAAGGCTGGCCAGGAGCCGGCGGAGATCGCGTCTCTGTCGCTCGTGACTTCGGAGCGCGCCGCGACGCAGAAGATCGTGGCGGATGCGGAGGCGCTCGCCACTGGCATCTGTTTCGCGCGCGACCAGGTGAACGAGCCGCCCTCGACGCTCTGGCCAGATGCCTTCGCCAAGCGGCTCACGGGACTGAAGAAGCACGGCATCGCGGTCGAGGTGTATGACGAAAGTGCGCTGCGCAAGATGGGCACGGGCGGCATCCTCGCAGTCGCGCAGGGCTCGCAGCATCCGCCGCGCCTGGTCGTGCTGCGCTGGAACGGGAAGGGCGGCAAGTCGAAGGAAGGGCCGATTGCTCTGGTCGGTAAGGGCGTCTGCTTCGACAGCGGTGGCCTCAGCCTCAAGCGAACCTCGCAGATGCTGACCATGAAAGGCGACATGGGCGGCGCGGCCGCTGTCGCCGGCGCGATCCTCGCCGCGGCCTTGCGCAAAGCGAAAGTCGACGTGGTCGGCGTCATGGCCCTGGTCGAGAACATGCCGTCGGGTTCGTCCTATCGGCCCGGCGATATCGTGAAGACGCTGGCCGGAAAGACCATGGAGATCATCGACACCGATGCCGAGGGGCGTGTGACCCTGGTGGATTCGCTCTATTATGCTGCGTCCAAGTTCAATCCATCCTGCGTGCTCGATGCCGCGACCCTGACCTATTCGGTGTCCGCGGCGTTGGGGCCGATCTATGCCGGTCTGTTCGCGACCGACGAAACCCTGGCGCGCGAAGCGCTGGCGGCAGGCGAAGCCGCCGGCGAGCAGCTCTGGCGCCTGCCGGTCAATGCGGACTACGTGAAGAACCTCAAATCCAAGGTTGCGGATTACCGCCAGGTCGCCCCCGACGACCTCAGCGCCGACGCTGCGCATGCCGCCGCTTTGCTGTCGGAGTTCGTGGACGGCAAGCCCTGGGCGCACCTCGACATCGCGAACAAAGAGTTCGCCAGCAAGGACACGCCGATCTGCCCGGAAGGCGCGACCGGCTATGGCGTCGCTTTGTTCGACGCGTTCTTGAGGCAGCGGGAGTAGCCCCGCCACCACCACACTAGAACCTCCTCCCCCAACTTGGGGGAGGGTAGGGAGGGGGCAGCGTGCGAAGTTTCTTTCCAAAGGAGGCGCGGCTTCCTCCACCCCAACCCCTCCCCGTGTCGAGGGAGGGAGTTTAGGAACCGCGTCGGTCAGCCGCCATTTCCCGTCGCCCTGTTGACCGAACCTTCACACTGCGCGTTTATGTTACGGTTTCATGACAAGGCGGGCCCGAATCGGTCGGGCGGCGCTTCTTATTCGATGTCGCCATGGTTTTCCTGATCCAGCTTTTCGGTGCGGCGGCGCTGCTTCTGTGGGGGCTGCGCATGGTGCGGACGGGCGTGCTGCGCGCGTTCGGCGGCCAGCTGCGCACATTCCTCGGCAGCGTGATGGGCAACCGCTTCAGCGCCTTTTTCGGCGGGCTCGGCGCCACCATCCTGCTGCAATCCTCCAGCGCCACGGCGCTCATCACCTCGTCCTTTGTCTCACGCAAGGTGGTCGGGGCGGGCGCGGCGCTCGCCATCATGCTGGGCGCCGACGTCGGGACCTCGCTGGTGGCGCAGGCCTATGCCTTCAAGGTTTCGTGGATCTCGCCGCTGCTGATCCTTGCCGGCTACATCATGTTCAATCACATGACCGACACCCGCACGCGCGACCTGGGCCGCGCGATCATCGGGCTTGGGCTGACGCTCCTCGGGCTCGGCATGATCAGCCTGGCGGCCGAGCCGATGCGCGATGCACCAGTCGTGCCGGTGATCCTGCAATTGATGGCGGATACGCCGATCTCCGGGCTCATCGTCGGCGCGCTGCTGACTGTCGCCTCGACCTCCAGCCTCGCCATCGTTCTGCTGATCGTGTCATTCGCGACCCACGACCTCATCCCGGTCAATGTGTGCTATGCGCTGGCGCTGGGCGCCAATCTCGGCAGTGCCGTCATGCCGATCATCGCGACCTTGTCGGATGTGCCGGAGGCGCGCCGCGTGCCGGTCGGCAACCTCATTTTCCGCGTGGCTGGCGTCATCATCGCCTTGCCGCTGCTGCCGCTGATCATGCCCGAGATCGCCAGGCTGCAGCCAGAAGCCTGGCGCCAGGTGCTGAATTTCCACGTCGCCTTCAACCTGGGCCTTGCGATCCTGTTCATCTGGCTGATCGGCCCGGTCTCGCGCCTGACCCAGCGGCTGCTCCCGGAACAAGAGCGGCCTGACGATCCCGGCAAGGCGCGCTACCTAACCGCGGGCGCGATCGAGAATCCCTCCATCAGCCTTGCCAATGCGAGCCGCGAGGCGCTGCGCATGGGCGATTTGCTGGGCCAGATGCTGGACCTGTCGCTGCAATGCTTCCGCAACGACGACCGCAAGCTGGTCGATGCCTGCTCCGACGTCGATTCACAGATCGACCGCCTCAACGAGGCCATCAAGCTGTATCTGACGCGGGTCAGCCGCGACGTGATGGATGCCGGTGACCACAAGCGCATCATCGACCTCATCACGTTCACCACCAATCTCGAGCATGCCGCCGACATCGTCGATAAGAGCCTGATGGATCTAGCGGCGAAAAAGACCAAATACGGCCTCAAATTCTCCGCCGAGGGCTCGAAGGAGATCGAGGACATCCATCGGCGCCTCAACGCCAACGTCCAGCTCGCCATGAACGTGTTCATGACCGGCGACATCGCGCTGGCGCGCACGCTGTTCGCCGAGAAGCATGCGTTCCGCATCCTGGAAAAGACGGCGTCCGAGAATCACCTGCTGCGCCTGCGCGAAGGGCGGATCGAGAGCATCTCGACCTCCGGCCTCCACCTCGACATCCTGCGCGACCTGAAGCGCATCAATTCGCACCTGGCCCTGGTTGCCCAGCCGCGCCTGGAAGCGGCGGGCGAGCTGCATCCCTCGCGCCTCAAGGAAGAAGCGGCGGTCTGATTGCCAGATCGCGATTGAAGAAAAGCCGCCGCCATGGCCTGATGTTGGACATGCAAAGGCTGAAACTCCTTTGGCAGGGCCACCTGCCGCTTGAAATGGCGTTCTGGCAGTACGCGATTTTCTATGGCTTGATCTTCAATGTCCTGGCGACCGGATGTGCCCTGGTCCTGGTCGTCCTCGATGTGCCAATCGCGATCGCGGTCGTCGTGCACCTGTTGCCCCTGCCTTATTCCATCATGGTGATGGCTGGCGTGTGGCGGAGCGCCGACCGCTTCCCCGGTCCCGACAAAATTGCGATTCTGGCCAGGGTCAGTGTGGTCGCCTGGTTCGCTTTCTGGCTCGCCTTCTAGCCTGCGTCACCAGCACTTCTCGAAGACGCCGTCGAGCGCCAGGTCGGCGCCGTCGAGGGGGAGCTTCGACTTCCAGGCCTTAGCCGGCACAGCGATCTGCGCCTGCTTTCCGATGCGCAGCGCCGCTGTCACTTCCTGCACGCGCAGCTCCATATTGGCGTCGGCGGGCGAGACCAAGAGTTCGCCGTCTTTCGCGATACCGGGCAAGTCGAATCTCTGCCCGTCGATCACAAAGCGCAGGTCGAAGTTCTTGCCGTTCTGCAGTTGCGGCCCAAGGATGAGGTTGTGCAGGCTGATGATCGCCGTGTTCGGCACCTGATAGGCCGAGCAGAAGAAGCCGAGGGTGGTTCCGGGACCGAGCGCCGCGGTCGCGACCTCGTAGCGATCGTCGCGGCCCCGTTCCCAGATCGGCGCCTGCGCCAGCGCGGCACTGGCCGCCAGCAACAGCGGGATTGCAAGCACGGAGGGTTTCATCGCGGCACCTTCACGTCGGCAGTCTCCTTCACCACGGCGAGGAACGCCTTGACCAGCGGCGAGCCCTTGCGCTCCTGCAAACAGGCGACGAACTCGGTCGAGGTGATCTGCTGGCCTTCGAAGGGCAGGGCCTTGAGCCGCAGATCGTCGCCCAGTTCCGATTGCGCGATGATGCCGACGCCGAGGCCGGCCGCAACCGCTTCCTTGATTGCTTCGCGGCTGCCGATCTCCAGCACTTCGCCCAGCACAATGCTCGCCTTCGCCATCGCGGCATCGAAGGTCTGGCGCGTGTTGGAGGTCGGCTCGCGCAGCAACAGACGCTGGCCGGACAGCTCCGTCAGCTTGCAGCCGCGCCGGCGCGACCAGGGATGGGCGCGGTCAACGAAGGCGATGAAGCGATCCTGGCGAAAGGGCAGTGCGAAGATCCGGCTGTCGGTCTTGACGTTGGCGGCGATGGCGACGTCGCAGCGCTGGTCCAGCAGGTCATCCAGCAGCGACTTGGTGTTGCCCATGGTCATGGAAAGCCGGAGGTCGGGATAGCGCCGGTGGAAAGCCGACAGGAATGGGACCGAATGATAGGGCGCGTCGGCACCGATCCTGAGATGCCCGCGTTTCAGCGCATGGGCCGCGCTCAGCACCTGCACCGCCTCCAGCTCCAGGGAGAACATGCGGAAGGTGATGTCGAGCAGGTTGCGGCCGATATCCGTGACTTCGATGCGCCGCCGGCGTCGGTCGAACAGCCGCACGCCGAACCGTTCCTCCAGCGCGCGGACTTGCCCGGACAGGGTCGGCTGGGTGACGTTCAGCAACTGGGCTGCTTTGGTGAAGCTGCCCTCGGTGGCGACCGCGTGGAATGCCCGCAGCTGGCTGTGACTTATAGACGTCATCTATGCGACGTATAATAAAGTGCGATTTGCCTTATAGTATAGGGGCGCGCATCCTAAGGCAACGAGGGGCGGAATCGCTCCCGTGGACCTATTGAGGGCGCTGAATGTCTCACGATCCCTGGCTTTTGACCCCCGGACCGCTCACCACCTCGCTCACCGTCAAGCAGGCGATGCTGCACGACTGGGGCTCACGCGATGCCAATTTCATGGCCATCAACGCCCGCATGCGAGAGCGGCTGGTCGCCATGATCGGCGGCGAGGGCACCTTTACCTGCGTCCCGATGCAGGGTCCCGGCACGTTCGCGGTCGAGGCCATGGTCAATGCCTTCGTGCCGGTGGAGGGCAAGCTGCTGGTGCTGGTCAACGGCGCCTATGGCAAGCGCATCGTGCGCATGTGCGGCTATTCCAAGCGCGCGGTCACGGCGCTGGAATGGGGCGACGATCAGCCGGTCGATCCGGCGCGCGTCGCTAAGGTGCTGGCCGAGGATGCCGCCATCACCCATGTCGCGATCGTCCATTGCGAGACGACGTCTGGCATTCTCAATCCGGTGCCGGAGGTGGCGCGCGTGGTGGCCGATGCCGGCCGCAAGCTGCTGATCGATTCCATGAGTGCGTTCGGCGCGATTGAGCTCGATAGCCGCAAGGTGCTGTTCCAGGCGGTCGCGGCTTCAGCCAACAAGTGCCTCGAAGGCGTGCCGGGCCTCAGCTTCGTGCTGGCGCGCATTGATGCTCTGAAGGAGAGCCAGGGACGATCGCCGAGCCTTGCGCTCGATCTCTATGATCAATGGCAGGCGCTGGAAAGGACCGGCCAATACCGCTTCACCCCGCCGATCCATTGCATCGCCGCCTTCGACCAGGCCCTGACCGAGCACGAGGCGGAAGGCGGCGTGGCAGGCCGCGGCGCGCGCTATCGCAACAACTGGCGGACCTTGATCGACGGCATGCGCGCGCTCGGCTTCGAGGCGCTGCTGCCGGAACATCTGCAGGCGCCGATCATCGTGACATTTCTGATGCCTGCCGACCCGCGTTTCCACTTCCAGACCTTCTACGACAAGCTGAAGGACCGCGGCTATGTGATCTATCCCGGCAAGCTGACGGTCGCGGATTCCTTCCGCATCGGCTGTATCGGACGGCTGGATGAGAGCCACATGAAAGGCGCGCTCAATGCCTTCCGCGCCGCGATGGCGGAGATGGGCGTCAAATCCGGTTCGCCGCTCAAGCTGAGCGCGGAGTAGGGCATGCCGAACGAAGTTACCGTCAACGGCAAGAGCTATGCCTGGCCGAGCGAACCGACCATCGTCGTCTGTGTCGATGGTTGCGAGCCGGCGTACCTCACGGAGGCGATGCGCGGCGGCCACATGCCATGGCTTGCCAAGATGCTGCCGCTCGGCACCGACACGATCGGCGAGTGCGTAGTACCGAGCTTCACCAACCCCAACAATCTCTCCATCGTTACCGGCGCGCCGCCCTCCGTGCATGGCATCTGCGGCAACTACCTCTATGACCGTGAGAGTGGCGAAGAGGTGATGATGAACGACCCGAAATTCCTGCGCGCGGAAACCATCCTCGCAGCCTTCTCCAAGGCGGGAGCCAAGGTCGCGGTCGTCACCGCCAAGGACAAGTTGCGCAGGCTGCTGGGCAAGGGCATGAGCGGCCTCTGCTTCTCCGCGGAAAAAGCCGACGAGACCACCCATGCCGAACATGGCATCGACAATGCGCTGGCCTATGTTGGCCGGCCGCTGCCGTCGGTCTACAGCGCTGACTTGAGCGAGTTCGTGTTCGCCGCCGGTGTGAAGCTGCTGAAGGACCGCCGGCCGGACATCATGTATCTCTCAACCACCGACTATGTGCAGCACAAGGCCGCGCCTGGCTCGGCGGATGCCAACAGCTTCTATCACATGATGGACGGGTATCTGGCGCAGATGGATTCGCGGGGTGCGGTCATTGTCGTGACGGCGGATCACGGCATGAACGACAAGCACAGGGCCGATGGCACGCCCAACGTCATCTATCTGCAGGACGTGCTGGATGGCTGGATCGGCGCGGGTAAGGCGCGGGTGATCCTGCCGATCACCGATCCCTATGTCGTGCATCACGGCGCACTCGGTTCCTTCGCCACGGTCTATCTGCCGGAAGATGTCAATCATGCGAGCCTCATCCAACGCATCGCGGACCTGCCGGGCATCGAGCTGGCGCTGGACCGCGCGGCGGGCTGCAAGAGGTTCGAGCTGCCGGAGGACCGGCTGGGCGACGTGATCGTGGTGTCGGAGCGCAACACCGTGATCGGCAGCGCCGCGAAAAAGCACGACCTTTCCGGCTTGACGGTTCCGCTGCGCTCGCATGGCGGCATGACGGAGCAGAAGGTGCCGCTCATCCTCAATCGCAAGATCGGGGCGCTGCCAGCCGGGTATCGATTGCGCAACTTCAGCGCGTTCGATCTGGCGCTCAACTATGCCAACGCGCGGCCTGCGCTCAGCAAGGCGGTCTAGGAGTGAACATGGGCATTCAAGTCCGCAAGGAACATATGCGCGTCGCGTCGGGTCCTGGCACCAGCGACCGCCAGATCGACGTCTACAATCCCTATACCAACGAGATCTGCGGCACAGTGCCGAAGGCGAGCGCCGAGGACGTCGAGAAGGCATTCGGCGCTGCCAAGGCCTATCGCCCGGAGTTGTCACGGTCCGCGCGCTCGGAGATCCTGCGCAAGACTGCCGACCTGCTGATCGCCCGCAAGCAGGAGATCGCGGAGCTGATTACTGCAGAGTCCGGCCTGTGTCTCAAGGACACGATCTACGAGGTCGGCCGGGCCTATGACGTGTTCTTCCTCTCTTCGAGCGCGGTCATCAAGGATGATGGCGAGATCTTCTCCTGCGATATCACCCCGCACGGCAAGAAGCGCAAGATCTTCACCCAGCGCGAGCCGCTGCAGGGCGTCATTTCGGCGATCACGCCGTTCAACCATCCGCTGAACCAGGTGGCGCACAAGGTCGCGCCCTCGATCGCCACCAACAACCGCATGGTGCTGAAGCCGTCCGAAAAGACGCCGCTGACGGCGCTGCTGCTGGCGGACATTCTCTATGAGGCCGGCCTGCCAAAGGAGATGTTCCAGGTCGTGACCGGTGATCCGCGCGAGATCGCCGACACGTTGCTGACAGACCCGGATGTCGACCTCATCACCTTCACCGGCGGTGTGAAGATCGGCAAATATATCGCCGAGCATATGGGCTATCGCCGCGCTGTTCTGGAGCTGGGCGGCAACGATCCGCTGATCGTGATGGAGGATGCGGACCTGGAGGAGGCGACCAACCTCGCCGTCTACGGCTCCTACAAGAACAGCGGCCAGCGCTGCACGGCGGTCAAGCGCATGATCGTGCACGAGGCCGTCGCCGACCGATTCGGCGAATTGCTGGTCGAGAAGACGAAGAAGGTCAAGTTCGGCGACCCGATGGATCCGAATGTCGACATGGGGACGGTCATCGACGAAGAGGCCGCGCGCTATTGCGAGGACATGGTGAACGACGCCGTGCGCGCCGGCGCCAGGCTCTTGCACGGCAACCAGCGCACGGGCGCGCTCTATGCGCCAACCGTGGTCGATCATGTGCCGTACGACTGCAGGCTGGTGAAGTGGGAGACCTTCGGTCCGGTCTCGCCCATTATCCGCTGCAAGGACATCGCCGACGCGATCCGGATTTCCAATTCGACAGTCTATGGACTATCGTCGGGCGTCTGCACCAATCGTTTCGACTATATCCAGCGCTTCATCAAGGAGCTGGTGGTCGGCACGGTCAACGTGCGCGAAGTGCCGGGTTACCGCATCGAGATGTCGCCGTTCGGCGGCATCAAGGATTCGGGCCTCGGCTACAAGGAAGGCGTGATCGAGGCAATGAAGGCCTTCACCAACGTCAAGACCTTCTCGCTGCCCTGGAGCTGAGCTCATGCGGATCGTGCTCGCGGAACCGGAAAAAGGCGGGCTTGCCGCCACCTGGAGCGACGGCACGACCAGCTTCTGGCCCGGCATCTGGCTCCGTGATCAGTGCGCCTGCGCCGAGTGCCGGCATCCCAGCGGCCAGCGCTTGTTCGAGATCGGCGACTTGCCGGAATATCCGCAGATCGAGCGCGCGGCGATGCAGGCCGACAACAAGCTGCGCATCGTGTGGCAGGGCGACGGGCACGTCTCGACCTATGAGGCGAGCTTCCTGTGGGCGCATGATCTGAAGCGCGGGCATGCCACGCCGATCACGCTTTGGGGCGCCGATCTTGCCGAAATGCCGGAGGGCGGCTGGCCAGAGATCACGCGCGATCCGGCCGCGGAACTGGCCTGGCTGGAGGCCTATCACGCACACGGCTTCGGCCTGCTGCGCAATGTGCCGGTGCGGCCGGGCATGGTGGCGGAGGTCGGGGATAGGCTCGGTTTCGTGCGCACCACCAATTACGGCAAATTATTCGACGTCATTTCCGTGCCGGATCCCAACAACCTCGCCAATACGGCGCTTGGGCTCGGCGTGCACAGTGACAATCCCTATCGCGACCCGACGCCGGGCGTGCAGCTGCTGCATTGCCTGGTCAGCGAGGCGCCGGGCGGTGATTCACTGCTGGTCGACGGGTTCGCGGCGGCGGAGGAGCTGCGCGCCGAAGCGCCGACCCATTTCGACCTGCTGACGCTCATTCCGGCGAACTTCCGTTTCGCCGACAAGGAATCCGACCTGCAAGCCCGCACGCCGCTGATCTCAGTCGATTTCGACGGGCACATCAGCGCGGTCCATTTCAACAACCGTTCGTTCGCCGGGATCGATGTTCCGGTTGAGCTGGTCGAGCCTTGGTACGCCGCGTATCGCGGTTTCGCGCGCATCCTGAAGCAGCCGGAGCGGGCGCTGATCTTCCGGCTGGCGCCCGGCGATCTGCTGGTGATGCAGAATGAGCGCGCCTTGCACGGCCGCACTGCCTTCGATGCCAATCTCGGCCGGCGGCATCTGCAAGGCTGCTACGTCGACAAGGATGGATTGGACAGCCGGATGCGCGTGCTGCGCCGGCAGATCACGAAGACGCACGGGGCAGCCGCATGAGTGCCCTGGATGAAATCCGCATCGCCTTTGCGCGCAGGGGCATCGAGACATATGGCGAGGGCGTCTCGCAATTGGAGCACGCGCTGCAATGCGCGATGTGCGCGGAACGAGATGGCGCGGCGCCGGCTCTGATCGCCGCAACCCTGCTGCATGACATCGGGCACTTGATTCACGATCTGCCGCACGATATCGCCGACCGAGGCATCGATGCGCAGCATGAGAGCCTCGGTTCCGCCTGGCTGTCGCGGCATTTCGGACCGGAGGTGACCGAACCTGTCCGCCTGCACGTTGCCGCCAAGCGCTACCTCGCGACGATGCAACCCGGGTACCGCGACTTGCTGTCCGCCGCCTCGATCCAGACCCTCAAGCTGCAAGGCGGCCTGATGTCGATGGAGGAGCGTGCCCGCTTCGCCAAGGAGTCCTTTGCAGAGGATGCCGTCAGGCTCCGCCGCTGGGACGACGAGGGCAAGGTCGTCGCGATGGCGACACCCGGCCTGGACCATTTCGAGCGCTGCGTGAAGGCGAGCTTGCGCCCGTTATCACTCTGAAATTGCGGGGGGTACGCCTAGGGCCGGGGTGAGACAAAATGGCGCAGACGCCGGCCGCCGGGGGGAGTATACTTTTTGCGTGACTGGTCGCGGCGTAGCCGTGACCGGTATCGGACTTGGGCACTCGCCACGTGCGGTAGCCCGTGCTGGCGGTCCATCGAAGATCCGGCCCGGCGTGCAGGCGGTCTCTCGAACTGACGGTTCGGAGGTGCGACGATGCCTCAGACGATCCGAAACCCCGTTGAGTGGCTGTCGGACGAGCTCCGAGAAGTCGCCAAAGGCGTGGGCCTCGCTGGCCGTTCCGTCCGGCGGACGTCGACGCATCTGGTTTCCCCGCGGCTGGCCATCAATCGGATCGCCCTCGACGATCTGAAGGACGTGCTCGTCAAAGGCTTCGATGATTTCGGGGCCTACCGGACCGACATCATCTTCCTCATCGCCATCTATCCCATCATTTCCCTCGTCATCGTCACCGCTTCCTTCCACTACGAAATGATTCCGCTGCTGTTCCCGCTGGCCTCCGGATCGGTGATCATGGGGCCGTTCGTGGGCGTGTTCCTCTATGAAATGAGCCGGCGGCGCGAGCTGAACTTCGAGCGCCACCACGACGACAACCATAGCTGGGCCAATGCGCTCAGCGTGGCGCGCTCGCGTAATTTCAGCGCGATCTTGCTGCTGGGCCTGATCCTGGTGGCGATCTACCTGGTCTGGCTGGGCGCGGCCTGGTGGCTCTACCGCACGATCAGCGGGCCGCAACCGCTCTATTCGGTCGGCCGCTTTGTGCAGGACCTGTTCCTGACGGAAGCGGGCTGGTGGCTGATCGGGATCGGCTGTGGCATCGGATTCCTGTTTGCCGCGTTGACCCTCGTGATCACCGTCGTGTCGTTTCCGTTGCTGCTGGACCGCGAGGTCGGGCTTGCCACGGCGATCACAACCTCGATCCGCGCGGCGGCGGCCAATCCCATTCCGATCGCGGCTTGGGGTTTTGTGGTCGGTGCGGGGCTGGTCATCGGGGCGATCCCGCTTTTCATCGGGCTGGTCGTGGTGATGCCTGTGCTGTGCCACGCGACGTGGCACCTCTATCGCAAGCTGGTGCCGCGCCAAGCGCCCGCACCACCGCCGCATCATCGCCATGCAGCTGCACACGCGCCAACGGCTGCCTCGGTCGATACCCTTGAGGGCACGATCGACGAAGGCCAGACCGTCGCCCTCATCCTCATGGCCGTGGCGGCTGGCTCGATCTTGTTCCACCTCATAAGCCCGTGGTGGTGGACGCCGATCGCCTCGAACTGGGACTATATCGACAACACCATCACCATTACGTTCTGGATCACAGGGTTTGTCTTCACGGCGATCCTGCTGTTCACGGCCTATTGTGTCTGGCGGTTCCATCACCGCCCTGGGCTGACTGCCGCCTACGAGCCGGAGAGCAAGAAGACGGAGCTGTGGCTGACCGCCGGCACAACGCTCGGCGTCGCGGCCATGCTGGCGCCGGGCCTGATCGTCTGGAACCAGTTCATCACTGTCCCCGACGCCGCCACGCAGATCGAGATTGTCGGCCAGCAATGGCAATGGAACCTCCGGCTGCCGGGGAAGGATGGCAAGCTCGGCGCGTTCGATGCGCAGCACATCACCAACGAGAATCCGCTGGGACTCAATCCGAACGATCCCAATGGCCAGGACGATGTCATCGTCCAGGCCGAAGACTTCCATCTGCCGGTCGGCAAGCCTGTGAAGGTGCTGATGCGCTCGATCGACGTTCTGCACGATTTCTACGTGCCCGAGTTCCGCGCCAAGATGGACATGATCCCGGGCATGGTCACCTATGTCTGGTTCACGCCGACAAGGACCGGAACCTTTGATGTCCTGTGCGCCGAGCTGTGCGGCCAAGGCCACGCCTACATGCGCGGCAAGGTCGTGGTGGAAGACGAGGGGAGCTATCAGGCCTGGCTTGGGCAGCACCAGACCTTTGCGCAATCGCTGCCGGCGCAGAAGAAGCAGGCGGCGAACTAGACCTGGTCTTTCGCTAGGAGACGAGGAGGACGAGTCAATGGTGGATATTTCCCGCGGCGCAGCCGATCTGATCCCTCCTGCCGAGGTCACGGACGTAGAGCTCTATCATGCGCAAAGCTGGATGACGCGGTACGTCTTTTGCCAGGACGCCAAGGTGATCGCCATCCAGTATTCGCTGACGGCCCTGTCCATCGGCATGCTGGCGCTTGTCTTGTCATGGCTGATGCGCCTGCAGCTGGGATTCCCGGGTGTCTTCTCCTTTATCGATGCCGACCATTACTACCAGTTCATCACCATGCACGGGATGATCATGGTGATCTATCTGATCACCGCAATCTTCCTCGGCGGCTTCGGCAATTATCTCATCCCGCTGATGCTGGGCGCGCGGGACATGGTGTTCCCGTACGTGAACATGCTGAGCTATTGGGTCTACCTGCTCGCCGTGATCGTCCTGGTCGCGAGCTATTTCGTGCCTGGCGGGCCGACCGGCGCGGGATGGACGCTCTATCCGCCGCAAGCCATCCTCCACGGCACGGCGGGGCGTGAGTGGGGCATCATCCTGATGCTGGCCTCGCTGATCCTGTTCATCATCGGCTTCACCATGGGCGGCCTCAATTACGTGGTGACGACGCTTCAGGCGCGCACCCGCGGCATGACCCTGATGCGCATGCCCTTGACGGTCTGGGGCATCTTCACGGCGACCGTGTTGGCACTGCTGGCCTTTCCGGCCCTGTTCGCCGCCTGCGTGATGCTGCTGCTCGACCGCCTGCTCGGCACCAGCTTCTTCATGCCGGCGCTGGTCGAGATGGGAGAGCATCTCTCCTACCGCGGCGGCAGCCCGATCCTGTTCCAGCACCTGTTCTGGTTCTTCGGCCATCCGGAAGTCTATATCGTGGCCTTGCCGGCGTTCGGGATCGTCTCCGACCTCATCAGCACGCACGCCAGGAAGAACATCTTCGGTTACCGCATGATGGTGTGGGCGATCGTGGCGATCGGCGCGCTCAGCTTCATCGTCTGGGCGCACCACATGTATGTCAGCGGCATGCATCCCTATTTCGGATTCTTCTTCGCCACCAGCACCCTCATCATCGCCATTCCGACCGCCATCAAGGTCTACAATTGGGTGCTGACGCTGTGGCGCGGCGACATCCACCTGACCGTGCCGATGCTGTTTGCCCTCGGTTTCATCGTCACGTTCGTCAATGGCGGACTGACGGGGCTCTTCCTGGGCAACGTCGTGGTGGATGTTCCGCTGTCCGACACGATGTTCGTGGTCGCCCACTTCCATATGGTGATGGGCGTCGCGCCGATCCTCGTCATCTTCGGCGCGATCTATCACTGGTACCCCAAGATCACCGGGCGAATGCTCGACGAAACGATGGGCAAGATCCATTTCTGGGTGACGTTCCTCGGCGCCTATGCAGTCTATTTCCCGATGCATTATCTGGGGCTGCTGGGCGTGCCGCGCCGCTACTATGAGATGGGCGAGACAGCGTTCGTCCCGCCGTCGGCCGCAACGTTGAACGAGTTCATCTCGATCGCTGCTTTCATCGTAGGCGCAGCCCAGCTGCTGTTCATCTATAACATGATCACCAGCCTCATCAGGGGCAAGGAAGCCGGTGGCAATCCCTGGCAAGCCACCAGCCTGGAATGGCAGACGCCCGAAACACCGCCAGGTCACGGCAATTGGGGCAAAGAGCTGCCGGTGGTGCATCGCTGGGCGTATGATTACAGCGTGCCAGGTGCCGCGGAGGATTTCGTGCCGCAGAACCAGGCGACCGTTGTGCGTCGCGCCTGAGGAGCCGGCGACGTGGGCAGCATCCTCCTCTTCCTGACGCTGGTCGGAGCGATCGTTGCCTGGTGGCTGGCACGCCAGAGGCTGACCGCCAAGCCATGGCTGGAGGAGGGGCCGATCGGCGAGGTGCCAGGCACCGGCGCTTCGCCGCTGCCGGCCGTGACCCTCGGGCTAGGCGTGTTCCTGGTCGTCGTCGGCGCGTTGTTCGCGCTGCTGATCAGCGCCTATTCGGTGCGCATGGCGATGCCCGACTGGCAGGCGCTGCCGGTAACAACCCTACTCTGGTTCAATACAGCGCTCCTGGTCGCAAGCAGCGTGGCGCTGCAACTGGCATACGTTGCCGCCAAAGGCCAGCGGAGGGATGATCTCAAGCTTGGCGTGCTGGCGGGCGCCAGCCTCGCCCTGTTGTTCCTGGTAGGGCAGGTCCTGGCCGGGCGGCAGCTCTACGCGGCCGGCTACTTCGTGGCCACAAATCCGGCCAACGCTTTTTTCTATCTGCTGGCGGCGCTGCACGGCCTGCATCTGTCGGGCGGACTGGTGGCTCTGGGCCGCACTGGCGGCAAGGTCTGGCGCGACAGTGACCGGCGCGACCGCATCCGCCTCAGCGTCGGGCTGTGCGCCGCCTATTGGCACTTCCTGCTGTTCGTCTGGCTGGTGGTGATGACGCTGCTCATGGGCTGGGCGAACGACTTCGTTGCGCTGTGCGGACGGCTGTTTTCGTAGGAGAGGAGTTTCCGAGGGAGGGTTGAACAGATGGCTGAGCATGCCGAGATGGCCCAACCGACCTTGATGCCGGCTGTGCCGCAGATGATGCGGCCGCCAGGCCTGCGCGGTTTCCTCGCCGATTGGGCATCTGATCAGCGCGCGTTCAAGAACGTGTCGTGGATGAAGGCCATGATGTGGATCTTCCTCCTCAGCGACACGTTCATCTTCAGCTGCTTCCTGCTCTCCTACATGACGGTCAGGAGCTCCACCACCGTGCCGTGGCCGAATCCGAGCGAGGTGTTCGCGCTCAACATCGGCGGCACGAGCATTCCGCTGATCCTGATCGCCATCATGACCTTCATCCTGATCAGCAGCAGCGGCACGATGGCGATGGCGGTCAATTTCGGCTACCGCCGCGATCGGACCAAGACCGCTCTCCTGATGCTGGTGACCGCCGCGTTCGGCGCGAGCTTCGTCGGCATGCAGGCCTTCGAATGGACCAAGCTTATCCTGGAGGGCGTGCGGCCCTGGACGAACCCCTGGGGCGCGCCGCAATTCGGCTCGGCCTTCTTCATGATCACGGGCTTTCACGGGACCCACGTGACGATCGGCGTGATCTTCCTGATCCTCATGGCGCGAAAGGCCTGGCGGGGCGACTTCGACCATGAGCGGCGCGGCTTCTTCACGAGCCGGAGGGGGAACTACGAAATCGTCGAGGTCATGGGCCTCTATTGGCACTTCGTCGACCTCGTATGGGTCTTCATCTTCGCACTGTTCTATCTCTGGTGAGGCAGTACCATGTCGCAAGCCACGATGACACATGGAATGACGGCGGGAACACCGGCGCCGGCCGGGACGACGGCCCACCGGGATAGCCATCAGCAGCACCCGATCAAGCTCTACCTGGTCGTCTGGGGCTGGCTGTTCGTTCTCAGCACCGGCTCGTACCTGGTCGATTACTTCGGCCTCGAAGGCTATCTCAGGTGGAGTCTCATTCTCCTGTTCATGGTCCTGAAGGCCGGCCTGATCGTTGCCGTCTTCATGCATATGGCGTGGGAGCGGCTGGCCCTGATCTATGCCATCCTGGTGCCACCGGTCCTGGTGCTGGTCTTCGTCGGGATCATGGCGTTTGAATCAAAATACACGCTGTTTACCCGGCTCTTTACCGGCGCCGGATCGTAGGCAGGGCATACCAGCGAGGGGCAGACGCCGGCGAATCCCGGGCGTATACTCTGCTCCAAGACTGGTCGCGGCTTGGTCCCGATTTGTCTGACTTGGGCACGCGCCAACACACGGCAGAGCCCGTGCGGGCGCTCCATCGAAGATGCGGCCCTTGCCGAGCCGGCGGCCTCTCGAACCGAAAAAAGTTCGGAGGAAAAGCCATGGCCGATACGATCCGGAATCCCGTCGAATGGGTGGTGGATGAGCTGCGCGAAGTGGCCGACGGCGTCGGCCAGGCTCGCCGCTCTGTCCAGCACACCTCGACGCATCTCTTCTCCCGGCCGCTGGCGGTCAACCGCATCAGCGTCGGCGATCTCAAAGACGTGTTGGCCAAGGGATTCGACGATTTCAAAGCTTATCGCACGGACATCATTTTCCTCATCGCGGTCTATCCCATCATCTCATTGGTGGTGATCGCGGCCTCGTTTCGCTACGAACTCATTCCGCTGCTGTTCCCGCTGGCATCCGGCTCGGCGATCATGGGGCCGCTGGTCGGCGTCTTCCTCTATGAGATGAGCCGGCGGCGCGAGATCAACCTGGAGCGGCACCATGCGGACAATCACAGCTGGGCGAACGCGCTGAGCGTGGTCGGATCGCGCAATTTCGGCGCGATCATGCTGCTCGGTGTCCTGCTGGTCGCGATGTATGTGGTCTGGCTGGCGGCTGCCTGGGGCATCTATCAGGCGACGCACGGGCCGACGCGGATCGAAACAGTGGGCCGGTTCGTGCAGGACCTGTTCCTGACTGAGGCGGGCTGGTGGCTGATCGGCATCGGCTGCGCTGTCGGGTTCCTGTTCGCCGTGCTGGCGCTGGTGATGACGGTCGTGTCGTTCCCGCTGCTGCTGGACCGCGATGTCGGGCTCGGCACGGCGATAATGACATCGATCCGCGCCGCCGCGGCCAATCCGGTCCCGATTGCAGTCTGGGGCCTGATCGTCGCCGGCGGCCTGGTGGCGGGCGCAATCCCGCTCTTCATCGGGCTCGTGATCGTGATGCCGGTGCTGTGTCACGCAACCTGGCATCTCTATCGCAAGCTGGTGCCGCGGCAGCATCGCGCCTGAGAGTCCACTCAAGCCATTGACTTGGCGGGCGCGCCTGCCCGACAGTGCGCGCCATGTTCGAAGACTTAAGAGGGCGCGTCGCGCTCGTGACCGGCGGCGCGACGGGGATTGGCGGTGCGATCTCCGCCGCGTTCGGCGCATGCGGCATGAAGGTCGCGGTCCACTATCATGCCGGCGCCGGCGAAGCCGCCAAGGTGGCCGAAGAGATTCGCCGCGCTGGCGGTGCGGCTCTGCTTATTCAGCAGGACATCACGGAAGGTAGCGCGGCCGGCAATCTGGTCCGCCGCACGATCGATGCATTCGGCAAGCTGGATGTACTGGTGAACAATGCCGGCGGCATGGTGGCGCGCCGGCCGGTGGAATCCATCGATGATGAATTCTTCGATGCCGTGATCGATCTCAATGTCCGCTCGCTGGTCCACGCCTGCCGCGCCGGGGCGGAAGCCATGAAGGCGCGCGGCGGCTCCATCATCAATGTCAGCTCGATATCGGCGCGCACCGGTGGTTCACCCGGCTCCAGCATCTATAGCGGCGCCAAGGCCTTCGTCTCGACCTTCACCCGGTCACTGGCGCGCGAACTGGCGCCGCACAATGTCCGCGTCAATGCGCTGTCGCCCGGCACGATCGCGACGGCGTTTCACGAACGGCATTCGACGCCGGAAAAGCTCGAGGCTACACGCAAATCGATTCCCCTGGCGCGTCTCGGCACGGCGGAGGACTGCGCGGGGACAGCCTTGTTTCTCGCCTCCAGTGCGCTCTCCGGCTACGTCACCGGCCAGGTGATCGAGGTGAATGGCGGGCAGTTCATGGGCTGACGCGCTCGCCGAGGCTGCTGACGGATCCCGAGCGCGGCTCAGTTCAGTCGAAGGGATCCTCGAGATCGTCGCTGCCGAGGTCGTCCACGGTTCCGCCGACGGTACGACCAACCGTGCTGCTGCTGCCGGTGATGCCATTGCCGGTGCTGCCCGTCGCGCCACTAACAGAGTTGCTGGTGCTGCCGCTGCTGTCCAGACTGATGCCGGTTTCGCCAGACGTGGTCTGGGGCATGGACAATGGAGATGTCGTCAAGGACGGAGGCATCATCGAGGGCAGCGCGCCGAAGGACGATGTCTGCGCGGGCTGCGGGGAGAATGTACCAGTCGCTCCCTGCGAACCGGAGAGGCTGCTGCTATTGCTGGCATTTGTGCCAAGGAAGCCCAGGTTGGACGTGCTGCCGGTCGCATTTGTGCCAAGGATACCCAGATTGGATGTGCTGCCGTTCGACGTGCTGTTAAGCAGTGTGTCTGACGAAGAGTTGGTGCCGCCGCTGGCGTCCGGCTGCTGGCGCATGCAATCGGCTTGATCCGGCTCGGTAATGGCAGCGCAGCCGTCTCCAAAGAGGCCTGATTCTGTGCTGTCCTGCGCGGCTGCCTGGCCCGGCAGCGCTACGAGCGCAAGCGACGCAGCAAATATCACTTCCCTCATTTCGCGATCCCTGATCCTGATGCGGCTCGACGCGCAAAGAACAGATCAGGCTCGCATTCATTGCATGAGAAAGGAGGTAGCCGCGCTCAGGCCGCCTCGGGGGTCTTGCTGCAAGCGGGACACAGCCCTTGCGCTTCCACCGTCAGGCGGTTGAAGGAGAAGCCGGACTGGCGCGCCCGTGCCTCGACCGCCTGCAGGATGGAGGGATCGTTGAGCTCGATCGCAGCCTTGCAGGACGTACAGATCAGGAACTGCGAGACATGCCGTTCTTCCGGCCGGTCGCAGCCGACAAAGGCATTGAGGCTCTCGATCTTGTGCACCAGGCCCTGGTCCAGCAGGAACTCGAGCGCGCGATAGACGGTCGGCGGGGCGGCGGCCCGGTCATCGGCGGCGCGCAGCAGGTCCATGATCGCATAGGCACCGATCGGCGCGTGGCTGTCCCACACCAGCTCCAGCACCCGCCGGCGCAGGGGAGTCATCCGCGCGCCACGCTCGGCGCAGACCGTATCGGCCTTGGTAAGGGCGTCATCGATGCAATGACGATGATCGTGGGGATGCAGGGTTTGGGGCGCGTTCATCCAGGGAATCCGTATTTGCTCGGCCGAGTA
>DASRRI010000051.1:0-9795 GCA_035695765.1 Dongiaceae bacterium
TAGAATTGGCGCAACACGCTCCCATTGCTCATCATTCAAGACACTGCGACTCAAGGCTGACCTCCATTTTTCAGCCTTGAATCAAATTTCCTCGCTCATGGGAACCCCCTCAGAGCGCTTGAATGTCCACAGGCCCTAGTGAAAGGATTGATTGGACTTCCGAGAACGTTGCTCTCGGCAATTGGCGGCTGGATACGGATCTGGTACGAGATGCCGGGTTCATTTGGCATCGCGCATCGCCATGCACCAGATTACGTGCCGCCTCCGGATTGGATTGTCCAATGTCCTGGCGCCGAATATGCGTTTCTTCCCTGCAATCACAATGTCCGCTTGTCGTACGAGGTAACTCCGATAACCGGTCGGACCGTGACCCTTATCGCACAGGTCGCCTATTCGAAGGGCACATTAACATCGATCGTTGATCGGTTCTCTATGTCGCACTTTGCGATCCTGGTCTGGGGAGAGCAGGAGCCGCATGCCCTTCTGGCAGCCCGCCTGAAAACCGACCAGACCGAAATGGTCATCTGGTGGCTCCTACTGCTGATAGCGGCCGCTGGATGGATGTATGTGCTCTTGCGGGAGAGCTTGCCGCAATCAAGGCCGGCGCGCGTCGTTGCCGTCACGTGGCGCGGCGCCATTATCGCCGCTCCTTTTGTCGGTTTGTTTGCGGTTGCCGACCTAGGTATTTTGATTACTGCGACGTTGGCCGCGGCTGTCGCGGCGGTCGTCTTGGGCTACTTGCTGTCGCGCCCCTCTCCGGCAAAGCCGAGATGAGAAGCCGCAGCGTCGTCGTGGACACGTTCCTCCCGGATATTTCCTGAGCAGCGCGCAGCTTGAGGGGACCAGTGGACCTCCCCGGAGGGGTTGCGCGGCAGCCGGCTGGAGAGATGCAGGCTGCCGCGCATTTTTTTCATCCCCTTCCGGGCGGGAGAGTTGGGGGGTTACTCCGCCGCTGCAGAACCGCGCTCGCCCAAGCCCAGCCGCGCCGCTACACCGGCGCCATAGGCCGGGTCGGCCTTGGCGAAGTGGCCGATCTGGCGGCGCTGGATGAATTCGGGGACACCCTGCATGGCGCCGGCGATGGCGTCCATCAGGCGGCCGCGCGCCTCTGCCGTCATCAGGCGGAAGAGATTGCCGGCCTGGGTGTAGTCGTCGTTGCCGGCCCGGTGGTCATAGCGGTCGGCCGGTCCCTCCAGTGCCAGCGGCGGCTCCTTGAAGCGGTGATCCTCGACCGGTCCGCCGAAGCTGTTCGGCTCGTAATTGACCTTGCTCCCGTCATTGCCATCGAACCGCATCGCCCCGTCGCGGTGATAGTTGTGGACAGGGCAGCGCGGCTTGTTGACCGGCAATGCCTCGTAATTGACGCCGAGCCGGTGGCGGTGCGCGTCGGCATAGGAGAAGACGCGGAACTGCAGCATCTTGTCCGGACTGTGGCTGATGCCGGGCACCACGTTGGCGGGCGAGAAGCTGGCCTGCTCCACCTCCGCGAAATAGTTCTCCGGATTGCGGTTCAGCTCCAGGATGCCGACCTCGACCAGCGGGAATTCCTTGTGCGGCCACACCTTGGTGAGGTCGAAGGGATCGAAGGAGATGCGCTTGGCCTGGTCGTCGCTCATCAGCTGGACCATCATGCGCCATTTCGGGAATTCGCCACGCTCGATCGATTCATAGAGATCGCGCTGGTGGCTTTCGCGGTCGGCGCCGATGGTCGCTGCGGATTCGCCGTCCGAGATGGTGGCAATGCCCTGCAGGCTCTTGAAGTGGAACTTGACCCACACGCGTTCGCCCTTGGCGCTGATGAAGCTATAGGTGTGCGAACCGAAGCCGTGCATCTGCCGGTAATTCTTCGGCAGGCCGCGGTCGGAGAACAGGATGGTTACCTGATGCAGGCTCTCCGGCGACAGCGACCAGAAATCCCACATCGCCGTGGCGTTGCGCAGATTGGTGCGCGGGTCGCGTTTCTGGGTGTGGATGAAATCGGGGAACTTGTAGGGGTCGCGCACGAAGAACACCGGCGTATTGTTGCCGACCAGGTCCCAGTTCCCTTCCTCGGTATAGAACTTGAGCGCAAAGCCACGCACGTCGCGCTCCGCATCCGCCGCGCCTTTCTCGCCGGCGACGGTGGAGAAGCGCAATAGCACTTCGGTCTGCTTGCCGACCTCGGCGAACAGCTTGGCCTTGGTGTGGCGCGTGATGTCGCCTGTGACGGTGAGCGTGCCATAGGCCGCCGAGCCCTTGGCATGCACCACGCGCTCGGGGATGCGCTCACGGTTGAAATGGGCATGCTTCTCGAACAGCTGCCAATCCTGCACCAGCAGCGGCCCGCGGGGGCCGGCGGTCAGGCTGTTCTGGTTGTCGCCGACCGGGATGCCGGCGGACGTGGTCAAAATCGGTCGCTGGGTCTTGTCGCTGGCCATCGGACTGCTCTCCTCCATTGAAAAAGCGCTCGGGAAGGATCTAAGGCCGGATCTGGAAATCGATCCAACGCATTGTTTTCATCAGTTCAATCGACTGGATCGATTGACGCCTCGTCAGGCAAGGGTGGGGTGGAACCTGATATTGTTCCTCCTGCGCAATCAAACCCGGAGAGCAACATGACGCGTTTCACTGCTATCGCGATCATCCTCGGCGCAACCTTGCTGGCCGGTTGTGCGGTCTCGCAAGACGGCGCGTCGCTGTCGGAGACCAAGTGGATCGACAACAACTGCACCGGCAACGGCTATATCAAGAATCCGTCCTGGTGCAGCAAGGACTTCCACGCCTCCATGGGGCCCTACGCCGCCAAATAGTCTCGATCAGGGTCGCCTGAAGCGGTCCAGGGGAATCTCGGCGATGACCGAGATCTCCACCAATAGCGCGCGGTCATAAAGCCGCGCGACCTCGATTGTTGTCGTCACGGGAAAGGGCGCGGCAAAGAAGTCACGCCTGATATCCGCGGCCGCGAGGAAGGCATCCATGTCGGTGACGTAGTTGGTCATGGAGAGGATGTCGCTCGTGGTGCCGCCGATGCTGGCCAGTGCAACGCGGATATTCTCCAGCACCTGGCGCAGCTGCGCGCGCATATCGCCGGCGCCAACGATGCGGCCCGCGCCGTCGAGCGCCACCTGGCCCTTCAGGTGAACGATGCGGCCGTCGCCCTGTATGGCGATCTGCGAGAATGGCCCGAAAGGCTGCCACAGATCGGGCGGATTGACGGCGTCAACCATCTCGCATCCTCAGGCGATGCACTCGCCGCCATCCACCACGAGCGCATGACCGGTCATGTAGCTGGACCGGTCGGACGCGAGATAGAGGACGGATTCGGCAATCTCCTCCACGCTCGCCCATCGGCCCATCGGGATCTTGTCTCTGACATAGGCGTCGATTGCGCCGCGGCCTCCCATCTGGCGGATATAGGGATCGTTGAACGGGGTATCGACCCAGCCGGGGCAGAGCGCGTTGACTCGGATGTTGAAGGGCCCGTAATCCAGCGCCATCTGCTTGGTCATGGCGATCACCGCCGTCTTGCTGGTGATATAGGCCAGCATCCCCTTGTCGAAGAACACGCCGGAATTGGACGAGGTGTTGATGATGACGCCCTTTCCCTGGCGCTTCATGTGCGGCAGGACAGCCTTGGCCGCGACGAAATGGGCGCGCACGTTGATGGCGTAGCTGTTGTCGAGCCCGCTTACCGGCACCTGCTCCAAAGTACCTTCTACCTGGATGCCGGCGTGATTGTGCAGGATGTCGATCCGCCCATACGCGGTCGCCGCAAAGTCGGCCAGGCGCTGGATATCGGCATCCTTGGTGACATCGAGCTGGCGTGCTTCGGCGCGACCGCCCGCATCGCGGATGCGCCGCGCGGTTTCCTCGGCGCGCTCGGCGACCAGATCCGTGGCGATGACGATGGCGCCCTCGCGGCCCATGATCTCCGCCCCGCCGCGCCCGATGCCGGATCCGGCAGCGGTGACGATGGCAACGCGATCCCTGAGGATCATTTTTTCCTCCTAGGCCTTCTTAGGCACACTCTTGCGCCGCAACAGCAATTGCGCGCTGAACAGCATGATCAGCGAAAACATCATGATCGCCGTTCCGATTGCGTTGATCTCGGGCGTCACGCCGCGCCGGATCGAAGAGAAGACATAGATCGGCAGCGTGTTGAGCGGCCCCGCGACAAAGAACGCGATCACGAAATCGTCGAAGCTGAAGGTGAAGCAGAGCAGGAAGCCGGCGAGGATCGCAGGGGCAAGCTGCGGCAAGGTCACCTGCCGGAATGTCGCCCAGGGATCGGCATAGAGATCCATCGAGGCTTCGATCAGGCTGCGATCCATGCCGGCGATGCGCGCACGCACGATCACGATCACCAGCGCCATGGAAAACAAGGTGTGCGCGGCGATGATCGATCCATAACCCATGTGGAGCTGCGGCGGCGCATCGCCCGGCCAGATCTGGGCGAGCACGGCGTTCGCTGCCTCGAAGGTGGTGACGAGCGCGATCAGGGTGGCGATGCCGATCACGATGCCCGGCACCATGATGGCGATGTAGGTGAGCCCGTCGAAGATTACGCGCACCGGCCCTCTCACGCGCTGCAGCGCCAGAGCCGCCATGGTGCCCATGAGCGTGGCAAGCCCCGCGGAGGACAAGGCGACGGTGAAGCTGGTCCTGAGCGCGTCCAGCATCAGGGAGTTGCCGGCAACCTTCTGGTACCAGCGGATCGAGAATCCCTGGAAATCCGCGGCGCTGAGACCGGCATTGAAGCTGAAGAGCACGATCAGCGCGATCGGCCCGTAGAGGAAGAGATAGACGAAGATGGAATAGGCCCGGAGCATGATTCGTTTGACCCCTGGGTCTCAGATCAGCGATTCATCGCGCCGGCCGCCGGTTGCAGCCGTGACGCGCAGATAGAGGCTTACCGTCACCAGCATGATGACGACCAGCCCCATCGCCACCGCGGATCCGTAGGGCCAGTTCAGGCTCTGCAGGAAGAGGTCGACCAGCGCATTGCCGATGAAGAAGACCTTGCCGCCGCCCAGCATCTGCGGAATCAGGTATTCGCCCATCAGCAGGATGAAGACCAGCATGCAGCCCGTGATGATGCCCGGCGCCGACAAAGGCAGCGTGATTTGCCGGAAGGTGGCGAGGGGACTGGCGCCCAGATCCTCCGATGCCTCAAGCAGTCTCTTGTCGAGCTTCTCCAGGCTGACATAGATCGGGAACACCATAAGCGGCAGATAGGCATAGACGATGCCGCACATCACTGCGAAAGGCGTGTTGATGAAGCGCACGTCGTGAATTCCCATCGCGTCGAGGATGGCGGGGATGCCCCGCCCACCGAGGATGAAGATCCAGGCATAGGTGCGGATGAGGAAGCTGGTCCAGAACGGCACGATCACCAGGATCAGCAGCAGCACGCGCCAGCGCGCACTCGACTTGACCGCCAGGAAATAGGCCAGCGGGTAGCCGGCGATCAGGCAGATCAGCGTGCCGAGCGGTGCGAGGGTCAACGTGTTCTTGAAGGCCGTCCAGCGCGCCGGCAGGTTCAGGTAATTGTCGAAGGTGAAAGCCGCTTGATAGCCGCCCGCCGGCGCCCGAACACCCACGCTGTAGACCAGAACGACGACCAGCGGCAGGATCAGCAGCACGAAGAACCAGACAGCGCTGGGCGCCAGCAGCAGGGCGGTGAGCCACCGCCCCGACTGCTTGCGTTCGGCAGTCGCCTGTGTGGCGATCGCCTGGGTTCCAGCGCTCATCGCGGCTCGCGCTACGCGGACTTGAAGCGCGCCATGATCTCAGCGCGGGCCGGGTTGGTCAGCGTCGCCGCAGCACCGAACTCCAGCGGTGCCAGCAACTCGGCCGCCGGATACATGATCGGGTCATTGACGATCTCCGGCGGCAGCAGGTCGATGACGCGCTTGTCCGCGACCGGGTAGCCGTGGAACAGCACCTCATCCTTGTTGACTTGCGGCTCCAGCAGGAAGTTGATCAGCGCATAAGCGGCCGCGCGATGCGGCGCGCCCTTCGGGACAGCATAGAAGTCGGCCCAGATCTCGCCGCCTTCCTTGCCGAGGATGTAGTTGAAGGCAGGGTCGGTCTTCTTGAGCTGCTTGGCATCGCCGGTCCAGCACACCGACATATAGGCATCGCCGTTGAGCAGCGAGGGCTTGTAGTCGCTGTTGATGGCAAATAGGTTCGGCTTGGAATCGAGCAGCAGCTTCTCGGCCTGCGCCAGCTCCTTCTCGTCGTTGGAGTTGAAGGAGTACCCGTAATATTTGAGCGCATTGCCTATGGTGGTGAGCTGGTAATCGTGCACCATCGTGCGGCTCTGATATTTCGTGTTGGTGAGGTCCCAGAATTCCTTCCAGGTGGTCGGATTGTCGGTCACCTTGGTGGAATTGAGGACGTAGCCGGTCGTGCCC
The DNA here is from genome assembly GCA_035695765.1 of Dongiaceae bacterium. GTDB lineage: Bacteria > Pseudomonadota > Alphaproteobacteria > Dongiales > Dongiaceae > Dongia_A. The sequence continues at coordinate 6,396 of DASRRI010000051.1, forward strand.
CAATCTTTGTGCACGGCATAGTTCTTGCCGCCCACCGTCCCGGGCGCGGTGAAGCGCGGGTCGGTGTAGGATTTCGGGTCATAGTTCGGCAGCAGCGAGGTATCGAGCTCCTCGAACATACCCTCCGATACATAGGTCTCGATCGTGTAGTTGGTCGGCACCAGAACGTCCCAGCCGGTTCCGCCGGCCTTGAGCTTGGCGAACATCTCCTCGTTGGAGCCGAACACCGTCACATTGACCTTGACGCCGGTCTCGGACATGAACTTCTCGAAATTCTTCGGCTCATGATAGTCGGGCCAGGTAGTGAGATTCACCTGATCGCCCAGCTCTCCAGCATAAGCGTGCCGGGCGGTCATCAGATGCGGCATGCTGGCCGCCAGCACCGCAGTCGCGGTGCCGAGACCCGTCACGCCGAGAAAGTGCCGCCGGCTGATCGAGCCCTTCTGATAGCGGCGCAGATGTTGGATGAAGTCCTTGCGATCCATGTTTGCCTCCTCCGGCGCATGCGACGCCATGGTTGTTGCAGGCGCTGGGGCCCGTCGCCGGCCCCGCGTCCGAGACTCAAGTCACGTAGCGGGCAAAGCCAGCGCCTGTGTGCCGCGCCAGCCGATCTCCGTCATATCGCCCGGCTGAAGCCGCATCGCGAGCGGATCGGATTTCGGCAGCCGCACCATCAGCTCGCCCAGCTCCGCCACAAGAACGCTGAACTCGGTGTGGTCGCCCAGAAAGATGCGGTTGCGCACTTGGCCCTGGCGGCGGAGATCAAGATCGGCAGGCGCGCGGCCGACTGGCCATAGTCCGATCACCTCCGGTCGCACCGCGATCACGCCGTCCTGGCCGACCGACAGGTGTCCGCCCGCCGCGCTCCAGCGCGCCTTGACGACAATCCCGCCGGCGAGCTCGAGCCGCGCGCCGTCGGCCTCGGTGGCCGCGACCTTGCCGGCCAGGAAATTGGATTCGCCGACGAAGTCCGCGACGTAGCGGTTGAGCGGCGCGTCATAGAGCTGCTGCGGAGTCCCGAACTGCACGATCCGGCCATCGCGCATGATGGCGATGGTGTCGGACATGGACAAAGCTTCTTCCTGGTCGTGCGTCACCAGGATGAAGGTGATGCCGACATCGCGCTGCAGGTTCTGCAATTCGATCTGCATGTCGCGGCGCAGCTTGCGATCAAGGGCAGCCAGTGGCTCATCCAGCAAGAGGACCGTCGGCCGGTTGACGAGCGCGCGGGCAAGGGCGACGCGCTGCTGCTGCCCGCCAGACAGCTCCCAGGTGCGCCGCGCACCCATCTTGGGCAGACGCACCAGCTCCAACGTTTCCGCGACGCGCTTGTCGATCTCCGCGCGATCCAGCCGCGGCCGCGCCTGGCGCAGGCCATAGCCGACATTGTCCGCGACGTTCATGTGCGGGAACAGGGCGTAATGCTGGAACACCATGTTGACCGGCCGGCGATAGGCCGGCACGCCGACCATGGATCGCCCGCCGATCGCGACTTCGCCCTGGTCCGGCTGCTCGAACCCCGCGATCAGGCGCAGGCTGGTGGTCTTGCCGCAGCCCGATGGGCCGAGGAACGAATGGAACGATCCGCGCGCAATCTCGAACGAGATATCGTCGACCGCCACCACTGCGCCGAAGCGCTTGGTGACGGCGCGAAATTCGATGTCCGCCGGCGCGGCGGCGGGCCGCGCAGCGGCCATCGCCTTCGGCTCAGTCCATGAGGTCACGCCCGCCTCGATTCCCTGCCAGCCCGCGCCTCTGGTCGATGCGTCATCGCCGGGGTCTATTCCTTCTTGTCGGTCAGGTTGCGGCAAGCGGCCGTCGTTGTATATACCTCCTGAGGGGTAGTGCGGCCCAACACCCCCGATTGTGGGGATAGATGCTCAAACGTACGCTCGACTGGCACCCAGCCCTGGCAGAGATGATCCGCACAATGGACGGACCGCGCTTCGCGCCGGTGCTGGCCCGCGCCCTGCGCCAGGTCGCGCCCTACGACTACACGGTCATGTTCGGCTATCGGAGCGAGGAGCGGCCGCTCGACCTCTATGATGATTTCGGCCGGGACAAGCGCGATATCTTCGTCACCATGTATCAGGCTGGGCCTTATCTGCTCGATCCTTTCTTCCACGCCAGCCGCAGCAACGTGGCGCCCGGCCTCTACCGCATGCGTGACCTCGCGCCAGATCGCTTCTATCAGAGCGAATATTACCGATCCTATTACGTGCAGACCGGCCTCACTGAAGAGATCGGGTTTTTCCTTGCCACCGGCGATGGCGCGCGCGTCGTGATCTCGCTGATGCGCGCCGGCCATTCACCGTCCTTCAGTGCGCGCGACATGGCGCGCTTGCATGCAGTGGCGCCGGTGGTGATCGCGGCGGCAGAGCGCAACTGGCGCGACCTAGCCCAGCGTTTCGACAGCTCACCGGGAACGCGGCCGGCCGAGGCGACCTTGGGCGAGGCCTTCGCGGCGTTCGGCCGGCATCGCCTGACTCGGCGCGAGGGCGAGGTGGTGGCAATGGTCCTGCGCGGCCATTCCTCGGAAGCTATTGCCGTCGCGCTCAAGATCGCGCCCGGGACGGTCAAGATCCATCGCAAGAACATCTATGCCAAGCTTGGCATCGGCAGCCAGGCGGAGCTGTTCTCCATGTTCCTGGCGTCGCTCTCGGGCGGCGAAAGGCCAGGCTCGCGCGCCGCGCGCAGACGGGCATAGAATATGCGTAACGGAGGCATCGAAATGAAACTGTTCGGCAAAGGCCACACCGCGCCCACCGAGGGCTATGACGTAATCAAGAGCGACGAGGACTGGCGCCGGCAGCTGAGCCCGGAGCAATTCTCGGTCATGTTCGAGCATGCGACCGAGCGGCCGGGCACCTCACCGCTGCTGCATGAAAAGCGGCAGGGAACGTTCGTCTGCGCTGCTTGCGGAACGCCGGCCTACGACATGGGAACAAAGTTCGAAAGCGGCACCGGCTGGCCCAGCTTCTGGGCCCCGATCGAAGGCGCGACGGCCACCAATACCGACCGGTCCTATTTCATGGTCCGCACCGAAGTCCATTGCGCCAAATGCGGCGCCCACCAGGGCCACATCTTCGATGACGGCCCGGCGCCGACGGGCCAGCGTTATTGCATCAACGGCGCAGCACTGAAGTTCGAGCCTAAGATAAGATAACCGGAGTCTCCCTCCCCCAAAATTGGGGAAGGGTTGGGGTGGGGGAAGCGAGCGAAGATTCGTTCCTGCTGTGCACCGGCTTCCCCCTCCCTAACCCTCATAGGCGCTAGGTTAAGGGGTAGACGCGAAGAATCGGAATGTGATTCAAGCTTGGGATGGAGATTCGCCCTGACATCTTGGATCACTGGCCGGAAGTGCGGATGCGCTTGCCGGCGGGTTTTGACCTGGAGGCCA
>DASRRI010000052.1:0-23237 GCA_035695765.1 Dongiaceae bacterium
TCCTCCCACTTCTGCCTGGCGAACTTGTGCGCCATATGCTCGGTGGGGAACGGCCCGTGCCATCCGGTCTGAGTGACGCCATTAAAGCCGCCAGAGATGTAGACAATGTGCTGCTGTTGGCTCATCGATGTGCTCCCAAGCTGCAATTCTGGGCAAAGGCGAACTTGAACGGATGGTGTCCAACGAATAGCGTGAAGGCGCTCCACACGAACTGCCATCCGTTGATCTGGACGTAGTGGGTGTTGGGGCCGGCGTGGGCGGCGCTGAAGCCGCCCTTCCGGATTTCGTAGAGGCGAGACATCACGCCGCCGCCGGCCTACAGCCACAGGCGCGATCGAGCTGGGTGACCGTCCATTCCGGCACCATGTATTTCCGGCCGCGGACGGTGATGGGGACGTAGCGGATCATCGCGCCCTCACAGCACCAGCCACGCAACGAGGCATCGTCCATCTCCGGAAACACAGCTCCTCCTCGCCGCTATTGCGCGACCTGCTCTGCTGCCTTCTTCTCCGCGGCAATCACGCCTTCTTCAGGGTCTTCGCCTCGGGGTTCCATGTCGGCTCTACCAGTTGATGATCAAGGAACTAGCCCGCGAACGGAAATACTCTTTGCCACTAAATTCGATAGCGGTGGGCTATCGCCATGCTGAGAAGCGATGTCGTAGCCGGCACGGCACAATGTCCCCCTCCTGATATGGTCCCTGCGTGCGACGCAGGTATCCATGAACGCGAATATCGGCGCAGCTCGTGGCGAGTTCGGGCCACTCGACGGCGTCATTCTTCACGAACCAGACAACACCCCTCAGTTGGATCAAGTCGTCATGGCCGAACCGATGGCGCCGCCGGTGCGAGAGGGTCCCGGCCAAGCCGTCCATCCAACTTCGATAGCGGCATGACCATGGACGAGCGGGCCACAGAAGTGTTCGCCCGAGGTCGTCATCGATCATTGGATTAGCATCATCGGGATCGGCATCGACGCCTTCGGAGTTATCATCGTCGTTGTCGGCCTCGCTTGGTCTACGTCACGGTTCCTGCGGCAGCACATGGGGGGATCGACCGCAGGCGAGCGTGTCCAAGGGGCGGAGCGCGAAAATCAGGACCTGAAGAGGCCTAGCAGCACGCACCCCGAGAGCAAGCCGCCGCGTTGGCCTGACGTGAGCGACTGAGAACCAAAGAGACGTGTTTTATAATGTCCACGAAATTCGATGCCATCATCATCGGCATGGATCAGTCGGGCCCATCTTTGGCGCAGCGCTTTGCCGACGAAGGTCTGCGCGTCGCCGTTATCGAGCGGAAGTACTTCGCAGGTGTTCGAGTCGGATGTGAACAATACCGGGCCGAGGCGTTATGAGCGCTTCGTCGTTGCCAAGGCTGAGTTTGCCAAGCCAGCCAGGCGAATTCTGGAAGCGGTTGGACGAGGGCTTGGTTCCGATGAGGCGCTCAATTCCATGATCGCGACGATGAGTTCGCGGTCTTCAATATCCAGAAACCAGTGTCGAACGCTTATCCCGGTGTCCCAGGTGACCACTATGGCTAGTGGCGCGACATCTGCAGCAGCTGCGTCTTACGGTAGAGAATTATAAATGTCGGCGGCAGGCATGATCCAGCCTGACCTGCGTGTTGCTGCTGATCGCGGTGATCGCACTCGCACTGCTTTACGGCTATGACCGGACACCAAACTGGATTGGATTCGCACCAGACCGATTTTTGGGGTCATTACGAATGAAACTCCCACGCTTGGCGAGCTGGTGTTTAGCCAGGCTAACACTCTTGTCGAACCGCTGTTGCGTGGGATTGCTGTACCACGAATCCCGAACGATCTTCCAAGTGTCGCCCGCCTTATTCCGGACCGTCACGCAGCGGCGATTCGAACCCGATGCAAGTCAGAACCGGCGGAGGGGATGTGCAAGCACCTGTTGTCGATAGGCAAGTGATTGAAGCGTCGAAGAATGGTCCGTTGTCGTTGTCATGGTACGTAAGCGACGCGTTCAATGTCCATTCCTGTAGGTCTATGTTGTCCGGAATGGAGTCGTCAGGAAGATTGTGGCCATATCTTTCAAAGAAAAAGACAACTTCAATTCCATTGAAGGGGCCCGCGACTGAATCAGAGATGAACATGACCAAACACTTGTACTTCGTCCAGGTGTGCGCCATAGAAAAACGCACCAGAGGTCATGTTGATACTGCTGCCGATCGGCTGCGGGTAGCCCCCGAACGTCTGATTGTCCGGTTGGGTATCGGATACTCCATCATCGTAGGTGAACGTCCCGGCGATGACGGAACTGGTTCCGGGCACCGTTGAGTTGGTGATGTCGGCCGTAAATTCGTAGGTAACCGTTGCAGCATTGGCTCGCGATGACAGCAGCGCCAACAGCGCGCCACAAAGGGTCGCCCAGTTCGAGAGCCGAAGCATTTTATCCTCCCCTGTGCTTGATCCCCAGTTCAACTCGGCAGCGCCTATTTCGGCGTCGCTTGTAGGAACCGATTTTTCCCCGCCGCCGTGAGTGAACTCCCGATCATCAAGCAACCACTTCCAAAGCCCCGTCATCATGCATTTAGAGGATGGACCAAGAAAAAGATCGGGGCGCGCCGTAGACGAAGACACGCACGTTGAGAGGCTGAGGGTTTGCAGGATATGTCGTAAGCGCAGCCTACGCACCCTGTGCACACGCCACAGTGTCCACGCGGTAGTCCGTAAGACTGTATGTCATTCTCCTAAGCCGCAACGCAGCAGGCGCGCGAGATCGCCGCGCAGAACATCTCACAGAACCGACGCGGCTCAACAGCGCGCCAGGGAATCTAACCCTGTCCCCCAAGAACGTGCCGGGAGTCCAGAATCCGTGTCCACGAATCCGCGGCCTGGCTTTGTGCTTTGACGAGCAATTCGCCTACGGCTCAATGCCCGGCTGATGTCCGTCATAGAAGTCCCTATTCTGCGACGGAGGAAATATCAGGCGCATAACCGATTCAAAACTCCGGAATTTTGCGACAGATCCTTTGCGCAAGATCAAGGTGCGCTCCGCCAAGTGTTCCGAAGCTTACGTGATAAAGTTGAGGTGTAAGGAAAGCGACATGGAACAGTCCCCCCAGATCGGCGACAGGATTACCGACAAATCAGCTCCGCCCGATGACAGAACTGTCCGCGACTGGATCGGGCCTAAGGCGTTCAAGCATTGGGCCGACCTGCGGAGTTGGATCGAGGCATATTACCCCGGTGTTTTCGCGCCGGATTGGCTCTATGGCGGCAAGAAACGCGGTTGGTCCCTGCGGTACAAGAAGATTAAGGCGTTCTGCACCTTGCTGCCGGAATACAGGCGGCTTTCGGTCCTGGTGGTCTTGGGGGGAGCGGAACGACAGAAGTTCGAGGAGCGGCGTTATGTCTGGCGCTCGCAGTTGGTCAAGCTCTACGATGAAGCCAAAACATACCCTGACGGGAAATGGCTGACAGCTGGGATCTCATCCGCAGATGATCGGCATGATGTGACGGAGCTTTTGATTATGAAGCGCCCTCCACGGTCACGCGGTTAAATGTCGCGAAAAAGCGAGCGTTATCCTGCCCGCCCTGATCCCGTCGAGTATCGGCTCTTGAACAGCATATTACTGCCATGGCCCGCAGGCGCGGATAAGGATTTTTCCGGTCACGATCTTGCCGCTCAAGCTCGGACGGCGAACAGAGCTCAGAGCTGCGAGCGCTCTGCATCGGTCGCAAGATCTTCAAACCGGCATTGATCCAGGGATCGATCTGCCGGTAGTACTGCGGGTAGATTGCCGAGAATTCGGGCGGCATGCCATGCGGGGCGTGGGGAAGCAGCCCCGGGAAGATCGCGGCCGGATTGGCCGATCTTTCGCAGCACCAGGCGAAGAGAGAGCAAGAAGCTCCGAGGCGCACCTCCGCATTGCGCGCGTCTTAATCGAAGCTACCATCGGAAAGTCTCATTCGAGACTCTGCTCGGAGTAGGTTTCAAATACCGATCCGCGAACCTATCATGCCGAAAATAAGATGAGATCCGATCGCTACCAAAGGTAGAGCGCGGATCGTGAGGATCAGCGGTCAAGCGCCTATCCTAGATTTTGTGGACCTGGGACATCGGGATAAGCGTTCGCCGCAGAGTCGCGTTTATTGCCGGAATCGAGTCTCGTTATTTTCCAGAGAGCTCAGGCTAAGTCCTTGTTTACTGGCAAAGTGGAGTCTCGCTATTTACCGGAATGTCCAGCCGGGCCACGTTGATGCACTCGCGCGAAGCCAGATCGGTCAGCAGCGGATCTGTTCCGTTGCGCATGGCGTCACTCGCCAGGCGTGCCATGGGGAGGGTCGGGCGGCCTCAACTGCCGTGCGGCGTGCTCGGCCTTCGGCATCCATTCTGGCAGGTAGAGAGCACCATGCATCGCACCACGATCGCACAGCGAGACCGCGTCCGGATAGGGTCGGCTGGCTGTGCTCTCTGCCCGTTCTGGCACATTTCAGCACTGAGATTTCGCACGTTCCAAGTCCGCTCTTGTGTCGAGCAGACATCGAGTTCAGCTTGGGCACGCAATGGGCACGCAATTGCGCCTAACTCATTGAAACTCCGTGATGCCAGATTGAGCTGACTTGATCAATAACACTCTGGATCTCTTAGCTTTCTGCCTCTAGGCTGCCCGCTCATAACGGTGTTGTCGCAGGTTCGAGTCCTGCCGGGCCCACCAACCCTTTCAATTGTCCTGCCTCGGATTCCTTTTGGCGGATTCGCCTACATTCTCGTCCATGGCAATATCCAACGCCGTGCCGCATTGGCGCACCAAGGCCTCAAATCTCGCAATGGAAAGTGGCGGCGGCAGCTCGAACGGAAGCCCGAGTTCGGCGAGTGCGTGATGGAACCGGATGAAGGTCGCGAAGTCGCGCGGGAAGCGCTGCTCGTCGACGCCGAGAAAACGGCCGCGCCGGCGCGCCCGCGCGAGCAGCCTGCGCCATTCGTCTATGCCCGCGAGTCCGACGCCCTCGGTGCCGTGCGAGAACAACATCAGATCGATCTCGTCGAACGCCGGTTGGCAGTCAAGGAAATCGCTGAGCACGCGGGCGGAGCGCTCGACGCAGAACAAGAGCCAGAGCGGCAGAGCCCGCAAGCGAAGCGTCCGATAGGGATCAAGCAGGACGAAGCTCTCGACGACAAGGCGCGCAGGCTCGTCGCCGAGTTCCCGGTACCAGGCGCGATGGATCGCGGCCGTCATCAGGCTGAACGCTTCGGGATCCTCAAACCGGATTCGAACCAGGCGCCAGCCGCAAGACTCGGCGAGCGAAGATAAATCCCGAAGCAAAGCGGGTTCGAAGCCCCATTCGGCTTCCGGAGCGACATCGTTTGGTTCTGGCGGATCCCAACGTGTGCGGGAGGCACGGTATCTGGCGAGATAGGCGCGCATGCGGTCGCTGTCCCTGAAGTATTCCTCGGCTTCGATGCCGCCGACGGCACCGAACTGAAACACCGATCGCTCGCTGGTCCGGGTCACCGGCCAGATCCGCGTGCACTCGTCGACATAAATGGTCGCCCCGCGTGGCAGGTGCCCAACCAGGAAGTCGCGATAGGCCGGCGGCAGCGACCGATGCTTCAGCCGGTAATAACTCATCGTCTTCAACATCAGCCGGTCCTGATTGGCGTCGTGCATATGATGGATCGCCATGGTCGGCAGCGCCTTGAGGAGCGCCTCCGTGACCCCGCGCCCGTCGGCAAATGCGCGTTTTGCATCATCTGGATCGCTCCAGAGCCGGCGGACCGGGCAGAGAAAGGTCTGAGGCAGCCACGGCACCCCCAGCGCCGCCGCCAGATGCACCAACGCTCCGTTGGAGGAACCGATGAAGGCTGCCGGATAAGCGCGCTGCGGAAAGAGACCGGTGATCCAGTCGGCAATGGCATCGAAATCGATGCCGCCGATGCGATCGCCATCCACGGCCTCGGTCATGCCCCCTACCGAATAGATCCATTCGGCGGCGCGTCGCGGCAGTCGATTCACGAGGGGCATCGCCTTGTCGAGCATCGGCGATCCGCTGAGACTTGCCACATCGCGGCCATGAAGGAAGGATGCGATCGCCTGAACCATGGCCGCTGCCGAGTCAAAACGCGCGATACCCCGCGGTGCATGCAGCTTCATGCTTCCGTTCTCCGCAACAGGTGCCGCCGATCCGCCAGCAGGAAGGGCAAGATGGCCTTCGCCATTTCGTCGGGATAAGCGTAGTTCAGCGTATGGGTACCGCCTTCGATAACGACGAGGCGCCCGTTCGGCAGGATCGCCGATGCCTGCTCGGCCCATGCTTGTGGCACCACGGGATCGCGAGTACCACGGACCACCAGAGTCGGGGCATTGATCAGCGGCAGCTTCTCCTCAATTCGGTCGCGAATGAGGATCCGCATAGTCGCCAAGGCTCGTGCGAGTCCCGCCTTGGCGTAGTCGACGCGCGCGATGCGTGCGACATCCCCTGGCTCCCGTCGTCCATTGACCAGATCGCGCCAGACCTGCTGCGGCAAGTTCCGCGCGCGCGGATCGGTCGTGGGGCCTTGCAGCACGAGGCGATCGACGACATCGGGATGACGGACCGCCAATTCCGCCAGGACCTGGCAGCCGAAGGAATTGCCGACCAGCATCGCCCTCCCGATGCCGCAGGCGCGAAGCCAGGCCCGCAGCGCCTCCGCCAATTCCACAAGATTGAGCGCGCGCGGCGGCTTCTCGCTTTCGCCGAAGCCGGGCAGATCCGGCGCCATGACCTGGAAATGCGAATTGAGTGCCCGCGCCAGTGGCTCCATGTAGCGACTGGAGATGACGAGTCCGTGGACAAGCACCACCGGCAGCCGCTCGCCATTCGTTGGATCGCGCGTTCCGCGCGCAAAGATCACGTAAGAACCGGTATCGACGAATCGGCACTGAAGGCCCGCGCGCATGGTCTCCGTCGTGACCGCGGGCGCCTGTTTCAATCGGTGCCATTGCCATGCAAGCGCAACCGTACCGAGAATGGTCATTGCCCCCGCGGCCCACCGGCTCAAGGAAATGCGGACAGATTGAAACGCTTGGATTCGGCCTTGTGGGTTCCATAGCGGCATCATTGCGGCTCCGGCCGGATATCGCTCAAGGAATAATGCAGCGCCGTCGAAATGGTCCCACAAACAAGGAAAATTGATTATGAGCGGCAAAACGCCTCTCTTTGCAGCACGTTGGTCCAAGCTGGTGCGCACCAGCCGCCGGATGCTGCACGAGATCGGCCGCGAGCCGACGCCGGAAGAGCTGGCGGAGAAGCTGATGATGAGCGTCAACAATCCGAACAAGCCGCCGAGACTGGCCATGTCGAGGAGGCCTTCGCCTTATTCGACGGACCGCTCGCCGCAACTTCGAGCACGCCTTCGGTTTGGCTCAGGTCTTCGTCTGGTGCAGCGGCTCTGAGGATTCCGCCTGGCCCCGGCCCCGATCTGGAAGAGCAGCGACCCCGGACCTGCGCTAAGACCCGTTAGTGGGGCGATGCCCGAACGGGACGTCGCACTGATCTCTGGCATCTTGCCGATGCTCAGAACTAGTAATCCCATTCCAGATTGACACCGGCCTTGCCGGCGGCGTTGGCGCCAATTTCGCTTTCGAGCTTCACGTTCGGCGTCACTTCGATTTCCACCGTCGCGGCGCTGCTGGCGGATTTGGCGCCCTGCGACACGCCGACATAGACGCCCTCCGCCACATATCGGCCTGCGCTGAGGCTCGGTCCCGCGGCGCCTTCGGTCTGCTCCAACGACAAACGATCGAGGCCGGTGCTCTTGCGGATCTTGTCGAGCACGCCCGGCCCGGTATTGACCCCGGCAAGATCCGCCGTCGCCTGCGCCAGCTGCAGCAACTCGAAGGGGCTGAGCGCGCCGGCGGACTTGCCGAACAGCAGATGCGCCAGGATTTCATCTTCGGGCATCGTCGGCACCGACGAGAGTGTGATGTGCGGCGCGCGCGCCGACCCCTCGACCTTCGCCGTCACTTGCAGATCCTGCGCGCGTGTGACCGCGGTCAGGTCGAGGATCGGATCGATTTGTTCGCCGCCCTCGAACGTCAGCTGGCCTTCCTTGAAATCCAGACGCTTGCCGGCGATGTCGAGCGATCCGCGCCGCAGCTTGAATCCTCCGTCGATCTCCGGCTTGTCGGTTGTCCCACGGATCTGCAGCGCTCCACCGAGTTCAACGTCCAGTCCTCTGCCGCGGACAGCAAGCTGTTGTGGCGCGTCAACGGCAAGATCCAGATCCACGATAGCAGTCTGCTTTGGCGGCGGTTCTTGCGCCGCCATGCGCGCGGCCACGCGCGGCGGCGCATTGATCTCCTTGACCTCGATCTCCTGGACGCTGGTCGGCAGCTTGTCCGGCACGCGGATGTCCGCCTTCAACACCTTGACCTTGCCGCCCAGCTTCAGCCGCGTCTGCAGATTGCCGGCGATCGCAAGGTCGCTGTCGATGGTCGCCGTCGCCAGGTCGGTGTCGATGATGGTCGCGTTGCGCGCCTGGATCTTGAGGTCCGTCTCGACGCCGTTCCCCAAGTCGACCTTTCCCTGGCCACTGATCTTGCCGCCGCCCGACGTGGTGGCGCTAAGGCTGGCGATCCGGATGACCGGGCCGTCGGCGCGCACCTCGGCTGCAATCCGGCGCAGCTTGATTCCGTAACGGAGATTTTCGTACGCGGAATCCACCAGACGCAGCGTGCCTTTCAACTGAGGCGCGCCTAACCGTCCGGCCGCCGACAGATCGAGTTCCGCCTTGCCCTTGATGCGGTCGGCGCCGCCCGCCAGGAACGCGTCCACCAGCGACAGATCGAAAGTTCCATTCGCCTGCGCCTGCAGGCGGGCTTCGGAAGTCAGGTCCGGCAGCGCAGCCGTGAAGGCGAGCTGGCCGCCGCTCTTGGGTTTCACAGCGCCCTTGATGTCCAGCCGGCCCTGCTGCAGCGTGCCTGCGACCTGCAGGTCCGCCTGTTGCTCCGGCACATCCGTCGCGCCGATATCCTTGCCCGCGATCGTGAAATGCCCGCTCGGCGCGGCCGGTGTACCGCTGAGCTGCGCGTCGCCATCAAGGCGTCCTGTGATCGGAAGGTCGGGCGCAAAGGCACGCGCGAGAGATAGCGGCAAGGACTTCATCGTCGTTGTCAATTTCATATTGTCCGGTGCCACCGACCCATCCAGACGAAGCATGCCGTCCTCGATTGCGAGACCGACCTTCTCGATGCGGGTCGCTTTGCCGCCGATCTCGATCGTCGCCGGCGCTGTATTCTTCACGTGAATGTCTTTCACGTCCGCTGTGAGTGTCTGGAGACGAATGCGATAGCCGGACGCGATCTGCGCGATCTCTGCCTCGGTGGCCGCGCTGAGATCGGGTCCGGCCAGGGAGAGCTTGGTGCGCAGTGCCGAGAGCGGACCCTTCGCGGTGAGCGAAACCTGTCTCAGCGGATGGTTCGCAATCACCGGCTTGTCAAGCTTTAGATCCGCCGCGATGGTCGGCGCGCCAAACAGATCGTCTGCCGTGGCCGTCGCGTCAAGGGTGGCAATCTTCAGCGTATCGGCGGCAGAAATCCCATGGGCCGTGGCGGACAGCTGCACGCTCTGCTGGCCTTTCGCATCATTGAGTTCAAGCGTTCCGGACAGATTGCCACCCATAGCAACACCCGCCAATCGTCCGATCTCCTTGATGTCGGGCGCATTGAGGGCGAGCTTGCCACTCGCCAGAGTCTTCGCGAGCGCGACATCGCCAGTAATGCTGCTCTTGCCAACAGTGAGCGCAAGGTTCTGCGCCGATATGCGCTCGCCGTCGATCGCCACCGACGCCCCGACCTTTGCAGGCAGCCGGTCCAGACTCGCTGCGCCTTCGAGCTCGATCTTCGGCTTTGACATGAGATCAGTTGCGGTCGTGGCGAGCTTCACATTCTCCGCGCGGTGACCTGCGACGGTGAGGGCGGACGAATTGAGCTCAGCCACCACAGACGGCGCGTCCATGGTGCCATAGATTGTGCTGTCGAGCACGATCGCGCCTTGCACCGTCGGATCGATGGCGGCTGCATCCTCAAGATTCGTGGTAAGGCTGAAATCGAGCTTCCGGTCCGTGACGGTGCCTTGACCGTCCAGCCGCAGCTTCGCGCCGGTGAACTGCGCGGCGGTGACCTTCATCGCTTGCGGCACCTTGCCCTCCAGCGCCAGATGCAGGTTCGGCGATTGCCCGAGCAGCCGGTCCAGAATGGGCTGACCGAAGGAAACAGCCTGGCCGCTGCCCTTCACCTCCAATCGGTCGCCCGTCGCCGCGGGTTCGAGCTGCAATGAGATCTCCGCCGCGCCCTTGCCCGGGACCCCCATCGGTGCAGTGATCGCAGCGACGTCGACGATGGTAAGCTTGGCGTCTGCCTTGCGCGCCGTTGCGCCCCACTTCTCCGCTCGTCCCGAGCCGGACAGCTGAAGCGCCCCGGCGCGCAGATCCACCTTGTCCGCGGCGATCGTTCCCGCCTGATCGGCGCTGCCGGCAAATGTCAGCTGAATTCCATTTGCCAGAAGAGCGGTGATCCGTGGGTCCGGAGACGCGAGAGTCGACATCCGCAGATCCGCCCGAATGCCGATCGGCTGTTCGAAACCCTGCTCAGCCGAGGCATCCAGCGCCAGCTTGCTCGTTCCGACGTGCATCTGGGCCGCCGCCAGATTCTGCAAGGCAACGTCAGCCGTCAGGTGAGGTGCATCGATCGTACCTTGCAGCCGCGCCTGCAGCGTGGCGCCCGACCATGTCACGCCGGGGGCGAGAGCGGCGAACGGATGCGAGTCATTGACGGCTAGGGTCAAAGCGAAGTCGCCTGGCTCGCTCAGGCCCAAGACACCCGATGCGGTGATCCGCCCCGCAGCGGACGTGGCAGAGAATTCGGACACGTCGATCGTGGTCGCGGCGGGCGCGACCCTGAAGCTGCCTCTTGCGTCGATGCCGCCGGCTGCCAAAGGTCGAATCTGTTCGGGCAGGATAGCATCGGGTGCCGCTTGCAGCGCGAACGAGATGGTGCGCTCGTCGCGCCCGCGAATGTCGGCGGTCAGATCGAGCAAGGCATTTCCGTCGAACTTGGCATTCAAGCGGCCCCGCCACGACTCGAGCGGACCCTCGCCACCAAGCCTGACCTGCAGATCTCTGCCTTGAGGCAATCCGAGCAGCCGCCCCAGCACGCCGCCTTGCGGCTCCTCTACATTGCCCGTCACCTTTAGAACGTCCTGGCCGGGCCGATAGGCGAGATCTATCGCCGCGGTCCCGGTGTGGCCGGAGAGCTGCTGCACCGCGAGCGACGCCGACAGGTCATCGCCAACGTTTCCCAGCTTTGCGCTCGCCTTGACGGCGAGCGCAGCAGGCTCGCCGAGAATCGGCGCCGCCAACGCCAAGCGCTCGACCGAGAGCTGACGCAGATCGATCGCGATCGGCAGCTGTGGAACGAGCGGCCCAGATGGCGCCGGCGCCTTGGTTTCCTCTGCCGCAGGCTTTCGGGCCAAGTCGATTGCACCAACCGCAACCTGATCGACCTGCAAGCGGCCGCTCAACAAAGCGTGCGGCGACCAGGCAAGAGAGACGCGATCAGCAGAAAGCCAAGTGCCATCGCGATCCGACAGGCGAATGCCGACCAGCTGCATGTCGAACGGCACAAGCCCTTCGATCGCATCGAGATGCACCTCAGTTGAGCTGCCGGCAGTCAGCTCGGCGATCCACAGTCGCATCCGGTCGCGTGCAAATCCGCTTTGCAACACCCCAAACAGGACCACTACCAGCGCCAGCAGAATGCTGAGAACCGAAAGTGCAATGTAGATTGCCCGGCGCATCAGAATGCCTGCCCGATGCTGATATAAAAGGCCACCGGATCATCGTCCTTGCGCGGATTGAGCGGAACCGCGACGTCGGCGCGGATGGGGCCGATCGGCGAGTAGTAGCGAAATCCGAGGCCGCCGGCATATTGCAGCTTTTCATCGAAGCTCGGGAACACCTCTTCGGTCACCGTCCCGGCATCGAAAAAGGGAACGATGCCGTAATCCTCCAGGAAGCGGTATCGCAGCTCGACGCTGCCTTCGACCAGGCTGCGCCCTCCCGTCGGGTCGCCATCCTCGTCGAGCGGACTGATGGAGCGGAACTCATAGCCGCGCACCGATCCGCCACCGCCGGCATAAAGCAGCCGGTCCTCCGGCAGTTCGTCGATGGATCCGCCGAACACGCTGGCGAGGGACAGGCGTCCCGCCAGCACAAGATTGCCTTTGCCGGAGAGGTCGAGATAGGAGCTGCCGGTGGCGCGCGTCTGGAACACGTCCTGGCTGGAACCGAGATATTCGGAAAAAGCAGCGCCCGTGAGGCTGAGCCGGCTCCCCTTGGTCGGATTCAAAAGATCGTCGCTGGTGTCGAGATTGACCGCTCCGGTCGGACCGAACAGTTCGAAATTCCTGGCCACACCATCGTCGGTGATGCGCGAAATCTCTGCCTCGCCGCCAAAGCTGACACTCAATGTCTGGCTGAGCCGCCGTTCCAGGCCGAGCGACAGGGTCGCTGCTCTCTTGTCGAACGAGTCCGGGTCATATTCCTGCACCAGGGCGAGATTGCTATGCAGGCTCTGTTGCTGGCGGAGAAAGTCCGGCTTGTTGAAATCCGCGGAGAGTCCGTAGTTGGTCTCCGACCAACTGTTCTCGCCGAGCCCAGAGACATCGGCATCGAGGCGCAGATGCTCGCCGCCGCCAAAGAGATTGCGGTGGCCCCAATAGGCCTTGGCACCGGCCCCATCGTTGGTCGAGTAGTTGGCGCCGAACCCGATGAAGCGCCGGTCGCGCTCGACGACCTCGACGTCGATCGGCAGCCGGCCGGTTTCATCCAGGCTCTCCGCCGGCTTGACCTTCACTGATTCGAACACGTCGATGGACCGCAGATTTTCCCGCAGACTGGTGATTTCGCTGGGTGCGTAGGACTTGCCGGTGAAATCGGCCAGCCGGCGGTTGACAAATTCCGCGTCCACGCGATCGAGGCCTTTGACATGGATATCGCCGATCTTCGCGCGCGGACCGTGGTCGACGACGTACTCGACCGATACCGTCCGGTCCTTGTGATCGACGAGCGCCGGCGCCAGCTTCACCGACGCGAACGCGTAGCCCTGGGCGAGCACGGCGTTCAGAAGCCGGTCCTGCTCGGCCATGATATCGGCGGCACGTGCGGGCGCTTTGGCTGCAAGCTCCGGCCGCAGCTTGCCCGGAAGGTCCTCCGCGCCGGTGACGGTGATCTTGCGCAGACGATAGAGCTTGCCCGGATGAAGCTCGATCGTCACGGGGATGCTGGCCTTGCTCTCCGGCTCATTCTCCGTTGTGGCCGGCTCGTCCACCGACCGGCCGGCGATCTCAATCGATACCTCACCGTCATAATAGCCTGAGGAACGCAAGGCCTTCTCAAGTCTCAGCTTATCCTCCTGCGCGCGGCGATAGAGACCATAGAGACTGTCGGGCGGCTTTGCTTCCAGCTCAATCAACACGGAACTGGCCTTGGCGGCTTCTTCCAATATCTGGTCCTGGAGGGGAGCAAGCTCCGTTTTGTATTCGAGCGCGAGGCCTGGGTTGGATCGGAATGACAGCAGGAGCACAAGGAGCAGAATTCGGAAATATGATGACGGAATACTTCGTGCAAGAAGTCTCATATGAGAAACTAATCAGAAATGGTTGGCTCGGTCGACGCGCGTCGTTTTGCACACAGGAAAGTCACAGCTTCGTTGAGCAAGGAGCGAGGGTGTCGGGACGGCAGAGGCCGCCTGCTTATGGGTATTGGCACAAGGCGCGCATGGACCGTCGGCCGACAGTATCGCCCATCCGCGCGCGATCATTTCCATGAGTTATGACGGTGCGACCGGGAGCTGCAGCGATCATCGATCGCTATCTTGTCCAGCCCATCGAATCCGCGTTGAGTCAGGCTTGGCTCTCGATCCCGCTCCTGTTACGGCACCGCCCAGCTCAAGGCCATGGCTGCCGTCCAGGAAAAACTGCCGCCGCCGAGGCCTTCGCCGGTGGCCGGGTCGTAATATTCCGCAAAGCCACTCTGGCGCATGAGGGTTCGGGTATCGTCGCGGATTCGCGTGGCCAGTGCGGCATTCTCATAGCCGTTCAGGCCATCGGTGATCATGCGGTTGACGATGGCCCAGACCGGCCCGCGCCAGTAGCGCTTCGGCTCAAAGCGCGGATCGAACGGCGATAGGCTCGGAACCAGATAGCGTATCTTCTGTCCCCAGCGCTGGATCTCGCCCGCCATGCGCACGGCCTGATCGTCGGTCGGGATGCGCGCGAACAAGGGCAGGAGGCCGCCGCTGGTTGCAACTTCGATGCGCTCTCCAGTGATGAGGTCGAGAGACTGATAGAGATTGGCCGCATCGCTCCACAGCCGGGCGATCGCCGCGCGCTGGCTTTGGAGGCGCTGCGCGATCTCGCTATGGTCGGCGGGTGAACCGAACCGCCCGGCGAGGGCGAGCAGGTCGGTCTCAGCACGGTGCAGGATCGCGTTGATGGAAATATCGGCGATCTTGAACGGCGTCGCTTCCCACATCCGGTCCGGCGCCCAGGCGTGACTGCGATAGAGGTCAACCAGTGTGATGTAGCGCTCGTAATCAGCCTGGCTCGGCCGCATGTCGGCATGCACGTGACTGGTGTCGCGCCGCTTGATTGGTGTTGATGGCGACGCTGGCACGCGCGCCAGGGCAGTATCCCAGGCCGGGCTATTGTCCATGCCGGATTCCCAGGGATGCAGGATCGCGACCAGGCCGCTGTGCTGCCGGTCGCGCGCCTCCGTCCACCACCGGTGCAGCGCCAATGCGCGTGGATAGAGCGAAGCGGCACGCGCCTCTGCCTCCGCCGTGTCCTTCGCGCTCTCGAGCAGAAGCCGGATGGAGGTCGCCAGCACCGGCGGCTGGGTGATGCCAGACGTCGCCGGGTGGTGATGGGTGCCCCACACCTCCGGTCCCGGAAAATACTCATCGCTCGGCGCGTGGAAGATGATGTGCGGCAGCATGCCGTCGTCCCACTGGCCTTCGACCAGCCGTTCCAATTCGCGCCACGCCCGCGCCTCGTCGAAGGTCGCCCAGCCCAGCGCAACAAAGGCCGAGTCCCAGTTCCACTGAAATGGATAGAGCCGGCTGGTCGGAACCGTGTAGCCGCCCCGATCGTTCGCCTTCAGGATATCGCGGGCGGCGGCAATCGTGACTGTCATGAGCTCCTTCCCAAGGCTTGGCCGGATTCGGCATCCATCCAGACGATGCGTTGCAGGACCGGCGCGAGCCCGATCTCTGTCCCGGCCGCGTGCGCCGTATCCGGCGGCGCAACGACACGGATCACCTGGTCTGCGACCCGGCCGGTCATCAGCGCATGCGATCCGAGCGGCTCGACCACCAGCACGTTAAAAGGCAAGCCCTTCTCACGTTCCACCAGCGCAAAATCTTCGGCGCGGATGCCGGCCAGCAATCGCCCCGACGCAACAGGTGCCGGCAGAGACAGTGCGCCAAGCTTGGCTGCTCCGCCCGTCACCTCTACCTTGATGAAATTCATGGGCGGGCTGCCGACGAAGCCGCCGACGAAGGTCGATTCCGGCTGGCTATAGACTGCCATCGGCGCGTCGAACTGAACGATCCTGCCGCCATGCATGACGGCGATGCGGTCGGCCAGGCCCATGGCCTCCGTCTGGTCGTGAGTCACATAGATGGTAGTGGTGCCAGCTTCCTGCAGAATCGCCTTGAGGTCGGCGCGCATCTCCAGGCGCAGCAGTGCGTCGAGGTTGGAGAGCGGCTCGTCCATCAGCAGCACAGGCGGCTCGACCGCAAGGGCACGCGCGACAGCGACCCGCTGGCGCTGTCCACCGGAAAGCTTGGCCGGATAGCGATCGAGCAGCATTTCGATATGCAGCAAGCCGGCGGCGCGCTTCACCCGTTGCTCCACGCGCGCAGCGTCGGCGCCTTGCATCCGAAGGCCGAAGGCGATGTTCTCGTAGACGCTCATGTGTGGAAACACCGCATAGTTCTGGAACACCATGGCAAGGCGGCGATTGCGGGTCGGCACGTCGCTGAGATCGCGTCCACCGATCACGATGCGGCCGCCGCTTTGCGATTCCAGGCCGGCGATGATCCGCAGCAACGTCGTCTTGCCGCAGCCGGAGGGGCCGAGCAGCGCCACGAACTCGCCATCCGCAACGTGCAGCGTGATTTCGTCGAGGGCCCGGACGGCTCCAAAATCCTTGCGCACACGCTCGATCTCGATATCAGCCATGGATGCCTCAGCGGTTTGCAATGCCCCACATCGCGAAGAGATATTTCCTCACCGCGAAGATGAAGATTACGGATGGAACGATCAGCAGCAGGCCGCCCGCGAACCGGTAGTGGAGCGGCGATTCAGCCAGGATCTTCAGCAGGTAGGCAGTCAACGTCCGCTCGCGCACCGTCAGGATCGAGGCGGCAAACACCTCGTTCCAGGAGATGACGAAGGCGAAGATCGCGGTCGCCGCAATGCCGGGCAAGGCGAGCGGCAGCACGATCTTGCGAAAAGCCTGCCAGCGCGTGCAGCCGAAGATCCAGGCCGCTTCCTCCAGCTCACGCGGAATGCCGACGAACAGGCTGGAGGTGATGAGCGCGGCGAAGGGCAGGGCAAGGGCGGTGTGGATCAGCGCGACGCCGTATGGCGTGTCGTAGAGCCCGATGCGGATGAAGGAAACCGTCAGCGGCAGCGCCAGGATGGCGAGCGGAAAGGCACGCGTCATCAGGATCATCAGCCGATAGAGATTGGCCCCGCGGAAGCTGAATCGCGCCAGCGCATAGCCGGCCGGCGCGCCGAGAGCGATCGACAGCAGCATGCAGAGCCCGGCCGCGATCACACTGTTGAGCGCGGCGCTCCACACGCCATCGATCTCGAGGAAACGCTGCATGGCGGAAAGCGACAGATGCGTTGGCAGTCCTGTCTTCGGCCATGCGAACGCGCCGCCTCGGCCGCCGAACGCACCCAGTGCGATGAAATAGATCGGCACCAGCACCCAGGCGCAGATCGCGAGGATGCCTGCTCCATAGAGCGTCCGGCGCGGACCTGTCATGGCTGCTGCTCCGGCGGCGTGCGCAAGGCGCGTAGATAGAAGACGGTCGAAGCCAGAGAGATCGCGACGATCAAGACCGCGTAGGCAGCCGCGACGCCGGTATTCTGGTTGTCGTTCTGCCAGACGAAAGCTTCGCCCACCAGGACCGGGAAGTTGCGCCCGCCGATGGCGTAGACGACGGCGAAGACTTCGAACGCCAGGACGGTCCGCAGGATCAAAGCCGTCTGCAGGCTGGACCGCAGGAGCGGCAGGGTGATGCGTCGGAAGATGGTCCAGGGCCGCGCGCCGAACACCTCCGCTGCCTCGGCATATTCCTTGGGGATGAGTTGCAGTCCTGCGACCAGGATCACCAGCACGATGGCGGTGGCGCGCCAGATTTCGGCCGCCACCACGCTGAAGAACAAGGCGACTGGCGTCTCATAGGTCAGCCAAGGGGTCGGCCCGTCGATGATGCCCAATCCCATCAGCGCCGAGTTCAGGTAGCCGCGATCCTGCAGGATCGCGAGCCAGACGAGGCCCGCCGCCAGATCGGACACGCCGAGCGGGATGGTCCAGATCCACAGGACGAGATCGCGGCCAAGGCTCAGCTTCTGCAGCATCATCGACATGCCGAGCGCAAAAATGACCTGCACCGGCACGACCACGATGACGAGCACGAACGTGTTGCGAAGCGCGGGCAGGAAGTTGAGGTCGGTCACCATGCGCTGATAGTTGGCGAGCGACGCAATGCCATTCTCGGTCAATGACAGACCAACCGTCTGCACCAGCGGCACGAGGAACAACGCCGCCAGGAACAGCAGCGACGGCGCCAGCAGCAGATACGGCAGCAACGATGTGCGAGCCCGGATCATGACGCGGTCCACTTCTCCCTCCCCCAAGGTGGGGGAGGGGACTGCAGCAGAGCGTTCAAAGTCAGTTCACCGGACAGGCGCCCTGGCTGGGCTTGTCGGGTTGCCAGCATGGCGCCTTGGTCGCCGCCATGATGTCAGCGAGTGCCTTGCCTTCCTCATCGAGCACGGTTCGCGGGGTCTCACCACGCAGGACGATCCGCTGGAACGTATCCAGATAGATCTTGTTGAACTCGCCGCCCTTGTCCGCCAGCCCGACCGGCAGCAGGGCAGCCACCGCGTCATCTGCACCCTGGGTCTTCGCAACCGCATCGGCAATCAGCTTGATGCCGGGCGAGAGGTCAGCCGGCAACTCCGCTTTCACCACCGGAAAGAATCCGACCTCCTGCGCGGTGGTGACCTGCGTCTCGGGCTTGGTGAGATACTCGATCAGCGCGGCGGCGGCGGCGCGGTCGGGTGCATTCTTCGGAATCGCGAGGCCAGCGATCACCGGCATGTAGCCGCGCCCCTTCGGGCCGGCTGGGGCGGGGAAGGTGACGAAATCGTCCGGCGCTTCGACCAGCGCCTCCTTCACGCGCGCGACGTGGTCGAAAGCGATCCACACTTCCTCCGACAACAGCGGATCCTGCATGAAGTCATAGCTGGTGGAGTTCGGGTTGACGTATTGCCAGAGGTTCTTGAACTCCTTCCACATTGCCTCGGCTTCCGACGACTTGAACGGCGTGACCACGCCGCCGGTGTAGGATGGATAGAGATAGCCCTGGAAGAAGCGGTGCATAAGACCCTTGGGCCCGGCGGGGAAGCCGAGCACGCGCTGGCCGGTCTTGTCCGAGATCGCCTTCGCCCAGGCCGCGAGCTGCTCATAGGTCAGCTTGTTGATGTCGGCGCCCTGTGGCAGGTATTCGAGCGCTTCCTTGCGCGCGACCATGATGAAGGTCGCCTGCATCCACGGCACGTAGACCTGCTTGCCGGTGCCGAGCTTTCCCAGCTCCATCAGGTTCGCTGGAATACCGCGGTCGGCCAGCTTCGCCGCCACATCGTCGATGGCATCGAGCTCGGTCGCGGCCAGCGGCTGCAGTTCGCCATGCAGCGCACCCACCAGGTCGATGGTGCGCTTGCCGGCCTGGCCTTCGGCCCGCATGCGCACGTCGAATTGCGGCGGCTCCTCGACCAGATAGTTCACCGAGCCGTCGAAGTCCTTGAGAATGGTGTCGCGGACCTTCTGTGCCTCTTCGATCGGGCGCAACTGCGTGGAAAGGAAATCAATCTCTTCTTGAGCGATCGCCGGTAATGCAGCAGCCAGGGCGCTGGAAAGCAGGATTGCCGCGAGTGCGGTCTTCATGCGTGGTCTCATGGTCTCCTCCCGTCGTCATGGGGTTATCTGAATGGCGGCTCTGTCGGCCGTTTGATTTGCCGTGCCTCAGGCTCCTTCCCCGGAAGATGCCCGCGGATGCTGAATGAGTGGCCGAACCTCCTGCAGGTCGCGGATGTCCGCGCCGCCGAGCCGCGCCAGCACCATCTCGGCCAGGCGCTTTCCGACCTCGCGCATCGGCAGCTCCATGGTGGTCAAAGGCGGATCGGTGAAGAGCGAGGCGGGTATGTTGTCGTGACCCGTGACAGCGATGTCGCTTCCGACTGTCAGCCCCGCGCTTTCGATCGCCCGCATCGCGCCCACCGCCATGCGGTCGGTCGCGCAGATTATGGCTGTCGGACGCTCCGACAGCGCCAGGAACCGCGTTGCCAGCGCGTGGCCGCCTTCTTCCGTGTGCGCCTCCTCTGCCATCAGAGTGGTCGCGAGCCCGGCTTCTGCCATTGCCGCACGCCAACCGGCGGCCCGACGCGCGGCAAACATGAGGCTTGTCGGCGCGGATAGCAGCGCGATGCGCCGGTGGCCGCGTGCGATCAGCCGTGCGGTCAGCTCGTGAAAACCGGCTTCGCCGTCGCCATCGATGTAGGCGTAGGGCTGAGTGCTGTCGGTCCGGCCGTGGCAGATGAAGGGGACGCTCTTCTGCTGCAGATAATGCACACGCTCATCGTCCTTGCGGGTGCGCACGACGATGAAAGCGTCGGCCCGGCGGCCTTCGACAAGGCGGCGATAGAGCGCGGCCTCGTCCGGCCCTGGCCGGGCCGCCAGCAGGACCAGATCGTGATGGTGTTCCGAAAGCTGCTCGCCGATCGCCGCAAGCTGCTCGGCAAAGACCGGCTCGTAGAAGCGTCCCGGCTCGGTCGGCATGACGAAAGCCACAGTCTCGCCGCTGCCCTTGCGCAGGCGCCGCGCGGCAGCGTTGGGCCGATAGCCCAGCTCATCGGCGGCCTTGCGCACGCGTTCGCGCGTCTCCTCCGCCACGTCGGGATAACCGTCGAGCGCCCGGGACACAGTGGTAATAGACAGGCCGAGAGACCCGGCCAGGGTGCGGATCGAGCCCATTTTCCCAATCCAAAACGTTTTGGAAAGTAAATCAACGCGACCCGACGCTGTCAAGGGACCAGTGGGCTCATGGCGCTGGCGGAGGTCGCCCGGTGCAAGGGTTAGCTGCTCCCAGGCCCGCAACAAGCTATGGCATGATCGCATGGGACGGGGAGCGTTGCAGGTAAGTGCATGGAGCGGCATCAAGGAGCGAGCAAGCAGGTCGTTGGTGCCGCCCGTCGGTTCGCGATCCTGCTCTTCCCCGGCTTCCCGATGATGGCCTTCAGCGCGGTCATCGAGCCACTCCGCGCCGCCAATGCCCTGGGTGCCGAGCCGCCCTATAGCTGGAGCACGGTCGCGCCCGACGGCAAGCCGATCACTGCTTCGAACGGGATCAGCCTCAACCCCGACTTCTCAGTGAAGGAGGATCCGCCGGCGGATTTCATCATCGTCTGCTCGGGCGGCGATGCTGACCAGCTCACCGCGCAGCAGCCGATCAAATGGATCCGCAAGAACCTTCGCCGTGGCGCACATCTGGGGAGCGTGGCCGACGGCGCCTTCTATCTGGCGCGCGCCGGATTGCTCGACGATTACGCCTGCACGCTCCATTGGCGCAGCCAGCCGGCCTTCGTCGAAGCATTCCCGAATATCTCGCTACGCAGGACGGTTTACGTGATCGACCGGACGCGCTTCACGTCGGCCGGCGGTGTCGGCGCCTTCGACATGATGCTCGACATCATCGAGCGGCACCACGGAGCGACGATGGCGCGCCGCGTCGCCGAATGGTTCGTCCACGATCGCATCCGCGCCGACGCAGACCGCGAGAAGCTGCAATTGCGCCTCCGCACCGGCATCCGCAGCGATCTGGTGCTGGCCGCGGTCGCGCGGATGGAAGAACGAATGGAGCGGGGAGAGACCATCGCCCGGATTGCCCGCCGCCTTGGCGTGTCGGTCTGGAAGCTCGACCGTGCCTTCCGCGCGGACGTCCGGCTGGGCCCTGGCGATTATTTCCGCCAGATGCGCATGGAGCGCGCGAACGACCTGCTCATCCATTCCTCCTTGCCGATCCACGAGGTCGGCCTTGCCTGCGGCTACACCGACTATCCCGCTTTCGTACGGGCCTTTCGCCGGACCTATCGCAAGACGCCGGGCCAGCTGCGGCGCTGATCAGGGTTCGCAAGATTCAGCACATAATTCCGGTGAAACGGCACACCACGTGCTGGAACGCTGCCGCATGATTCCAGCGCGTGCTGGGAGGCATCATGAGCATTGTTACAGCGGACCCGACCCGTTTAGACGATATCGACTTCACTGATCCGATGCGCCATCCGTTGGGTGGCGACACCTCCAACGGGATGTGGTTGTCGGATACCGAGCCGCCGGCGGTCGATACCAAAAAGCTGCGCGATGGGCGCCTCGCCAGGCTGCGTGCCTGGATGACCGAGGCCGGCTACGGCGGCATCGTTCTGCTCGATCCGTACAACCAGCGCTACGCCACCGGCACGCGCAACATGTTCGGCTATTTCCTGCGCAACTCGACGCGCTATTTCTTCATCCCGGTCTCCGGCCCCATCGTCCTGTTCGATTATCCGCGGAGCTATCACGTGAGCGCCGTGGTCGACACGGTGAGCGAGGTGCGGCCGAGCAAGCTGGTCTGGTCGTCGGTCTCCGGCCGCGACAACGAGACTGCCGGCCCCTTCGCCGCCGAGATCGCCGAGCTGATGCGCGCACATGGCGGTGGCTCGACGAAGGTCGGCATGGACCGGTGCAGCCATATCCAGGCGCTGGCGCTGGAGAAGCGCGGCCTGCAGGTGGTCGATTGCCAGGGCGAGATCCTGGCGGTCCGCGCCATCAAGACGACCGAAGAGGTTCAATGCCTGCAGATCAGCATGGCCGGCGCCGAATCCGCCGTTGCGGCGGTGCGCGATGCGGTGCGCCCCGGCGTGACCGAGATCGAGCTGTTTGCCGTCATGTACCAAGAGGTCATCCGGCAGGGCGGTGAGTTCATCGAGACCCGGCTGCTGTCATCGGGCCAGCGCACCAATCCCTGGTTCAACGAAGCGAGCGGACGGCGCGTCCGCCCGGGAGAGCTGGTGGCGTTGGATACCGACATGATCGGTTGCTACGGCTATTTCTCCGATTTCTCGCGCACTTTCCGATGCGGGCCGGGTAGGGCGACCGCCTATCAGAAAATGCTCTATCGCATGTCGTACGACCAGATTCAGCACAACATAAGCATCATCAAGCCGGGCATGACCTTCCGCGAGGTTGCGGACAATGCCTGGCGCATTCCCGCGCGCTTCGTGGACCAGCGCTACACCTCGGTCATGCACGGCGTCGGGATGCATGGCGAGACGCCATTCATCGCCCACGCCATCGATTTCGCGACCTATGGGCGCGAAGGTGTGCTGCAGCCCGGCATGGTGGTCAGCGTCGAAAGCTATATCGGTGAGAAAAACGGGCGCGAGGGCGTGAAGCTGGAGGAAGAGGTCCTGGTGACCGAACATGGGCCGGAGGTGATCTCGCGCTTCCCGTTCGAGGACGACCTGCTGGAGAAGCAGATCTAGATGCGGCGCCTGCTTTCCATCGATCGGCGGCGCACTTCCCTCATCCTCATCGATCTGCAGGAGGAGCAAAGGCACGTCCCGCACTACGCCGTCGCGAACTTCGACACCGTACTTGCCAACGCGCGCATACTGCTGCAAGCGGCGCGGGCGCAGGACGTTCTGCCGATCCATACGGCCTATAGACGCGACTTCGACGCCGTGCCGCCGCGGCCGCTTGAGCCGCTGTCGCCGGAGGGAGGGCCGGCTTTCAGCAACAAGACCTCGCCCCTCACCGCCATTTGCCACGAAGTGGAGCCGCGGCGCGGCGAACCGGTCCTCTTCAAGAACGATGCCAGCGCCTTCTGCGAGGG
>DASRRI010000053.1:0-5415 GCA_035695765.1 Dongiaceae bacterium
CGTGAACAACGGTCGTATCCGCTTCTTGATCTCCCGAAGCGACGCCGCCCACAACGCAAGCGTCTCCTCAATCGACGCTGCCCGCGTCCACGATCTCTGAATCATGGTTGCCCATAGATTCAGAAACCTTCCGAAAAGGCAACTGTAATGTTAGGCCGCCTTCCACTTATCGGCGTATTCGCCGCGCAGCTTGATGAACCAGGCGTCCTGCGCCGGCCACCACCACAGCTTCTGCAGGGCATCGCCCGGATAGGCCGACTTGTAGAAGGCCGAGACCGCGGGATCCATCTTTTCGATGCCGCCCTTGCCGACCGGGTTCGCCTTGAAGGCGGAAGCCCAGGCGGAGGCGCCATCGGCGGTCGAGATCCACTTGGCGAATTCGTGGCCTTGTTCGGCGTTCTTGGCATTCTTCATCAGGAAGAGGCCCTGGCTCCAGGCGAAGGCGCCTTCCTTCGGTGCGATGAAGCCGAAACCTTCGGATGCCATGTTCGCCCCGGTCGAGTCCCACGTCAGGCCGAGGACACAGCCGTTGGTCCGGAACGCGGCCTGGGCGTCATTCTCGCTCGCCCACCACTGCGCCACGTTCGCCTTGTGCTTGATGCACTCGGCGAGCGCGATGTCCCACAGCTGCTTCATCGTAGCCTCGTCCTTGTAGCCGTCGAGCCAGGGCTTCGGCAGCTTGCCCTGGGAATCGAGCCACCGGCCCATCGCGGCCAGCGAGGAATGGGCGCGCAGCGTGACCTTGCCTTCGTATTTGTCATCGAAGAGGTCGCCGAGGCTCGCCTTGCCGTACTCCTCCGGCGCCTCGCTCTTGCTGAACGTCAGGGCCTCGGTGCCCCAGACCGATGGAACGAAGTAGCGCTTGCCTTGGATCTCGCCGGCATCGCCCGGCTTGCCGCCCGGAACGCCGTCGAGATAGTTGGTCAGCACGAGCTTGCTGGTGTCCCACGGCTGGATGATGCCGTTGGAAACCCAACTCGGCACGCGATCGAGGGTCGGCTCAACGACGTCGACCGCGCCGGTCTGCAAGGCGAGCTTGCACTGGGCGAACATCGCGTCCTGATCGGGCTGCTCGATGAAGTTCATCTTGATGCCCGTCGCCTCGGTGAATCCCGAGAACGCGGTCTTGAAATCATAGCCCGCCCAACCCATGAAATTGACCGTGCCGGAGGATGAGAACGCATCCTTGACGATCATCGGAAAGCCGAGAGCAGCCGCGGCGGCCACGGTGCCCTTCAGCATGGTGCGGCGATTGAAAGCGCGGGCCGCGAGCAACGTCTCGCGCGTCCCCATTTGATCTTTGGAAAACTTCGTCATCAGTACCTCCCTCGACGAATTGGCCCGGCGGCCGATGGGCCGACCGACGTTTCGGGAGTAGGCGCTGAGACACCCGGCTGGCCCAAAGTTCTGGTCCAACCGGATCTGCAACGCTCTGACGCCTGCTCCCCGAACTTCATGCCATTGAGGAGCCTAGTGGAAGTTGCGCGTAACTGGCAACTTGCTTCACGGATATTTCACGCAGCTGCTATAGTTCCGTCACGGAATTGAGACCGGTTTATATGCCTCGTGATGGTGCCAGTGGGGAGAATGCCTTGGGCCACCCTTCGCGGACATTTTTGTTTCATCTTGAGCCAGATAAGGGCACGACTTTGCAGGCGCAGCTGCGTCGTATGCTGGTCTCGGCCATTCTGGATGGCCAGATTCCGCCGGGCAGCCCTCTCCCTTCCTGCCGGTCGCTTGCCCAGTCGCTGAAGATCGCACGCAATACAGTCGTACTGGCCTATCAGGACCTGGTGGAGGAAGGGTTCCTGATCGCGCGCGAGCGCAGCGGCTTCTTCGCCAACCCGGAAATCCTGGGCGGCCGGGTGCGCACTTCCGACACCAGCGATCAAGCCAGAGAGGCAAAGGCGCCGGCGATGCGCGCCGCGCCGGACTGGCAGAACCGTTTTCGCCTGCATGCCGGTGCGCAAAGGAATATTGTCAAACCGGCCAATTGGCAGGATTTTCCGTACCCCTTCATATACGGCCAGGTCGATCAGGGGCTATTTCCGTTGGCGGCGTGGCGCGAATGCTCGCGCCAGGCGCTCAGCGTTACTGCTGTGCGCGACTGGTCCAAGGACCGCTTCGCCGACGATGACCCGCTGCTGGTGGAGCAGATCCGCACCCGCCTGCTGCCGCGCCGTGGTGTCCGCGTAGCGGCGGACGAGATCCTGGTCACGGTCGGCGCGCAGAATGCGCTTTATCTGATCGCGAGCCTGCTGTTCGACCGCGACACCATCTTTGGCATCGAGAACCCGGGCTATACCGACGCGCGCAACATCGCGAGCTTGCATGCCGGACGTGTCATCGGCATCGGCGTCGATGAGCAGGGCATGGTGCTGAGCTCGGAGTTCGACACTTGCGACTATTCCTATGTAACGCCGAGCCACCAATTTCCGACCACCGTCACCATGTCGCTCGAGCGCCGGCAGGCGCTGCTGGAGCGCGCGGCCGCATCGGACGTTGTAGTGATCGAGGATGATTATGAGAGCGAGCTGGCGCATCAGGGCTCGCCCCAGCCGGCGCTGAAATCGCTCGACCGCAACAACCGCGTGATCTTCATCTCGTCCCTGTCGAAGACCCTGGCGCCCGGCCTGCGCCTGGGATTCATGGTGGGCCCCGCCGAGCTGATCCGCGAAGCGCGCGCCCTGCGCCGCCTGATGATCCGCCACCCCGCCGCCAACAATCAGCGCACCGTCGCGATGTTCCTGGCGGACGGGCATCACGACGCGCTGCTGCGGCGCCTGTGCAATGTCTATCGCGAGCGGCTGGCCGCGGCGGTGACGGCCCTCGTCAAGCATTTGCCCGAATTCACGGTCAATCTCACGGCCGGCGGGACGGCCTTGTGGATCCGGGGGCCGAAGCAGCTCGACATGAACGTGGTGGAAAAAGAGACGCTGAAGCGTGGCGTGGTGATAGAACCCGGCGCGGTCCATTTCATGGCCCAGCCCGGCCCCGCCAACTACTTCCGCCTGGGCGTTTCCTCCATCCCCACCGAGCGCATCGAACCGGGCATCAAACTGCTCGCCGAAACCGTGCGTGAGCAGTTGAAGCGGGGATAGAGCCGCCGCATCAGATTGTCATCCCGGCCAAGCCCTCGGGTCCGCACTTTGCGCGGCCCAAGGACAGGCTCCGCGCGAGCGGGACCTATGCGGCAATTCCGCGACGCTGATAGATGGCATAGGTCCGGCTCTGCGCCGCTATCGCGGCTTGGCCGGGATGACAACTCGCAAGGCTGGCCCAACGCGGCACAAAATGCTGGACCTATCACTGGGCCAACGCGGCTCCTATGCTCTCATGATCCAGTGATCAGGAGTGCACCGCCATGACCCGCATGACGCCGTCCGAGGCCTTTGTCGAAACGCTCGCCGCGCATGGCGTCAAGCACATCTTCGGCATCGTCGGCTCGGCCTATATGGACGCACTCGACATTTTCGAGCCGGCCGGCATCCGCTTCATTTCGGTCGCACACGAGCAGGGCGCCGGCCACATGGCGGACGGATATTCGCGGGTCAGCGGCAGGCAGGGTGTCTGCATCGCGCAGAACGGGCCCGGCATCACCAATTTTGTGACCGCGATCGCCGCGGCCTATTGGGCGCATTCGCCGGTGGTGATGATCACACCAGAGACCGGTGCCAACTCCATAGGACTGGGCGGCTTCCAGGAAACCGACCAGATGCCGATCTTTTCCAAGATCACCAAGTTCCAGGCCCACGTTAGCAATAACGCCCGCATCGCGGAGCTGACCAGCCGCTGCTTCGACTACGCGCTGGCCGAGCGCGGACCGACCCAGATCAACATCCCGCGCGATCTGTTCTATGGCGAGATCGACGTGACGATCCCGAAGCCGATCAGGATCGAGCGCGGCGCCGGCGGTCCGGAGAGTTTGGATGAGGCCGCCAAGCTGCTCGCCGAAGCCAAGTTCCCCGTCATCATGGCAGGTGGCGGCGTGGTCATGGGCGGTGCGCAGGCAGCGGCGATCAAGCTCGCCGAATATCTCCAGGCGCCGGTCGTCACCTCTTACCTGCACAACGATGCTTTCCCGAAGTCCCATCCGCTGATGTGCGGGCCGCTCGGCTACCAGGGCTCCAAGGCTGCGATGAAGGTGATCGCGCAGGCCGACGTGGTGCTGGCACTCGGCAGCCGCCTCGGCCCATTCGGCACATTGCCGCAGCACGGCATCGAATATTGGCCGAAAGATGCCAAGCTGATCCAGGTCGACATCAATCACCGCGTCCTCGGCCTGGTGAAGCCGATGCATGTCGGGGTGCATGGCGATGCGGGCAAGGCGGCGGCGGAGATCCTGTATCGCCTGCAGACGCTGAATTCGAGCATCGCGGCGCACGGCAACAAGGAAGCACGATTGCTGGAGGTGAAGAAGCAGCAGCAGCTGTGGGAGAACGAGCTGACGGACTGGTCGATGAAGGAAGGCGCGCCGATCGCGCCGCGCCGTGCCTTGCGCGAGCTGGAAAAGGCCATGCCGAAGAACGCCATGGTCACGACCGATATCGGCAACATCTGTTCGGTCTCCAACTCCTACCTGCGGTTCGACCAGCCGCAGAGCTTCTTCGCGGCCATGAGCTTCGGCAATTGCGGCTACGCCTTCCCGACCGCGATCGGCGCCAAGGTGGCGGCACCCGATCGGCCGGCCATCGCCTTTGTCGGCGACGGCGCCTGGGGCATGAGCCTGCAGGAAACGCTGACCTGCGTGCGCGAGAACATTCCGGTCGTCGCCGTCGTGTTCAACAACGGCCAGTGGGGCGCGGAGAAGAAGAACCAGGTGGATTTCTACGCCGACCGTTATGTCGGCACGAACCTGAAAAACCCGAGCTTCGCCGGCATCGCGAAGTCGATGGGCGCAGAGGGCATTACCGTCAGCCATCCGGGCGAAGTCGGCGACGCGTTGAAGCAGGCCGTAGCCAACAACAAGCCTACCATCCTTGAATTGATGGTGACGCAGGAGCTTGGCGATCCATTCCGCCGCGACGCGCTGAAGAAACCCAAGCGCCTGCTCGACAAATACAAGGACTACACAGTCGCGTAACGGCTCTCCCTTAGTCGTCATGGTCGGACTTGGTCCGACCATCCACGAGTCCTGTTGGGCAAGATCACGCTGCTTTGGAACAACTCGTGATGGTGTGGACGGCCCCCGCACGGCATCGATGTGCCAGAATGAGGTCGTTGCAGATCTCATTGAAAGGAGCCGTCCATGGAGAAGCCTATCCGCATTGGTATGGATACGTCCAAGAGTGTTTTTCAGCTGCATGGGGTTGATGTTCGGGAGCAGCCGGTGCTGAAGAAGAAGTTGCGGCGCAGTCAAGTTGTGCCGTTCTTCTCGAAGCTTGCGCCGACGCTGATAGCGATTGAGGCCTGCGG
>DASRRI010000054.1:0-25813 GCA_035695765.1 Dongiaceae bacterium
GAATTGAACAATTGGTCGACCAGATCCGCCTCGATCTGGATGTTGCGCGACAACAGAAACGCCATGAACATTTCCGACATTGCCGGCTGTTCGTGGAGCACCCGGATCATCGCGGCCTTTTCGATCCGAACGATCGTCGACCTTGCCGTGGCGGTAGCGGACGCCATCCGAAATGGCTGGCCGGCGATGCATCCCTCGCCGAAGAACTCGCCGGGCTCAAGCATGGCGATGACACCCTCTTTGCCCTGTTCGGAGACCACCGTGAGCTGGATTTTGCCTGCTTCGATGTAGTAGACGGCATCCGCCGCATCTCCCTGCCGATAGACAATCTCCTTCGGCCTGAGGGCCGCGCTGGACCGTCCCGCCCCCACCGACGTCAGGAACGCGCGGTCATCGAAGCGCGGTACCTTCGCGGCTTCCTGGACCTGCTTGGCTTTGGCTGGCTTTCGCTGCGCCCTCCGTGGCGCCGATTTCTTCTCGCCCATAGGCACTCTCCCCGCAGTCATATTGCCCAGACGACTCGCCTTCGAGCGGCGGCTGGGGATCGGCCCGTACCATAATGTACACTGGTCTGCGCTTCGATCCATCCCTGTTCTCAGAGCGAGCCGGCGGATTGCCGCACACCATCCTCTCGTCCAGCGTCCGGCACCGCCGACATTCCCAGCGTCACTTGGATATGGTGGACCCGCGCGTCGTCCAGCAGCCGCAAGCGCAACGGCCGCCCGGTGACTGCCGCTCTGTCGAGCGTCGCGGACAATACGCCCCCGGACACTCCGCTAGGATTCTCCACCCTGATCTCGTATCGCGCCGCGCCGTATCGAACCGTCATCTCGAAGCTCGGCCAGTCCTTCGGGATACAGGGATCCAGGCGCAAGAACTCCCCCTCTAATCTCAGCCCGAGGATGCTCTCGATACCGGCCCGCTGCATCCATCCGGCAGAGCCGGTGTACCAGGTCCACCCGCCTCGCCCGACGTGGCCAGGCGCAGCGTAGATGTCGGCGGCGACGACGTAGGGCTCCACCTTGTAGCGGTGAATCTCCGCACGGGTGCGGGCGTGATTGATCGGATTCAGCAGCGAGAACAGCCCCGCCGCCTTGTCGCCTTCGCCGAGCGCGGCGAACGCCATCACCGACCACGCGGCCGCGTGGGTATATTGGCCGCCGTTCTCGCGGATGCCCGGCGGATAGCCCTTGATGTAACCCGGGTCGAGGGATGTCTTGTCGAACGGCGGCGCGAATAGCAGCGCGAGCCCGTCTTTGGAGCGGATCAATTCCCGCTCAACCGCCACCATGGCGCGGGCTGCGCGGTCTGGATCCGCGGCACCCGAGATCGCCGCCCAGGACTGGGCAAGCGAATCGATCCGGCAGGCCTCGCTCGTCGCCGAGCCGAGCGGTGTGCCGTCATCGAACCAACCGCGCCGGTACCACTCGCCATCCCATGCCTCGCGCTCGAGCGACGCTTGCAGTGCGGCCGCATGTGCGCGCCACGTCGCGGCGCGGCTGGTCTCGCGGTTGGCTTCGGCGAGCGGCGCAAAGGCCATGAGCGCAGCGTGGAGGAGCCAACCGAGCCAGACGCTCTCGCCCCTGCCATGTTCGCCGACGCGGTTCATGCCATCGTTCCAGTCGCCTGTGCCGATCAAGGGCAGCCCATGGCTGCCGACTGCAAGGCTTTGGTCGAGAGCCCGGGCACAATGCTCGAACAGCGTGGCCGTCTCGTCCGAGATCGTCGGTTGGAAGAAGCTGTCATGCTCGCCGGACTCCAGCTTCTGACCTTCGAGGAACGGCACCACCTCGCCGAGAACGGCGGCGTCTCCGGTTGCTTCGACATAGTGGGCGACGGTATAGGCAAGCCACGCACGATCATCTGAAATTCGCGTGCGTACGCCCTGGCCGGAATGCGGCAGCCACCAATGCTGGACGTCGCCCTCGACAAACTGCCGAGCGGCGGCGCGCAACAAATGCTCGCGAGTCATCGCCGGGCGCACGGTCGCCAGCGCCATGCCATCCTGCAGCTGATCGCGGAAGCCATAGGCTCCGCTCGCCTGATAGAACGCGGAGCGGGCCCAGACACGGCAGGCAAGCGTCTGATACAACAGCCAGCCGTTCAACATGATATCCATAGATCGGTCCGGCGTCTTCACGTGGACCGTGCCGAGCACATCTTCCCAGTACCGATCGACCTCGGACCGCACCGCATCGAGGTCCGTCGCGCGATAGTGTGCGATCAGATTCCGTGCGTCTTCGGCACTCGCTGACTGGCCAAGGAAGAACACCAGTTCGATCGTAGCGTTCGGCCGCAACTCAACCGTGGTCCGCAGCGCACCGCAAGGATCGAGACCGGCGCCGACATTGTTGGAGAGCGGGTCTGGACCGGCAAGCGCCGCCGGGCGCGCGAGTGTTTCGTTGCGGCCGATGAACTCTCGCCGGTCTCCCGTGCAATCCGTCTGCCGTCCACCGAAATCCGCAAACGCGATGCGCGCTCCGAAACTCTGGTTCCACGGATTGCGGGCGAACATCGCGCCGGTGTCGGAATCAATCTCCGTGGTCACGAACGCGGCCGAGGCGGCGCGCGAGGGTCCCAGAACCCATTCGGCATACGCCGTCACCGACAGCCGCCGGACACGGCCTGAGGTATTGTGGAGTTGGAGCCGCGAGATCTTGATCGGATCGTCGATCGGCACATATTGGACGAGATCAGCAGCGATCCCATGGGCCGTGTGCTCGAACCGGCTGTATCCCCGGCCGTGGTGCGCGACATAGGTCGCCATTTCGTCGCGGATCGGGGAAGCCGTCGGACACCACAGATCGCCGGTGTCCTGATCGCGCAGATAGAACACCTCGCCTGGGCGATCGGCGACGGGGTCGTTGGACCAAGGTGTGAGTTGGTTCTCGCGGCTGCTGATGGACCAGGTGTAGCCGCCGCCCTCCGTCCCCACCTGAAATCCGAAAACAGGATTGGCGACGACATTAATCCATGGGGCTGGTGTCGACTGGCCGGGACCAAGAACCGTCACATATTCTCGTCCGCCGCCCGCAAAGCCGCCAAGTCCGTTGAAGAACTCTAGCTCCGGCAAAGCCGGTGTGACTGGCAGCTCTCGATCGGCGAGAATCCCCTTTGAAGCAGGTCGGGCCGGCGCCTTGGCCTGTGGTACCCGGTCAAGCTGATCGGACAGGCTGCCGCGCTGACCGACGAGCACCACCCGCGCGACTGACGCCAACAGCAGACGTGTCTCCGCCGGAATCAGATCAGCCCGGAGAATGAAGACGCGGCCCAACGGCCCGTCCGCGCCGATCTGCGGTCGCGACCGGCTGGTGCGAACCAGCGTCTCAAGCCCAATCTGCAAGTCCTGGACATAAGACGACGCGCGTTCGTTCAGGATGACGAGATCGACAGCAAGCTGCTTCATCCGCCAATATTCGTGTGCCTGCAATAGCTGGTGCGCGATACCGAGGTTTTCGGCATCTGCGATGCGGAGAAGCACGATTGGGAGATCACCGGAGATACCCTGCCCCCATAGCCCTGATTGCGGGCCGCCGCCGCGCCGGATCGTTTCGGAGGACGAGCGCATCGTCGGGGCAGCGTAAAGCAGATGGCCTGCAAGACGCTGGAAGAGGCCGGCTTCGCCCGGGTTGATGCCGAGATAGTGGAGCTGCACCTGCGCCTGGGTCCAGGCCAGCGTAGCCGCCCGCTCGTAAGCGGCGATATCCCGATGCTTGTCGATGAGATCGAGGCTGGCCGCACGCGATGGCGCCACCAGAGTCCAGAAGCCGATGCGCACAATGGCGCCCGGAGCAATACGCACGCGATGGCGCAGGACGAAGACTGGATCAAGCACCGTGCCAACCGTGTTTGAGAGCGGTCGACCGTCGATGACCGCGAGCGGGCTCCGGGCACTGCGGCCGCGACCGAGGAAGCGGGCCCTATCGGTCTCGACCTCAGGCTTCCCCACGACCTCGCCGTCGACGACAGCGAGGTGCGCGGCCCAGATTTCGGGCTCGCTCGGCGCGCGCCGTCGCCGCGTCGCCAAGATGGCCCCCGCATTGGCGAGATATTCGGTCTCCACGAACAGTTTGGAAAAGGCCGGATGAGCGAGGTCGGCACCCTGTGCCGTCAACACAAGCTCGGCATGCGAGGTAACCTCGATCATCCGCTCACTGGTGCCGGAATTCAAGATCGAGACACGGCGGACTTCGGCATCGTCCTCGGCGGAGACCAGAACTTCCAATGTTGTGGTCAGGGTTCCATCGCGGCGCACGATCTCGGCCCGGCCTTCCAGGAACGCGACGTCGTACTCGTCGGGTTCCGCACCGCTCGGTTGGAAGCCCGCCGACCACACGACGCCGCTCTGGACGTCCCTCAGGAAGACATAGGAGCCCCAGTCGTCACAGGCGGAATCCTCCCGCCACCGGGTGACTGCCAGATCTCGCCAGCGGCTGTAGCCGGAGCCGGCGGAGGTGAGCATGACAGCGTAGCGGCCGTTTGAGAGCAGATGCGTGGCAGGCGTCGCATCGTGCGCGGTCGTGAATCGCCGGACACTGGCGGGCTCGATCTCGCGGATCGTGGCCGCCGACCTTGCCTCCGCCGCCCACGGGCGAGCGACCGTGACGTCACGCGGAGTACGTTCCTGCAGAAGCAGTTCCGTTGCCTGGATGATGGGTTCGGCATGGAACCGCGCCCGCATGGCGCCATCCAGCAAGGCATCAGCGATGGCGACGATCGTCATACCCTGGTGGTGCGCCATGAAGGCGCGCACGATCGCAATGCCGTTGCCTTTCGGCAATCTAGCCGGTGTGTAGTCCAAGGCCTCGTAGAAGCCGTAACGGCCGCGTCCGCCGACCACGGCGAGCGCCTCCAAGTTTCGCGCCGCTGCCGATGGGTCGACCATCGTTGCCAGCGCAGTGGCATAGGGCGCGACAACGATGTTTTGACCGAGACCGCGCTTCAGCCCCAGGCCGGGAACGCCGAAGTTCGAATATTGATAGGTGAGTTCCAAATCACGGACGTTGTAAGCGGATTCGGACACGCCCCAGGGGATACCGAGTGTGGCTCCATATTCGATCTGGCGGCGCACGATCAGCCGACTCGTACGCTCGACCAAGCTGCCGGCGGGCGCGCGCATCACGAGCGACGGCATCAGATACTCGAACATGGATCCCGACCAGGAGATCAGCGCGGCGCCATGGGCAATTGGCGTAACGGCGCGACCGAGCCGAAACCAGTGGCGCGCGGGAACATCGCCCTTCGCGATTGCCATGAAGCTTGCCAGCCGCGCCTCGGAGGCGAGAAGATCGTAGCAGCTGGGGTCGAGCGTGCCGTCGGCCACGCGGTACCCGATCGAAAGCAGCTTGCGGTCGTGATCGAGCAGGAACCCGAAATCCATTGCAAGCGCCATCGATCTGGCCTTCTGCTCCACGGCCAACAGACGTTCTGCAAGAGATGCGGTTTCATCCTCCTGCGCGGTGAGATCGCGGCGATGGCTCTCGATGCCGCCCCGGGTCGCCTTCGCCCAAAACAGCATGTCTGCGCCGGTCTCGTCCCCGCGCTCCAACGCCAAAGTCGAAGCGATATCCGCCATCGTCTCTGCCTGGATTGAGAGCTCAGCAAGCAAGTCGGCGGTGCTTTCATTGCCCACCGGCTGCCGATTCAAACCGGCACTCAGAAGACCGAGCGCCTCATCGAGTTGATCCCATGTCACGGTCTGCGTGCGCCTGCCGTCGTGCAACTGTCCCGCCTCATGCTGCGCAAGCCCGAGAGCATCTTCGATCCCGACGAGACGCCCGCTATCAGCGAGCGGGAGATCGCGCCACTCACGGCATGCGTTGGCGAGCGCGATCAAATGCGCGGCCAGATTGCCGCTGTCGACGGAGGAGACGTATTGAGGATCGAGCGGACGCAGGTCTTGTGTGTCATACCAATTGTAGAAATGACCACGAAAACGCGCGAGATTGCTCATGGTCGACAACGTCACCTCCAGTCGCTCGACCGCTTCGATGGTTCCCAGCCACCCGAAGTCGCGAGCGGTGACCACCGACAGCAGGTAGAGGCCGAGATTGGTCGGCGACGTGCGATGTGCCAGTACCGGCGCCGGGTCCTCCTGGAAGTTGTCGGGCGGCAGCATGTGGTCGGCCGCTGTCACGAAGGTCTCGAAGAACCGCCAGGTTCGGCGTGCGGTCAAACGCAAGGCCCGGGCATCAATGTCGGACACGGTCAGCCGGCCCGCCGCCAAGGGCGATCTACTTGCCAAGCGAGCGATCGCCGGCGAAACGAGCCAAAGTGCTGCGAATGCACCGGCCAGGAGCCAACTGCCCGGACGACTCCCGTGCCCCGCAAGCAACGCAAAGGCCAGGCCCGCAACGCCGATGAAGACTGCGCCGGCCATTCGTCGATAGAAGGCGAGCAGGTCGAGCCGTGGACCGATCGTCGCCTGGGCCGCTGGAACCCATTCCAGCAGGTGGCGACGCGTGACCAGCAGCCGGACCAAGGTCCGTCCAATCGCATCGCACATCAGCCACGCTTGGTGGGCGAGAAATGTGAGCAGGAGGACAGATTGGGTCAGCGCGAGGCGAAAATCGCTGCCCAATGCCCGTACGTGGCTCCGCATCGTGATGCCTGCACGGCTTGGAATAATGGCGCCGAGAGCTGGGATCAGAGTAGGCAGCACGATCGTCCAAAGGATAAACACAGTCCAGACGAGCGCAACTTGGAGGGGCAACACCGATCCAGCCAGCAAAGCAACGACGGCGGCGGGAGCGGACAGCGTCCGACGCAAATTGTCCAGCATCTTCCAGCGGCCGATCGCCGGCATTGCAGTTCGCTGCCGCCTCCCTTCCGCAAGCCGCCCACGACCGAATATCCAGGGCAGGAGCTGCCAGTCCCCGCGTGCCCACCGGTGATTACGCAGAGCGGCGACGTCATAGCGGGCGGGAAATTCCTCCACAACCTCGATATCGGAGGCGAGGCCGGCACGGGCAAAGATGCCTTCGAACAGATCGTGGCTGAGAAGCGTCGAATCCGGCACCCGGCCGGCGAGCGCGGACTCGAAAGCATCGATGTCGTAGATGCCCTTGCCGGTATAGGAGCCCTCGCCGAACAAGTCCTGGTAGACGTCGGAGACGGCGCCGGCGTAGGGGTCGATCCCGCCTATACTGGAGAAGACCCGCTGGAACAGGGAGCCCTCGCTGCCGACGGGTAGCGACGGCGTGACCCGCGGCTGCAGGACGGCATATCCTTCCACGACCCTGCCCGCCGCGACATCGAAGCGCGGGCGGTTCAGCGGGTGTGCCATCTTGCCGATCAGCCGGCGCACCGTGTCGCGCGGCAATCGTGTGTCGGCATCGAGCGTGATGACATAGCGGACGTCTACGGGCACCGTGGGCGACCGCCCGTTCGATTGCAGGAATGTGGTGTCGTTCGCCCCCCGCAGCAAGCGGTTCAGTTCATGAAGCTTGCCGCGCTTGCGCTCCCAGCCGATCCATCGTCCCTCCCCTGCGTTCCAGACGCGGCGCCGATGAAGCAGCAGAAAGCGCTCACCGCTCGGCCCTGGGCCGTGGCGACGGTTGAGCTCGGCGATGCCCTCGGCGGCGGCGGCCAGCAGGTCCTCGTCGCCTTCTACGTGTTCGGTCGCGCCGTCCAGCCAGTCGGAAAGAAGCGCGAAATGAAGGTCACCTTCGGGACTTGCGAGGTGGTGGATCTCCAGCCGCTCGACCTGTTCCTCGATCGCCGCGCGGGTCGTGAGCATGGTCGGTACCGCGACCATCGTGCGGAGGTGAGACGGAACGCCCTGGCGAAGTTCCAAAGCAGGGAGTCGCGTCGCGCCAAAGTTCTGCGCCACGCTGCGGTTCACGAGTGCGACAGCCGCGTCGACGGCGGGTATCGCCCCCAGTACGCATAGCAGGCTTAGCCATCCGATGCTGAGCCCGCTCGCGGCCGCGACGGACACCGGCAGTGCGAGCAATCCCACTGCGACCAGGCCGATGGCGCTCAGATAGCCGCCGATGCCGACAGACTGGCTCAAGCGTCCGAGCCAGGCGCTCAGCGGCGGCCGATAGCCGATCGCCATCTCGAACGCGCGGCGTCCCCCCGCGAGGAGGTGATAGCCGGGATCCGCACGTCGATCATTGTCCGCGTCGCTTGTCGCGGGCATCTTCCCTTCTGCTGCCAGGACAACTCTACGCGCGATCTCGATTTCGGTGTGGTTTGAACCGCGCGCCAGTTCCTCGATGGCGCTGCGATAGAGATTGCGCGTGGGAAAATCCATATCTGAAAAGCCGCAGCCGATCGCAAGCGCGGCATCGACGAGGGAGATGCGCTCGAACAGTTCCGTCCAATCCACATCCGAAATCAGCCTCATGCTTGTGATGATGTTACGCACGGTTACGTTCGCGGCGCCCTGCCTCTGGTGCTCATCGCGCACGACTGTGTCGGCCGTTGTTCCCTGGGCCGCCAGACGCTCGTCGAGCCACGTCAGCGCCGGGGTGATTCTGGGATCCTGATCGCGCAGCCTGTGGACGAGCTGGACGGCGAACGCATCCCGCAACGGTGCGCGATCGTGGTCGGCGAGCACCACCGACACCGGCTCGGGGTGACGTCCGACGACCCCGAGGAGGCGGTCGGCAAGACTATCCGCCTGTTGCCGCGCCAAGCGACTGAGCACAATCCGCTCTGCGAGCCGCCTCAGATTCTCGACAAGCACGATCCGTAACGTGATCGCGACCGCCCAGAGTTCTCCGATAGTCAGGGGCTGCATCTGCTGATAGGCCGCTACGAAGCGGCAGAGCGTCGTGGGATCGAATCGACTGTCGGTGTGGGCAACGAACGCCCAGGTCATGCCGAAGACGCGTGGATATCCCGCAAACGGTCCTTCGGCGAGCTTGGGTAGTTGTCGGTAATATCCAGATGGCAGATCGGATCGGATCTCACGGATCTGCTTCTCGACGAGATGGTAGTTGTCGACCAGCCATTCCGCCGCCGGGGTGATCGCACGTCCGTCGTCGATCGCCCTAGCATTGACGCGATAGGCGTTCAGCAGCACCGCGGCATTATCTGCGAGGCGGCTCGATAAGGGATGGCCCGTGGTCGGCTTCGGTGTCACCGGCTGCGCGAGCGCAAGGCTCCGAGCGTGCTCCTCGAGACGCTCCAGGCTGAAGAGTTCCTCGCGAACTGGCTTCAGGCTATCCCAAGGCGAGGACGAAGGCGCGCGCCCGAAGACGCGGCGGATGAAGGATATCAAAACAGCCTTTCTGCGGCGCACTCATGCGCGTTGAGCCCGTTGCTATATTGCCGGCCCGCGAATTGCGCTTGCGGCTGACTCGGGCTCTTCCAGCTTATAGCACTTCTGGCAGCGCACGTCTCCGAAGGAGCGGCCAACGATGATCGTTGACTCGAGCGTTGCATGTAAATTGAGCCGCGAGACGGCTTATGGCGCTGCGCAGCGCCACATTCGGGTGAAAGCGTAAGAAATGGGGTGTGTACCGGTCGGGATCCAGGACGGCGCATTGGCTTGCACCGATCTGGTGTCCAAGATGCAGGATCCTTGGCCGCTTACCGGACTTTTGCCTACCACCGTACCGGCACCGCCATACCTGCTGGAGGTGTGTCAATCAGCCGCGGCGACATCGGACCGTAACAAGAACCCGCAAACGGCTTTCCTTAGCGCTGCGATTGCCGGACCGTGTCGCCTGGACAGCGTCGTTCGAACGGGGCGGCTGGACCGCCCTCGCCGTGATTCGCCGCTTCGTCAGCTGCCGGCCGTCTTGGCGAGCACGTCGGCGCAGGCCGACGCCAAGTCCTGATTCGGTGCGTCCGCCTTCGGCATGGTCGCCCAGCCGGCCTTGATGACAAAGTCCCGCTGCTCGTATGTCGACTTGATGGCGCTGAACGCCTTCAGTTTGGCGGTCCCTTCCGGATCCACTTGCGATTGACTGACGCAGACCGGAACGAGCGCTGCCACTACCGCGGCATTCGATTGTTTATTTGCCAGCGTTTCGGCGGAACTGCCGAGATACCAGCCGCCGTAATTGAAACCGACAATCATCGTAGCGATGCCGCCGGCGATCGCTCCCATGATGGCGGGCTTGAACCATGTTGGTACTTGCATTTCCATGCTCCTCGATATGGAGATTTACGATCGTGCGCGTGCAAAGAGTCTACCGCGAACGTGCTGCAATCTCGCACCTATTGAAAGCCGGCGCTGTTCAATAGAGGACAGTCGATAGGCGGTATCGGAAATGGAGTGAATAGGTTGGCGCCAAGGAAATTCTAGAGTTGAGGTCACGACAGCTCGGTCCTATCGAACATCTACTAGGATTGTAGGATTGGTGCTGTCTTCAGTGATGTCCGAAATGACGCTCTTGCACTCTGATGATTGTCAGATTGTCGTGGTGCGGGTCGTCCAAGTACGCGTGCTCGCAGCCACGCCAGACCTCCGCCATATGGTCTTCCATGAGGGCCTCGAATGGCTCGCGAGTACTCGGCTGTAGTCCCAGCCCTTCGATTGCGGTCTGCCGTTCAACCCTGAACAGAACTCGACGCCCTCCGTCACGAGCAGTGATCCGAACGCCGGATTGGTCGCCTGCATAGCCATTTTCAAATTCGAGCATTTTTCGCTTCCTGAACCGCCGCTGCTGTTGCATGTTGGCTGGCGCCCTCTGCCATATGGCTATTCCTGCATATGCAAACCAGCGGAATCCCCGGGTTCCCCGACAAGGACCGGATGGCGGATGCGATTGTGCTTACCAAAGCACTGCATCATCCCCATATGTCATAGATGACAACAGAAAATGCTCTGGATCCTGGCGGATACGATCGCCGGTCGCGGGCATGTCTCAGATGCAAGACAGTTTTCGACAGCGCTTGGGCCGGCGAGCGAATTTGCCTGCGCTGCAAGGGCAGCTCCGCTTGGCGTAATGGCGGTGGCCTCGATATTCGAGGATCGCGACCGAGATCAAAGCCGGTCCGTGGGTCATAGAACCCACACTCGAATTTGCTTACATCATGGTGTCGTGTCTAATCGCCTTGCCGTGACAGTGAAACGGCACCGCAAATGAATCGCACTCCGGATGGTGGAAAGGGGCTATGGTAGCTCGAATGCCACTCAATTTTCCCAATCAAAGTCGGAGTTATGACGCCCGGCAGCGCTGTGTGCGA
Organism: Dongiaceae bacterium; assembly: GCA_035695765.1. GTDB lineage: Bacteria > Pseudomonadota > Alphaproteobacteria > Dongiales > Dongiaceae > Dongia_A. The sequence goes on from DASRRI010000054.1 coordinate 11,146, forward strand.
TTTTGGGCGTATGATGAAGCGCTTGAGATTCCATTTTTTGTGGAGGCAGACGCGCTCTGCCATATAGATCCAAAGGCCACAAAAGATGAGCCGGGCCTGCTCAATGCGTTCGACCTCCATCGAAGCCGGATCTGCAAGGCGGCCGATCGAGTCTATTCGCGCCGCCGTAGGGGTTCGTACACGCTCGCAGCGTCGGATATGAAGTGATTTTCGCGCATGCCTTGGCGCTGATCGATAAGACAGCGCCAATGCCGATACCAATGATCCTTTTTCTTGAGACAGCACATCAATCCATAGGAGCAAGCATTGAGCAAAGGTCAGAAGCGAAACAACCGTGAACCGAAGAAGCCCAAGCAGACGAAGCCGAAGGCCGTTGCTTCCGTAGTTACTTCGTTGATGACGCAAGCCAAACCGGACATTTCGGCGCGCGGCAAAAAAAGGTGGTAGGGCACCGTAGATTATGGAGGTCGGATGAAGATTCGTGTTGGCTATGAATTCATCTACGACTTTCCACAATCCACACCCGTGATCATGGTTCTAGGCACCCATTTCACTCGGGCGTCCGACGTCATCGTGCCCGATCACCTGACCACCAGCCCTCCGGTGCCGATCTCCCCCTACCGCGACGTGTTCGGCAATTGGTGCAGCCGCATCGTCGCGCCCTCGGGCCGAATGCGCTTGTCGGCCGACGGTGTCGTTCGCGATACTGGCCTGCCCGACGTGGTCGCCCCTTCGGCCTTCCAACAGGCGGTAGAGGATTTGCCGGCGGAGACGCTCATATTTCTCCTCGGCAGTCGCTACTGCGAGACCGATCGGCTGTCCGAGGCGGCCTGGAAGCTGTTTGAAAAGTCACCACCGGGGTGGGCGCGCGTCCAGGCGATCTGCGATTTCGTCCATCGCCACATCGCCTTCGGCTACGAGCATGCGCGCCCGACCATGACCTCCTGGGAGGTCTTCAATGAAGGTAAGGGTGTGTGTCGTGACTACGCACATCTTGCCATCACGTTCTGCCGCTGCATGAACATTCCGGCGCGCTATTGCACCGGCTATCTCGGTGACATCGGCGTGCCACCGCCCTACGGCCCGATGGATTTTGCCGGCTGGTTCGAGGCCTATCTTGGCGGGCGGTGGTACACATTCGACGCGCGAAACAATGTTCCACGAATAGGCCGCGTGCTGATCGCTCAAGGGCGCGATGCGGCTGACGTGCCGATCACTCACACTTTTGGACCCAATACGCTGGTTAGTTTCAAGGTCTGGACAGACGAAATCGCTTAGACCCTTGCACTTGGCCTTGGACCAGACATGGCGACTGTGGATGCGCGCTTGGGTCCGCTAAGTGCCGATACTGTTGAAAAACTACGCAGGCGCAAATTGCGCGAAGCAATCAGTCGCGCGGCGATCACAGCGAGCAAGGATGATTCACGATAGTGCGGCGGTCAACGGGCATTTGATCCGTTCCTGACCGAACTGCTTCGCCAGTTTGAGGCGATCAATTATTCACCATACGGAACCTTGGTCGAAGGCAATTCCGTTGGCGCGTGCGCCTCCCAATCAAGATTAAGCTCGTTGAAGGAGCCTATGGCACACACCCAGGCAGAATTAGAATTCGCATTTCTCCATATCAAACGGCTGGAAATCAGGATCTCAGCACAAAAAGGCAAAATTGCGCGTATGAATGCGCAACACTTGCCGACGAATGAAAATGAAGAAGAGCTCGCCGCGCTCTTGCGGGCGATCGAAATTTTGAAAGTCCATTTCTTGGAAGTAACTGCTCCCACCAAGTCACCAATCTAAATCTCCCTCACATATCTGGAGAAGCCACATGACGACGCGCACGACGACGGCCACTGTCATCTTCACGCGACCTTTCGTCCTGAATGGATTTGATGGCGAACAACGGGCTGGATCCTATTTGGTCGAGATCGATGAAGAACTGTTGGATGGCGTTTCCTTCCCGGCCTATCGCAGGACAGAAACAAGGATGAGCCTGGACCGTGGCTCGAACAGTGGTCACGGTGCGATCCAAATTGCCGTCGTCGATCCGAAAGAGCTTGAGGCAGCACTTGTGGTAGATGTCGCCCACACTCTGGCGCATGACGAGTTCGCCGCATGGCGCACGCCGAACACACCAGGCGCTTCCGATGGAAAACGCTGACGGGCAGAAAAGAAATATGCCATGGGCAGCGTTTTCGCGACGACCGAACTATGAAGGCCTGGTTTGTCCCACCGATCGTCGTTCCGCCTTTTCTACTCATCATGATGGCCGTCATCCACGTCATACGGTCGCTCGGGTAAGAACAGGTCATCCGATTCGCGAAGAGGCGGCGCCGCGCGGCTCTCGAACGCCGCCCAGCCATTGAACGCACCACTGCGGTTGCACGCCCGCTGAGCATGTCGCCGGAACTCTGAGGGAGGTCAGGCAATGAAAGAACGCTTCTCTATTACCGATCTGAACAAGGTTGTTCTTAAGATGACTAGAAGACCGGGCATGGACCAGAGCCGCGAAAGCGCTGACCGGGATCGCGCCTTGGCGGAGCGCGCGGTCGCCATAGAAAAGCTCAAACGCCTTCGTATGAAGACGCCATAGAAGCGGACGGCAATTTCTTAGGATCGGTGGACCCCATACTCCTGCCCCGCGTTCTTTTCACCGGCCACGGTTCTATAACCGTGCTGGCGTATCTCGTCACAGCGCGCGGAAAGGCGGCGCGGTGTAGCGTCCAATCGCGATTCGAAGTGCTGCGGCAACATCCTGCAAAGCCGTGTGAAGCCCAGGAGTGAGCCGGCGGCGATCCATACCCCGTTCGGCTTAGATCGATTACCTGCCTGGTCCGCGAAGGTAATTCATGACCGGTGAACGGCGCGTGACTAGGATTGCGGATTGTCAGCTCAGTTGAGGTCGCCTTGCCTGTCTGGTCAGATCCCAGCGAATCGAAGTCCCAACTGGTGCGGAGCCTGTATGGCTGGTGGGAAGACCGACGATTCGACGCGGATGTGCCGGATCGATGTGCGCTCCATCCAGAAGAGATAAAGCCGCTGCTGCCTTTCATCTTCATCACAGACGCCGAGCACAATCCCTTCAGGTCCGTTACCGCCTAGTGGGCACTCGAGCCGCAGAAGTGACCGGCTTCGACATAACCGGGCGCTATCTTGATGAGCTTCTGAGCGCCGAGCCGGATCAGCCGTGGATGGAGCATTATGACACCGTCTATGTCAGTCGCTTTCCGCTGTTAGGGGCAACCACGATTCCAACCAGCAATTCATTGCCTTAGAAGATTACTTCGGGGTCGTCGTCCGAGTTGCGCAGATCATGCCTTGGCAAGAGTCGCGCTAGTGCCCACCACGTCCGGCGACACAGGAGACTGACATGCCCGACGTGGATGGTTTCGCTTGCGCGCGGGCGGATAAATGGTCGGCTTAAGTCTCCTGCGCGCGCACTCGCCTGGGAAGCCCCCCAACCGTTAGGATCAGCGCACCGCCAATGAAGTGCTATCCCAGCGTCAATGCCAGGAATGTAAGTCGTCGAGCCAGTGGTCACCAGATTTAGGCTGCAAACGCATAGAGCAGGGCACAAGTGGCCCTTAAACACCAATGTGCGCTCCAGGGCTCAAAGCGGTCCTCCCGCTCGAATCTGCATGAGCAGCACTGGCGAGCTTGGCGCATATAAGGATGCATGTGTCTATCGGAAGCTAAGACTTTCCGCTTGACAAATTGTGTAAATTTCGTATTTTACACAATATAAAGGAGCCCGATATGGCCCATGCACGCGACGTATCTGCGACCGATTTTGCCAGAAATTTCGCCCGCTATAGGGAAGAAGCCGTAGCGGAAAAGATCATCCATGTGACCAGCCATGGACGTGTAATTGGGGCTTATCTCTCAGCAAGCGAAGTCGCTCACTACGAACAGCTTAAGCGCCGAGAAACGCAGTCCCTCGTCGTCGGCAACCTCTCCAGCGACGTAATCGCGGCTATTGAATCGGCAGAGTACGGCGCTGAGCCTAAATGAGCCTTCCCATTCCCAAGCCGGGTTTGGTGATCCGCTACAGTTTTTTGTGGAGTAACGAGAAGGCGAAAGGGACTGAAGAAGGCACCAAAGATCGCCCTTGCGCGATCGTCGTTGCTACCAAACGAGCGGCGGATGTCGACATCGACACAATTGTAGCCCCCATCACGCATCAACCTCCCGAAGATTCCGCGGCTTCCATCGAAATTCCGGCCGCGACCTGTAAGAGTCTCGGTTTGGACGGCGGCCGCCATTGGCTCCGTCTCGACGAGTTGAACCGCTTCGCATGGCCCGGATTTGACCTACGGCCGATCCCAGGCAGCCGCGACAGGTATGAGTACGGCATGCTGCCGCCGCGTCTTTTTCAGCAATTGCGCGAAGGCATCCTGACTCGGCAAAAGGAGCGCGCAGGTCGTATTATTTCTCGTAATGAGGAATAGGCCTCATAGGCGAGCGGCTGGCTTTAGCTGCGCCACTGCCTCAAGCGCCAAGCGAAATGCGGCTTTCGGAGCGGTGCATTTGGTTCGATAGCCATCCACAAAGCCAGCCATCTGATCTTGTAGCTCGTTGAACACATCGAGCAAATCGGGACGTGCCAGACTGCGGGCCGGCAACCAGCTCTCATGATCCTGGTCAGTCGTTGATGGCATCCGCGATAGCAGCGACTTCGTCCTGGAAGACGATCTGCTGGCCGGATGCTCGAAGCTCTGGTCGGCCAGCAAGTGTCGATGCGCGTGCGTCGAGTGATCCGCTCCCGTAAAGATCCGGCCATGGCGCAATAGGAACGACGGCAGTTGCGCTTGTCTCGAAGGTCGTCCGCCCGCAGCCAAGCGAACTCGCATCAGGTCGCGCATCACCTCGCGGACGCTGTCGGGCACCAAAACCCCCAGTCGCTCGCCGTCCGACCCAGGCTGTCTCCCACCATCTTATATGGCCATCTTGCGGAGGGTCTCGGCAATAGCCGAAAACGCATCGGCCAGCTGCCCGACCGCTTCCGGGCCTGGCAGTGGCATCTTGAGGTGACGAGCGCCGGTGACGGGATCGCTCTCGATCGATGGACGCGCAGCCGCAGCGGGATCGTTGGCGGCGACTAAGGCGGCTACGAATTGCGCACCGAAGTTCAACAAGACTTGCCACGGATTGCCATCTGCCTCCGGCGCTGGCGCAGCCGCCTCGTCAAGCCGCTCGACCGCCTCACTGACAGGAGCTGCCGCGCCCGCGCCGGAATCGTCTCCGCAGGCACCGCCGGCGGCTGTGCCGCCCGCCTCCTCGTCTGGAGTCAGGACCTCGCCTTCGCCCATGTGCGCCGTGACGTTCTCGACGTCCTTCATGAAGCGGTTGAGGCGCGAGCCACCGAGCGAAATCTCACCACTCCCGCCATCCAGAATTCCCGCCGACAAGGATCGCTTGAATGCCAGCAGCGACAGCATGCCCTCTTCGATCGTGCCCTTTGCGACGAAGTTCACGACCTGCACCGGACGTGTCTGGCCCATGCGGTGGATGCGCGCTATGCGCTGTTCCAGGATCGCCGGATTCCATGGCAAGTCCATGTTGATCAGGGTCGATGCATGCTGCAGGTTGAGCCCCGTGCTGCCGGCGTCGGTCGAGAGAAACACGCGACAATCTGGGTCGTCGCGAAAGCGCTGAAGCAGTGCCGGCCGCTTTTCCGACGAAATGCCGCCGTGGAAGCTGACGTAACCCAACCCGCGCGCCTTCAGTCGGCGGATGACGATGTCATGCGTGCGCTGCCACTGAGAGAACACCACCGTCTTCGCGTCCGGCTGCGCCAGCATTTCGTCGAGCAACGCTGCAAGTTCATCGGCCTTGACGCCATGATCGGTTTCCTGGTTGAGCAGGTAGGTGCTGTTGCATGACATGCGCATGTTCTGGAGCGCACAAGTCATCCGCCTCTGGTCGCCGTCGGAAAGAAACTTGGTCCGGCGCCAGCGCTGCACGATCTTCGCCACGATGTCGGCGTTCTCCCGATGGACGATCATCTGCGCATCCGTCATCGGCACCAGCAGGTTCTGGTCGCTCCGGCTCGGAAGCTGCCGCAGTACCTCGGATTTGCGCCGACGGATCATGACCGGCGCCAGGGTGCGGCCGATCTTCTCCAGCCCGGTGTAACCGGTGACACGGCCAGCTTCATCCCTGACCTGATGCTCATGCAGCAGCTTCCAGGTCGGCCCCAGGCGGTGCTGGTCGACGAACTGGACGATGGAGATCAGCTCCTCCAGCTTGTTCTCCAGCGGCGTCCCGGTAAGAACGATGGCATAGGGGCTGTCGATGCGCTTCAAGGCGCGCGCGGCGACCGTGTTCCAATTCTTGACCCGCTGCGCTTCGTCGACGATCACCAGCTCCGGCGCCCAGGCGCCGATCAGATCGAGATCGGGCTGGAGCTTCTCGTAGTTGGTGATCTTGCAGAAGTTATCTGAGGCGAAAGCCCGATGCCGCAGCGCCCTTGCGCCTTCGATGACCTTCGGTGCGCGTTCGCCGCTCCATCCGGCGAACCGCGCGATCTCGCTCTGCCACTGGTACTTGAGGGAGGCCGGGCAGACCACCAGCACCCGCGAGACGCCGAAGTGGCGAGTCAATATCTCTGCCGCCGCGATCGCCTGGATGGTCTTGCCCAGGCCCATGTCGTCGCCGATGAGCGCCCGGCCGGCCCGCACCGCGAACAAGGCGCCTTCCCCCTGATAGGGGTAGAGCGGTACCTTGAGCAGCTTTTCGAGGCTGGGATCGGCCGCACCGCGCGGGAACAACTTGTCCAGCGCCAGCGCACGCCGTTCCGCGTCGCGTCGGCCGGCGATGAAATCCAGCGTGTCGTCATAGACGCGCAGATCGTGGCCGCTCTTGGATCCTTGGACGATGAAACGTTCCAGATCGGCAAAGCGCTCGTCCCGCAGCAGGCCGCCGCGCGCGGCGTCGAACAGCGGCGCGGCGGCCTTGATTACGGCCGGCGGGCAATCCGTGCCGGCGCGGAAATAGACGGCGCGCCTGCCGTCGTTGCGCAGATAGAGCTCGGAGAATGGGGGCCTGAAGCCGCGTGCAAACGCAGCCTTGGCGCCGCGCTTCTTTGTAATCCGGGAAAGAACGAACTCGATGTGCTTGCAGGTCCCCAGCTCGTTGGTGGCGTAGTCGGGGCACGAACAGAAGTTCCCGCCCGGCCCCAGGCCGCGGATAGCCACGCGATAGGCGGATTTCGAAGCGAGGTTGCTGACACGGAACTCGGAGAAGAAGGCCTCGCCGCCCAGGTCCTCGAGGCCGAAGGGCTGCTCCCTGCCGAACTGGCGGCGCAAGGCCCGTTGCCAGTCCAGCGGCGACAGGTCCGCTGGGGCGCTCGTGCGCGAGAGCTTGGGTTCTTTCTTCGCCTTGCCGGCGGAAGCGCGATGGCGGGGCTTTGATGTCATCGGTGCATGTTCCGTTTCAGGGCGCATTCTCCCGAGAGGTGCGTCTTTCTGGTCCGAGACCGAATCGCGACGGCGATTCCGTCCTCCACTCGATGGTCTGAGCGAACGTCGCGCCCAGGCGCAAGAGCGAACTTGTCCTTCCGATCGGGAAATCTCGAGTCGATGGGGCACCGGTCGGGCTTGACGGAGCGAGAACAAAGCACAAACATGCTTTGCTCGAAATCCCGAAGGAAGGTGAGAGGCCTTGGCGCCATGAGCCTCGACTTTGCGACCCTCGATGCCCTGCGCATCCACCATCCGGCATGGCGGCTGCTGCGGTCGGATCACGCACCGCTGGTGTCGGGCTTTCTCCATCGCGTGTTCGTTGTGCCCAATGTGCGCGTCATGGCGGCAACGGACTTGGCCGAAGCGCTGGATGACGAGCTTTACGCATTGCGCCGGCGCCTGGGCGAGGATGCGTTTCCGAAGCCGGCGATGGAATATCTGAGCGACTGGGCCTCGCCCGAAAGAGGCTGGCTGCGCAAATTCTACCAGCCCGGCACGGATGAGCCCCAGTTCGACCTCACGCCTGCCACCGAGAAGGCGATCGCTTGGCTTAGCCAGCTTTCGGAGCGCAGCTTCATCGGCACCGAGTCCCGGCTGCTTACCTTGTTCGAGCTGCTGAAGCAGATGAGCGAGGGAAGCGAGTCGGATCCCGAGAGGCGCCTTGCGGAACTGCAGAAGCGGCGTGCGGCGATCGATGCCGAGATCGAGCGGGCTCGCGCCGGCGACGTGACGCTTCTGGATGATGCGGCGCTGAAGGACCGCTTCCAGCAGTTCATGCAGCTTGCCCGCGAGCTTCTGACCGACTTCCGCGAGGTGGAGCACAACTTCCGCCGGCTCGACCGCAGGGTGCGCGAGCGCATCACGCTCTGGGATGGCAGCAAAGGGGCACTGCTGGAAGAGATCATGGGCGAGCGCGACGCGATTAGCGACTCCGATCAAGGCAGGAGCTTTCGCGCCTTCTGGGACTTCCTGATGTCCAGCCGACGACAGGAGGAGCTGACGGAGCTCCTTGAGCGGGTGCTGGCGCTGCCTGCGGTGGCCGACCTTCAACCGGACCCGCGTACCCGGCGCGTGCACTACGATTGGCTGGAGGCCGGCGAGCATACACAGCGCACCGTAGCGCAATTGTCCGAGCAGCTGCGGCGGTTCCTCGACGACCGGGCATGGCTCGAGAACCGGCGGATCATGGATATCCTGCGCAGCATCGAGGCAAGAGCGCTGGCGTTGCGTGCGCCGCCGCAGCCCGGCGGGATGACCGTCGCCGAGCCTGCGGCATCCATTGAGCTTGCGATGGAGCGGCCCCTGTACGCGCCGGCCTCGAGACCGGTCATCGCAGACGTCGCGCTGCCGATCGGAGCGGACGACCTCGATGTATCGGCGATGTATGAGCAAGTCATCGTCGACAAGGCGCGGTTGGCCCGCCATATCCGCCAGGCCCTGCAGGCGCGGCCGCGGATCAGCCTGCGCGAGCTGATCGACGAGCAACCGCTCGAGCAGGGTTTGGCGGAGCTCTTGGCCTATTTGCAACTCGGCCGGGAATCCTTCAAGGTCGAGGTGGGAGAGGAGGCCAAGGAACTGATTGCATGGGAGGCAATGGGACGCGACGGCATCCTGTCGCGCCGGCATGCTCGCCTGCCGTCCGTCGTCTTCGTGAGGTAGGATGGACGAAGGACAAAAGGAGACGATCGTCACGGCGGCCCCTCTGGTGCCCGCGGCGCAACCCAGTCTCTCTGTGCTCGCCATTTCGCTGCTGAAGGGAGCGGTCTACCGCGAAGGAAACGAAGCGCTGTGGGGCAGCCTGCTCGATCTGCAGGCCCGCGTGCGGGATTTTGTCGCCGTTCTTGGGCTCGACCTGGTGCTGGATGAGGCCGAAGGCTATGCCTTCCTCAAGAGCCGGCCTGAATCATCGGACGATGTCGCCGGCGGTCAGCCGCCCCGTCTGGTCGCGCGCAGACCGCTGTCCTTTCCCGTCAGCCTGCTGCTGGCGCTGCTCCGCAAGAAGCTGGCGGAGTTCGATGCGGGCGGCGGCGAAACCCGCCTGGTGCTGGCGCGTGACGAGATCGTCGAGCTGGTCCGCGTGTTTCTGCCCGACGGCAGCAATGAGGCCCGGCTGATCGATCAGATCGAGACGCACATCAACAAGGTCGTCGATCTTGGCTTCCTCCGTCGTTTGAAGCCCGCAAGCGGCCCGGTGACCGGGTCCGCCGGCTATGAAGTCCGGCGAATCCTTAAAGCCTTTGTCGACGCGCAGTGGCTTGCCGACTTCGACGGCCGGCTGGCAGCCTACCAGGCCCAGCTCGTGGGTTCCGACGCGGCAGCAGGAGACGCGGATGGATGATCTGTCCTCTCTGGACCTGAATTTGATGCCGGACAATGCTCTGTCGGGCTTCCGGCTGAGACGGCTCGAAGTGTTCAACTGGGGCACTTTCGACGGCCGTATCTGGACGCTTGAGGTCAATGGGCGAAATGCGCTGCTCACCGGCGATATCGGCTCTGGCAAATCGACCCTGGTGGACGCAATCACCACGCTGCTCGTGCCGGCGCACCGCGTCGCCTACAACAAGGCGGCCGGCGCCGACAGCAAGGAGCGGACGCTGCGCTCGTATGTGCTCGGCCACTTCAAGTCGGAGCGCAACGACTTCACCGGCACGGCCAAGCCGGTCAGCCTGCGCGATCACAACAGCTACTCGGTCATCCTGGGCGTGTTCCACAACGCCGGCTACGACCAGACGGTCACGCTAGCGCAAGTCTTCTGGATGAAGGAACTCCACGGGCAGCCGGCGCGCCTCTTTGTGGGCGCGGAACGAGACCTCTCGATTGCGGTGGACTTCATGCATTTCGGCCCGGACATCGCGCAATTGCGCAAGAAACTGCGGGCATCGGGCGCCGAGATCGAAGATAGCTTCCCGAGGTACGGCGCATGGTTTCGGCGCCGCTTCGGCATCGAGAACGACCAAGCGATGGAGTTGTTCCACCAGACGGTGTCAATGAAGTCGGTCGGAAACCTGACCGACTTCGTGCGGAGCCACATGCTGGAGCCCTTCAACGTGGCGCCGCGGATCGAGGCCCTACTCGCGCACTTCGACAACCTGAACCGCGCGCATCAGGCCGTGCTCAAGGCGCGGCGGCAGGTCGAGCTGCTGACGCCGCTTGTGGCCGACTGCGAAAAAAACGGAGACCTGGTCAAGGAGGCGGATGAACTGAGGCGTTCCCGCGATGCTCTGCGCGGGCACTTTGCGGGTTTGAAGCTGGCGCTGATCGACAAGCGCTTGGGCCAGCTCCAGAGCGAATGGGAGCGGCTCGATGCCCAGGTCAAGCGCCTGGACGCCTTCCGCGACGCGCAGCAGGAGCGGGTCGACGAATTGAAGCAATCGATCAAGGACAACGGCGGCGATCGCCTGGAGCGCCTGAAGGCCGAAATCAGGAAGCTGGAAGCGCGCCGCGACGGGCGCCGCGCCAAGGCCGAACGCTATGGACAATTGTCGGCTCTCTTGCGCGAGTCCGCCGCCACGGATGCTGAAGCCTTTTCCGTCCAGCATCAGCGCTTCAACGACCTGCGGGACCAGCTGCGCGGCCGGCAATCGGAGCTCCAGAACGCGCTGACGGAACACGCCGTCACGATGCGTCAGGGCAAGCTTGAGCACGATGCGCTGAGCGCCGAGATCGACAGCCTGAAGCGGCGGCGCAGCAACATCGACGATCAGCAGGTTCAGATCCGCGCCACCCTGTGCAAGGCGCTCGATCTCGGCGAGGATGAGATGCCCTTTGCCGGCGAGCTGATCCAGGTGCGCGAGGAGGATCGCGAGTGGGAGGGCGCCGCCGAGCGGATGCTGCGCGGCTTCGGTCTGTCGCTGCTGGTGCCGGACGCCTACTACAAGGATGTGGTTGCCTGGGTTGAACAGAATCACCTGCGCGGCCGGTTCGTCTACTTCCACGTCCGCCCGCGCCGCGAGAGCGACCTTTTCGAGCTGCATCGGGACTCTTTGGTCAGGACGCTGCAAGTCAAGCCGGATTCCCCCTTTTACGACTGGCTGGATCGGGAATTGGCCCGTCGGTTCGACGTCGCATGCTGCATGACGCAAGAGCAATTCCGGCGGGAAACGCGCGCGGTCACCCGTGCCGGCCAGATCAAGGACCCGAGCGGCCGGCATGAGAAGGACGACCGATATCGGCTCGACGACCGCAGTCGCTACGTGCTGGGCTGGTCCAACAGCGCCAAGATCGCGGCGCTCGAGGCCAAGCGCCGGGTGCTGGAGAAGCGCCTTGGGGAAGCCGGTAGTCTGATCGGCGCGGTCCAGGCGGAGCTCAACGGGCTGCAGGGCCGGCTTGAAACCCTGGCGAAGCTCGAAGAGTTCACCGTCTTCGAGGAGCTGGATTGGGAAAACGTCGCTGCGGAAATTGCCGTTCTGACCGAGGAGCACCTGCGGCTGGCATCGGCCTCCGACATCCTCACGCAGCTGAACGGCAGTCTGACCGCGGCAAGCCAGGAGTTGGCCGAAGCCGATAGGCAGCTTGAAGCAGCCAGGGACAAACGCTCCAAGACCGAGCAGCGGCGCAACGACGCGGAGGGCCTGCGTCAGCAAACGCTCGCCCTGCTGGATAAGGCGCCGGAAGACGAGAATCTTCGGCAGAGGCTCGAGGCCATCCGCGCCGAAGCGCTGGGCGAGCATCAGTTGACCGTGGAATCCTGCGACAACCGCGAACAGGACGTTCGCAGCTGGGTGCAGAGCCGCATTGACGCAGAGCAGAAGAAGCTCGATCGATTGCGCGAGAAGATCATCAAGTCGATGGCGGCGTTCAGGGAGGAGTTCAAGCTCGAGACGGCCGAGATCGATGCCAGTCTGGAAGCGGCGTTCGAATATCGGAAGCTGCTCGACCAGCTCCACCGGGACGACCTGCCGCGCTTCGAGGCGCGCTTCAAGGAGCTGCTGAACGTCAACACTATCAACGAGATCGCCAATTTCAACGGACAGCTGGCGCGCGAGCGCGAGACGATCAAGGAGAAGATCGCGCTGATCAACGAATCGCTCACGCAGATCGACTACAATCCCGGGCGCTACATCGTGCTCGAATCCCAGCTGAGCACCGATCCGGAGATCCGCGATTTTCAGACCGAGCTGCGGGCGTGCACCGAAGGCTCAGTGACCGGATCCGACGACGCGCAGTACTCGGAGGCGAAATTCATGCAGGTCAAGGCCATCATCGATCGCTTTCGCGGCCGGGAAGGCCTGTCGGAGCAGGATCGCCGGTGGACCGCCAAAGTGTCCGACGTTCGCAACTGGTTCATCTTTGCCGCCAGCGAACGGTGGCGCGAGGACGACACGGAGTACGAGCACTATTCGGATACGGGCGGCAAGTCGGGTGGCCAGAAGGAGAAGCTGGCCTACACGATCCTGGCCGCCAGCCTAGCCTACCAGTTCGGCCTGGATTGGGGAAATTCAGTGCGTTCCCGCTCCTTCCGCTTTGCCGTCATCGACGAGGCGTTCGGCCGAGGTTCCGACGAGTCTGCGCATTACGGGCTGACGCTTTTCCAGCAACTCAACCTCCAATTCCTGATCGTCACGCCGCTCCAGAAGATTCACGTGATCGAGCCTTATGTGGCGAGCGTGGGCTTTGTCCACAATGAAGGCGGCCGTGCATCGAAGCTGCTCAACCTGACCATTGAGGAGTACCGAAAGCAGAAGGCTGCGCGCGCGGCGATGGCGCCGGCTTCGACGATGGAGCACCCGGCCGAGTGACCTGGACGACGCCAGACGCGCTGAAGGCCCAGCTGATTCGATACTGGGACCGGGGGGAGCTGCTGCGTCCGCTGGTCGCCAGCGAGGCGGGTTTTCCACTCCGCCTCTCGCTGAAGGCGCCCGGTTCCATCGACTTGACTCATCGCTTCGAAGTCGTACGCGCCTGGACGGCCGAACTCGCAGCCATGCCGCACATCCGCATCGCCTGGCACGAGGTCCGCCATCGCATCCAGGGCCTGCAGAGCCTGCCCGCGCAGATCTGGATTGACAGCCGGGATGATGCGCTGGCGCTGATTGGAAAGCGCCGCGATGCGGAGCGCTTCGTTCAGTTGGTGGAGCGGACGCGGGCCGCCCTGCCCGTGCTGCTGCCCTGGCTGGCCAAGCACCCGTTGCGGGCCGTCGAACTTGCCGATCGGTGGCCGCGACTGACCGCCGTCGTGCAATGGCTGATCGAGCACCCGCGGCCGGGGATCTACCTGCGTCAGGTCGACGTTCCCGGGGTGCACAGCAAGTTCATCGAGGAGCATCGCGTGGTCTTGTCGGAACTGCTCGACCTTGCGCTACCGGAAGGAGCGGTCCAGGGTCACCAGAAGGGCGTCGGCCAATTCGGCATCCGATACGGCTTCCTGGACAAGCCGAACCGTATCCGGTTCCGCGTCCTTGACAGGACCGTCCGACTGTTGCCAGGAACGATGCATCCCGATGTCGCGCTGGATGCAGAGAGCTTTGCATGCCTGGATCTTGAGGTCGGACGCGTCTTCATCACCGAGAACGAGATCAACTTCCTGGCGTTCCCGCCGGCCCGTGACGCGATCGTGATCTTCGGCGCCGGCTACGGCTGGGAAACGCTTGCAAGAACGCGATGGCTGAGCCGGTGCGCCATTCACTACTGGGGCGACATCGATACGCACGGCTTTGCCATACTCGATCGATTGCGCAGTCATTTCGACCACGTGTCGTCGTTCCTGATGGACCGCGAGACCTTGAACGCGCACGCGTTGCACTGGGGTGATGAGCCCGTTCAGTTGGTTCAAGATCTGCCGCGGCTAACTGCTGAGGAACGCGCACTTTTTAACGACCTACGGGACAACCGCATTCGAATGAACCTGCGACTGGAGCAAGAGCGGGTCGGATTTCAATGGGTGACGGACGCGCTGTCGCGCCTCACAACCATCTAGAGGGGCCGCTATGGATTTGACGCAGCTACGGATACGCGGGCGTACATAAAGGATCTGTTGTCTGAAGTTCATCGGTGCGAAGCTCGAGTTCTGGGAGCAGACGATTCGATCTCGTCCGTGGGGGTTGCCGGGCAGGCGGCAATCCCGAGGCGCGCTAGGTGTGAGCTTTCAACAGGTTGTCCATCCGGTCCCGATCGGGAAGGCTGAGGTTGTCGAGACTTCAGTGATTCGCGAGGGGGACCGGATGAACATCCACAAGAATGCCCGTCTGACGCCGCACAGTCGAGCCGAT
>DASRRI010000055.1:0-7160 GCA_035695765.1 Dongiaceae bacterium
ATCGGCTCGACTGTGCGGCGTCAGACGGGCATTCTTGTGGATGTTCATCCGGTCCCCCTCGCGAATCACTGAAGTCTCGACAACCTCAGCCTTCCCGATCGGGACCGGATGGACAACCTGTTGAAAGCTCACACCTAGCGCACGCATCCGGACTGATTGGAATATGGGGAACTGCCAGAGCGTCATGCCGGTGGCAGGAAGGGTTTACACATGAATTTGCGTGAGCTCATCAGTGCGGGTCGGGGCGAACTCAAGGCCGATCTCGTCGTCAGGGGCGGCAAGCTGGTGAACGTGGTCTCCGAAGAGGTCTATCCGGCGGACGTCGCGATCTTCCGCGACAGGATCGTTGCGACAGGGCAGGTGGAATCCTATGTCGGGCCTGACACGCGGGTGCTCGATGCCAGCAGCAAGTATCTTTGCCCAGGGCTGATCGACGGCCACCTGCATGTCGAGTGTTCGAAGATGTCCATCACCAGCTTCGCAAAGGCGGTGGTGCCGTTAGGCACCACTGCGATTATCTCCGGCCTTGATCAGATCCTGGTTGTCGCCGGTCTCGAGGGAGTGCGCGAATTCCTCGACGAAGCCAAGGCCGGTCCGTTGAAGGTGTTCTGGGGCGCACCGTGCAAGACGCCCTACACGCTGCCTCGGTCGAATGTCGGCCATTATTTCGGGCCGCGGGAACACGAAGCCACGCATCATTGGCCGGAATGCGTCGGGATCTGGGAGACGGTGCGCGAATTCATCCAGGAGATGGACAAGGATGTCCTGTCCGCCTTGGAGATTGCCCGCAAGAGCCGGCTGCCTGTCCTCGGCTGTGCCCCGATGGCGCGCGGAGCGAATCTCAATTCCTACCTAGCGGCCGGAGTCCGGCTGGACCACGAGAGCTACACCGCGGAGGAGATGCTGGAGAAGCTCCGCAACGGCATGTTCGTCTTGATAAGGGAATCCTCGATCTCGCATTTCCTCACCGAAAATCTGCGCTTGGTCACGGAAATGGGGATCCGCGCGACGCGCCGCATCAGCTTCTGCACCGATGACGTGGTGGCGAGCGACATTCTGAAGCGCGGTCATCTGGATAATATGGTAAGGATGGCGATCGTGATGGGCATCCCGCCGCTCACCGCCATCCAGATGGCGACCATCAACTGCGCCGAGGCCTATCGCATCGATCATCTGGTGGGATCCATTTCGCCCGGCCGGATCGCCGATATCCTTGTTGTCGAGGATTTGCGCCGCTTCACAGTCGAGCGCGTTATTACCAATGGTAGATTGGTCGCCGAGGACAGCAAGCTGACGACGAAGCTGGAGCCGCCGACGCGGAGCCGGGCTCTCACGCACACCTTCAAGGTTGCACCGATCGCGCCGGAGGAGATCCGCGTTTCGTCGCAGAGCCGCCACGAGAGAACGCGCGTGCTCGCGATGGCCGTTTCGCCTGACCAGATCTTCGTGCGCAAGCGCTTCGACGTCTCGCTGCCGGTCGTGGACGGAGCGGTGCAGGCGGATCCGGCCCAGGATGTGCAGTATGTCACCGTGGTTGAGCGCTATGGCCGCACGCGCAACCGGCCGACGGCCTTCGTCTCCGGCTTCGGACTGAAGTCCGGGGCGCTCGCCACCTCGACTGCACCGGACGACAACAACATCGTATGCGTGGGCACCAATCCTGCGGACATGGCTGTGGCGATCAACCACATTATCGCCAACGACGGCGGTCAGGTCGTGGTCGATAAGGGGAAGGTCATCTCGTTCCTGCCACTGCCGATCGGCGGCATCGTCTCGGACCTGGAGCCGGAGGAGATGGCCGAACGGGAGGCCGAGCTGGACAATGCAGCCCGATCGCTAGGTTGTGCGCTGCCCTGGCCGTTCATGTACATGTTCGTGCTGCAGATCACGGCCATACCGGACTACGCAATCACGGACCTGGGTGCCATCGATTGCGTAAACCTGAAGGTTTTCGATCCAACTACTGCTGCTTTTTGACAAGCGAAATCGCAAGACGCTCACAATGACGGGGAAACGGGAGACGAAAGATGCCAAACTACTACGGACTGACATTCATACTCGCGGGTCTTGGGTTCGCTGCAGCGCTCGCCGGCTCCGCCCTGGCGGAGGATCCGAAGGAGCTCCGGATCGCGGGTGTCCTGTCGGCGGGCAAGGAAGCGCCGTGGGAGAAATCCCTCACCGATTCCTTCAGCCGCGTGATTGAGGCAAAGCCGCACGGCCTGGAGGTCTCGGTCGACTACACCGAGAACGTCTACGACAATGCCGAGCAGGTGTTCCGC
Source organism: Dongiaceae bacterium (assembly GCA_035695765.1). Lineage (GTDB taxonomy): Bacteria > Pseudomonadota > Alphaproteobacteria > Dongiales > Dongiaceae > Dongia_A. Next base: position 2,280 of record DASRRI010000055.1, read on the forward strand.
ACCTATGCCGAGACCGGCGAATACGACATCATCTTCGGTGACACTGCCTATGCCGACGCGATCGAGAAGGTGATGGCTGACTATCCGGAAACCATGTTCGTCATGTCCGGGTCCGGTAACCGCGGCCTCGGCGCCAACGCCTACTGGATCTTCATCCACGCCCACGAGCCTGCCTATGCCATGGGCACGTTGGCGGGCAAGCTCACCAAGTCGAACGTTATCGGCGTGGTCAGCACGTTCCCGGCGGAAGACACGAACGACCAGATCAACGCCTTCATCGCCGGGGCCAAGGAAGCGAAGCCGGAGGTGAAGGCGAAGGTGACCTTCATCCAGTCCTGGTTCGACCCGCAGAAGTCGAACGAAGCGACGACCGCCCAGATCGCGGCGGGCGCGGACCAGATCTACCAGATGTCCGGCGCCTTCGAGGTGTGCCAGCAGAAAAAGGTGGGCTGCTACGGCAACTACATCGATATGTCGTCGGCGGCACCCGACGCGATCATCGCCTCCGCGCTTGCAAAGTGGGATCCGCACGTGAACTGGGTGATCGACCAGTGGTGGAATGCCAAGACCACGGGCGCCGCCTTCGATGCGCCGAAGGTGCCGAAATGGTTCGGCTGGAAGGATGGCGGCGGTGACCTCGTCATCAATCCGGCCATGGCAGACAAGATCCCAGCGGAGGCCAAGGCGGCGGCGGAGCAAGCGGCAGAGGCCATCAAGTCGGGCAAGGAAGTGATGCTCGATCTGTCGGAACCGAAGTCCGAATAACGCTAAGGGCCGGTGTCCGACGGGACGGACGCCGGCGCAATCCGTCATGACCGCGCGGCTCTCCATCAGAAATCTCAGCAAGCGGTTCGGGCCGGTTGTCGCCAACGATCGCGTGTCGTTGGATGTCCGACCAGGTGAGCTGCATTGCCTGCTCGGCGAGAACGGAGCCGGCAAGTCGACCCTGTCGTCGTGCCTCTACGGGCTGTATCAACCCGATGAGGGGCAAATCATCATTGATGGCGAGGAGCGCCGCTTCCGCTCGCCCGCCGATGCGATCCGTGCTGGAATCGGCATGGTGCACCAGCATTTCGTGCTGGTCCCTACCTTCACGGCGCTCGAGAACATTGTGGTGGGCACGGGCTCCGGATGGCGGCTCGACACTCGCGCGGCGCGCCGGCAGGTGACGGAGCTCTGTGAGCGGCACGGGCTGCGGCTCGATCTCGACGCCCTGATCGAGGATCTCTCGGTAGGGGCGCAGCAATGGGTCGAGATCGTCAAGGCGCTCTATCTCGGCGCCCGCGTTCTGATCCTCGATGAGCCAACCGCCGTGCTCACGCCGCAAGAATCGGAGCGGCTCTTCACCCTGATGCGGCGGATGACGGACGACGGTCTGTCGATCATCCTCATCTCCCACAAGATGAATGAAGTGATGCAGTCCGACCGCGTAACTGTGCTGCGGCGAGGCAGGGTGGTCGGGACGATCGAAACTCGATCGACCACGCGCGGGCAGCTCGCACAGATGATGATCGGCCGCCAGCTGAATCCGATTGAAGTCGAGAGCCGCGGCGGACGCTGGTCGGCGGTCGTCACGATCTCGGGCCTGTCGGTGCGGGATACGCGTGGCGTTCCGGTCCTGCAGGACCTGTCGCTCGAGTTGCGAGAGGGAGAGGTGCTGGGGCTTGCGGGCGTGGCGGGCAACGGCCAGCGCGAGCTGTTCGAGGCGATCGCTGGCGTGCGCCGGATCGAGGCAGGCGAAATCCGGCTGGATGGTGAGGCCATCGCCAATCTGGCTGCGGCCGAGATCGCGCGTCGCGGTGTCGGCCACATTCCCGAAGATCGCCTCCGGGACGGGCTGGTCCCCGATTTTTCCATCGCGGAGAACATGGTGCTCGGGCAGCACTGGCGCGCACCCTGGCGCCGGGGCGTTCTGCTCGACGGAACGTGCGTGGGCGAGCATGCCACCCGGTCGATCTCCGAATTTTCAATCGTGACCACCGGTCCCTGTGAACCTGTCCGACGGCTGTCCGGCGGCAATGCGCAGAAGGTGATCCTGGCGCGGGAGCTGGCCAAGGCGACGCGCTGCCTGCTGTGCAACCAGCCGACCCGCGGCCTCGACATCGGTGTCATCGAATACGTGCACGGGCAGATCCTGCGCAAGCGGGACGAAGGCGTTGCGGTGCTGCTCGCGAGCGAAGAGCTGGACGATCTCATTCTGCTCAGCGACCGGATCGCGGTGATCTTCCGCGGTCGCATTATGGGCGTGCTGCCGCGCTGCGCGGCCAATATCGCGTTGCTCGGACAGATGATGGCGGGCACGCCTCTGGAGCAGGTGGCGTGACCCTGCTGGCGAACAGCGGCTGGCGGATCGAGCGCCGCGCATCGCGCTCCTCGCTCGCCCTCATCTCGGCGTTGCTCGCCGCCGGCACGGGCGCTATCCTGTGCTGCAGCCTGTTGTTCGTGGCGGCCGGGGCCGATCCGATTGCGGCCTTCGCTGCACTGGCCAAGGGCAGCCTGGGGAGCGTTCGCGCCATCGCCGACACGCTAGTACGGGCGACACCGCTGATCCTGACCGGCCTTGCGACGGCGCTCGCCTTCCGCGCACGGCTCTGGAACATCGGCGCGGAAGGCCAGGTCTTCGCCGGCGCGATGTTCGCGTTCTGGTGCCAGAGCGCCATTGGAGCCGCGCCCGCTTACATCCAGATTCCTGTCATCGTTCTTGGCGGATTGTGCGGCGGCGCCCTGTTCGGCGGGTTGGCGGGCCTGCTGAAGGCGCGCTTTCAGGTGGACGAGGTGATCGCCACCGTGATGCTGAATTACATCATTGCCTACGTGCTCTCGCTGCTGCTCCAGCAGGGGCCATGGACCGAGCCCGGCGGCTTCTTCGAGCAGACTGCGATTGTTCCCGACGAGGCCAAGCTCCCCATCCTGATCGAGAAGACGCGACTGCATTTAGGATTTGTCCTGGCTCTGGTCCTTGCCGCAATCCTGCATGTTGTCCTCCATCGCTCTCCACTCGGCTACGAAATTCGTGCCGCCGGTTCCAACCTGCGCGCGCTGCAGTTCCAGGGCGTCAATGCCGGCCGGCTGGTGCTGGTCGTGTTCGTGCTGAGCGGCGCAGTTGCGGGCCTCGCCGGGGCGTTCGAGCTCTACGGCGTGCAGCATCGCCTCAAAAGCGGCACGCTGGGTGGTCTCGGCTATACCGGTATCATCATCGCGATCCTCGGGCAGCTCAGTCCGCGGGGCGTGGTTATCGCGGCGCTGCTGTTCGGCGCTCTGCTCAACGGATCCACACTCATGCAAATCAAGACCGGCGTCCCGTCCGCTTTGATCTACGCGATCGAGGCGATCATCCTGATGTTCTTCCTGATCGCCTGGGCGGCCAGCCGGTTCCGGCTCCGGAGGCTGCGTCATGTGGACTGACCTGCTCGAGGCAGGGATCATGGCCAGCGTGCTGGCCGCGGCCGTCCGGATCGCGACGCCAATCCTCTTTGCCGCTTTGGGTGAACTGGTCGCGGAGCGGGCGGGCGTCTACAACATGGGCCTCGAAGGCATGATGCTGATGGGTGCCTTCATCGGCTGGCTCGCCACCTATTCCAGCGGCTCCGCGCTGCTAGGCCTCGGCGCGGCGATGCTGGCCGGCGTACTGCTAAGTCTGCTCTTCGCGTTCATGGTGATAACGCTCCAGATCGAGCAGATCGTCACTGGTCTCGCGCTGAACCTCTTCGCCTCCGGCCTCACCACATACTGGCTGCGCTCTGCTTTCACCGACATGGGTAGCATACCAGGCATCACGATCCTACGGAATGTGCCGATCCCGTTCCTCTCCGACATTCCCTTTGTCGGCCCCATTCTATTCGACCAGAGAATCGTTACATATCTGGCATTGCTCTCGGTGCCGGCCGTCTGGCTGTTCCTGTATCACTCCCGGCTGGGGTTGGAGATCCGTTGCATCGGCGAGAACCCGAAGGCGCTGGACATTAAGGGCCACAGCGTTGCATTGCGCCAGTACGCGGCCGTCCTGTTCGGTGGGGCAATGGCGGGGCTTGGCGGCGCGTGCCTCACCGTTGCCGCGACGGCGCATTTCGTTCCGGACATGGTGAATGGCCGCGGCTGGCTGGGGCTGGTGATCGTCATTGCCGGTGCCTGGACGCCAAGCCGCGCGCTGAACGCCGCCCTGGTGTTCTCGTTCCTCGACGCGCTGCAGCTGCAGATCCAAGGCGTGGGCATCCGTGTGCCCTACCAGGTGCTGTTGGCCATGCCGTACGTGGTCGCGATTGTGGTCATGATGCTGAGAAGAAAGGCAGGTCGCGCGCCGGCTCGGCTCGGCATCCCATACAGTCGCGATCAGTCGTGATAGACAGGCGAAATGTGCTCTAGCTCGGGCTCGTATTGATCAGAGGCGGCCGTACAAGTGTTTGGGGATTGCAATGGAGGCGCCATCCGCAATGACAGTTCAGAACGATCTCAGGCACGCAAGTAGAGGTGACACATTGAAATCTCTGTGTAGCCGGATTCATCGCTCTCATAAACAGCCTCGAGATCCTGCGGCTTTCTGCCCCGTGAGGACCCGCGCTCAGACGGGAGTTCAGCAACGAGCTGCGCGCCTGTCCACCACGATATAGTCGCAAGTTCACTGCGCGGCAGCAATTGGGACATAACTGCCATAGCGATGCGCCGAGAAAGTATCCGAGAGTCGGGGCACAGCTGACGCAAATGGCGGTGATATCCCTTATCGACCGACAAACCGACCCTTTGGATGAAGTTTCGCGTGACCTCATCAAAAATTGAGGGGAGTCGGGTCGTCATATGAGCCACCGAAGATATCCGTGTTGCCGAAGGTGGCTGGGCATTCTTGCGCCGGCGCCGGCGCGGTCGGCACCGTGGTGTCCTCCAATA
>DASRRI010000056.1:0-4664 GCA_035695765.1 Dongiaceae bacterium
GACAAGATCGAAGGGATCCATCATGAATATCTCTTTTGCAGGAAAAACCGCACTCGTCACCGGCTCCACCAGCGGCATCGGCCTTGCCATCGCCAAGGGGCTGGCCGAAGCGGGCGCGGAGACCATCATCAATGGCCGCACCGAGGATAAGGTCGCGCGCGTGATCGCCACACTCAAGCGCGCGCTCCCTCAGGCGAAGCTGCGCGGCGTCGCCGCCGACGTGTCGGGCGCCGCCGGCTGCGAGCTACTGGTCCGCGCCGCGCCGGACATCGATATCCTCGTCAACAATGCCGGCATTTTCGAGCCCAAGGATTTCTTCGCGATTCCCGATTCCGACTGGACGCGCTTCACTGAAGTCAACGTGATGTCGGGCGTGCGCCTCGCCCGCGCCTACATGCCCGGCATGCTGAAGCGCGATTGGGGCCGCGTCATTTTCATCTCTTCCGAATCGGGCCTGCAGATCCCGCCGGAGATGATCCATTATGGCGTCACCAAGACGGCGCAGCTCGGCCTGTCGCGCGGCCTTGCCGAGCTGACCGCGGGCACCGGCGTGACGGTCAATGCAATCCTGCCCGGGCCGACCCGGTCCGATGGAGCCGAGGGCTTTCTGGAGGCTATGGCGAAGCAGGAGGGCAGCGACATCGAGACCACAGCACGGAATTTCGTGAAGCAGCACCGCCCGACCTCACTGCTCCAGCGCTTCGCAACCGTCGAGGAAGTGGCGAACATGGTCCTCTACGTCGCGTCGCCTCAGGCCTCCGCTACCAACGGAGCGGCGCTCAGGGTCGATGGCGGCGTGGTGCGTGCGATCGCGTGACGCGATTCCCAAACCTCGGCCCATCAGGCATCTTCCCGCCCGCGAAAGGTTGACACGCCTGCATGGTCGGGCTGAGGATACCCGCCTTATGACTGAGCAGCCCATCGCAGATACAATCTATGAGAGTGTAGAGCCGGTTCATTCGCCCCTGATCCGGGAAATGTTGGCCTATTGGCAGAGCAAGGCCGTCGACGGCCGCCTGCCGCGGCCCGCCGACATCGATCCGACCGAGATCCCGAAGCTGATCGCATCGATCGTGATCTGCGACCTCGAGGCTGATCCGTTTCGCGTCCGTTATCGCTTGGCCGGCACGCGCCAGGTCCACATCCTGGGCAACGAGCTGACCGGCCGCTATGTCGACGAGCTGGATTGGGAAGAGGGCCCGTTCGTGCATCGCATCTTCGCCCGCGCGCGCGACACGCGGGCGCCGGTGTTCGGCTATTATCATTGGACCTTCCGCGAACGCACGCCCGGCGCATCGGAGTTCGGGCTGTTCCCCCTGTCCGAGGATGGCGTGACGGTGACGCGCGTCATCGGCATCGACGAATTCTTCCCGGAGGAAGGCTCGCCTGTTTTCGGCGGCCGCCGCCGCGTATAGAGGAGCATTTTCCGCCGAAGCGGATATCGGTTCGGCGCAGAAAATGCGACCAGCACAACAAATCCATCGCATCGATCATCAGCCCTGCTGAGCGTACCGCGAACAGCTCCAGTTGACAGGCGCGGGTGGCGCGGCGGAGTCTGCGGCACCATGCCGGACGTTCCGTCTCACGACCACGCGGAGAGTCAAGCGTCGGCCATCTACGCGTCGGCCGCGCAGTTGCGCTCGCCGAGCGTGATCGAGCTTCACGATTATTGGCGCTCGAAGCTGCGCGGCCGCCGCATGCCCGCGCCGGCCGACATCGATCCTGCGGAGATCCGCGCGCTGCTCCCCAGCATCATCATCGCCGAATATGTCGGCGAGCCGGTGCGCGTGCGCTATCGCCTGGTCGGCACCCTGCAGGTCTATTACAACGGCCTCGATTTCACCGGCCTCTATCTGGACGAGATCGATTGGGGCGCGGAGAATGATTTCGTCTGCCTGGTGCATGACACGCTGCGCGCGACCGCCGCGCCGGTTATCGGCCGTTACCAGTGGGGATTCCGCGACAGCATCCTCGGCTTTGCCGAGTTCGGTGCCTTTCCATTGTCCGAGGATGGCGAGACGGTGGCGCGCTGCGTCGCCATCGACGACTTCGTGCCCTTCGATTCCAAGGCCGGCAAGCCGCGCTGATCCCTAGGAGTTGATGCCCGTGTCAACGGTTGCGGCCTGGCCCCCGTGGCACTATGCCGCCACGACCCACCCAATCTGTCAGGTTGCGGTCACCATGGGACCCCTATATTCGGCGGTTCCCGGCTTGTTTCACGTCAAGTACAGGAATTAAAGGTCTTGCGCATGGGCGCTGGACACTGATTCGCCGATGGGTAAGTTATCCTCGGATTTCCGGGGAATCGGACAGAAGACGTCCTATAACAAAATGGAGCCGTCCGCTCATGGATTCGCCGCTCGATCATCGCACTTATCGCGCGATGGTGCCGCAATTGGAGCAGCAAGGGTTCCTGCGTATCCCGGTCCATGCCGCGCTGCGGTGCGCGACCGATCGCGTCTTTACGCTGGCCAACGAATTCTTCGCGCGCCCCGCTGCCGAGAAGCATCATTTCGCGCACCCGAAATGGGTCGAAGGCTATCGCGAGCTGGGCCCGGAATATGCCCAGGTGCCGGAGCGTCCCGACCTGACCGAATCCCTTTCCGCCTGGAACTGCAACCGGGTGCGGGCGGAGCTGGATTCGTGGGCCAGCGGATGTCCCTTGCACGGCGCGCTGCGCAGCGTCTCCACCGTGCTGGATGAGGTGGTGCACGGGCTGTTCGCCGCCATGGCCGAGCATTTCAAGCCCGGCGCGCCGGAGCTGCGCTTCCACAACGCGACCTATATGCAGCTCAATTACTACGAACCGGCGCGCCACATCCGCGACCTCCTGCAGGATTCGCACGAGGACGGCCATCTGGTCACAATGGTCAGCACCAACGCGCCGGGCCTCGAGATCCAGGTCAATGGCGAGTTCGTGCCCGCCGATGTCGGCCGCGACGAGCTGTTGCTGATGCCGGGCAGCCTGTTGTCGCTGATGACCGGCTATCGCGTGAAACCGCTCTATCACCAGGTGCGCAACAGCCGCCGCACCGACCCGCGCTTTTCCATGCTCTATTTCGTCAATCCGGAGATCAACCAGCGGCTGGTTCCCTGGGTGCTGAACGAGAGCAACGCCGGCATCGACCTCATCGAACGCGCCAACGCAGCGCCGAAACAGTTCGGCATGCCGACCCTGGAAGACAGCCTCGCCGGCCAAGCCGAAACCCGCGCCACCGAACCCACCCTCGCCGACGCGGCGCAGTAATCAAGGCCAGCGTTACAAGTGCGTCCGAAAGTGCCACTCAAGGGCTCGGCTCGGTCACCGCAAACATCTGACTGACGCCGCTATCCTCGACGCCATTTGCTCCATGCACGCCACTGCTCGGGGAATTGCCGCACCCAAGGCTCGCTGCGATGAAGGAACTCGCTCGCCGCGGCGATGCAGCGTTCATCCGCGGTTCGGTCGGACGCAATTGCAATCGGGGCTTCCACGACGATCCGAAAGCCGGCCCGGCGATCGCGCACGGTAAAGACCGGCAGGAGCGGCGCGCCGCTCAGCGCCGCCAGGCGGGGCGCCCCGACAGCCACCGGAATCCGACCTCCGAAGATCGGCCCCATGATCATGTCGCTGCCCTCCGTGGACGATGCAACAATGGACACGACCTCGCCGGCTTTCAGGGCCCGTACCATCCGCCGCATCGCGGTCGAAGGCGCATTGCGGTCGAACACGATGCGCTGCGACAAATATCGGTCCTCAGGGATGCAGCGAATGCGATTGAGAAAGCCGATGCCGAAACGCGTTTCGGAGAACCCGTGCTTGTGGCTGCTCAGGTGAGAAACCCGATGGCCTCTCTGATGGAGTGCGATCTTGGTCGGGCCGCTGTTGAAGACAAAAGGGGCGACCCAGAGGATGGCGCCCTTGCCGGCCTTGAGCGCGCTTTGCAGATGGTCTTCCCCTTCCAGCACCATCCGGGGATGCCATCCGCCAAGCCGCCAGCCGCGCAGATCCTGCATGCGCAGTTCGTAGATTGCGGCTTTCAGGTCGCGCGCGATCGCTTCGCAGCGCTGCGCGTCATGATCCCCGAGTGCGGCTCGAACAATCTCCGCGGTGCGTTCGATTCCACGTCCATTTGTCCGTGCCGATAGATCGATCCTTGCGTGAGACAACCGCGTCCAGAGCCGCTCCGGCAATAGCCAGGATGGCAGCAGCAGCATCGCCAAGCCTGCGGCGGTGGTGAGATCGGACCGTTGCCACGCCGGTCGCCGCCCCAGCTTGCGCGGCCGATGCACGATCGCATCACCGGCATCGCCCTGGCCCGCATTGAAGGCAGCCGCCGCTTCGCGTGGCTCCGACAGAATCTCGTCCGCTCGTTTGACGTCCCCCATAGCGTCAAATTATAGCGTGCCCTCAGGAATGGAAACATAGCCGCGTGGGCAGCCGACGGCCTAGAGATGACAGTTCCCGTTCCGTTCCGGACGATCTTGGTGCGCCACGCACCCATTTCGGTTTGGCAGCCCCAGAGGGGCGGCCAGCAGGGAGCGCGCTAGCTGTGAGCTTTCAATAGGTTGTCCATCCGGTCCCGACCGTGGAAGCTGAGGTTGTCGAGACTTCAGTGATTCGCGAGGGGGACCGGATGAACGTCCACAAGAATGCCCGGCTGACGCCGCATAGTCGAGCCGAT
>DASRRI010000057.1:0-24986 GCA_035695765.1 Dongiaceae bacterium
ATCGGCTCGACTATGCGGCGTCAGCCGGGCATTCTTGTGGACGTTCATCCGGTCCCCCTCGCGAATCACTGAAGTCTCGACAACCTCAGCTTCCACGGTCGGGACCGGATGGACAACCTATTGAAAGCTCACAGCTAGCGCAGGCGCACTGATCTGCCCGTCCTTGCGCTTTCGATCGCCGCCTGACTGAGGCGCAAGGCAGCGAGATTCCCGCGCGCGGAATTGATCGGCTCCTTCCCCGTTTCCACCGCGCAGAGCAGCGCGCCCATGGTGCCGGCAAATCCGTCATTGAACCAGGTCCCGATCAAAGCCGGCTGGGCGACGCCCTCCGCCGTATACAGACTGACCGCCTGCCGGCCAAGGTCAGGCCCTGTGCTGCGCAAGGTCCCGCACGTGCCGACCACCACTGTCGTATCCGCCGCGCCATGCTTGGCATTGCCGTCGAACGTGAGCGATGCCTGTCCGCCTGGATAGGTGACCAGCACTTGCGACAGCAGGCCGGAGGGCATCGTCTGCCCTTCGGCGCGTGAGGCAGTCGCGAACACCAGCTCTGCCCGGTCGCCGATGATGCTGACCAGGAAATCGAACCAATGGATCGCGAAATCGTCGAGGATGACATGCTCCATCTCGGCGAACGGCGTGCCGGCGATCCAGGTATGATCCCACTGGATCGAGACACGGACGCCCGTGACGGATCCGATCAGCTGTGCGGACACCGCCTCGCGCATATAAGACAAGTGCGGCGCCCAGCGCCCATTCTGGTTGACCGCGAGCTGCAGCCCCTTCTTGTCGGCCAGCGCCACCAGGTCGCGCCCGATCTCCAGGTCGCGCACAAACGGCTTTTGCGACAAGACGTGCTGCCCCGCCTCCAGCGCCTGTCGCATGAGAGCAACGCGATCCTTGGCATGAACGGTGAGATCGAGGACCGGAATATCGGCGCGACCGATCACGTTCTCGATCTTGTCGGTGGCGAGCGCGTCCGGAAAATAGGCGTCGCGCCGTGCTTCGGCCCGGTCCAGGTGCCGATCGCAGATCGCCACGACGTTGAGGCCGTGCTTCTTGTAGGCATCGAGATGGGCAAAACTGATGCCGCCGGCGCCGATCAATCCGATGCCGATCGACTTGTCCTGCGGCATGGGCGGCTCGTAAGGGAGGATCGGCGCGGCGACCGGCTTCGCTTTGCTCGCCACCAGCGCGTAGGAATCCTGCGACGGCAGCTCGTCCACGGCCTTTGGGGTCACGGGAGCAGCTCCAAAGTGCGCTTCCGCTTGGCGGACAACGCCGCCGTATCCACGATCCTCTGCGCGGTCCGGCACAGCGCGGGGCTCAGCGGCCCTTCGATTGGCGCGCCGCTCTCCTTGCAGTGCAGGACATATTCGACCGGTTTGCGGAACGGCGCCTTCAGCACATCGACCGGCAGATGCCGCACCTCCGGATGCGACTTCGTCTGCAATCCGATCGTCGCCTCATAGTCATAGCTCGAGATCGTGCCTGCGCTGCCCACCACCACGAAGCCGCATTTCGGCTGCGGCTGCAAGGCCCAGGGGTCGGTGAAGGTCCCCCACCTCGTTTCGAACTTGGAAAGCCCGGTGCGGTAGCGGCAGACGGTGATCGAATGCTCATCCACTTCGAGGCCGGCGGGCTCGTCCACCACGCTGGTCACGGTGAGCGGCGCCTCACCCTTCATGAACCAAGTTCCGAGCGTCGCGCCGTAGCCAAGATAGTCCAACAGGCTCCCACCGCCCGACGCAGCTCGATACCACCAGGATGTAGGTTTGGCGCGTTGCACCTCTTCATCGGAGACCACGACCTTGTCGGCGAGGTGATAGAGCGGCCCGCGATTGCCATCATAAAAATGGACCTCCAGCACATCGCCAATCACACCTTCGTCGATCAACCGCTTGGTCGTCACATGGGGCGGATACCAGGCCAGCGGCCAGTTGATCGCCAGACGGATGCCGCGTTGCTGCGCTGCCGCAATCATGCGGTCGGCATCCTTGAGCGACGCGGCAAACGGCTTCTCGACCAGGATGTCGATTCCATGGACCGCCACTTCTTCGGTGGCGGACGCATGATCTGCTGTGGCCGGACATAGGACGACCAGATCGGGCCGGCATGCTGCAACGCACATTGCAACGTCAGTAAATACCCGGTCCGCCGGGATTCCAAAGGTCTCGATAGCACGCTTCATCCGCGCCGGGTCCTTGTCGCACAGGCCCGCGATCTCGGCCTCGGGATGCTCATGCACCTCCCGCAGCAGGTCGCCCATATGCATGTGATCGAAATTCACGCCGACGACGCGCCATAGTTTCGATGCCATGCCCATTCCTCCCGTCGATAGGCCGCTCTGCAAGGGCTTTCCCTGATGCACTTTATGGCGATTTATGGCAGGAGAAAGGGGGCACGCCCGAGAAAATTTCGCCGATACTGATTTGATCTGATTGACCGGTTGATTGCGTCCCTGATTTCCCCGCGATCCGATCAGGTCTAAGATGAAAAAAAGACGGCGAAGGCGCCTTCGACTGGGAGCGTTTCAAGTAGCTGAATTCCGACCGGTAATCACCTGCGAGCGGCCGCCGCCTGTGGACGAGGGAGGATGACGTGCAACTCGGTTTCTTGACTGCGCCGTTTCCCGACACGCCCTTGAGCGAGGTCGCGGATTGGGCCAGTTCCGTTGGGTTCGAGGTTTTGGAGATTGCCTGCTGGCCGAAGAGCACCGGTCCGACCCGGCGCTATGCCGGAACCAGCCACATCGATGTCGCCAATCTCTCGGCCTCCGAGGCCAAAGAGATCGTCGCCGCCATGCGGGAGAAGAAGCTCACGATCTCCGGCCTCGGCTATTACCCGAACCCGCTCAATCCCGATCCCGCTCACCGCGAGAGTGTTATCGGCCATCTCAAGAAAGTCATCAGTGCCGCCGGCCGGATGGGACTTCCGGTGGTCAACACCTTTTGCGGCGGCGACGCGTCGAAGCATGTCGATGCCAACTGGCAGGAAGCGTTGAAGGTCTGGCCCGACATCATCGCCCTTGCGCGCGACAACGGCGTCAAGTTGACGTTCGAGAATTGCCCGATGATCTTCAGCTATGACGAATGGCCAGGCGGGCACAACATCGCTCATTCGCCCTATGTCTGGCGCCGCATCCTCGAGGCCTGGGGCGACGATGTCGGGCTCAACTACGATCCCTCGCATCTGGTCTGGCTGATGATCGACCAGGCGCGTTTCATCCGCGAATTCGGCCCGCACATCCTGCACATGCAGGCCAAGGACGTGATGATCGACCGCGACGGCCTTTATGAGCGCGGGAGCATCTCGGCGGGCATTGGCTGGCAGATCCCACGCATGCCGGGCCTGGGCGAAGTGGATTGGAGTGTCGTATTCTCGGCGCTGTACCGTGCTGGGTATGACGGTCCGATCATCATCGAGCATGAGGATCGGAAGTTCGAGGGCAGCGACGAACTGGTCAAGCGCGGATTCCTGCTCGCTCGCGACGTGCTGCGCCCTTATGTCAAATAGCAGAGTGCCAAAAGAAGCAACAAACCAAAATCCATGTGGAGGAAAGAACCATGAATAAGGCGCGATATCTCGCAATGCTCATGCTTGCCGCGGGAGCAGCCATGACGTTTCCCGCCGCCGATCCGGCGATGGCGAAGGAATACACGATCGGTGTTTCGAACACGGTGCAAGGCAATGGCTGGCGCGAGGAAATGATCTGCGCCATCAAGGCGGAGGCGCTTGCCTCCGGCAAGGTCGGCAAACTCAACATCGCGCACCGTAATACCGACGCCGCCGGCCAGCTGGAAGACATCCGCAACCTGATCAGCGCGAAGGTCGATGCCATTGTCGTCAATCCTGCCGATCCCGCCGGCATCAACGCTGCGCTCGCAGAAGCAACCAAGGCCGGCATCGTCGTGGTCGCCGTCGACCAGGCGGTGACCGAGCCGTCCGCCTATGTGATCTCGAACAACCAGGAAGAATACGCCTATCTTGGCGCCAAGTGGCTGTTCCAGCAACTGGGCGGCAAAGGTGACGTCGTCTATATGCGCGGCGCGGCAGGAGCGCCGGCCGACACCGACCGCGACAAGGGTTTCAAGCGCGCGCTGGCCGAGTTCCCGAACATAAAGGTTGTCCATGAAGTCGCCACCGGCTGGCAGCAGGACCAGGGCAAGCAGCAGATCCTGAATTTCATCGCTACCGGCACGCCTTTCAACGGCATCTGGACGTCCGGCATCGATAATGTGATCGTCGATGCGCTGGTCGAATCCGGCACGCCCTGGGTTCCGGTCGTCGGTGCCGACAATGCCGGCTTCGTCGGCCAGCTCAACTCGGTGAACGGCTTGGTCGGAGCGGCTGTCACCAACCCGGGTTCGATCGGTGGCGCCGGCGTCGCGCTGGCGGTGAAGATACTAGACGGCCAGAAGCCGGCGGAACAGACGACCCTCGTCCAGCCGGAGCTGTGGGAGAATGCTACGCCGGAAGGCAAGGCCAAGCTGGCCAAGGCAGCCGATCCGTCCCTGAGTCCGGAATGGCCGGTCAGCATCTCCATCCCGAACTGGACCACCTACAGCAAGGAACAGATCATCGCCTGCAAGGGTCCCGGCGAGTAATCTGATAGTATGATCGAGGCGCAGGGTTGCGATTTGCTAGTCGCAGCCCTGCTCCCACTTTACCTTGCCATCCGTTAGGTCCGTGTCGAAGCCATTGCTGCTGGAAGCCACCGGTGTTGTGAAGAGGTACGGCGCGGTGACGGCGCTGCGCAACGCATCGCTCTCCATCCGGCCCGGAGAAGTGCACGCCTTGATGGGCGCAAACGGCGCCGGCAAATCGACCTTGGTGAAGATCCTGACCGGCGCCGTGCGGCCGGATGCGGGGCAGATCCTGATCCGCGGCGAAGCGCGCGCCATTCATTCGCCCGCCGCAGCGCGCCGCGCCGGATTGGTCTCCGTCTACCAGGAGCCGGCGCTGGTCCCCGACCTCGACATCGAGTCCAACTTGCGTCTCACACAGACTCCTGTTGTCTCCTTCCTTGACTGGGTGCGCGAGCTGGGTGTTCCCGATCTCGATCTCAGCGAAACGGCACGGCGCATTCCGTTGGCGATCCTGCGGGTTCTCGACCTTGCCCGCGCGCTTGCGATCGAGCCGGACGTGCTGTTGCTCGACGAGATGACCGCCGCGCTGCCAGCGAACCTCGCGGACCGCGTGCTCGACATTGTGCGGCGCCAGAGCGAGACCGGCCGCTCGATCATCTTCATCTCGCATCGGCTGCTGGAGATTTCCGCGCTCTGCCATCGCGCGACCGTGCTGCGGGACGGCGAGACCGTCGGTGTCCTCGATATGGGAAAGGGCGCCGAGGAGAAGATCGTCGAGCTGATGCTCGGCACGCGCATGGAGAAGGCTCAGGACTGGCAGGGACGCGCCCAACAGATAGTCGAACGTGCGGAAAGTCCCCGCCTGCGCGTCCGCAATCTTCAGTTCGGCACCAAGCTCAAGGACGTTTCGTTCAACCTCCACGCCGGCGAAGTGCTGGGGGTCGTCGGACTCGAGGGCCAGGGCCAGGACGAGCTGTTCGGGATTCTGGCGGGCTCGCTGCGACCCTCGGCCGGTAGCATCGCGGTGGACGGCAAAGACGTCCAATTCCACCATCCCGCGGACGCGATCGGCGCCGGCATTGCCTATGTCCCTGGCGATCGCGCCGATGCGATCCTGATGCAGCGCTCGGTGCGGGAGAATATCGCCCTGCCTTTCAGCGCCCGGCCTCTGTCCTGGGGCGCGATCAGGGTCGGTCTGGAAAAGGCGCGCGTCGACGATGCGATCGCGCGCCTGCAGATCGACACGCGCGCGCAGCGGGAGGTTCAGAGGCTGTCCGGTGGCAACCAGCAGAAGGTCACGATCGCGCGGTGGATCGCCACCGGATCCCGAGTCCTGCTGTGCTTCGACCCGACGCGGGGCATCGACATCAGGACCAAGCATCAGATCTATCCGCTGCTGCGCGAACTCGCGGCCCAAGGCGTCTCGGTCTTGCTCTATACCTCGGAGCTCGAAGAAGTGCGCCTGGTCTGCGACCGCACGGTCGTGATCTTTGGCGGCGAGGTCGTCGATTCCCTTCCTCTGGAGCGCGCCGATGAAGCGTCTCTGATGCGGGCCGCGCATGGATTGCCGCGCGCTGCGGTAAGCGCGACGTGACCCGCCTCATCCATCGCCAGGGCTGGGTAATCGGCCTCATCGCGCTGTTCGCAGTACTGCTGGCTGGGACCTGGGCGATCCAGCCGGATTACGGACCGGGCGGCATCGGGTCACTGGTGCGCGCCGTCCTGCCCTATGCGTTCGCGGTGGCGGCGCAAACAATGGTGGTGATCGGCGGCGGCATCGACCTTTCGATCGCCTCGATGATGGCCCTCACCAGCGTCACCGCCGCGCGCATTATGGGCGGCGCGAGCGAGGAATTCGCCATCCTGGTCGTTCCCTTCGTGCTGCTCCTCGGCCTTTTTCTCGGCGCCATCAATGGTGTGCTCATCGTTATCACGCGCGTGCCGGACATCATCGTCACCCTCGCCATGTTGTTTGTTTGGCAGGGGGCGGCGCTGCTGATCCTTGAATCGCCCGGCGGCGGCGCGGCCGAGTGGCTGCGGTCCCTCGTCGTCGGAACCATCGCCATACCCGGCCTGCCCGAGGCGATCACCCAATGGATCCCGAAGGCCCTAGTGCTCATCGTCGTCTGCCTGTGCGTCGTCTGGATCCCCTTGCACCGATCCCGTCTCGGCCTTTCCATCTACGCCATTGGCAGCAGCAGCCTCGCCGCCTTTCGCAGTGGCGTCGGCGTTGCGCGGACAAAGATCACCTCTTATGCGGTGGCCGGCCTGTTCGCGAGCGCAGGCGGCCTGGTACTGACGCTCAGCACCGGCATCGGTGCACCGATCCCCGGCCCTTACCTTCTCGCCAGCGTCGCCGCGGTCGTGCTGGGCGGCGTCACCCTTGGCGGCGGCAAAGGCGGGCTGATCGGCCCGATCGTCGCCGTCTTCATTCTCCGCCTGGTGCGCAGTGACCTAACCTTGCTCGCCGTCGACCCCAATGTTGCCACCATCATCGAGGGAAGCATTATGGTGATTGTGGTGATGCTGGGCGCCTTCCTCGCGATGCGGAGCCGTACGTCATGAGCCAGGCAGAGACCGCAGCAGCGGTGCCAATCGGCCGCCGCCTTCGCCGCCTCATGAGCGATCAGCCGCTGATCCCGCTGATCGTGTTGCTCGTTGTCCTGGTCATCATGCTCCAGATCCTCAGGCCGGGCATCGTCAACGAACGCTGGACCGCCAACACCATCAAGTTCGCCATCCCGCTCGCCATCCTGGCCGGCTGCCAGACCATGACCATGCTGACCGGCGGCATCGACCTGTCCGTTGCGACAGTCGCGACCATGGCGGCTTTCATCACCGCCACCCAGGGCGCCGTCCATGATCCGGCCACGGCAATGCTCATGGCACTGGTCCCGGCCGTTTTGATCGGCTTCGCCAATGGCATCGGCGTTGGCGTCTTCAGGGTCCATCCCTTGATCATGACTCTCGGCACGAGCCTGATCGGCACCGGCTTCCTGCAGGTCTATCAGCGCACGGTCATTGCTACGGGCACCGCCATCCCGGAAATCCTGAAGTGGCTGGCCACGGGCGTGACCTATGGATTTCCAAATGCGCTGGTGCTGTTCGTGCCGGTGGCGGCCCTGATCGTCTTTACCCTGCGCCGGACCGGCTTTGGCCGGCTGCTCTACGCGGTCGGCGACAACGAGAAGGCCGCCCGCCTCTCCGGCGTCCGCTATTGGCAGGTCATCCTCGCGCTCTATGTCGTTTCGAGCCTGCTCGCCGGGATTGCCGGCCTGCTCTATATCGGCCTCATTAAGGCGCCATCGCTGTCCCTCGCCGAGCCGCTTCTGCTGCCGTCGGTGGCGGCAGCTGTGATTGGAGGAACGTCGATTTTCGGCGGCCGGGGCGGCTATGCGGGTGCGATCGTCGGGGCGCTGATCTTGGCGGTCCTCACCACCCTGCTCACTGTCCTGCAAATGCCCGAAGGTGCGCGCCGCATTCTGTTCGGCCTGATCGTTCTGGCAGTGAGCGCGGCCTACCTGCGCATTATCGAGGATCGCTGATGGCAAAAAGGCGACGCCCTCAGAAAATGTCGCAAAAACTGATTTGATCTGATTGACTGGCTGATTGCGTCCCCGATTTTCTGACCATCACTGTCATCACAAACGGCCCCGAAGTCGTGCAAGGTGGTGAATGATCGAACCATCACTATCAAAATGGGAGGACAGAAAATGCTGACAAAATTGCGATTGTTTCTGGCGGGCTTGGCGCTCGCCTTAGCCATTCCGATGGCGGCGGAGGCCAAGACCTATTACTGGATCTCGCATGGCGGCCCTGCCGACCCGGTCTGGACCTACTTCCTGGCTGGTGCCGAGCAATGGGCGAAAGATACCGGCCAGACCGTAAGGACTTCGTTCCACAATGGCGACGTGCCGTCCCAGCAGGAAGCGATCCGCGCGGCGATTGCGGCAAAGGCCGACGCCATCGTGACCACCAGCCCTGATCCGGGCAGCCTGGTCGAGGTGGTCAAGGAAGCACGGGCGGCCAAGATCCCGATCATCAATTTCAATACCCCCGATCCGGCGTGCGATTTCAATGCCTATGTCGGCACCGATCTGCACGTCGTCGGCGCGGGCTGGGCCCAATATTTGGTCGACCATAAGCTGGTGAAGGAAGGCGACTTCGTCTGGATGCCGGTGGAAGTGCCGGGCGCCAGCTACGGCGTCCGGGAGGAAGAAGGCATCGCCACGGTCTTTAAGCCGCTCAACATCACCTGGGAAGTCACCGACAACACCCTCGACCAGGCGGAAGTCATCACGCGGATGAGCGATTACCTCACCGCCAACCGCGGCAAGATCAAGGCGATCATCGGGCTCGGTGACCTCGTGACCGGAAGCATCAAGCGGGTCTTCGACCAGGTCGGCGTCAAGGCTGGCGAGATCCCAGTCGTCGGCTGGGGCAACTCGCGCGACACCACCCAGGAAGTTCTCGAAGGTTACGTCAATGCGGGCCAGTGGCAGGATCCGCAGGCGACCAGCTATCTAGCGCTGTCGCTGGCTGCGATGGCGACCGACGGCATCCCGCCGGGCTTCGACATTATTACCGGCGCGCTCTATGAGAAGGATACCGCTGAGATCTACGACAAGGTCTTGGCGGGCAAGTAGCATCGCAGCGAAGCATTCGCGGCGGGTCCCGCCGCCGCGAATGCTTGCCGATCTCACCAACGTATCCTGGAAGTCGCCCGATGGTCCGACGCTTCGTCGCCAAGCCCGAATTCGGTCCGCTGATCCTGCTGATTGCCGAGCTGCTGGTCTTCTGGTCGATCAATAACGATTTCCTCTCGCCGCTGAATATCAGCAACACCCTCGCCTTCACGGTTGAACTGGGTCTCATCGCCCTTGCCATGACCTTGCTCATGACCTCGGGCGAGTTCGACCTCTCCGTCGGCTCGGTCTTCGGTTTCGCGCCTGTCCTGATGTGGACCTTGTTCAATAGCGGCGCCACCTCCCTGCCGGTTGCTTTCGTCATCGGGCTCGTGATGGCAGGCCTGGTTGGCTTGGTGAATGGCCTGATGGTCACGCACCTCAAGATCCCCTCCTTCCTGGTCACGCTTGGCATGCTGCTGGTGGTGCGCGGCACGGCCTTGTTCGTTACCAGCGGCTTTCCGCAGCGCACCTGGATCGCCGGCGATCAGTGGCTCGCCAAGCTGCTGGTCGGGGATTTTCATGTTGGGCCGTTCCGGATCTATATGTCGCTGTTCTGGTTCATCGTGGCCGTGATCATCCTCGGCTATGTCCTGACGGAGACCAAGGCCGGCAACTGGATCCAGGCCAGCGGCGGCAACGCCAACGCGGCACGCGCCCGCGGCGTCAATGTCGAGCGCACCAAGGTCGCCTTGTTCATGCTGTCCGCCATCATGTCGGCCTTCGCCGGCATCATCAGCTCCATCCGCACCACGGCAGCCAATCCCAACAGCGGCACCGGCTATGAGCTAGAAGTCATCGCCATGGTGGTGATCGGCGGGACCGCATTGACCGGCGGACGTGGCACCATCATCGGGACAGTGATCGGCATCTTCATCCTCAGGATCATGCGCAACGGCATCGTGCTGATCGGCGTGCCGGGCCTCGCCTACAACATCTTCATCGGGGCCATCATCCTCGGCATGATGGCGCTGCACTCAGGCCTCGAGCGCCGGCATCAGGCGGGGACTTAGCGTCATGGCTGAAGAACTCGTCCGCATGGAGAATATCAGCAAGTCCTACGGCAAGGTGCAGGCGCTGGAGCGCGTCAATCTCAAAGTCTATAAGAACGAGATTGTCGGCCTGCTCGGTGACAATGGCGCCGGCAAGTCGACCCTCATCAAGGTGCTGTCGGGCGCCGTCCCTGCCACCAGCGGCGAAATCTATATCCGCGGCAAGAAGGTGAATATCCGCAGCACCACCGATGCCATCGCCAAGGGCATCGAGACCATCTATCAGGATTCCGCGCTGGTCACGCAGCTATCGATCGCGCGCAACCTGTTCCTCGGCCGCGAGCCGATCAAAGGGCCGCGTTTCCTCAACCGGCTGGACCACGACAAGATGAATGAGGTCGCGGATCAGCTGCTGAAGCGCGTCGGCATCAGCAAGAATATTCCGCCTTCGACGCCGATCGGATCGCTGTCCGGCGGCGAACGTCAGGCGGTGGCGATCGCGCGGGCCATGCATTTCGACAGCGACCTCATCATCCTCGACGAGCCGACCAACAATCTCGGCGTCGCCGAGACGCAGGGCGTCCTGCGTTTCGCACGCAATGCGCGGGATTCGGGCCATTCCTGCATCTTCATCGCGCACAACATCCACCATGTCTTCCAGGTGGTGGACCGGATCGTGGTGATGCGCCGCGGCCGCATCGTGGCCGATGACATCAACCCGAAGAACAGCAGCGTCAAAGAGGTCGAGCAGGTGATCACGGGCATGTCTGAGGATGAGGTGCGCGCTGCCGTTTCGTAAGTCCGCCGAGTTCTGGCGTGCCGCCATGTCGATGCGTATGCTGGTCCAACGATGAAAGCCACCGTATCTGATATTGCCGAGAGTTGCGGCCTGTCCACGGCGACCGTCGATCGGGTGCTCAACAACCGCGCGGGGGTCAGTGCCGCCAATCGTCAGCGTGTGATGGAAGCGGCCAAGCAGCTCGGCTATTTGCCAGTCGCAGGCGCGGTCACCCTGCCGTCGCGGCCCGCGCATCTCGAATTCTTCCTGCCGATCGCGAAGAACGCCTTCATGGTGGACCTTGCCAAACGGATCGAGGATTACGCGAGCCGCCTGCCCCTGGTCGCGTCGTGCAAGATCCATGATCTCCAAGGCATCTCTCCCGGTGCCTTGCAGGCGGCGACCGAGAAGCTGTCGCTGCGCGCGAATGGTGTCGGCGTGATCGCGGTCGATCATCCCAGGACCCGCAACATCCTGCGCGAGATCGCCGAGGCCGGTGTGCGGCTGGTTACCATCGTATCGGACGTGCCAGCGGCGCCGCGCTCCGCCTATGTCGGCATCGACAACCGGGTCGCAGGCCGCACCGCGGCGCTGCTGATGGGGCGGCTGCTGTGCGAGCACAAGGGGCGCTTGGCGCTCGTCGTCGGTTCACGGTCCTATCGCGGCCACGAAGAAAGAGAGATGGGTTTCCGTTCTGTGCTGAACGAGGAATTCCCGAACCTGTCGATCGCCAGCGCCGTGGAGATCAATGACGAACCGGAAGCCAGCTACACCGCGACCATGAAGGCGTTCCAGGCCGAACCCGGCCTGCTCGGCATCTATTGCGTGGGAGCAGGCCGCTCCGGCATAGCGAAGGCGCTGCGCGAGCTGAAGCTTCCGAGGAAGCCGGTCTTCATCTGCCATGATTTGACGCGGGAGACGCGCGGCTATCTGGTCGATGATCTGGTCGACGTGGTGATCGACCAGAATGCCCGCTTGATTGCCGAACAAGCGGTCATCCAGCTGCTCGGCTCCATCGCCTCCTCAGCGCCGTACCTCACCAAGAAATTTATCGAGCCGCGGCTAATTTTCCGCGAGAACATTCCCGTCCAGTAGCTATCCTATGCGCTCGCGATCAGCCGGCGGACCGCAGCAGCGACGATCTCTGCCTCACCCGGCTGCAGGCACATCGGGTTGAAGCTCACGCATCCTCGATCGCACAAAGTGGGATCTGCATGGATCGCAGGCGCGCCGTTCTGCAACGCGATCACCAGATCAAGCGCGGAGAGCTTGCCGTCCTTCGGCAGCAACAGCGAGACCGTCGGCACCTCTTCGATATTCTCGGTCCCTTCAAGCGCGATCCGGCAACCGGCCAGTCCGCTCAGGCCGTTCGCCAAAGTCTCCGCCAGATCGCGCCAGCGTTGATGGCGTGCTGCATCGCCTTCCACTACGAACAGCTCCAGCGCAGCCAGCAAGCCGATGATCTGCTCCTTGCCGACCTTGCAGGGCCGGCCGATGCCGTGTTGCGGCACGCCTTTGAGCCGTGCCTTGTCAATCAGAGCGGGCGGCGGCGACCATTGCTCCCAGAAGATATCCAGGTCGAGGTGCTGCAGGGCAGCCGCCATGATGAGGTCGCGCCGGCCGGCGAGAATGCCCGTGCCCTGCGGTCCGTTGATGGCCTTGCCGCCGGAGAACGCGACCAGATCGGCGCCTTCCGCGATGAAGCGGCGGAGATTGGATTGTGGCGGCAGCTGCGCCGCGGCATCGACGATCACCGGCATGCCAGCCGCGTGCGCGACCTTCACCACATCCGCGAGCGATGGGCGAGCGAAGCGATCGGCGACATAGAAGACCGCCGCCGTGCGGTCTGTGATGGCGTCGGCGATCTCCCACGGCTCTGCGTCACGCACGCCAGCGCCGGCATAGCGGTCCGGCAGGCCAACCTCAACCAGGCGGATTCCAGCAGCGCGCACCGCATGGTCATAGAAGTTCCGCTGGCTCCGGACGACGATGACTTCGTTCTTCATGCCCGCCGTATCCGGCAGGCGCGCCATGCGCCCCGGTTCCAGCCCGGTGACGCAGGCCGCCGTCGCCAGCAGCAGGCACGCCGCCGCCCCAGAGGCGACATAGCCTGCCTCGGCGCCGGTCAGATCCGCGATCACTTGAGATGCGTGGGCCTCCAGCTCCGCCATGTCGACGCACTGGCCCGCCGCGTCCGCCATAGCGGCTATGACTTCGGGCCGCATGATCCCGCCGGACAGCCGCGTCGACGGCCCTTTAGAATTGATCAGGGTTCTGATGCCGCGCCGTCGATAGATGTCCTCGCCCATCGCGCTCCCTCAATAGGTACTGGTCAGGCCGCCGTCCACCACCAGCACATGTCCGGTGACATAGCGGCTGTCGTCGCTGGCGAGGAACAGGATCGGGCCTGCGACATCCTCTACCGTGCCCGGCCGTCGCAATGGCAGGCGCCCGTGCTTGATGAAGACATCCTGGAACCAGTCCGTCTGATGCTCATGCACATCGCCATGCATCAGCGCCATGCGGGTGTCGATATAGCCTGGCGCCACCGCGTTGACGCGGATACCGAGCGGCCCGAAATCGACCGCCATGCAGCGCGTGAGGTTCACCACCGCGCCCTTCGCCGTCGCATAGGCCAGGGAGTTCGGCTGTCCGCGCAGCCCCTGGATCGAGGCCACATTGATGATGCTGGCGCAGGTACTCCGGCGCAGATGCGTCATCGCTGCCTGCGCGCCGTAGAGCACGCTGTCGAGGTTGACGCTCATGACTTTGTGCCAGCGCTCGGGCGAAATGGTGTCGACGCCTGACTCATCGCCGATCGCCGCGTTGCTGACCAATATGTCGAACCGGCCCCAGGTGGCGACCGCCGCGTCGACTGCGCGGCCGATACTGGCGCGATCTGAGACATCCGCGCGTTCCGCCCGGACCTGCAGGTCCTGATTGGTCAGGCTTTGGGCGACAGTCTGCAGCACATCCTCGTCTATATCGCACAGCATTACGCGCGCGCCTTCTTGCGCCAGCGTGCGCGCTGCCGCAAGGCCGATGCCGCGCGCAGCCCCGGTCACCAACGCCACGCGATCCTGGAGCCGCCCTTTGTTCGCCATCGCTCTACTCCGGTTTGACGCGGAAATCGGCGCCTTCGGGCAAGGTCTGGCCGCCATCGACCACGATGGTCGTGCCGGTCATGTAAGATGCATCGTCGGAAGCAAGGAACAGGACGGCGTTGGCGACGTCGCGCGGCGTGCCGAGGCGGCCGAGCGGGATCATGTCCTGCATGGATTGGATGAATGCCGCGCTGCGCCCCGCCTTCACGCCTTCGGTCAGGATGTTGCCCGGCTCGACGCCGTTGACCGTGATGCCGTAGCCTGCGAATTCCAGCGCCGCCGCCTTGATGAAGCCGTTGATCCCCGCTTTGCTGGCCGAGTAGTGGCCGTGGCCGGGACTGGTGACGCGTGGGCCAGTGATCGAGGATGTGAAGATCATGCGGCCATAGTTGCGTTTTTTCATGGGTGCCAGCGCCGCCCGCGCTGCGAGATAGGTGCCCTTGAGGTTGACCGCCAGTACGTTGTCCCATTCCTCCGGCTCGATGTTCTCGATCAGAGTCCAGGGATAGATGCCGGCATTCTGCACCAGAATGTCGAGCCGGCCGTGCTCGTCCAATGCAGTCGCAACGGCGCGCTCGGCGTCCCCCTTCTCGGCGACATTGATCTCAACGAAGTGCCCGCCGAGCCGCCTGGCCGTCGCCGCGCCGGCGGAGGCTTCGCGGTCGGCAAGGATGATCCTCGCCCCTTCCTCCACAAAGCGTTCGGCGATACCGGCGCCGATGCCCCGTGCGGCACCGATGATGAGAGCAATGCGGTCCTTCAGCCTCATGCGAGCTTCTGCCGTATCTGGAGCTTCACGGTGTCGATCAAGACGGCGGCCAAAACCAACGCGCCGAGGATCATCTGCGTATAATGCGCCGGCAGGCCCATCAGATTGATGGCGGTGTGGATTGAAGACAGCAGCAGCACGCCGGCATAGACGCCAGGCAGTTTGCCGATACCGCCCTTGAGGCTGACGCCGCCGATCACCACTGCGGCAAACGCGTTGAACAGCATGCCGGTGCCGAGATTAGCGGTCGCGCCGGAGGTGCGGATCGCCAGCAGCCAGCCCGCCAATCCCGCAATTGCGCCTGCCACCACAAAGGTGATCAGCACCAGCCGGTCCACCTTGATTCCGGCGCGGAACGGTGCCACCGCATTGCCGCCGATCATGGTGACGTGCCGGCCGAACGGTGTCTTCGCCATCACGAAGGTGAACAAGGCAAAGCAGGCGATCGCCAGCCACGCGATCAGCGGCACGTAGGCGATGGTCTGGATGCCCATGAATCGGAGGGATGGCGCGAGGTCCTGCGCCGAGCGGCCGCCGGAAATCGCGACCACCAGGCCACGGACCCAGATGTAGGACGCCAGCGTCACGATGAAGGCGTTCATCCTGAGCCGCACCACCAGCAGGCCATTGAGCACGCCGATGATGCCGCCGATGATCAGTGCCAGTATCAGTGAAACCGGAATCACTAGCCATTCCGGCGTGAGAACGATGCCAAGCCCGATGCCGCGCGCGCAGAACAAGATGCCCGTCACCATCGCGGTCAGCGCGGCAATCGATTCCACCGACAGATCCATGTTGCCGGCGATGATGACGATGGCGAGGCCGATCGCCATCACGCCAACAAAGGTCGACTGTTCGACGATGTTGGCGAAAATGCCGATCTGGAAAAAGTTCGGAATGGCGATCGAGAACACGGTGAGCACGACCGCCAGCATGAGCCAGACGAGGTTGTCGAGCAGGAACTCGATCAGCGCCCGGCGGTCTCGCGTGAGCGCCAGGGCCGAAGAGCCGCCCCCGGAGCGGGTCGCGCCGGGGGCTGTCTGATCGTGGTTCATTCGCTCCGACTCATTCCACGGGTGTGACTGGCTCGGCCGGGGCCTTTAGATTGCCCCAGAAGCGCGATTCATCCACATTGTCCTTCGTGATGGCCGCGCCTGGAATCTTCAGGTTCGGCCCCCAGGATTCAATCGTGAGCTCGGACTCCAGCCCCAGCACCTTGTAGGTGCCCGGTTTGATCTCCTGCTTGTTCGCCACCTTGTCGGCGAACATGCCGATAGCGGCAGCCTGGGCATAGAGCGGTTGCTCCACCTCGACTTGCTCCCAACCCTTGCGGATGAGGTCGAGGCCGACCGGAGCGCCGTTGGACGATACCAGCAGAACGTCACCCGGCTTCTTACCCTTGGCTTCCATCGAGGCCACCGCCGCCACCGCCAGATGCGCCGCGTGGACGAAGATGAGATCGATGTCGGGATTGGCCAGCAGTTGGTCAGCGACGATGGTGCCAGCATTGGATGCCTCCCACTGCATCGCTGGCAGCGAGATGATCTTGACATCGGCGAACTCCTTCATCCGCTCCTCGAAGCCTTTCTGGATGTCGAGGGTATAGGGATCCGCTGGATCCCCCAGCACCTGGAGCACCTTGCCCTTGACGGCGCCGTTCTTTTCCTTGAGCAGGCGCTGGATCTCGCCCGCTGCGACATGGCCGATCTCGACAGTCCCGGCGACCGACGTGAAATCCACCGCCGTCGAGGTGATCTGCCGATCGAAGATCATGACAGGGATACCGGCGGCCCGAGCCTTTTCGATCGACGGCTGCAAGGCATTGAAGTCGACGGCGGCCAGGACGATCGCCTTCGGCTTCAGGTTGATGACGTCGTTCATCTGGCTTTGCTGCAAATCGGTCTTGTTGTCGGCGTTCAGCGTCACCGGCTCGTATCCGACATCCTTCAAGAACTTCTCGATCGCCGCGACCGATTCGGTCTGGAACTCATCCAGCAGGGTCGGCACCAGATAATAGATCTTCCCTTTCGATTCCGCCCAAGCCGGCCCGCTCATCGCGATCGCAAGTATCGCCACGGCGCCGATCACGCCACTCAATAGACGCTTCATCTCGCTTCTCCTCTGCCTCTCCAGGTTTTGATAGCCTTGCGGCTACGCTTGTTGGGCTTGGCCTTGGATGGCCTCGCCGGTGATCATCTGCACGACTTCGTCAGGGCTGGTCGCGGCCCGTTTCACATCTCCCGCCACCCTTCCCTGGCGGATCACCACGATCCGGTCCGCGACCTGGAAGGCCTGGGCCATGATGTGGGTGATGATGACGACGCCGATGCCTTGGGCCGCTATGCGCTTGATCATCTCCAGCCCGCGCCGCGTCTGTTCCACGCCGAGAGCTGCGAACGGTTCATCCAGCAGCACCAGCTTGCCGCCCCAATGGACAAAGCGGTTGAGCTCGATCGCCTGCCGCTGGCCACCGGAGAGATGCTCGACATTGGTGCGCAATGACGGGATCTTGGTGCCGGCGTTGGCCATCGCCTTTGCGACTGCCGCTTCCATCTCCGCTTCCTGCAGGATGGGAATGCCGAACCGGCGCTTGACGATCTCCCGTCCCATAAAGAAGTTCGCGACCACGTCGACATTGGTGCAGAGCGACAGGTCCTGATACACGGTTTCGATCCCGGCCGCCTTCGCTTCCGCCGGTGAGGCAAAGCGCCGTTCTTCGCCCTCGAAAATCACCCGGCCGGAGCTCTGCTCCAGACCGCCGGAGATGATCTTGACCAGAGTCGACTTGCCTGCGCCGTTGTCGCCCAGCAAGGCCACGACTTCGCCGCGCGCGATCTCGAAGCTGATGCCGCGCAGCGCCTGGATGGCGCCGAAATTCTTGGTGATCTCCTCGAGCCGGAGCAAGGCTGCTTCCGCCATCACGCCGCCTCCGTCCGGTTGGTAGACCGCACCGCTTCCTCTTCCGAGGCGAACAGCGAGCCGAAGCGCGGCGACAGCACGCCGGCAACAGCGAGCGCGGCCGCCCCGCGCAGCACTGCGTTCGGGCCGATGCCCGAGCGGGTGACGCGCGGCGCCGTCCGGCCGCGGCGTTCGGAGACGGAGTGCGCCAGCGGCTCCGCGGCCGCCATCAATCGCGCCAGCAGTTGATCTTCAGCGGGGCCGCCGATGATGATGGTTTCTGGATCGAACAGGTTCTCGATCGTCACCAGGGCAGCGCGCAGCAACGGCCCTGCTTCCATGATCCAGCGATCGAGGCCGATCTGGCCCGAGCGGCGCTCCATGGCCTCAAGCGAGAGATGACGCTCCAGGCATCCGCGGTTGCCGCAGGGGCAGGCCTCCCCATTCGGCACCAACGGCAGATGCCCGATCTCGCCGGCATTGCCGAAGGCGCCGCGCAAGGGCGCACCCTCATGGACCAGGCAGCCGCCGAGGCCGACACCGAAGAAGAGATAATAGAATTCGCGCAGATCGCGTCCTGCTCCATACAGCCGTTCGCCCAAAGCCGCAGCCGCCAGATCGACCTCGATAAAGGATGGCAGACCAGTCAGCTTCGCGAGCTCCTCGCGCACCGGCACACCTTTCCATCCCTCCAACGTGGTCGGACCGACGAAGCTCATCGAATCCACGTCGAATGGCCCCGGCATGGCGAGGCCGATCCCGAGCATGCGCCCGCGCGGCCGCAGCTTGCGCAGGGCTGTGACCAGCTTGCCGATCTCCCGAAAGGCAATGGGGGGATGCATCTGCTTCACGGAACGCTCACGCACGCCGATCACCTCGCCCGCGAGATTGATCAGCGCCGCCTTCAGCCCGATTGGGGTGAGGTGCACACCAATCGCGAAGCCGCCGTCGGGATTGATGTTTAGGAAGGTCGGCGGCAGGCCCCGCCCCTTCGGCGATTCACGCGCACCGAGCACAAAGCCCTGCAGTTCCAGTTCGCGGATGATGGTGGAGACGGTCTGGACGGTAAGGCCAACGCGTTTGGCGATCTCACTGCGCGCGATCGGGCCATGCAGACGGATCGCTTCCAGCACGATGCGGCGGTTATAGGGCCGCCCGAATTCCTGGTTAGTTCCCCGCAAAGCCATGCGCGCGAACCTCTGTCCCGTCTTCACCACGCTAATCCCGCGGAGACGAATATGTCAAATGGATTTCAAAAATCGGGACGCCTTGCGATTCGGGCGTTAGCTGCCCATCTTTCCGCCATGCCATACGATTCCGTAGAGCGCCCGGACGAGCCGCTCGATCCCTATTCAGCCAGAGTCGCCCATGCGTTCGAGACGGTCGGCCCGGCCATCGTCCATATCCATGCGGAGGGACGGAGGACAGGCTCGGGCTCGGGCGTGTTGTTCGCGCCCGATGGCTATCTTCTCACCAATAGCCATGTTGTCGCGGGGGCCACTCGCCTCTCCGGCAGCCTGACCGATGGGCGGCAATTCACGGCGCAGCTGGCCGGCGATGATCCGGCCACTGATCTCGCCGTCCTGCGCCTTCAGGCGACGGGTTTGCCGCATGCGGCGTTCGGCAGCTCCGCGCGGCTACGCGTCGGCCAGCTCGTCGTCGCCATCGGCAATCCGTTGGGATTCCAGGCGACGGTGACAGCCGGTATCGTCAGCGCGCTCGGCCGGACCCTACGGTCGCCATCCGGCCGCCTCATCCAGAGCGTCATACAGACCGATGCGCCGCTCAATCCGGGCAATTCCGGCGGTGCGCTGGTCGATGGCCAGGGCCGCGTCGTCGGCATCAACACCGCCATGATCGGCCATGCGCAGGGGCTCTGCTTCGCGATCGGGATCGACACCGCCGCCGACGTAACCATGCGGCTGATGCGTGATGGGCGCGTCCGCCGCGCGCGCCTGGGTCTCGCCGGTCAGACGATCATGCTGGACCAGCGCCTGGCCCGCCGGCTACGGCACCCTTACAATGGCGCGGTCCAGGTCCTGGAAGTCATGGCAAGCGGGCCGGCAGCGCAAGCCGGCATCGCGAAGGGCGATGTGGTCCTGGAATTAGCCGGATCCGGCATATCCACCGTGGATGATCTCCATCGCCTGCTGATTGCTGAGATTGCCGGGCAAGCGACGTCCGTCCAAGTGCTGCGTGGTGCCGGCCTGCAGACGTTCGAGGTTCGCCCAGAGCTGGACGAGTAGGAGACGTTTCAATGGAGTTGAACGCCGACTTCTCGCAGCGGGCCGCGATCCATGCCGCGAGACTTCCCTGGGTGCCCTCGCCCATCGCCGGCATCGAACGCCGCATGCTGGACCGGATCGGCGATGAGGTCGCGCGGGCGACGTCCATCGTCCGCTACGCGCCAAACAGCCACTTCTCGCCCCACACCCACGGCGGCGGGGAAGAGTTCCTGGTTCTCGAAGGCGTGTTCCAGGACGAGCACGGAGATTATCCCGCCGGCTCCTATGTCCGGAATCCACCGACATCGCGCCACACGCCGGGCTCCGAGGCCGGTTGCGTGATCTTCGTCAAGCTCTGGCAATTCGACCCGGATGACCGTACCGACGTGCGGATCGACACGGGCAGGAAGCCGTTGGCGCCTGCGCCCGATCGCCCTGGCGTCGAGGTCATGCCGCTGTTCCTCGATCCGTACGAAGAGGTCCGCTTGGAGCGCTGGGCGCCTCATGCGTCAATCGACCTGCTCGTGCCCGGCGGGCTTGAGATCCTTGTGCTCGATGGCAGCTTTGCGGAAAGGCAGGAAGAGTTTGCGGTGCAGTCCTGGCTGCGCCTCCCCGGGCAGGGCGAACTGCACGCCAAAGCAGGTGCCAAAGGATGCCGCGTCTGGATGAAGCTCGGCCATCTCGCCGCGCCTCCGAAGGCGCCACACACGGCCTAGCAGCCGCAGACAGCCATGGTCGAGATCGTGTAGGGCCGGTCATGCGCAGTGCTATCTGGACCTATCCCTGGGATGTTCTCGACCTCGGCATCGGCACAGTCGTCGCTGATATCAGGGATCGCGCCGGCTTGAATGGCATCAACCTCGCCACCTCCTATCATGCGGGCCGTTTCTTCCAGCCACGCAGCCCGCTTCGCAAGACCTACTTCCCCGAGGATGGCACGATCTATTTCCCGCCTGACGCCGCGTTATGGACCGATCGCGCCATCGTGCCGAAGGTCGCCGACCTTGTCATCGAGCGCGGCAATGTCTTGAAGGACCTGATCCGGCAACGCGAAAGAACCGGGTTGTCGGTCGCTTGCTGGACGGTCTGCCTGCATAACACACGGCTCGGCATGCTGCATCCCAGCGCCTGCACGCGCAACGCGTCGGGCGATCCCAACTATTATAGCCTGTGCCCGAGCCATCCGGATGTCCGCGCCTACGCCACGACGTTGGTGCGGGACCTGACGCACAATTACCGGCCGGAGATCGTGCAGCTCGAGAGTCCCGGGTTCATGGGCTACTACCACGGATACCATCACGAAAAGGATGGGATCGGCCTGACTGCCGAAGACGACTTCCTGCTCTCGCTCTGCTTTTGCGATGCCTGCCTGCAGCGCGCCGCGGCGGCCAAGGTCGATGGCGATGCGGCGCGCCGAACCGTGCGCGCGTGGATCCAGGACGCCGCCGAGCGTGACGTCCCGTCGCCGCGCTGGCCCGATTTCGCACACCGCGGCGTCGACATGTTTCGCGACCATCCGGAGGTCGAAGCTTATATCCTCTGGCGCTTCGAGCCGGTCACCAGCCTGGTCGCAGAGATCCGTGGCCTGGCGAATCCGGGCACGCGCATCGAGATCATCGACGTCAACGACGGCTGGCGGTCAGGCAGCGATCTCGCCGCGCTCGGCAAGATCTGCGACGGCATCCTGCTCTGCCCATATGACCGCTCACCGGCAGCGGTCGGCAGCGCTGTCGAAGCCGCACGCAAGATGTTGCCGCCGCAATGCCGTCTCGGCGTCGGCATGCGGCTGTTCTACCCCGAAATGAAAGCAGCAAGCGATATCGTTGAGCGCACGCGCGCGGCGGTCCGCGCCGGCGCAACCGAACTGCACTATTATAACTACGGCTTGGTGCCGGCGGCGCGGCTGGATTGGGTGCGCGCCGCAATGGATTCGGTGCGGGCGGCTCAGTCTTCGCTGATATAGGTGCTATCGCCGATGAAGATCATGTGCGCGTCGGGCACGGGCGGATTGTTCTTGGAGGCAAAGGCGAAGAAGTGCCGCTCCTGATGCCCATCGGCGTAGATCAGCGTCAAGGTGTGGTGTTCGAGCGTGAAGCGCCCAGAGACCGCCATGCTGGACTTGCCTTGCAGCGTCGTGGAGATACCGGACTGATCGCCGGCAGTGGAAGCGCCGACGCTGCCCTCGATTCGGAACCGGCCGTCCGGTGAAAAGCTGTAGGTGTTGGAACTCGCGATCATCGTCTCGCCGCCGAGGGCGGTGTTGCCGCCGCCCGAGACGCGCTTGTAACGCGTCAGGAGCGCGGTCTCTTGATCAGCCGGGAAGGCCTCGAAGAAACTGCCGTCCTGAAGCGCGTACCGATGCACCTTGCCGTCGGCAGCAGTTAGCGTGTACGCGTCGGTGGACCGGGACCACCGGCCGAACAGCTTCGACTTGGACCCTCGTGCGGCAGCGAGGTCTACGTCTTCGAGCGCGACATCTCCGACCTCATAGGAGGTCCCGTCCTTGAACAGGATGACCGGCTCATAATCGATCACCACCATGCCGCCGACGCCGAACCGGCTCGTGACGCGGAAGAAGACATCATCAACCTTCGACCAGTTGTCGGTGAAGGGTGCCGGTCGCGGAGCCGCCGAGACCGTCTGCTCCGCATTCGAGGGCTGCCCGGTCGGAGTAGCGATCTTGCGCGACAGCTCTCCGCCACAAGCTTGAATAGCTGCCGGCAGCGCCGCTTCCATCTGCTGCGTAACGGGCGCCGTGACATGACAGATCATGCCATCGGCATCGGTAGTCAGGAGAACGTGGACCGTGCCGGGATCATTCTCGAAGCGGCGGAACATCGCGGCCAAACGGTGCTCACCGACCGTCTCAGTCTGAGGGCCAGCTCCAGGTAGCGCGGCGCCAAGCGAGGTTTCCATCCGGCCAATTTCTTCCGCCAGCCGCCGATCAGGTTGCGCACCCGAGCCGCCCTCGCCTTCGACGGCGAGGCGAATGCCCGCGTCATTCGCGTAAGGGACCGGGCGACCGTCGTCAGCAACGGCCGGCGCGGCCGCCGCGAGCAGGAACGCAACAGCGGGAAGAGCGAGTGATTGCATCATGGCGGAAATGTTCGACGGACCTTGGTAATATTGAGTCGGTCGCAGGATGATGGAGTGGCCACCATTGATGATGTGACGCGCGTCACTCGCCCGCGCGGCATGCAACTCCGGATGCGCCCGGTCCCGCTTGACGATTCTATATCACACCGACTGCGCGGTCACTGCAATGCAATCCCCTGTCTTCACCAGGCCTGGGAAATGGCGCCCGGCCAGCATTCCGTCCATGGCCGCGCGATATTTTGCCGGCTGTACGCCGGTCCGGTCAGAAGGCCAGATCTGAGCCAGCATGTCGCCCTTGCGCACCGCCTGGCCGAGATCGACGCAGGGCTCGATCAATCCGTCCTGCTCGCTGAAGGTGAAGCACTCGCCGCTCGGCATGTCGAGCATCTGGGACGGCGATTGATCGAGCTTGCCCTTGAGGATGCCGGCGTGGATCAGCAGGTTGCGCACGCCGCGCTTGGCGATCGCGATGGTTCTTGCACTGGCCGTACCGCCACCGCCAAGTTCGGTCGAGATGAAGACCTTACCCATCTCCTCTGCCGCAGCGTCGTACATGCCGACATTGTCGATCTCCAGCAGCATCATGGAATAAGGGGCATTGAAGGCGCGCATGGCGGCGACGCATTTCGCTTCATGCTGCTGATCAGGCAGACGATGAGCACAGCAGAACGGCACGAACTCCAGAGTCTTGCCGCCGGAATGGATGTCCAGCACCACGTCGGCCAGTGGCAGCAGCGTGCGCTGGAAATAATCCGCGATCTTTTCCGTGACGGTTCCATCCGGGCGTCCCGGGAAAAGGCGGTTGAGATTGCCCTTGTCGATCGGCGAGGTTCGGGTGGCTGCGCGGAATGCCGGAAAGTTCATCGCCGGCACGATGATGACGCGCCCCGATAGATCGGCCGCGCTGACCGATGACGCGAGATTCATTAACGCGACCGGGCCTTCATATTCCTCGCCGTGGTTGGCGCCGGTCAGCAGCGCAGTCGGACCCTTGCCGTTCTTCGCTACCGTGATGGGGATCATTACGGCGCCCCAGGCGGAATCATCGCGGCTGTAGGGCAGCCGGAGGAAGCCGTGCTGCACGCCGTCGCGCTCGAAATCCACCGTCGCGGAGATGGGGTTGGCCCGCTTCTCCATCATACCCACTCCCATACTCGAAATTATTGCTTGCCGTCCGGATAGCGCTTCATGCGCTTGACGCTCATGGAGATGTGGCTGCGCCGGATATGGCCTACTGCTTCCAGGTCGCCCACTTCCATCGCCTGCAGGATGTCGGCCATCTCGCGCCGGAACACTTCGATCTCGGCCGGCAGATTGAGGTGTGGCACCGACTTCAGCCAGATTCGCGTCGTCAGGTAATAGAGCCGCTCCGAAATCTCGCGCAGCGGCGCGTTGCCGACCATTGCGCCGAGCTCCTGGAAGAAATCCATGTTGAGCCGCGCATAGGCCTTGGCGTCCGGTTTCTTCAGCAGCTTGTCGCAACGCACCAGCAGAGCGCGCACGCGGACCAAATCCTCTTCGCTGCGCGGGATCGGATCGAGCTTGCCGAGCAGCTCCGCCAGTTCCATGCGCAGCTGAAAGACCTGGGCCAACGAATCGATGTCCACGTCGGTAACGAAGGTGCCAACGCCATGCCGGCTTTCCAGCAGCCCTTCGCTTTCGAGCTTGGACAGAACGCGGCGGATCGGCGTGCGCGAGACATGGAACTCGCGCGCCAGCTCCTCTTCGCCCAGCCGTTCTCCAGGCTGGTACTCGAGCAGGCAGATGCGATCGCGGATCGTCTTGTAGATCCGCTCGAAGCGCTCCCGCGACATGCTGAGCGGGCGCTCGAGATTTTCGTCATAGGTGCT
>DASRRI010000058.1:0-17097 GCA_035695765.1 Dongiaceae bacterium
GACCCTGGCCATGGCGTACATTCCACTCCGCTTTCGAACGCATCCGCCGCTACCTCTGTGGGCCACCCCGCCGACGCACCAAACAATGCGATCGACTGAACGCATGCTTAACCTAGCGCCTATGAGGGTTGGGGTGGGGGAAGCGAGCGAAGACTTTCTGTCACCGAGGCGCGGCTTCCCCCTCCCTACCCTCCCCCAAATTGGGGGAGGAGAAGAGGGAGTGAGGGGTTCAGCGGCGCACCTCACTTCCATCATCAACTCCCGCTCGCCGGCACGTCGAAGCTCTGCTCGAACACAGCGCCGTCGCTGTCGCGCGCGACCACCTTGAGCTTGCCGGGCAGATCGCCGGCCTCGGGCACGAAGCGGAAGCCGATGGCGGGGTCGGTCGAGAGCGAGATGTCGCCCTCCAGGCTCAACACCTTCTCCCCGTTCAAGCTGATCTCGACCTTCTGCACGATGCGCATCGGCGTATAGAGGCGCGTCAGCTGGTCCATCTGCATGCCGTTATAGTTCGGGTGGCGGATCAGCAGCTGCGCATCGACCGGATGGCCCGCCGCCGCCTTGCCGGAAAGGCGCAGCTTCATGCGCCCGATCTCCGCCAGCGATTGCGCCTCGTTGGCGCCGACCGGCGCGGAGCAGCCACCCGCCGCTTTCACGAACTGCGTCGTCTCGTGCAACGCGCCATCCGCAGTCTCCGCCACCGCATGCATGAGGGTGTATTGATTGACCCGCACGCGCAGCGCCAACTGCGAAGGATCGCCGCGCGGCCCATAGCTCACGCGCGCCGCCAGCGGCCCGGGATTATCGTCGATGACGACCGTGAGCCCCGTGACGTTGCTGCCCGGCGCGGTGCTGACCGTGATCGGCACCAAGGCCGCGTCGAGCGCCCGCTTCGGCGCCTCGAGCATCACCAGCCCCGTGCCATCGACCACCGGCCGATCACCGAAGATCGAAGCCTGCAGCTCATGCCACCTTTCCAGCCGCGCCGCTTCGTCGTCCGCCGCCAGCGCCGGCACGGCGAAGCACGAGAGCAATGCAAGCAATGCAAGCACAAGAACCCCCCTCCCCCAAATTGGGAGAGGGTTGGGGCGGGGGAAGCGAGCGATGACTCTCTCACACCGAGGCGCGGCTTCCCCCTCCCTACCCTCCCCCGTTTCGGGGGAGGAGAGTCTAACTTCCGACTTCCGAATTCTGAATTCCGTCATTCCCATTCGAGTTCTTTATAAGCCTGCGTCACGTTCCGTCCATGATACTCCTCGAACAGGGTCCAGCGCCCGCGTTCTGCGGCGCCGATCCGCTCGATGGCGGCCTCGATGCCGATGTTATCCTTGACCGCCTGGCGCGTCTCTTCGACCAAAGTGCGAAGATAGCGCGCGAGGTCGGCGCAGCCGGCCGGCCAATCCACCCGCTCCGGCCCGTGGCCAGGGACGGCCTGCCGCGCGCCAACAGCCTTCAGCGCCTCCAGCTCCTTCAGCCAGCCCAACAGGCTGCCGTCGAGCGAGGGCACACGCCCGACGAACAGCAGGTCGGCGGCCAACAGCGTCCCGCTCTCGGCATCGAAGAGGCTGAGGTCGTTGTCGGTATGAGCCGGCCGATGCGCATTCACGCGCACCACGCGCCCGCCCAGATCAATCTCCGCCGCATCCGCCACGATCATGGTCGGCATCACCACCGGCCCGGCCGCACCCGGCCCCAGGATCTCCTCCAGCCGCTGCCTATAATAATCCCCGCGCGCCGCCAGCGCCGCGCCCAATCGCGCATGGCCGACGAAGGCCGGCTTGTCCTCCAGGAACGCGCCGGCGCCGAAGATGTGGTCGGGATGCACGTGGCTCATCACCACGAAGCGGATCGGCAGCGACGTCTTCTGCCGGATCATCGCCCGCAAAGCAGCGCCGTCCGCCAGGCTTCCGCCCGGATCCACCACCAGCACAGCGTCGCGCCCGATGATGAAGCCCGCATTCGCGATCGCGTCCGCATTGCCGGGGCTCGCCTCCTCATCCACCCCGCGGCGGATATGAATGCCAAGCGCAATTTCGCGCAGCGTGAAAGACCTGGCACGAGCCGGCGATGGCAGGCAGCACAGGCACAGCCCACCGATCAGGGCATGGCGGCGATGGAGCATGCATGGATGCTAGCCGTCGCGGCGGCAGGAGCCTATTGGGCGAAAGGACAATTACGCCGCCTCGGTCTCGCACGCTTGCTTCGGCGCAAGCGTCACGATCTCCGGCCACTGGTTGCGCGCGGCGGGCAGCTCCACCGTCACAATGGTGCCGACACCGACCGCGCTGTCCATGGTGACCGTGCCGCCATGCAGCTCCACCAGCGACTTCACGATGGAAAGGCCGAGGCCGGTGCCCTCGTGGTTGGCGGTGAGCGCCGATTCGCCGCGCGAGAACGGGCGGAACAGGTGCTCCAGGTCCTTCCTGGGGATGCCGGAGCCGGTATCGGCGACGGAGAGGGTGACACGCTGCTTCGGGTCGCACCAGACGTTGAGCGTGACGGAGCCGCCCGCCTTGGTGAACTTGATGGCGTTGGACATGAGGTTCAGCACCACCCGCTGCATGGCGCGCGGATCCATCTTCACCATCGGCAAGCCGCGCCCGATAGCGGCCTCCAGCGCGATGCCGGCGCTCTGCGCCTGGTCCGCCATGATGCGCCGGCAATTCTCCACCAGCTCGCCGAGATCCACCGCCTCTTCCTGCAGCTTGTATTGGCCGGATTCGACCTTCGAGAGATCCAGCAGGTTGTTGACGATCTTGAGCAGCAGTTCGCCGCTCGACTTGATGTCGCGCGCATAGGCGGCGTAGCGCTCGCTGAGCGGGCCGAGCAGCTGGTGCTGCATCAGGTCGGAGAACCCGATGATGGCATTGAGCGGCGTGCGCAAATCGTGGCTGACATTCGCCATCATCAGCGACTTGGCGCGGTTGGCATCGTCGGCTTCCCGCCGCGCCTTCATCGCCAGCTTGTTGGCCTCGTCCAGCCCCGCGATGTGCTTCTTGAGCTGCCATCCGTTGCGGCGCGCGGTCTCGAACGCCACAATCACCAGGATGAGGAGCAGGAGGCCGGCGATCTCCACGCGGGAATCCATCCAGGCCTGCCAGTGCAAGGCATGCTCGCTCGTCACATAGACCAGGCGCCAGGGCGCGCCCTTCAAGGCGCGCGTGGCGAGCAGCTTTCCGTCGCTCGCCGCGAAACTATGCTGCTCGCCGAACACCAGGTCGTGCAACGTGCCGTCATAACCCGGCAGCACCTCGCTGAGGCGCGGCGCGAACGCGATATTGCCCACCAAAAGCGACCGGTCGGCGATCACCTGTTCTTGCGCATTGACGATGAGCAGCCTGCCCCCGTCCAGATCCTGTTCCACCATGTATCTGGACAAGGTCTCCAATGTCAGGTCGATGGCGACTGTCCCGCGGAACCGGCCGCCGGCATCGTAGACCGGCGCGCCGATGGTCGCCATCAGCCCCTTGCCGGCTTCGTCGATATAGGCGCGGGTCCAGAACTGGGCGCGGTTCGGGTCGACCTCCGGCCGGCCGAGGCTGAAGAACTCGTGATCGTGCAGGTCGTCGGAGAAGGAGAAGTCGCTGCAGGAGACGTTGGGGTACATGGCGATGAAGCGCCGGGCAGAGGTGTAATAGGCCCAGGCCATGTTGGGAATGTTCTGCGCGGTCGCGGCGAATTGCGGCGCCAGCAGCAGGGACATCTCGATTTCCCGCCCCAGCGCGGAACCCGGCGCCGGCAGCGCGCCGAGGCCGGAGATGCTGGTCATCAGCGGCGCATGCTCATCCGCCGCCGCAATCTCCCGCGAGCAATAGCCGTCCTTGGCGGCCCGGACATGCCTGTGGCGGTCAAGCTCCGTCGCACTGTAATGCTCGCTCTCAAGGTCGCGCAGCAGGTTCTCCGCCGTGATGCGCAGCATTGTAATGTGACCGGTGCTCTCCTCGATCAGGCCCTCGAGCCGGTTGGCGGCGTCCTCGATGCCGTCCTCCGCAACCATAAGGCGCGTCGAGAGATGCTGCTGCCACATGTGGCGCAGCGCGAAAGCGGCCAGCACGAGGATGACCACGTAGCCCGCGATGTAGAGACGATCGCGCATGCCGCCCGCTGGCAGTTGTTTTTGGTGCCTGAGAATGGGATCCCCCTTCTAAACGCGGGCTTAAATGAAGGGCGGGACCGGCGGCATGGCCACGGTTCATCGGTATAGGCGCAGGCATGCGGGCGTAGGGCGCGCGCAATACGTCGAGAAGTGGCACCCCTGACCTAGCGGTTAGGAATTGCCTTCACCGCCCAGGCGCGCGCGACGAAGCTGAGCGGCCCGTCGCCGACCTGCCGCCGCAGTTGCTCTTTCAGCGCCGCGCGTTTTTCTTCGGACAGGCTGACGCAATAGCCCGGCGCGGGACCCGCGCCCAGGGTGAAAGGCTGCCAGTAATCCTCGAACGAGGCGAAGCGCGTCTCGATCTCGATTGGCGCGACGGTGGCCGCCGGCCACCCCGCCTCCGCGCAAAGCGCGGTCAGGCCTTGCGCCGTGCAGAACGGAAAGCGGTGCCCCTCGCCCAAATCCGCCGCCTTCGCGTCCAGCGCGATCGCCGCCTTCCAGAATGCGTTGATGAAGCCCATGCCGCCGCCCGGATAGTCCCAGACATAGAAGGAGACGAGCCCGCCCGGCTTCACCACGCGCTTCATCTCGCGCAGCGCTTGCACGCGGTCCGGCACGAAGTTGATCACCAGGGCCGACGCCGCGACATCGACCGACGCATCGAGCAGCGGCAGCTTCTGCGCATCCGCCACCTCGAAGCGCATGCGCACATACTCATCCGACGTGGCGGCGCGCGCATGTGCGACAAAACCCGCCGACTGATCGACCGCAACGATGGAGCGGGGCTTGCAGCGCGCGAGGATGCTCTGCGTCAGCGCGCCGGTGCCGCAGCCGAGGTCGAGCCACGCGGCGTCCGCGGGCGCGCCGAGCCAGTCGAGGTAGCGTTCGGCCACCCGCCGGCTCCACCGCCCCATGTAGCACTCATAGCTTTCGCCGGAGCTCCAGGCATCGTGGCGGGCTGTGGTGGACATGGCGATACGCCTCCCCTTCCGTCATTGCCGGGCGAAGACCCGGCAATCCAAGTGTATCGGCTGCGCGCTCGGCTGCAAACTTGGATGACCGGGTGTTCGTCGGTCATACAGACCGGTCGCTCACGCGGCGGCTGCGAGCGCGGCGCGCTTCTGCAGCGCCTGGCCAGTGAAGAAGCAGACGTAGGCAAGGATGATCAGCGCCGGCAGCGCCAAATGTGCGGGGCCGAGGCCGAGCTCGTCCGCGAGTGCGCCGAGCGCGATCGGCGCCAGCAGCAGCGCGAGCCCGAACGCGATGGCGAGGCGCATGGAGGCGAGGTCCCTGGCCCCAGGGACCGAAGCTGGCGCCGCGCCGATCGCAAAGTCGGTCACCAGCGGATAGAGCGGCGCGATTCCGAGCCCGATGACGAACACGCCCGCGACGACCGCCGGCGGCCAGGCGACGCCCCAATAGATCAGGAACCCGACGAAGACCAGCGCGAGCGCGCCGATCAGCAGCCGGCGCAGCGCCACCCGCGCGACCAGGGTGCGCAGCGCGATCCGCCCCAGCAGCATGCCGAGCGGGAAGCCTGCCGCCGCGGTCGCCGCCAATGCGGGCTCGAAGCCGACGATGCGCTCGAGATAGGACGGCGCCCAGAACAGCAGGCAGAACTCCAGCGCGCAGGCCGCGATCAGCAGCGCCCAATAGGCCCAGTACGCCGCCGGCAACTTGTTATTCGATGTGATGCTCGCCAGCGGCTGCGCCGGCTCCGGCAACCTCATGCGCCGGAACCCGAGCCCGATCGCGATGCCGACCGCCGCGCCGAACAGCACGGCGGCGCGCCAGCCGAGCTCCGCCCAGATCGCAAGGCCCGCGAGCAGTGGCGCCGCGAGCCCGAACACATAGGCGACGATCGCCTGGCCGGCATAGGCCTCGGCGCGGCGCGCGCCATGAAGGTCGGCGAGCACGGCAGGAACGATGGCGGGCAGCAGCCCGCCGAGCGCGCCCATCAGGAAGCAGGCGGAGATGCTGGCCCACGGCGCCGGCGCGAGGCAGAGCAGGATGCCCCCGCCCGCGAGCCCGCCGATCCCCAACCACAGGGTCCGCCGGCGGCCGAGCCTTGCCTCCACCCGGTCGCCGAACAGGCCGACCAGGATGATGCCGGCCGCGATCGCGCTCGAATGCAGGCTGACCGCGCGATAGCTGAGCGCGAATTCCTGCTGCAGGAACGGCACGACATTGCCCTGCAGGTTGACGGAATAGAGATAGAAGCCGGTGAGCAGCCAGGTGTACCAGGTGGCGCATCCGCGTACTGAGGAGGTGGTGGACATGTCCCTTACCGGAGGCAGCACTTCTTGTATTTTCGGCCGCTGCCACACGGGCAGGGGGCATTGCGGCCGACCTTCCTCGTGGCCCTCAGCTCCGCCTTCACCTCGGTTATTGGGCGAGCCTGCCGTAGGGTTTGTACAAGTCCCTCCAGCTTCTCGTCTGATTCCCAAGGATGCTCTATCTTGACACAGAATCTAATTGATCCGTTGTTGGGTCGAATTGCAATTCCAAACCAGCTATTGGCCCGCTGTGAATACTTGCGAAGCTCACAGTGTGCGAGCAGATGTTGCTTTGCTTCGGCATCAGGAAAGGAATTGCTGTGGATCGTGATACCACTTGATGCGTCACTCACGGCTATTGTCACATCATGGCGCTTCGACGCTTTGCCCGCGTAGGCTATGAAATTCC
Organism: Dongiaceae bacterium; assembly: GCA_035695765.1. GTDB lineage: Bacteria > Pseudomonadota > Alphaproteobacteria > Dongiales > Dongiaceae > Dongia_A. The sequence continues at coordinate 6,782 of DASRRI010000058.1, forward strand.
GGATGGCTTCGTTCAGCGCGTCGATCGTTTCCTCTCTAATAGATAGAAGGAACAGGCCAAGGTCGATTGCCACCGACTCTGATTGCCTGTCTAACTCTGAAAGGAGCCGACCCACAGGGGTATTTCGAAGGCGAGTGAGTATGCCTTTGGGGAACTCTTGACCAGCAATCCCCTCCCTTCTAACGGCCATCGCAACATCAAGATCAACACCGATGTCCTCTTCAAGCATGATAAGATCATATTCGGAGTTGAACCAAAGATTGTACTTCAGGTGATAAGACAAAAGAGTGAGTTCATGTGTCACCATCAGTCTCTCGCCGAACCTTGCCCTTAAGTCCAGATAGCTCAGCAAGGAGAGTGGCGAGTCCAGCATCTCAGCGATGGCGTCAATTGCGAACACGTCAGTGACAAGTGGTGCCGCGACCGTATCGGTCTTTTCGTATTTCAAGAACTCGCGCGCTTGAAATGCCAACGCTGGATAGTGATCTGCGACGATGCAGATGGGGTAGATCTTCCTGAGGGGCGTAAAAAGCGTGATTGAGTTTCCCTCTTGATCCAACAAGCGACAACCTTGCTCCGAAAGGGCGATGGAGCAATCAAGCGCCTGATCGTATGCGTCTTGCACGGCCTTCTTGAAATCGTCCTTGATTTGAAGATCGTTGCCCTTTCTCGACTCAATGGTTAGCCGCTTTGATTTCGCTTGCAGAATGATCGCTCGATCTCCAAACAGCACAAGAACGTCGATCTCACCGCGTCTTGCACTCTTTTTTCCTTCAATGATGACATTGGCGTAGACATGCGAGGTGCCGAAGACCTTATGGAGACATCGATGAGCAAATGCCTCGGTGAACCGCCCCCTATGATCGAGCGCTGTGGGAGCATAAGACTTGTCTGCTGCCATCCAATAGAAGGGAGATTCGTAGAGAGCTTCGACTAGCGAATAGTATTGAAAGAGGATGAACTCTTGGGGACCCACTTGCAGCAGTGGAGTGGCATTAATCGTATTGAAGTCGTGAAGAGCGTTGAAACTGGTATTTCTGTCTTCCGCCGGTAGCGAGAACGCTGCCAATGCGCGACCAACTGCTTTCGAGTCGACGCCTGAGAGCTTGGCAACTTCATCGGTGGTGAATGTAAACCCTGGAAGAAGCGTGCGATCGCGTTGCGATACTGACTTTAATGCCGACCACCCAGCGGCTTGTTTATCGTTTTGCAGAGTTAAAATTGCCTTGACGATTGTTGCGGCAATGCTGATGGAGAATTCCTTGTTGGCTTCGAGCCAAACGTCGTCTTGCATATACTTGCGCACTGCAAGATCGCGGTATTGAAAGGAATAGGCTGACTCGCCCCCGTAGAAGATCGGTTCGCGAAGTGATTTCCCGGCCGAGAGAGGTTTTGTCTCAGGACCAGCCCTTTCGGCGCCAAACGCGGCTCCGAACATTTTTTCGGTCATCGACTCGTGCAGCTCATTCAGAAGCTGCTCGGTCCTTTTGATTAGGTCGCGAAGAACATTTGGCGCCGGAAGCGTGTAGTCGACCGGTTGTCGAATCATCAAGCCAATAAGTGTTGAAATCTCGGTCCTGATCAGACGAGATCTGGAATAGAGATGTTGTGCGTCTTCGGGCTTCAGTTCACCCTTGTACTTGATGACATTATCGCGAAAGCAGAAATGCGCAATCGCGTGCGCATACCCTGGCGAAGCGCACAGCATTACCAGATCCTGAAAAATTTCCTCCTCCGGCCGCTTACTCGACTTCATCAAGCCTCTTTGAGTTCGACCAAGAGGGCCTCCGCCGGCTCAACGCTGGCGGCATTTTTTCACGATTCTTGTCCTGGTGCTTTTCGTTTCTTTGATGCTTTTAGGCTGGCTGCTGCCCAATCAAAATCCAACTCAAAGACCACTGTGTCGTCATCTTCGTCCAATCCGCGACTTTCGAAGCTCACATTCTGAATCGTAAATCCGCGCACGAGCTGCGCGTGGAAATGGTTACGATCGTTATGGAAGGCGTGCTGCTGAAATGTTGCTGAGTCCATACGCCCTGCTAGATACTCCTGCAAGAGTCTGGCGGACATCTTGATGGTCATCGCCCCTCCTCGTTTCCAGGCAATCGAAGTACCGACGTACCAACCTCGCTCAGCGGGATGGAAATTGCCCTGTCTGTGGTGATCACGCGCTTGATAACCCTCAAATCGCGGCCGTGGCAGTATAGTGCTAAGTCGTTTCAGTCGGTCATACTCACCAGCGGGCACATTGGTGCGGCTATCAAAATAGGTGACATGCCAAACGATATTCGGCCCGATCTGCCCTACTCTGAATGGTGAGAACACACACACGACATCGATTTGAAAGTCATTGAGTGCCTGCCAAATGATTCTGTCACCGCCGATCTCCCACACCCCACCTAGCGGCTGCAATCTACGCAACAGGTAGCAACCCGCATCGACAAGGAACACGCATCGGATCGTGCCTACTGCAGCACCCTTGATCTGATCGGCCTTGTCCTCGAGAGCTTTGTAGACAGGATTGTCCTTCAAGTCGTACGCGACGGGCGGCATTCGCGAAAACACGCGCCAATATCGTGAAGTCAGTTTGTGCCAGCTCACAACCACATCTGTCTGACCTTCAACAATTCGAACGGGATCAAGATCCGGCCAACTAGGCGCTGTTAGCCATTCCCTCACTTGTTGTTTCAGCGCTGCACTTAGGGTGAAATTGGCATCAACGCAGCGCTCACGATGATAGCGTTTGTCCCAATAACTTCGCTCGTTGAACTCAAAATGCAGATGTTGACCTGCGCGCTTGCGCACCTGGTCTGCGTACCCCGCGACTATATTGGCGGTGCGCTCCATGGCCTCTCGTCCCGAGAAACTGTCATCGGAGAGCGCTCTTATCTCTATGACAGCCCTTCCCGAAACAAAGAGGTCATCCGATGCCGCATCAGGCCGATGACTGCTATTCGGCAGTTTGGGGTCATTCGTCATCTGAGCGACATGAGAGATCGCCCAGAGCATTGACAATTCCGCCTCGGCGGCGAGGGCGGTCTTAGTATTCTTGTGCTCTAGACGCTGGCTAAGGTCGTTCCTTTTGGCGAGAGAAAGGTGCGGCGCCAACTCCTCCAATATCGAATGCAAGCGTCGGCGTGAAAAGATCGGCATCGATTAGGAAGGCTCGCGACCCTTTTGCACTAACGCCAGAGCGTCGCCCAACCCGTCTTAATTTTCCGAACGTTGTCAAACGTCAGTCGGCTTCTTTTCACCTTGCACCACCTTTGTTTGGCACATGAATGATTTCACGCCGCAAGGGCGAGTTCAAGACACTTGCGCTATCATGCCGAGCAACCGAAAAAATCAGGATCAATATTCAGGCATTGAGGCCCATGTCAGAAGCAATCGCCCTCTCCCCCGACTCCGCGCGTGGTGCTATACCGCCCCCATGCCCACCTTCCGTTACGAGATCTCCCTGGGTCGCAAGTCGGGTGCCGTGATCTGCGGCGTCGATGAGGCGTGGCTCAGGTCCTTGGCCGGGCCGGTCTTTGCGTGCGCGGCGATCCTGCCGCTCGCCGCCTCTCGACGCGGCTGCTGGGCGCGCTCGATGATTCGAAGCGCCTGACGGCCGAGGTGCGCGAGGCGATCGCGGCGAAGCTGCGCGTCAAACCGATCCATGCTCCGGGCGAGGCGAGCGTCGTCGACCCTGCAATATCCTGGGTGGGTGACCGGAGCGGTGTGGCGCGGGAACCACGCCCTCACCGCCCGGTCATTGCGGTCATGCGGCGGATCAGTCCTCCTTCACTGCGTGCCAGACGTTCTTCATGTTGTCGCCGGTCATGTCGCCCGGCTTCTTGTCCTGGATGAAGGTGTAGAGGGGCTTGCCCTCGTCGGCCCATTGCAGCGTCCCGTCTGGGCGTTTGACAATGGTGAGGTCGCCGACCGGCTTGTCGGCCGGGGTCGCCATGGCCGGCGGCCAGTTGACGGCGCACTGGTCGACGCAGTTCGACTTGCCGGCCGTGTCCTTGTCATAGGTATAGAGCGTCATGCCCTTGGGGTCCGTCAGGACGGTTCCCGCCGTCGTCTTCATCTCCTTGAACGGCCCGTAATCCTCGTCGGCCGCGGCTGAATACGAAACGGCAAATGTGGCGAGGATGATCGCCGTCGCCATGCCAAGTCGCTGTGCATATCTCATCATGTCCTCCGCAGATGCTGCGCGGACGATCCATCGCGGCCGCTTGGCCCGGCGCCCCGTTCGCGTGGCAAATCACGGCCTGGCGGGACCGCCGCAATGAAGCCGCTCTTCTCGGCGGGCCGCGACGATGGCGGCCTTCTTTGGCAAAGGCTACGCCCCGCTTCTGCCGGCCGACAAAACACAGCTCCGTGTACGACCCCTCCCCCGAATCCGCCGCCTCTGCTATACCGCCCCCATGCCCACCTTCCGTTACGAGATCTCCCTGGGTCGCAAGTCGGGCGCCGTGATCTGCGGCGTCGATGAGGCGGGGCGTGGGCCGTTGGCGGGGCCGGTCTTCGCCTGCGCGGCGATCCTGCCGCTCGAAGGGCTCTCGACCCGGCTGCTGGGTGTGCTCGATGATTCGAAGCGCCTGACGCCGGAGGTGCGCGAGGCGGTCGCCATCAAGCTGCGCGTCAAGGCGATCTATGCGCTGGGCGAGGCGAGCGTCGAGGAGATCGACCGCTTCAACATCCTGCGCGCAACCTTCATGGCCATGCGGCGCGCGTTCGAGCAGTTGCCGGTCCAGCCGGTGCATGCCATCATCGACGGCAACATGAAGCCGGGCCTGCCCTGCGAGGAGACCACGGTCGTTGAAGGAGATCATTTGTCGTACTCGGTTGCGGCCGCGTCCATTCTCGCGAAAGTGGCGCGCGACAAGATGATGAGGGAGCTGGCACCGACCTACCCCAGATATGGTTGGGAGACCAATGTCGGCTATGCGACACCGGAGCATCGGGCGGCGATCGAGGCCTATGGCCTCACCCCTCACCACCGTGTCTCCTTTAAGCCAGTTTATGAGCAACTTTCCCTAATCGACTGACTCCACACACTTTTCCCATTGACACCGTGACTCCGCCGACTCAGGATCGGCGCCATGAAACGGGGTATGGGGACGTCCATGGGGAAGCAATCGGCGGCGCCAAAAGACACGTCGAAGGGGGGTGGGGGGCTGCGCGTCCTGCCCTTCGACACCATCATGAGCAGCGATTGCATCGCGGCCATGAACATGCTGCCGGAGGCGTCGGTCGACATGATCTTCGCCGACCCGCCCTACAATCTTCAACTCGAGGGCGAGCTCCACCGGCCGAACAACACCAAGGTCGACGCGGTCGACGACGAGTGGGACAAGTTCGCGGACTTCGCGACCTATGACCGTTTCACCGAAGCATGGCTGAAGGCGGCGCGCCGCATCCTCAAGGATGACGGGACGATCTGGGTCATCGGCTCCTATCACAACATCTTCCGCGTCGGGACCAAGCTGCAGGATATCGGCTTCTGGATGCTGAACGACGTCATCTGGCGCAAGACCAACCCGATGCCGAACTTCCGCGGCCGGCGCTTCACCAACGCGCACGAGACCATGATCTGGTGCGCCAAGTCGAAGGACAGCCGCCACGCCTTCAACTACGAGGCCATGAAGGCTCTCAACGACGATCTGCAGATGCGCAGCGACTGGCTGCTGCCGATCTGCTCCGGCGGGGAGCGGCTGAAGGACAAAGCGGGGCGCAAGGGCCACCCGACGCAAAAGCCCGAAGCCCTGCTCCACCGCGTCATTCTTGCGGCGACCAAGCCAGGGGATGTGGTGCTGGACCCGTTCTTCGGGTCGGGCACGACAGGCGCGGTCGCCAAGCGTCTCGGCCGCCGCTGGATCGGAATTGAACGCGATCCCGCCTATATCGATCTGGCGCGGAAGCGGATAGCCGCCGTCCAAGCGGTGGCCGAGCGCGAATTGCTCATCACGCCTAGCAAGCGCGAGGAGCCGCGGATTCCCTTCGGCTGGCTGGTGGAGCGCGGGCTGCTGGAGCCCGGCGCTGTGTTGACCAGCTTCAACGGCCGCTGGACGGCGAAAGTCAAGGCCGACGGCACGTTGATCTCCGCCGATCATCGCGGCTCGATCCACCAGGTCGGCGCCGCAGTCCAGGGCGCCCCGGCCTGCAACGGCTGGGCCTTCTGGTGCTACAAGATCGACGGCCAGCTGGTCTCGATCGACACCCTGCGGCAGCAGGTAAGAGCGGGGTTGAACTGACCACCGCTCCTTTTTTAATGTCATCCTGGGCGAAGACCCGGGACCCATCGGGCCTCTCCGCCTGCTCGGCTCCACCGCATGGGCCCGGCTCGCGCGGAGCCTGTCCTTGGGCCGCGCATAGCGCGGACCCGAGGGCTTGGCCGGGGTAACCAATTGGAGAAGAAGAAGGCGGCTCCCTGCTCCCCTCACGCATTCGTGTCCCGCTGTGTGCCGCTTGTCATTGGCGCATCCGCAACGCCGGTGGTTGCATAGCGCGTCGTCCTTCAAACCCTGGAGATCACCCATGAAGAAGCTGATCACAGCCGTCGCCTTGACCTTGCTCATGACCGGCTCGGCGTTCGCGAATTCCTGCCCGACCCATGTGAAGAAGATCGACGCGGTGCTGGCCGCCCCGCCCGCCACCATCAGCGCCGAGAACGTCGCCAAGGCCAAGGCGCTGCGCGATGAAGGCGAAGCCCTGCATGAGGCGGGCAACCACGCCGAAAGCATGGAAAAGCTCGCCGAAGCCGAGAAGCTGCTCGGCATCGGAATGTAGCCACCCTCTCCATATGTCATGTATGGACCTTCCCGCTGCCGCAAGGGAAGGTCCATACATGACAGTTTTAGGTGCGCCGCCCGCTCGTCGAGCGTTGAGAATACTCGGCCGTCTATTGTGATTTAGTTGTGGCAGTCGCGCGTCGCGCTCGCTGCCAGCCCGCTCGTCGAGCGTTGAGAATACTCGGCCGTCTATTGTGATTTAGTTGTGGCAGTCGCGCGTCGCGCTCGCTGCCATGTTCTTCTTGTGCTACAATTTATAATTATCGAAGCGATTCGGGAAATTCCATGGCAAGTGCGGGTTTCTGCCCAAGCGCTTGAGGAGTTTGTCGTACCCATTTTCTCGCTTCCTGCCGACGCTGTTCGGGCGTGCGCCGAACAGTGGGTTTTCGTTTTGGCTACGCTCCTGATTCAAGCGGCCGGTGGCTGCGTCAACGGGACGATGCCCATGACGGAAGTGCGAGCGCCTCAAGTTGGGTCGCGCCAGTGGGGCGCGAAGGTGATCTTGCAGCGCGCTCCATATCCTCTGCTCCAGGTAGTGCCTCGCCTGATCCGAGCCCATCACTTGCAGGCTCCGCCGTAGCGACGAGGCCGGTGCCCGATATCGGGACGCCCGGCCCGAACCCTGCAGATGCACCAGAAATTGGGAGGCTCCGATGTGTAGCCATCGCATTTTCCAACGGGAGCGGAAGCCTGCGACCAACTCCAGATGGGGCATGCGGGCGGCCCTTGCCGCCGGCGTCGCCGCCATTGCCGTGCTTGCGTCGCACAGTGCGCTGACCGATCCGGCCATCACGCCTGATGCCGAAATCCAGGTTTCCGGCATCAGCCCGTTCCCGCCGGGCTGTGGATCAAATCCCGGCGTTCCTGCCGGCACGAATACCCTCGATGCCGAGGTGGAACCCTGGGTCGACGTCAACCCAACTGATGCCGACAACATCGTGGCGTTCTGGCAGCAGGACCGCTGGTCGAACGGCGGTGCACGCTCGCTGGTGGCTGGCGTCAGCAAGAATGGCGGCGCAAGCTGGGAGACCGTCATCGTGCCCGGAATCACCGATTGCTCCGGTCCGGCCCCGGGAGGGACCGATCTCGGCTTCGACCGGGCTACCGATCCCTGGCTATCCTTCGGTCCGGACGGCACGCTGCATCAGATCAGCCTGCTCCTCAACGCCGATCCGGCGCTCGGGTCGTTCGGCGCGAATGCTCTCGCGGTCAGCAGATCGACGGATGGCGGAATGAACTGGACCGACCCGATCGTCATCATCGAAGACGACGAGCCCAACATCCTGAACGACAAGCAGTCGATCACCGCCGATCCAACGGATGCCAACCTTGTCTATGCCGCCTGGGACCGCCTGGTGATCCCGCTGGGCGCCGTGATAAATCCCGAGAACGTCTTTGGCTTTGGCTTCAAGAGTCCGTTCTATTTCGCTCGCTCGACCGACGGCGGCGAAACCTGGGAGCCGGCGCGCAAGATCTACGACCCCGGCGGCAATAGCCAGACCATCGGGAGTCAGATCGTCGTTCAGCCCGATGGCACGCTCGTCAATTTCTTCGACGAGATCCTCAACTTCCGCGGCGATACCGGTTCGGTCCTGAACCTGTCGCTGCTGCGCTCTCCCGACAAGGGCGACACCTGGCTGCCGAAAGGGCGGCCGATCCGGGCAGCCGCCATCCAGGCACAAAGCGTCGTAACGCCGGACGAAGGTGAGGGCGTCCGCGACGCCGACATCCTGTTCGACGTTGCGGTCGATCCGGTCGGCGGCAATTTGTACGCGGTCTGGCAGGATTCGCGCTTCACCGGATTCGACCAGATCGCCTTCATCATGTCCACGAATGGCGGGCTAAGCTGGTCGACGCCGATCAAGGTCAACCAGACGCCGGAGAACGAGGAGAACCCGCTGCGCCAGCAGGCCTTCATCCCGTCGGTGGCGGTTTCCAACGACGGCACGGTCACAATCACCTACTACGATTTCCGCAATGACATCGAAGGGCCGGAACTGGCCGATCACTTTGCCGTCCATTGCCATGCGGCGAGCGAGGATTGTTCGGACCCGGCAAGCTGGGCCGATGCTGGCGACGAGATCATCTTGACCGATACGTCGTTCAACATCCTGGAGGCACCGGTCGCGCGCGAGCTGTTCCTTGGCGACTATGTCGGTCTCGCTTCGGACGCCACCGACTTTCTGTCGATCTACGTGAAGTCAGATGATCCCGCGGGCGACCCAGCGACGGTCTTCTTCCGCCGCGTGCAGTCCCCGGCAACGTTGGCAGAGATCCGCTAGGGGATGAGCAAAGGGAGGGTGGTGGCCTACTGCGCCGCCCTCCCAAGCGGCTTGCCGCCCGCCGCAAGAGCGAGCTTCGCGACCTTGCGCATCAAGCTGGGCAAGGCGACCGCGCCGAGCTGGTCGATCGGGATCCACTGCGCGTCCTTCACCGGCCGTCCCCTGACCACCGCGCACGCGACCTGCAGCTCCAACGCGAAATGCGTGAAGACGTGACGCACCACGCCGTCCGACCAGCGCCACCCGGCTGACAAGGGCGCTTTGCGTAAGGCCGCGGCCTTGCCCAACGGCTTGTCGCCCCATTCCGTGCCCGGCGGCTCCAGCATCCCGCCCAGCAGGCCGCTCGGCCGCCGCCGTTGCAGCGCCACCTCGCCTTTTTCATTCATGATCCAGAACGCGACGCCGTAACGCTGCGGCCGCTCCGCCTTGGGCGCCTTGCGCGGATAGGCCTCCTGGTCGCCTTCCTTGAACGCCGCGCACGCCGCCTGCCACGGACACAGCGAACAGGCCGGCTTCTGCGGCGTGCAGATGGTGGCGCCGAGATCCATGATGGCCTGGGCGTAATCGCCCGGCCGCTCCATCGGCGTCAGCGCTTCGGCCAGCGTCCACAATTCCGGCTTCGCCTTCGGCAGCGGTGTCTGGACCCGATAGAGCCGGCTCACCACCCGCTCGACATTGCCGTCGACGATGGTGGCCTTGCGCCCGAACGCGATCGCCGCGATGGCGCCCGCGGTGTAGCGCCCGATGCCGGGCAATTCGCGTAACGCTTCCTCCGTATCGGGGAAGCGCCCGCCGTGCCGCTCCGTCACGATGGCCGCGCATTTATGCAGATTGCGGGCGCGGGCGTAATAGCCGAGCCCCGCCCAAGCCGCCATGACGTCGTGAATGTCCGCTTCCGCCAGTTCGCGCACCGTTGGCCAGCGCTTGAGGAAGGTCTCGTAATAGGGTTTGACCGCCGGCACCGTGGTCTGCTGCAGCATGATCTCGCTCAGCCAGACGTGGTAAGGATCCGCCGTCACCCCCGCCTTCGCCCGCCACGGCAAGCTGCGCCGATGCCGGTCGTACCAGGCCAGCAGGTCACGCGCCATTTGCGGGTCAAGCGTGGATTTCATGGCGCCGCCACCATAGACTCCGAATCCATGAGCAAAAAGCCCACTCCAGCCGAACCCGCGAAGCCCGAACCCAAGCCGCGCCGCAACTACATGGTGGCTTTGTCGGCGGAGGTGCCGTCCATTGCCAAGCAGGCGCTGGGCTC
>DASRRI010000059.1:0-64223 GCA_035695765.1 Dongiaceae bacterium
ACCGCTGGCGTCATCTCGTCGAAAACTTCTTCTGTCATCTCAAGGCGTTCCGCCGTCTCGCCACGCGCTACGAAAAAACCGACAGCAGCTTCGCCGCCATGATCCAGCTCCGCAGCGCGCTCCTCGTCCTCCAATAAATGTCCACAGGCCCTAATAACTCGCCACTTGAGGGGGAGTTGGGTCATGGCGACGGGTTCCAGGCATCCATTCGCACAGGACCGGGAAGGGTTCGATGCGCTGGGCGGCGAAACAATCAGGATGCTCGGCGCCTATCTGCGCGCGCTGCCGGACAAGCCGGTCGATCGCGTGGTGCCAAAGGAAGTCCGGCAGAGGCTGATTTCGCTGCCATTGCCCGAGCAAGGGCAGTCGCCGGAAGAGATTCTCGCATTCCTGCAGCGCGAGATCATGCCATGGCCGATCGCGACGGGGCACAAGCGCTCATATGGCTGGGTCAATTCGCCGCCGGCGCCGATCTCCCTGCTGGCCGACGCGGTCGCCAGCACGATGGATTGCGGGCTCGACGGCTTCGACCATTCCGCCATTTTCCTGATGGCGAGTCTCGGCCGCTGGATCATGGAACTGGTCGGGTTCCCGACCGAGGGCAGCCTGTGCCTGCTGTTGAGCGGCGGATCGTCGGCGACCCTCAATGCGCTGACGACCGCGCGCCATCGCGCCGCCGCGCGCGATGGCTGGAACATGAGGACCGAAGGACTGCAGGGCGGACGCAAGAAGCTCATTCTCTATTCCAGCGCCGAAAGCCATTCTTCGATCCAGAAGTGCACCGAGCAGCTCGGCATCGGCACGGACAATCTGCGCGCGATCGAAGCGGATTCCGAATTCCGCATGAAGCCAACGGCGTTGCGCGCCGCCATCGAAGCCGATTTGAAAGCGGGCCACCTGCCCTTCGCCATCGTCGCTTGCGGCGGCGCGACCAATACCGGCGCGATCGATCCGCTGGACGATATCGCGGATATCGCTGCCGCATTCGACATCTGGCTCCATGTCGACGGTGCGTTCGGGGCCTGGGCCGCGCTCGACGCCGCTTACCACGACCAGTTCCGGGCGTTCGCGCGCGTCGATTCCGTCACGCTCAATCCGCACAAATGGCTGCAGGTGCCGATCGATTGCGGCGCGCTGCTGACGCGTCATCCCGAGGCACACCGCGCCGCCTATTCCCTCACGCCGGACTATCTCGAGGCTGGCCGCAGCGAAGCGCTCTGGCCGTATGAGCACGTGTTCCAGCTGACCTATGGCAACCGCGCGCTCAAGGTGTGGGCCGCGATCGCGCGGCTGGGACGTGCGGGCGTCGCCGAACTGGTGACGCGCTGCAACGGCCTCGCCAAGCTGCTGGAACAGCGGGTGCGAGAGACGCCGGATCTGGAGCTGCTGTCGCCCGCTTCGCTTGCCGTGGTGAATTTCCGTTATCGGCCAGCCGGCCATGATGAATCAGCGCTCGACGATCTCAATGAGCGCGTCTCGGAAGCGATCAGCGCGAGTGGTGAAGCGCACATTCCGACCACGCGCATCCACGGCAAGATCTCTCTGCGCGCCTGCTTCCTGCATTACGAGAATGATGAAGGTGACGTCGAGCACCTGCTCGCGCTGGTACGCCGGATCGGAAGAGTACTCACTCAGCCGTAATCGTCACCGCCACATACGGTCCCGGTGGCGGTCCGGTGTGAGCGGACGCTCCCGGATCGCGCGATGAGCTCAGTCGAATTCCTGACAGACAGCTGACCAAATTTCGAGGGAGTGTCCAGCGTCGAACTGCCACAGCGGCATCTTTTTGGCCCCGCAGGGACAGGAAGACAGGGCTCCGCGCTGTCTGCGCCATAATCTGGTGCCGTCATCCGTCCGTCAGGGTTTGCCGGTAGAGATTGCGCTGGCTTCCGTGTAGCCGTAGTTTACAAACGCCGCTTCATTTTGCAGTCTGGCGGCGTCACCCCCCTATAGGACAGTCTCATGCGCCATCCGGTTAACGACGATCGCGACTATATCCCGTTTGTGCAGCAGTTCGAACAAAAGGGTTTCGCCCGCATCCCCCTGACCGCTGCGCTGGCGCGCGACATCGATCGGATTTATGGCCTCGGCACCGAGTTCTTCAAGCGCCCAGAGGCCGACAAGCAGCGCTATTCAATGCAGTCCTTTGTCGAGGGCTATCGCGAGCTAGGCCCGGAATATTCGCAGGTGCCGGAGCGGCCCGACCTGACCGAATCCTTCTCCGCGTGGAACCGCAACCGCGGCCGGCCGGAGGTCGAGGATGCGGTGGGAGGTCTCGAGTTGCATCGGGCGCTGCGCGAGGTGTCCGACCAGATGTCGCTGCTGGTACGCGGAATCTTCCGCGCGATGGCGGCCGCCTGGGCGCCGGGCAGCCCGGATCTGGGTTTCTATCGCGGCACCTATGTGCAAGTGAACTACTACGAACCGGCGCAGCACAACGCAGAGCTGTTGCAGGATCCGCATGAGGATGCGCATTTGCTGACTCTGGTAAAGGCCAACGCGCCGGGTCTGGAGATCGAGGTCGACGGCAAATACGTCTCTGCCGAAGCGGACGGCAATGAGATCCTGTTCATGCCGGGCAGCCTGCTGTCGTTGATGACCGGCTACAAGATCAAGCCGATGTACCATCAGGTGCGCAACAACCGCCGGCGCGAGGCGCGCTCGTCCCTGCTATTGTTCGTCAATCCGGAGATCGACCAGAAGCTGGAACCCTGGATCAAGAACGAGAGCAACGCCGGCATCGACATCATCGAGCGGGCGAACGAGGGGCCGAAGCAGTTCGGCATGCCGACCCTGGTCGACGGCAATGCCGGCGATGCATTCCCGGAGCTGATGGAGCACAAGGAAGCGATCCTGGCGAAGGAGTCGCAACCGGTGGGCGCCAGGCGCTAGAACGGCCTCCAGCCCGCGCTTTGGTGCTTGTGGCAACTCAGCAGTGGTGGTCCGTCCGCCACGTCACCATCGCCAATCCAGATTGAGTCCAGGATTCTTTGCCGAAGTGGGCCGAGTGGACAGAATCCGATCGGCCAGCTATTGACCGGCCTCGGCGAACGCCGACAGAAGAGCTTCGGGGCGCGATGGGCAGAGCCGGTATGGTGAAATTTGTCGACTCTCAACGCACAGCTCTGATCTTTCTCGGCATCACGACGCTCATCGCGCTCGGCATCGTTCTTGGACCCGGGCCCGAAAGTGTCCGCGTATTGGGTATCCTGAGTGGGATTGTCGCGGCCGTTGCGGCATTCATGGCCTGCGCCAGACTCGCGCTCGGCACCCCAAATGCACCAGCGTCCCGAGGCTGGCGGGTGGCGTTCGCGCTCCTGGGCCTGATCTGCCTCAGCCAGTTTGCCGGCCTCTTCAGCGATCACGCGACGGCTGATCTCGCCGTCAATAGCGTGACAAATCTGCTCATGGTGGCGGCGGCTCTTGTCCTGCTCCTGCTGGCTGCCCGCTTCGATCCCATGCCGGCTGTTGCGCGAGTCACCCTCTGGCTGGCCTTTGCCATCCAGGTTGCGGGAGCGGCCGCTGTCCTGTTGAGCCCGAGGCTGGGCCTGTTTGCGGATCCGGCAGGGTGGATCATTGCAGCGGATTTCCTGGCCCTGATCTCGATGCAGCTCTATCTGCTGGGCACGGTATTGCTCGTAGCCTCCGTGCGCCGCGACCTCTTCGTCCTCCAACACCGCGCGTCTGACGTCGGGGACTATGCCCGGTACTTGTACGCAAACTCCGGCCTATTCAAGAAGGTCCGCCATCCGCGCATCGGCAACTATACGCTGCCGGGCCACAAGCTGGCGTTCGTTCTGATCCGCTTGCTCTCGTGGTTCCCGACGATCGGGCCGCGCGTGCGCGACAAGTTCGGAATCGGCCTGTGGCACCAGTTCCGCGACCTCTGCATCGTCGCGATCCGCCATGGCCTCGATGCGCAGGTCTATTACATGTTCGAGCTCTATCGCAGCGAACGCCGTGCCCGCACGTCCGGCTATCTCACGCGCTACGAAATGAAGAATGGGCTTTACAAGGTGCTGACTTGGCAGGTGCCCAAGACCAAGCGGCGCATCATGCTTGGCGACAAGCTGGGGATGAATCGCATCTGCGAGGAGAACGGCATCCCGACTGTGCCGGTTCTCGTCGTCGCCGAAGACGGCAAGCTGGAATACCGGTGCGAACGTCCGACGGGCCTGGAGCAGGACCTGTTCATCAAGCCGCGGCAGTCGAAGGGCTCGCGGGGAATCGAGGTCATTCGCCATTCCGGCGGAAGATACATCTGCGAGAATGGCGCAACGTTGGACTATGACGGTCTGATCGAGTTGATTGCGCGACGGTCCAAGGAAGCGCCGATCCTGGTGCAGCCCCTGATCAAGAATCACCCCGACCTGGCGGATATGGCCGATCAAGCGCTGATGCGTATTCGCGTCATCACCTGCCTGGACGGCAGCGGAAATCCGGTGATCACCCACGCGGTGTTGAGCAACCTCTGCAAGCTGGAGCCCAACTGGCCGACCGATATCGAGCTGGGGGCGGCGGTTGACCTCGAAAGTGGCGTCCTCGGAATGATGACCGGGGACAAGGCCGACATGTGGCTGGAGTGGTCAGAAGACCATGCCATCACCCACGCCAGGGTGCTTGGCCGTGTCGTGCCCTGCTGGAATGGAGTCCGGTCCATCGCGCTGATGGCTCATTCCGCTTGCCGGGATCGGCTGCTGATCGGGTGGGACATCGCGGTCGGACCGGACGGCGCCGTGCTGCTGGAAGGCAACTCGTATCCGGATGTGGATTTTCTCCAGCGCTCGCATCAATGCGCGATTGGCGACAGCCCGCTCGGACCCCTGATCTTTTCCCGCCTCATCGAGCTCGAACGCCGGGTGGCAACTGGAACCGTTCGCGGCCCGCTGGACTACGACTAGGAAGGGCGGAACTATGGTCTGCCATGGTGGATTTTGTCCCTCGCGTGACCTCGTGTTAAATAAACTGATCAAGCAGATTAATATCTTGACCACAGACCCACTGTGCGTATGATCGAGAAATTCCTTCGCGGCCCGCCGCCAGCAGCGCCATAAGATGGCGATCAGGCGCCCTAAAATGGTGCCGAGCGGAGGCCCAATTCCAAGACTGAAAGGTGAGGCAGATGCGCACGATCAATCATTTCGTCGGCGGCCAGGAAGTCGCCGGCAGGAGCGGACGTTTCGGCGATGTGTTCAATCCGGCGACCGGCGAGGTCCAGGCGCGAGTCGCGCTGGCCAGCAAGACGGAAGTCGACGCGGCCGTGAAGGTCGCAGCCGACGCCTTCCCCAAATGGTCGGGCACGCCGCCCCTGATCCGCGCGCGCGTCATGTTCCGCTTCAAGCAGCTGATCGAAGAGAACATGGATCAGCTTGCGCACATACTCACCTCGGAGCACGGCAAGGTCCTGTCGGATGCCAAGGGCTCGATCACGCGCGGCCTCGAAGTCGTCGAGTTCGCTACCGGCATTCCGCATCTGCTGAAGGCCGACTACTGCGAGAATGTCGGCACCAACGTCGATTCCTATTCCATCCGGCAGGCACTCGGCGTCGTTGCCGGCATCACGCCGTTCAACTTCCCCGCCATGGTGCCGATGTGGATGTTCCCGATCGCGCTCGCCTGCGGCAACACCTTCATCCTGAAAGTCTCGGAGCGTGATCCCAGCGCCGCGAACTTCATGGCCGAGCTGATGAAGAAAGCAGGCCTGCCCGACGGCGTGCTCAATGTCGTGCACGGCGACAAGGAAGCAGTGGATGCGATCCTCACCCATCCCGACATCCAGGCCGTCAGCTTCGTCGGCTCGACGCCGATCGCCGAATACATCTATCACACCGGCACGGCGCATAATAAACGCGTGCAGGCGCTGGGCGGCGCGAAGAACCACATGATCGTCATGCCCGATGCCGACATGGACCAGGCGACCGACGCGCTGATGGGCGCAGGCTACGGCTCCGCCGGCGAGCGCTGCATGGCGATCTCCGTCGCCGTCGCGGTCGGCGACAAGGTCGGCGACACGCTGATCGACAAGCTGGCGCCGCGCGTGCGTGGCTTGAAAGTCGCGCCCGGCACCGACCCGGAAGCCGAGATGGGCCCGCTGGTCACCAAGCAGCACTACGAGAAAGTGAAGGGCTATGTCGATCTCGGCGTGCAGGAAGGCGCCAAGCTGGTGGTCGATGGCCGCTCGCTGAAACTACAGGGCTATGAAGGCGGCTATTTCCTCGGCGGCTGCCTGTTAGACCATGTCGAGCCGCATATGCGCGTTTACAAGGAAGAGATCTTCGGCCCCGTCCTCTCGATCGTGCGCGTGCCGGACTACAACAGCGCGGTGAAGCTGGTGAACGATCACGAATATGGCAACGGCACCGCGATCTTCACCCGCGACGGCGACGCCGCGCGCGAGTTCGCGTCGAAGATCAAGGTCGGCATGGTCGGCATCAACGTGCCGATCCCGGTTCCGATGGCCTTCAACAGCTTCGGCGGCTGGAAACGCTCGCTGTTCGGAGACCATCACATGCACGGGCCCGAGGGCGTGCGGTTCTACACCAAGCTGAAGACCGTCACCTCGCGCTGGCCGACCGGCATCCGCGCCGGCGCAGAGTTCGTCATGCCGACGATGCGCTGATCAGAGGTCAGAATTCAGATGTCTGATATCAGAGGCATTGTATGATGGCTCCGTCTGGCATCTGACATCTGGCATCTGATGACCGTTTCCCGTCGCTCCTTCCTGACTGCCGCCGGTTCAGCGGCTCTCATCCATGCCTATCCGCGCGAAGCGCAAGCTGCCGCGAAAGAGCTGACCATCGCCACCTGGGGCGCGGGTGAGATCAAGGATCTGACGGCGGCCTTTGCCAAGCCCTTCGGCAATGAGACCGGGACCAGGATCCTGTTCGATGGCGCGGGGCCGTCCGAGGGCAAGATCAGGGCGATGGTCGACCAGAGCCAAGTCGATTGGGATCTGTGCGACGTCGATGGCTATGTCGCCGTGCGCCTTGCCAATGCCGGCGTTCTGTCCATCATCGACTACAAGAAAGTCGCGCGCGACCAGGTGATGGCGCCGTTCGCGCTGGAGCATGCGATCGCGGGCTACACCTATTCCTTCGTGCTGGCCTATAACGCGGCCGCTTACCCGACCAAGCCGCCGTTGAGCTGGAAGGATTTCTTCGACCGTCGCAATTTCCCGGGAAGGCGCGCTGTGTGGCGCTGGATGATCGGCGGCTTCGAGGCGGCGGCGATGGCCTCCGGCGCGACGCGCGACAAGCTCTATCCCCTCGACATCGAGGCCGCGGTCGCGAAATTGGCGCTCCTCGGCGATGACCTGACCGTGTGGGAAAGCGGCGACCATGTCCGCCAGATGCTGCTGGACGGCACCATCAACATGGCTTGCATGTGGCACAGCCGAGCGGCGCAGCTGGGCGCGGAAAGCGAGGGCGCCGTGGCGTGGACCTTCGAAGAGGGCCTGCTCTGCCCCGGCATGTGGGTCGTGCCGAAGAAGAACCCCGGCGGCAATTCCGCCTTCGACCTGCTGGCATCGATGCAGCAGCCCAAGCGCCAGCTGGAGCTGACGCGCCTGCGCGGCCTTGGCCCGTCCAACCCGGCGGCGACTGCCGCGATGCCGGAAGCCCTGCGTCCCATCGATCCGACCCAGCCGCAGAACCTGTCGCAGCAGGCGATCATCAGCAGCACATGGTGGGCTGAGAATTACGACAAGGCGCGGCTCAAGTTCCAGGATCAGCTGGAGCGGATGTAGCCGCTCTGCGGCAGGTTGGCACATTGCCCCAACGGGCCAGTAGACCCAATTGTATACCGCTTTGCTCCCATCCGAACTGGATCATGGTCACAGCCTCCAACCACAGCATCAGCGCTCTCGAGATCTTCTGGCGGGGATTCCGCCGGCTCTGTCCACGCTGCGGCGAGGGTCGGATGTTCGCCGGCTATCTCTCGGTGCGCGAGGCGTGCGACGCTTGCAAGATGCCGTTCGAGCCGCTGCGGTCGGACGATGCCCCGCCCTATTTCACCTTGTTCATCGTGGGGCACGTGGTCATCAGCCTCTATCTGCTGCTCTGGCCCTATCTTGATTTGCCCGAGTGGGGCCAGGCGCTGGTCTGGTGCGGCCTCACCCTGGTGCTGAGCCTCGTCCTCCTGCCCTTCGTGAAGGGCGGCGTGATGGCGGTGATTTTCAGGACGAAAGCCAAAGGCTGACGCCCAGGGATCAGCAATCAGAGGATTGTCAGTTGGTCGGACGCACGACACTATCTGACCTCTGATTCGTGATAACTGATCCCTGAATCATGCGCCTCCTCGTCTTCCAGCACATCGCGATCGAGCATCCGGGCGTTTTCCGCGAGTTCCTCAAGGCCGACGGAATCCGATGGGATGCAGTTGAGCTGGATGAGGGCCAGCCGATTCCCGACCTCCGCGGCTACGACGCGTTGTGGGTGATGGGCGGGCCGATGGATGTGTGGGACATCGAAGAGAATCCGTGGCTGATCCCGGAGAAGCGCGCGATCCGGCAGTGGGTGCGGGAGCTGCAGCGGCCGTTTCTCGGCATCTGCCTTGGCCATCAGTTGTTGGCCGATTCGGTCGGCGGCACCTGTGGCCCGCAGTGTCCGCCCGAGGTCGGCATCATGGAGGTTTCCCTCACCGAGGACGGCAGGCGCGATCCTGTTTTCGCGCGCCAGCCGGCCACAGCCAAGGCGCTGCAATGGCATGGCGTGCGCGTTGCCCAGCCGCCGGAGGATGCAGTGGTACTCGCCTCCTCGCCCGCCTGCCGGGTGCAGGCGATGCGTGTCGGCGACCGTGCCTGGAGCGCGCAATATCACGTTGAGCTGGAAGACAGCACGATCCCGGCCTGGGGCTGCGTACCGGAATATGCCGCCGCCCTCGAGCGCACGCACGGCGCGGGCGCGCTGCAGCGCATGGCAGACGAGGCGAAGCCGCTGATGCCGACCTTCAAGGATTGCGCGCGCCGGCTCTACCAGGATTTCATGAAGGCCGCGAGCGCGATGGCAGTCGTGCGGTAGCTACGCTTTCTTCGCCTCGAAGATCGCATACCATTTGCGCACCGGTTCGATCGTCTCCCACGTGCCTTCGAAGCCGGCGGGGATGACGAAGGCATCGCCGGCCTTGAATTCTTCCGCTTTCCCATCGGCGCCGGTCAGGATGAGGCGGCCCGACAGGATCCCGCAGAACTCGTTCTCGGCATAAGAGACACGCCACTTGCCGGGCGAGCTTTCCCAGATGCCGGAAAAGAACTGGCCGGTCGTGTCGCTGAAATAGTTCTGCAGGCGCGTTGCAGGATCGCCGGACACGACATTGCTGGGCTTGCCGGTTTCGACCGGTGGCTGATTGGCGCCGAAGCGCACCACTTGCACGGCTGCCATGCGCATTCTCCCTCTTGCTGGCACGGTCAATAATCGAGTGGCATAGCATGCGCGTAGCCACAGTGCTATGTCACGATCGCAAAGCATCGATCGTCATACGGCGTCGGCTCAACGACGCGACCAGACTGGGAGTTTGCTCTGAAGGACCAATCCACATCGTCAGCCATCAAGGCCGCCGAAGGCGCGCGCTGGGTCGATCCGTTCAAGAACGGCCTCGCGCTCTATACCATCATGCTCAACGTCGGCATTGGGCTGCACGCGCTCGACGTCTTCATCATCTCGACCGTGATGCCGCGCGTGGTACGCGATCTCGGCGGCGCTGAATACTACACCTGGGCCACCATGCTCTACATGGTGGCCTCGATCATCGGCACGGCAGCCGGCAACCCGGTGCGCCAGATGCTGGGCAGCCGCCTCGGCTATGCGGTGGCGGCCTTGGTATTCGGGGCAGGATCGATCGCCTGCGCGCTGGCGCCCAGCATGTTCCTGCTGCTGGTCGCGCGCACGGTGCAGGGGCTGGGCGGCGGCACCATGATCGCCCTCTCGATGAGCCTGATCAGCCAGCTGTTTCCGCCGCACCTGCGCAAGCGTGTGCTGGCGCTGGTGTCGGCGGCATGGGGTGTCGCCTCGCTGCTAGGCCCCGGTGTCGGCGGGCTGTTCGCCTCAGCCGGCTTGTGGCGCGCCGCGTTCTGGATCAACGTGCCGATCGTGCTGCTGTTCGTACTGGCTTGCGTGCGCCTGCCGAAGAAGAAGGCCAGCGAGACAGAAATCCGCTTCCCCTATCTGCAACTCGCGTTGCTGACGGCCGGGGTCGCGGCGGTGGCGATGGCAAGCCAGGTGGCGCACCTCTGGGCGCAGATCGGCCTGCTGGTGTCCGCCGGGGTAGCGGTCGCGCTCACCATCCGGCTCGATCAGGGCAGCGACAACCGCATGTTCCCAAGCCATCCGCTGTCGCTGGCACGGCCAATCGGAACGGCGAACTGGGTGATGGCGCTATCGTCCGTGACCCATACAGTGATCGGTGCCTATCTGCCGCTCAGCATGCAAGTCCTGCACGGTGTGTCGGACGAGGCTGCTGGCTATGCGGTGACCGCCCTCGCGCTGTCATGGACAGTCGCGTCAATGACGACCTCGCACATCCACGGCGCGGCGGCGCTGCGCAGCATCGTGATCGGCCAAGGGTTGTGCCTGATCGGCCTCGGCGGCATGGCGCTCGCCATCACCGACCTGCCGTTCGCGGCGATCGTGACGCTCAACGTGATCGTCGGGTCCGGCCTTGGCAGCTCCAACCTGCACCTGGTCGAGGCTTCGATGCGTCATGCCGCGCCGGGCGAGCAGACGACGACAGCGGGCGCCATTCCGACCATCCGGTCCCTGGGGATCGCATTCGGGTCGGCGGGCGCCGGTGTCATCGCCAACAAGGCAGGCCTGACCGATGCCCTGGCCTATGCCGACGTGGCACGCTCAACGCAATGGGTGCTGTCGATCGGCGCCCTCGCGCCGCTGTTCGCGATGCTGTGCGCGATGCGCTTCGTGCGCATGATCAATGCGCAGCCGAAGGCGGTTCCCGCGGACTAGGTTAGTGCCCCGCCGCCGCCTGCTTGCGCGGCATGGCGAGGATCTCGGCCATCGGCGGCTCGGGCGGGTGGTTGGGGAAGCGCACGATCACGCTGGTGCCCTGGCTCGGCTCGCTGCTGATCTCGATCGTGCCGCCATGCAGCTCGACGATGCCCTTCACGATGGGCAGGCCAAGGCCTGTCCCTTCGTATTTGCGGGTGAACTGGCTGTCGATCTGGCCGAACGGCGCCAGGGCGACGGGCATGTCCTTTACGTCGATGCCGATGCCGGTATCGCTGACGACGAATTCGACGCCGTCATGCCAGGGGCGGCTGGCGAGCGTGACAGTGCCGTTCTCCGGCGTGAACTTCACGGCGTTGGACAGCAGGTTGATCAGTACCTGCTTCACGGCGCGCTTGTCGGCGTTCAGCACCACCGGACGGTCCGGCAGCTCGATCTTCATGGTGAGGCCATGCTCGAGCGTGCGCGGACGGATCAGGCGCGCGACACTGTGCGCGATCTCGTTGCAATCGACTTCTTCCATGCGCAGCTGGAAGCGGCCGGCCTCGATCTTCGACAGATCGAGGATGTCGTTGATGAGGCTGAGCAGATGCTCGCCGCTATTCCGGATGTCGCGGACATAGGAGACATAGCGCTCGTTGCCGAGAGGACCGAACAGCTCGCGCTCCACCACTTCGGAGAAGCCGATGATGGCATTCAACGGTGTACGCAATTCGTGGCTGACATTGGCGAGGAATTCGGACTTGGAGCGATTGGCGATGACGGCCTGCTCCCAGGCCTTCACCAGCTCGTCCTCATGCTGCTTCTGCGCGGTCAAGTCGCTGCAGATCGCCATATAGCCTTCATCGCCGATCGGCAGGCGGCGGACAGACAGCAAGCGGCCGTCGCCGCGGCGATAGAGCCAGCGGCCCGAGGGCTCAAACGCTTTAGGGTCGGTCGCGGGCTTGCCCTGATCGTCGGTATCCAGCTGGTGCGCGCGCCCGCTCTTCTTGAGCTCGTCCAGCATCTCGTCCATGGTCACGCCGGAACGCAGGAAGCTCTCCGGGAACTGCCACATTTGCAGATAGGCCCGGTTCCAGTGCTGTAGCCGGCGGTCGCGGTCGAACACCGCAATGCCGTCTTCGATCGACTGGATGGTGGCGCCCAGCATCTGGGCGGATTGGCGCAGGGCATCGTTGCGCGCCTCGATCACCTTGACTTGCTCGCGCGTCACGCGGCGGATGGCAACAATCTGCCAGAGCACGAACAGGCCGATCCCGCTCAGGATGATGAGGGCCAGCAAAGCGCCCGGCCCCAGGGTCGCCATCAGCGCGCGGCCGGGCGCTTCCGGCGCCCAGGTCAGCGCCCCGAGATTCGCTCCATCGCTGCCGAGGAGCGGAATCTGTTGAGGGCGCGCATAGACGTTGTTGATGAGCGAGGCCGCCAGCCCTTCGTTCGATGCTCCTGCCTGCACGGGGGCGACGATCCGCGGCTCGATGATTCCATAGATTGCGCCGACCTGCTGCAGGTATTCGGGCGTAAGGGAACGCAGCATGACCAGAACGGAGGTGCCCGGCCGCTTTGCGAGCAGGTCGTGGTGCTCATAGGGCGTGAGGGCGGATGCACCGGCGATCGCCAGCTGGCCCTTGTAGGAGATGTAGCCTGCTTGCGGCGTCGGGCCGGTGTCAGCGCTGCCGGTGGCAGCACGTGCCGCATCCACGAGGCCATTGAGGCCGCCCGCGAAGATCAGGTCAGCCGGGGCCAGGATCACGCCCTGCCATTTGCCGAACAGGATCTGGTTGTCGGGACCCAGCAGGAGGACGCCGTCAACCGCCTTGTCCGGTCCGAGCACCGTACTCTGGGCAAAGGTCGAATCCGCCCAGGCGGGACTGTATTGGACATGCACATTCTCGAACGCCTCGTCCCACCAGGAATAATCGAGCGCAACCGTGGTGGCCGCACTGCGCAGGTTGGAGAGGACGAGCTTGGTGCGGGCCGAGGCGTCCTCGGCATATTGCCGGTCGACCTCGCGCGCGCTGAACCACAGCATGGTCGCAATGGTCGCCGCCATGGCCAGGATGAGACCGACGATCGGGAAGATGGTGGCGCGCGCCGGACGCAGCACCGGTCCCCGGCGATCGGCTGAATAAGCCGGCGGCGCTGCGTGCTGCGGTTGTATCGTCACTGGCGCACCGGCTGTCGTCTCCGACCGATCAAAAGCTGCGGAACCATTCCCTGGACTCCCCCGATCCCGGAACACACGCAGATCGGGCACAAATTCTGGTCAACATTGGTACTGATTTGGTTAACGTGAGCTAAGAGTCGGGTGGCTGCAGGGTCGTCACTGTGCAGTGCAGAAAACAAAACTTCACATTTTATCAGCGCGTAACATGCTGATACATATTGTGAAAATCGTTTCACGAAGCGCGCTCGATGATTCTTGACATTTCGCAAGCGCAGCATCATATTTTGCATCGCGACAACTGGATATCTCCCCTGACATTCCGTTGTCGCATCGCCCTTATGGGCGTTTCCTCCCAGAACTTGGGCCGTGCTTTGGCACGGCCCACTTTTTTTGCGCTAAACAGGCAAGCTGCTGTCGCCAGGCCCAAGCGCCCGCTGCATCAGGACGCTGTGGACCCAGCGGCCATGCTTGAAGCCGATGGCGCGAAATGTGCCCGTCAGCTCAAAGCCGCAGGCCCGGTGCAGGCCGATGGACGCTTCGTTGCCGGAATCGCCGATGACGGCAATCATCTGGCGCTTGCCGAGATCCGTGCAGATATCGATCAGCCGGCGGAGCAAGCCGCGGCCGATGCCCCGCCCCGCGGCGCCCGGCGCGACATAGACGGAATCCTCCACCGCAAACCGATAGGCACTGCGCGGCCGATAAGGGCCGGCATAGGCGTAGCCGAGGACCGCGCCGCCCTCGCCCTCGACCGCGCAGAGATACGGCAGCCCCGCGTCAGCGATTGACCGCCAGCGCCGCGCCAGCTCCGCAGCATCGGGCGGCACTTCCTCGAAAGAGGCGAGGCCATGGAGCACGTGGTGCGCATAGATGCGTTGGACCGACTCCAGGTCCGCTTGCTCAACCGGGCGGATGGCGAAGGTCGTTACTGGATCGCTCACAGCGCGCGGTCAGGCGGCTTGGGCGAGCTGCAGGGCCACGCTGCTCAGCTGCTCGATCAGAGTCTTCAGGATGTCCTGCACGACGGCAAAGCCTTGGGTCGGCTCCAGGTTCGCCTCGCTCATATAGAGCGCGCGGTTGATCTCGAGCTGCAGGACATGAACGCGTTGCGCCGGCCTGCCGTAGGCCTGCGCGACATAGCCGCCGGAATAAGGATTGTTGCGCCGGACCTTGGCGCCACGTTCCGACAAGACTGCTTCCGCCCTTGCCGTCATCCGCTCCGCGCAGGAAGCGCCGAAGCAATCGCCCAGCACGTAGTCGACATCGATGCGCTGCCGGCTGTGCAGCCCATCCATCCAGGCGCCGGCAGACGGCATGGAATGGCAATCGAGCAGCACGCAGAGGCCGAACTGGCGCCTGGTCTCCGCGATCAGGTCCCCGAGCGCGCGGTGGTAGGGGCGATAGAACAGGTCAAGCCGCCGCGCCGCCTCCGGCAGCGGAAGTTTCGCGCGGTAGATCTCCTGCTCGTTCGCCGCCAGGCGCGGTATGACACCGAGGCCGGCAAGCACACGCGGCGAGGCGGCATTCACCGGCAAGCTCAGGCGCTCCGCGAACATGTCCTGGTCAAGCTCGGTCGGCTCGCGGTTCGGGTCGACGAAGACGCGGGGAAAAAGAGCGGATAGCAAGGGCGCGCCCAGCTTTGGCGCCGCCGCCACCAGGCGATCGACGAAGCAATCCTCCGATTGCCTGAGCACGGTTTCGGCAAGGCAGGATTGCTTGGCGAATTCCTCCGGGTAGATCCGCCCGCTGTGGGGCGAAGCGAGGATCAGCGGGCTCGATTGCCGTGCCGGCAACGTGAGCTGGAGCGGATTGCTCGCGAGGTCCGCGAGGCTCGCCCGGCGGGCGGCAAAGTCGGCCAAGCTGGCCTGTCGGGCGGTGAGATCATTCATGGCAAGCAGATTTACTGGAAACGATCCGGCCTGTCACGAATCGGGAATGTCACCGGGGATGTGAGGAGAAGCGAAGAATGCCCTTGGTTCCGACTCGGCTATGAGCATCTAATCCGATGCCATCGATCCGTCATGCGGATCAAAAGTGCGGGGGCTCTGGGCAAAGATGGCACGAATTCTCTTGGCGGAAGACGATGCGGAGATGCGCTCGTTCCTGGCGCACTGCCTGCGGCGCGCAGGCCATGACGTGAGCGCGACCGAGGATGGCGAGAGCGCGGCGACCCAGCTGGAGCGGCGCGACTTCGACCTGCTGCTGGCGGATGTGGTGATGCCGGGGATCGACGGCGTCGAGCTCGCCAAGCGCGCGGCCCGCATCGCGCCGGACCTCAAGATCGTCTTCATCACCGGATTTGCCGCGGTCGCCCTGAACCAGGGATGCGGGCCCGACGGACGGCGCAATCCGGGCCTCTCCAAGCCATTCCACTTGAACCGGCTGGTGAATGAAGTGCGCCAGATGCTGGCGGCGTGACCGAACGTCACGCTTCAGGGCAAAATAAGCCGCAGAACGCTGGTGAATGGTGGGCGGTACTGGGATTGAACCAGTGACCCCTACGATGTCAACGTAGTGCTCTCCCGCTGAGCTAACCGCCCGTTCCCGGAACCGGGATGGCCGGGCCAGGACAACGCCCGGCCGGCAAGACGGGGGGCAAATAGCATCCCGACAGGTGGAATGCAAGGCCGGCCGGACACCCGCCGATCGGCCGCTAGGCCGCGGCGAAGACGTGGCACCGTTCCGCGGCGATCATGGCGAAGGCCTGGGTACCGACTTCCAGCAACCGTCCTGCCGCATGCGACCGCCCTTGCTGGATGGAGAGGGTTTCGCCGGCAGCCGTCCTGGCGCGGTAGTTCACCGTGTCACCGAGGAAGATACGCTCCCCGACCGTGACGGGAATTGCAATGCGCGCGCCGTTACCACGTTCTGCTGCCAGCTCGATCTCCTCGGGGCGGATCATGATCCGGACGTCGCGGGTTTCCGTTGTGATCGCATTGTCTGGAATGGTGAGGACGGATTCACCGGACAGCTTCACCGCGATCTCGCTGCCGTGCCGGCCCGCGACTTGTCCATGCAGGAAATTGGAATTGCCGATAAAGCCGGCCACGAAGGGTGTCGCAGGCCGGTCATAGAGGTCTTCGCCGCTGCCGACCTGCACGATGCGGCCGTGACTGAACACGGCGATGCGGTCGCTCATGCGCAGTGCTTCTTCCTGGTCGTGGGTGACATAGAGGATGGTGACGCCGAGCCGGTCATGAAGCTTGCGGATTTCGAGCTGGATCTCCTCGCGCAGCTTCTTGTCGAGCGCGCCGAGCGGCTCATCCATCAGCAGAAGTTGCGGCTCGTAGACCAGGGCCCGCGCCAGGGCCACGCGCTGCTGCTGACCGCCGGACAATTGGTTCGCCCACCGCGCGGCGAATCGCTCGAGCTGGACCAGGCGCAGCGCCTTGCCCACCCGCTCGACAATCTCCGCTCTTGGAAGCTTCCGCACGGAAAGCGGAAACGCGACATTGTCGGCGACGCTCATATGCGGAAACAACGTGTAGCGCTGGAACACCATGCCGATGTTGCGCCGCTGGGGCGGCAGGCCGGTGACGGACGTGCCGTTGAGCAGGATCTGGCCGCTGGTCGGTTCGTCGAAGCCGGCGATCATGTTGAGGGTTGTGGTCTTGCCCGAGCCGCTGGAGCCGAGGAAGGTCAGGAACTCGCCTTTCCGCACGTCGAGGGAGACATCATCGACGGCAGCGAAATCGCCGTATCGCTTGTGCAGGTCCATCAGACGGACGGCAGGGCTTGCGTTGCTCATGGTCACCTCACTGCTTGGGCGAACGGCGCACAAAGACCAGACCCAGGACTACCATCAGCAGCATCGAGGCCAGAACCAGGAGCGTCGACACCGCAGCGATGACCGGTGTCAGGTCCATGCGGAGCGAGGTCCACATGCGCACCGGCAGGGTCTGGAGCTGCGGACTCGCCATGAAGATGCTGATGACGACTTCGTCCCACGATGCCAGGAATGAGAAGATTGCTGCTGCCATGACGCCCGGCGCGATGCAGGGGATGGTCACACGCCGCAAGGTCTGCAGCCGGCCGGCGCCACAGATCGCCGCAGCCTGCTCCAGGGCGAGATCGAAGCTGCGCAGTGAATTGACGATGCAGATGACGGAAAACGGCACCGCGACGATCAGATGGCCGGCGACGAAGCCGATGAAGGTGCCGTTCAGCCCCATTTTCAGCGAGAAGCTATAGAGGGCGATCGCCACGATCACCACGGGCGCGATCATCGGCGAGACGAAGAATGCCTTCAGCAGCCGGCGGCCGCGGAATTTGCCGCGCGCCAAGGCGAAGGCCGCCGCGCCGCCCAGCAGCACCGACAGGATTGTAACGCACAGCGCCAAGCGCAGGCTGAGCCACAAGGATTCCATCCAGCGCGGGTCGCTCGCCAGCTCCTCATACCACTTGAAGGTCCAAGCGGGCGGCGGGAAAGCGAGCCAGCGCGACGAGCCGAGCGACAGCAACGCGATGAAGACGATCGGCAGCAGCAGGAACGCCGTCACCAAGAGCGCATGCCCATAGAGCACGTAGCGGAAGAGGCCGAGCTTGGAGCGCGTCAGGATCATCGCGCGTCCTCGTCCAGGTAGCGCATGTGCACGGCATAGAGCACCAAGGTCGCGCAGAGCAGGATGAGCGCGGCCGCGGCGCCCAGGCCCCAATTGAGGAAGGATTGCACGGTCTGTGCAATCAGCTCCGCCAGCATCATGTTGGCGGTGCCACCGAGCAGGGCCGGCGTGATGTAGTAGCCGAGCGACATCACGAACACCATCAGCCCGGCCGCGCCGATTCCCGGCAGGCTGAGCGGCAACAGAACGCTGCGGAACAGCCGAAAGGAGCTGGCGCCGCAGATTGCGCCGGCATGCATCAAGGATGGATCGATCGACGACAAGGTCGCGCGCAGCGGCAGGATGACGAATGGCAACATGATGTAGGTCATGCCGATGACGACGCCAGTCAGGTTGTTCACCAGCGCCAGAGGCTGATCGATCACGCCCAGCGCCATCAGCCCGCGATTGATAATTCCGGTCCTCTGCAGCAGTACCAGCCAGGCATAGGTGCGGGCCAGGAGACTGGTCCACATCGACATCAGCAGGATTGCGAGCAGGAGTTGCTGCCAACGTTGCGGCAGCATGACGATCAGCCAGGCCAGCGGATAGCCGATGATCAGCGATACCAGCGTGACGGTCGCTGCCACCAGGAAGGTGTTGAACAGCACCCGCGCGTAGGTGCCGGTCGCCAGCAGGTCCGAGAAATTCTGCAGGCCCCAATGCGGGTCGGTGACGCTGCGCAGCATGAGCGCGCCCACAGGCAGCACAAAGAATACGAACAGGAAGGCGATGGCCGGCCAGGCCGGTCTCGCGCCGCTATCTGTGCGCATGGGCTGTGCGATCCGACGAAGGCGCGCCGGCCGGCTCGTGGTCAATCCGGCCGACGCGTCCGTCATCTCACTTTGCCTGCCAATCGTACCAGCGCTTGCCGATCTCATCACGGTGCTCGGCCCAGTAGTTGAGGTCGAGGGTGATCTGGGTCTCCGCGTGCTTCGAGGGCAGCAGCGGCACCAGATCCTTGTTCAGCAGCGGTTCGGACTTGAGGTTGATCGGCGCGTAGGCGGTGGCGTTGGCGAGGTCGGCCTGTCCCTGCGCTCCGGTAGCAAGAGCGATGAACTTCATCGCCGCTTCCTTATGCTTGCTGCCCTTAGGCACGACCAGGAAATCCGCTGTAGCAAGATTCTGGTCCCAGAGCGCATCAACCGGGGCGCCATCCTTCTGCAGGGCGTAGATGCGGCCGTTCCAGAACATGCCGAGCGGTGCCTCTCCGGAGGCGAGCTGCTGCTGAGATTCGGCACCGGTGCCCCACCACAGAATGTCCTTCTTGATGCTGTCGAGCTTCTTGAAGGCTCGGTCGAGGTCGAGCGGATAGAGCTTGTCCGGCGCGACGCCATCCGCCAGCAGCGCAATCTCCAGCACGCCAGGCGAAGCCCATTTGTAGAAGGTGCGCTTGCCCGGAACCTTCTTGGTGTCGAACAGGTCCGCCCAGGTGGTTGGCGCCTGATCGCCGACCGCAGTCGGGTTATAGCCGAGCACGAACGAGAAATAGAAACTGCCGATGCCGTGATCGAACACGAAGCGCGGATCGATATCCTTCTTGCTGATCACGTTGAAGTCGAGCGGCTCGAGCAGGCCCATCTTAGCGGCCTGATAGGCGAAGTCCGGCTCCACATCGACGACATCCCACCCGACCGCGCCGCTGTCGACCATGGCCTTGAACTTGCCATAGTCGGTCGGCCCGTCCTGCAGCACCTTGATCTTGGTCTCCGCTTCAAACTTGTCGGCCCAGGATGCCTTCTGTGCATCCTGCGTGGTGCCGCCCCAGCTGGTGAAGGTGAAGCTGTCGTCGGCATGTGCCATGGCCGCGCCGCCGATGGCGAGAATCGCGGCGCCGATCAGCCGCTTGATGTTCTGTCCCATCTGTCTCCTCCTCAGGATCTCTTTGTTATGCCCTCTCACGCCACCGGACGCGTGCCGCCGAGTGGCGAGAACGGTGCCGGCTTCATGATCTTGTTTTCCATCACTTCGATGTGGCTCTGGATGGGCGGCAGGATTGCCTGCCAGGCCGGATCGGCAGCGAGCGCGTCGCGGCGTCGCTCGCGATCAGCCAGATCCTGATAGGCCCAGATGTGGACGATCTCGTTGAGCGGCCCGATCTTGGAGAAGAAATAGCCGACCAGATTGCCGAGATGGCTCTTCTGGATCGCGATCCCCTCCTCCTGGATCAGGCGCAGATAGGCGGGGACAGCGCCGGTCTTCAGCCGGTAGGTGCGGATCTCGTAGATCATCAGCGCATCACGAACGGATCGGCGATCGGGTCGTCGGAAGTGCGGATCCACACCGCCTTGCTGCGCGTGTAATCGCGGATCGAGGCCGCGCCGCCTTCGCGGCCCAGCCCAGAGAGTCCGAAGCCGCCGAACGGCGCGATCGGCGAAATGGCGCGATAGGTGTTGACCCAGACGATGCCGGCCCGGATGCGGCGGATCAGGCGATGCGCGCGCGTCAGATCGCGCGTGAAGACGCCTGAGGCAAGGCCATAGCGCGTGTCATTGGCGAGGGCGATTGCCTCCTCTTCGCCATCGAACGAGATGACGCTGAGGACCGGGCCAAACAGCTCCTCGGCCACGCAGGGGACCTGGTTGTCGGCGCAGGCGAGGATGGTGGGCTCGAAATAGAAGCCCTGCTTGCGATCAGGGGGAACGCGGCCACCCGTCACGAGCCGCGCGCCGGCGGCGACGCTCTGGCCGATCAGGGATTCGATATGCGCGCGCTGGCGCGCGGTCGCCAGCGGTCCCATCTCGGTCGCGGAATCCTGCGGATCGCCGATGCGGATGACGCGGGCTTTTGCAGTCAGGATGTCGATCAGCTTGTCATGGATCGGGCGCTCGACATAGAGGCGCGAGCCGGCGACGCAGCTTTGACCCGTCGCGGCGAAGATTCCTGCCACAATGGCGTTGGCAGCGCTGTCGATATCGGCATCGCCGAACACGACCACAGGCGACTTCCCGCCAAGCTCCAGCGAGGTGAAAGCGAGGTTCTCTGCCGTGTTGTGCACGATCTGGCGCGCGGTCGAGGGGCCTCCGGTGAACGCGACGCGAGCGATGAGCGGATGCGAGGTCAGCGCCTTGCCGCAGGTCTGGCCGAAGCCGGTAATGATGTTGACCACACCCTTGGGAAAGCCGGCCTTCTCCACCAGGCGCGCGAATTCCAGCAGCGGCGCAGGGCCGTCTTCCGATGCTTTCAGCACGATCGTGCAACCGGTCGCCAACGCGGGCGCCAGCTTCACGGCGGAGAGGAAGAGCTGCGAATTCCAAGGCACGATGGCGGCGACGACGCCGATCGGCTCGCTGCGCAGGTAGACTTCCATGTCCGGCTTGTCGATCGGCAGATGCGCGCCTTCAACCTTGTCGGCGAGGCCGCCGAAGTATCGATAGAACTCGGCGACATAGCCGATCTGAGCACGGGTCTCGCGGATGATCTTGCCGGTGTCGCGGGTCTCGAGCTCGGCCAGCTTGCCGGCATGCTCGGCGATGAGGTCGCCCAGCCGATAGAGCAGCTTGCCGCGCTGGGTGGCGGTCAGGTTCGCCCAGACCGGATCGCTCAACGCGCGATGAGCGGCACGGACAGCGCGATCTGTATCGGCTTCGCTGGCGGCGGGCATGAGCGCCCAGGGCTTGCCGGTCGAGGGATCGATGCTCTCGAACGTCTCGGCGGTCTCGACGAATTCGCCGTTGATGAAGCAGGAAAAGCGCGTGAGCGACATGGCGACCTCGCTCCCTAGGTGAAAGCCGGCATCACGTGCCGGATGAAGAGATCCAGCGACTTCTTCTTGCGCTCGTGACTGATGCCGCTGTCGATCCAGATGGAATATTGGTCGTAGCCCAATTTCTCGTAACCCTTAAGACGCGCGATGACTTCATCGGGCTCGCCGATCACCAAAGTGCGCCGCACCGCATCGGGCGAATAGTTCGGCATGGCTGCCATCTCCTCCTCGCTCAAGGGTTCGATGAAGCCCTGGCGGATCGGGCGCTTGTTCTGGAACCAGGCGCCGAATGCGCAATAGAAGACGCTGAGATCCTTTGCGAGGCGATCGGTTTCGCTGGGCGAATCCGATACGAAGGTGTGCTGCAGCAGCATGATCTGCGGCCGTGGACGCTCCGGATGTGCGGCGCAAGCGGCGTTGAAGCGCGCCATCAGGCTCGCCACCTCTTCATCGCCCGAGGCGAGCGGCGTCACCTGCACATTGCAGCCGTTGCCGACCGCAAATTCGTGGGAGTTTGGATCGCGCGCCGCAACCCAGATGGGTGGGCCGGGCTGCTGCACCGGCTTGGGCGAGGTCGTGGTCGCCGGGAAGGACCAGAATTCGCCGTTATGCGCGTAGTCGCCGCGCCAGAGCTGCTGGATCGCCGGGATCATCTCGCGCAGCCGCTTGCCGGCACCCATGGCGTCGAGCCCGGGGAGCAGGCGTTCATACTCGAAGGAATAGGCGCCGCGCGCGATGCCGAGATCGAGCCGCCCGCCGACCGTGAGGTCGGTCAGCGCTGCCTCGCCCGCGAGTTTGATCGGATGCCAGAACGGCGCGATGATGGTGCCGGTGCCGAGGCGGATCTTGCGAGTCCTGGCACCAAGCCAAGCCAGATGGATGAAGGGATTGGGCGCGATGGTGAATTCCATCGCGTGATGCTCGCCGATCCAGGCGGTCTCGAAGCGCGCCTCTTCCGCCATCGCCACGAGCTCGGCCAGCTCGGCGAACAGCTCGGCATGAGGCTTGGCCGGGTCCGAGCGTTCCATGTGTACGAACAGCGAAAAGCGCATCGTCGGTCTCCCTGCCTATTCCGCCTGCTTGGCCAATGCCTGCACTGTCCCGCGCTCCGCATCGCCGATATAGATGCCGAACGCGTCCTCGCTGCGTTCGCGCACATAGCGCTGCAGCATGGAGCGGATCGCATCATCGCGCAGCCTGTCCCAAGGTATGTCCGCAAGCGGTATCAGGCGCAGCCCCTGCCCCGCTGGCGGCGGTTCCTTGAGCAGGCCGCGGTAATAGACGCTGACTGCGCCCGCGCCATTGCGCGGATCCTCGAACACGGCGAACAGGAAGCCGAGCTGCGCGGGGATGCCGAGCCGCCGGAAGATGCCTTTGAGGCTTGCCGGATCGCTGTCGGGTTCCAGGCTGATCCCTTCCGGAAGGCTGACCCGGTCGTCTGGTCCCGTGATGAACAGGATGCCGTCCTCATTCTCCAGGATGGCGCCGACGCGGGTGCGCGATCCCGCCGCGGACAAGGCAGCCTGGGAGAGGCCGAACGTGACATAGGCGCCACGGCAATAGCCGAGCGGATTGTTGGCGCTGTCGCCGAAATCCAGCACGCGGCCGATGAGAATTGCATGATCGCCGGCATCGACGACGCTGTGGGTGCGGCAATCAAACCAGGCGGCCGATCCTTCTATGATCGGATTGCCAGCGGCGGAGCGGCGCCACGCGGCGCGTTCGAACTTGTCCACGGCCTTGGAAGCGAAGAGCCCTGAGACCTCGCGCTGATCCATCGCCAGCACGCTGATCGAGAAGCGCCCCGATTCAGTGAATGTGCCGTAGCCCGATGCCGACCTCGCGATGCAGACCAGAACCAAGGGCGGATCAAGCGAAACCGAGGTGAAGGAATTGGCGGTGAAGCCGCGCGGCGTGCCATCGCCCTGCATGGTCGCGACCACCGTCACGCCGGTGGCGAAGGCGCCGAGGGCGCGGCGGAGGGATTTGGGATCGATGCTCGAACGCGCGTTCGCTGCGAGGAAGCCCAACAGCCGCGCGCTGATTTCATCGGGTGCAGTCAAAGCCATCATGTGGCGTTCGCCTGGCACGATCTCGCAGCGCCCATCGGGCGCCGCCTCGGCCATGGCCAGCGACATGGCGGGCGTCGAGTTGGGATCGCCTTCGCCGGTCATGAACAGGGCCGGCACGCGGAGCGTTTGCAACCGGCTGCGATGCGCGTCGTCAGTGCTGGCGAACAAGCCATAGGTGCGCGCATAGCCAACGGGATCGACCGATTGCAGGAAATGCCGCGTCTTGGCAGCTGCCGCAGCCAACCGATCCGAGATCGGATCACCGAACCACCGCGTGATCGTGGCCTCTATCGCGTTAGCGGGATTGCCCGCTTCGAGCGAAGCGGCGCGCTTCTGTACCGCCGCACGTTGTTCCGCGGTTCTGCAGTAAACGGCATTGAGTGCGGTCACACTTGACGCGCGCTCGGGATGCGACAGCGCGAACTCCAGCACCACCAGCGCGCCCATCGAATGGCCGACGATATGCGCTTGCGCAATGCCGAGCCCGTTCATGACGGACAAGAGCTGATCGGCATAGTCGGACAGGCGCGGATCGGCTGGTGGCAAAGTGGTACCGCCATGGCCCAACATGTCGTAGGCGACGACGTTGTAGCCGCGCGATAGGGTTTCAACCTGCGGCGCCCAGATATCGGCAGCCATGCCGACGCCATGGACCAGGATGACGGCCTCGCCTTTTCCCGCGCGGATGCCCGACGTCGCGCCGGCTATCTCGCCGCGCAAGGTATGTGCGATGCGGAATGTCTCAGACGGCATTGCCGCCAAGCTCCTTCAGATCCTGGTAGCGGTCGCCGATGCGGTGATGCGGCCGGCCGCCGATCGAGGCTCCGAGCGCGACCACGATCTCGTCCGGCCCGGGCGCATCGAGGATCGAAAACTGGACCGTCAGATAATGCGAGCGCATTCCTTCATCCAGTTTGTGCATAAGCGGAATGACGATCGGGCAATCGGGCCCACCGCGTGTATTGGTGAAGCTGAGATAGCTCTTCGCGCCAACCGCCTTGCGATAATGGTTGCCGAAGCGGAGCGTGTGGATCAGGGCCGAGGCGTGCTCGATCTCACCCGCTGTTCCGACCACAGCGGCCTTGCCATAGCCCTCGACGGCGTCGCCGGAACCCGCCAATTGGAGAATGCGGGCGGTCAGGACTTCGCCCAGGACCGGCGCGATGGCGTGAATTTCAGGCTTAAGGTCTTCGACAAAGCCGCGCCCCGCCCAGGGATTCGGAATGACGGCCGCGACGCCGAACAGCTGTAGCGGCTTGGCCGCCACCCGGCCGCCTTCGATCCGGATATCTTCGGAAAAAATGACGAGTTTCCGGATGCTGGCGCTCATTCCGGCCTCCTAGCCGCTTCGATTGACCTTGTGGTATTATGGTATACCATATGATAGGATGTCAAGAACTGCTTGCGCGAATTGGAGTCGATGCTTCACTTCTGGGCGGGCGGCGGACAAGGAACGGGCATGAGCCAGGACGAGCTACGGATCGTTCGCAACACCAAGACCTTGCGGGAATTGACGCTCGAGAAGATGCGTGACGCCATTCTCGATTTCCGCCTGCGTCCCGGCGAGCGGCTGGTCGAGCGCACCTTGTGCGAGCGCCTGGGTGTCAGCCGCACGGTGGTGCGCGAAGTGCTGCGCCACCTGGAAACCGAAGGACTGGTCGAATCCATCCCCCATCAGGGTCCGGCGGTCGCCCGGCCCGACCCGACCAAGGCGGCGCAGATCTATGAGATCCGAGCCCTGCTGGAAGCGGAGGCCGCGCGCGCCTGCGCACAGCGCGCCACGCCAGCCGATGTGAAGCGCCTGGGCGCAGCCATCGATCGGATCGAGCAGGCTTTTGCACTGCACAGCGCGCACGATGTGCTCAAGATGACGACCGAGTTCTACGAGATCCTGTTCGCCTGCGCGGGCAAGTCAGTGGCGTGGGATGTGGTGCAATCACTGAACGCACGGATCAACCATCTGCGCGCCATGACGATCTCGACGCCCGGGCGCGACAAGATCGCGATCCAGGAAATGCGCCGCATCCTCGACGCCATTGCGCGGCGCGACGCTGCCGCTGCCAATCAAGCGAGCCTCGATCACGTCCACAGCGTCGCCAGCCTCGCGCGCCAGGCGCTGACTGCGGAAGAGGTGGCGTAGTTTCTGCTCGGCTTCCGATCGTCCGGAGCAAGAGGCTGGACGAATCAACCTGCCTCCGCCTGGACTGCGCGCCAGGCACCAATGATCGCGGCGACCGAGCGGTCGGCGTCGTCGGCGGTCGTCGCCCAGGAGGTGACCGAGAGGCGCATGATCGCGAGGCCTTTCCATTGCGCGCCGGCAGCGAAGCAGGTGCCGTCGGCCTGGATGCGTTCGATCACCTTGTTGGTCAAGTGATCGTCACTGCCGAAGCGCGCGACGACCTGGTTGAGCTCCACTTCGTTCAGGATGCGGATGCCAGATTCCTCCCGCAGCGCCAGCGCCATTCGCCGCGCGATCCGGCAATGATGAGCGACCAGCTGCGCCACACCTTCCCGCCCGAGCGCACGGATCATCGCCCAGGCGGTGAAGGCGCGCGCCCGGCGGGACAGTTCCGGCACGTAGTGGGATGGATTGCGCTCATCAGCGGCTGCCGCCGGCAGGTAGCTGGCGGTGATCGCCATGGCGCGGCGATGCGCGTCCTCGTCACGCACGATGGCAAAGCCGCAATCGTACGGCAGCTGCAGCCATTTGTGCCCATCCGTCGCCCATGAATCGGCTTTGTCTATTCCGGCGGCCAGCGCGGCTTTCTCCGGACAGGCCCGCGCCCACAAGCCGAAAGCGCCATCGACATGCACCCAGGCATTCTTGCGGTGGGCGATCTCCGCGATCCGTGCGATCGGATCAAAAGCGCCGGTGTTGATGTGGCCAGCCTGCGTGATCACCATCGTCGGCTCTTCGCCGTCGACTATGGCGGATTCAAAGTCGCCGATCTTCATGCAGCCCATGTCGTCGGTGGGTATCCGCGTGACGCGATTGTGGCCGAGACCGAGGATCTGCAGCGCAGAAAAGACCGAGACGTGCGCCTCCTCGCCAATGATGACGCGGATCGGCGGTGCTCCAAATAGCCCGTTTGCTTCGACATCCCAGCCCGCACGGTGCAATAATTCGCCACGCGCGGCAGCAAGGCAGGTCAGGTTCGCGACGGTCGCACCGGTCGCAAATCCGACCGATGACCCGCGCGGCAGATCGAGCAAATCAAGCAGCCACTTCGCTGCCGTTTCTTCGCATGCGGCGGCGGCCGGCGTTACGGTATGACCGCCGCAATTCTGTCCCCAGGCGCTGGTCAGCCAGTCCGCCGCCACGCCGATGGGATGCGAGGCGCCCATGACCCAGCCGAAGAAGCGCGGTCCCGTCATCGCGGCCAGCCCCGGATCGCTCAAGGCAGCCAGCTCTTCGATCACGGCAGGACCTTGCCGGCCCTCCTCCGGCAGCGGAGCGGCAAAGGCGTGGCGCATCTCCGCGAAGCTCTTGATAGGGCGCTGCGGGCGGATGGCGAGCGTATGGCGAAAGCGGAGCGCAATCTCCGCAGCCTGCCGCAGCGTGGCGTCATAGGTGCCCGCTGGCAACGCCAGGTCGGAATCAGCCGCTCTTGGGTCGTCCATCGTGTGCTCCTTCGATTCAGCCGATTCAGCGGCGCCACATGCAGATCGAGGAATAAAGCACGGCTATCAGAGCAGCCGCGGCGGCTCGTCAAAAGGCCGTCAAATCCGATGGTCCCCTCTGCTTCGATCGCGCGGAGTTGATAGGATAATTGGCCTAACACACTTCCGCGGGCCAAATCCGAACGCGCGTGTGATGGATGTCCCACATTTGATGCCCAGGTCAAAAACTTCTCTAGGATTCCCGGTAAAGTCGGAGTATGAGACGCGCGGACTTGTGTGGAGGGGCTCATGGCGCTTGTCCGGTTAAGTCTATTCGGCGGGTTTGGCCTGCGACGGTCCGATGGTGGGGATGTCCGACTCCCCACACGCAAGGCCGAGGCTTTGCTTGCGTTCCTGGCCTGCCATCCCGGCGAGCGGCAACCGCGTGACCGGCTGACCGCGCTGCTGTGGGGTGACCGGGGCGACCGCCAGGCGCGGCACAGCCTCAGCCAGACCCTGCTGTCGATTCGCCAGGCGTTCGACGGGGCGGACTCCCTGTTGGTCGTCGAACGCGAAACGGTGGCTGCCTGCGCGGAAGCCATCGATTCCGACGTAATCGATTTCCGCCGCCTCGCGGACCCGCAGGGTGACTTGCGGTCCGCCCTCGATCTCTATCGCGGGCCGTTCCTGGATGGCTTCAATTTGCGCGAAGCGGGGTTCGAAGAGTGGATCACCGAGCAGCGCGCGCGGCTGCATGGCATGGCATTCGACGCTTTCCTCGCGCTTGCCGATACCCAGACCGCCGGTGGCGACTGGAACGCCGCGATCGCGACTCTCAACGGCGCCATCCGCTTCGATCCCTTGGCGGAAGAGGCCTATCGCCGCCTGATGCGCGCGCAGATCGAGCACGGGCTGCGTAACGATGCGATCCGCGCTTATCGCTGCCTCGCCGATACGCTGCGGCGCGAGCTGAACACCCAGCCGGATCCATCGACGATCGTCCTCTATCAAAGCGCGATGGCTCGACCGAAGCCGATGCTGCTGCAGGCGCCGGTTGATGCCGCCACCGATGCCGAGATCATGCCGCGCACTCAGGCGACGGCAGACCATGGCGAAGGCAAAGGACCACACCGCGCCTCCATCGCGATCATGCCCTTTACCGATCCGGACTCCGGACTGGGTGCAAAGATTCTCCTGGCGCGCGGTCTCACCCACGATGTGATCACGCGGCTCGCCAAGCTGCGCAGCCTATTCGTGATCGCGCAGGGCACCATCTTTGCTCTGGCCGAAAAGGGTGTCGGTGCCGAAGAGGCCGGCCGGCTGCTCAACGTGGAGTACGTGGTGTCGGGAACATTGCGGTATCAGGACGGCCGCGTGACCATCACGATCGAACTGGTGGAGACGCGGTGCGACCGCATCGTGTGGGCCGAAAAGCTCGAGTGCAAGCTCGGCGACTCGCTGACCATGGAAGACGAGATCATCAATCAGATCGTCAGTTCCATCGCCAGCGAGATCGAGATCGTGGAGCGCAACCGCGCCATCCTGAAGCCGCCCAGCTCGCTGGATGCCTGGGAGGCGCTGCATTGCGGCTTCTGGCACATGTACCGCTTCAACGAAGTGGACAATGAGCGAGCCAAAAGGTTCTTCAAGCTCGCCGTGCGGCTCGACCCGACGATGGCGCGAGCCTATGCCGGCCTATCCTTTACGCACTTCCAGAATGCCTTTCTGCTGCGGCTCAGCGAACGCCAGCAGGAGATTGGGCGCGCCTATGAGATGGCGTGCGAGAGCCTGATCGCCGATGATCGCGATCCGGCGGCGCATTGGGCCATGGGACGCGCGTTGTGGCTGCGCGGCGATCATGAGCAGTCGTTGCGCGAGCTCGATAGCGCCGTGAAGCTCAGCCCGAATTTCGCACTCGGGCACTACACGTTGTCCTTTGTTCATTGCCAATCGGGCGATGCCGCGGCGGCAATCCGCTATGCGGACCGCTCGCACAATCTCAGCCCCTATGATCCCATGACGTTCGCGATGCTGGGGGCAAAGGCCCTGGCGCATGCCAGGCTTGGCCAGTTCGAGCAGGCGGCGGAATGGAGCATCAAGGCAACGCTGCGGCCCAACGCGCATACGCATATCGTGGCGATCGCCGCGCAATGCCTTGCCTTGGCCGACCGCGGGGATGAAGCGCGCGCCTACTCGTCACGCGTCCGTCAGGCACGGCCGGAATATTCCATCGAGGATTTCCTCAGCTCCTTCCACTTCCCGGCGAAAGATGCGGCGACGTTTCGGAGCGCCGCAATGGATAGCGGTATCTTCCAGTTCGGAAAGCTGCTCCGCTCGGCTTAGCCGTGCTATTCGCCGATCACGCCGGCGACATTCTGGTCGTAATCCACCAGCGAGCCGGTCATGACGCCGGAATGCGGGCTCAGCATGTAGGTGGCGAGGATTGCCAGCTGGTCGGGCTTCACGAGCTGGCCCATCGGCGTGCTGGCCTCCGCCTTTTGCAGCCAATCCGCAGAGGCGCCGTGGAACTTGCGCTGGATCTCGTCCTCCGCCGGCGTATCCATCCAGCCCGGCAGGATGGCGTTGCAGCGGATCCGCTTGGCGCGATAGGACGTCGCGACGTTCTTAGTCATCGTCGCCAAAGCGCCCTTCGAGGATGAATAGGCACTGAGGAATGACTGGCCGGCATGGGCGGACATCGACAGGATATTCACGATCGAACCGGGCGTGCCGGTCTCCAACAATCGCCGCACGACCTCCTGCATCAGGAAGAAGGGGCCGCGCACATTGGTGTTGAAGATCTGATCATACAGCTCCGGCGTGGTCTCCACGAGCGATCCGCGCGCCGAGGTCGCGGCGGCATTGACCAGGCCATTGATCGTACCGAAGCGATCACTGGCGGTCGCGACGATCCGCTTACAATCCTCCACCTTGCTGACATCAGCCTGCACGAACAAGGCATCGGCGCCAAGCGATTCCAGCTGCTCCACCGCGCGCGCGCCTTTCTCCGGCGTGCGACCGGCGAGCACGATCGACCGGCAGCCTTCGGCCACAAGCTGGCGCGCGATGGCAAAGCCGATGCCCTGGGCACCACCGGTGATGATTGCCTTGGTGTTCTGGTTCCGTGTGTTTGGGTCGAGCATTGTTTCCTGCGCTGTCGTAGCTGAGTTATGCCTTGCGCCGCTTGCGCTGCCGGTGCTGATCGATGATCACGGCGGCGACAATAATGACGCCCTTCACGATCTCCTGGTAATAGGCGTCGATCCTGAGGAACGTGAAACCGGATGTCATGACGCCGAGGATGATGGTGCCGATGACCGTGCCGGTGATGCGGCCGACACCGCCGGCAAGCGAGGTGCCGCCGATCACCGACGCAGCGATTGCATCGAGCTCATAGGAGACGCCCATGCCGGCCTGGCCCGAAATCGCGCGCGCCGACAGAACGACGCCGGCAAGGCCGGAGAGCAGGCCCGCAATGGCATAGACCTTGATCAAGTGCCGGCCGACATTGATGCCGGACACGCGCGCCGCCTGAACGTTGGCGCCGATGGCGTAGGTGAACTTGCCATAGCGCGTATAGCGCAGCGCGATGTGGAAGATGAACGCCACCATGAGGAAGATGATGACGGGCCAGATCCAGGATCCGATGGCGGCGTAGGAATCGGACAACATGCTGACCGGCTGGCCGCGGGTGTACCACTTCGCAATGCCGCGTGCCGCCACCATCATACCGAGGGTCGCGATGAAGGGCGGAATGCCGGTGTATGCAATCAGGCTGCCGTTGATGAGGCCCGCGATCAGGCCAGCCAGCAATCCGGCGGCGACCGGGATGAAGACGGGGAGATCGGTCAGCGAGGGATAGACCGCGCGCGCGAAATCGGAGGTCTGCGCGAAGCTTGCCGCCATCATGGCGGTCATCCCGACGACCGAGCCAGACGACAGGTCGATCCCGCCGGTGATGATGACCTGGGTCACGCCGACCGCGAGGATGCCGATGACGGAGACCTGAAGGATCACGACCGTCAAGCGCTGCGGATTGATGAGAAAGCTCTGGCCGACGAAGACCCACCCCAGCAGCTCGAAAAAGAGCGCGATGCCGAGCAGGACGACAAAGATGTTCGCTTCCGGTGGCATCTTGCGCCGCCGCTGCATTTCCGCGCGGGGTGCCGCTTTGGTCGCGTGCTCGGTCGCCATGATTCGCTCCCAGTCTCTGCTTCTTTTGCCGCTGCTTAGTGCGCCGCCAGTTCCATGATTTTCACCTGGGTCGCCTCCGTGCGATCCAGGAAGCCAGTGACGCGGCCCTCATGCATGACCATGATGCGGTCGCTCATTCCGAGAATTTCCGGCATCTCCGACGAGATCATCATGACCGCCACGCCATCGCCGGCGAGGCGCGTGATCAGCTTGTGAATCTCCGCCTTGGCGCCGACATCGATGCCGCGCGTCGGCTCGTCCAGGATGAGGATCTTGGGATGCGTCAGGAGCCAGCGGCCGATCAAGACCTTCTGCTGATTTCCGCCCGACAGATTCTCGACCCGCTCGTGCATGTCGGGCGTCTTAACCCGCAGCGCGTCTTTCATCTGGTCGCAGTTGCGGGTGACCTCCGCCTCGGCCACAAACCCAGCCTTGGTGAAACCCTGATTAAGGATGGCGATCTGCATGTTCTCCAGGACGTCCAGGATCAGGAAGCAGCCGGTTTCCTTGCGGTCCTCGGTCAGGAAGGCCATGCCGTGGTTCATCGCCGTCGCCGGGCGGTCCATGACGATCTTCTGCTCGCTGATGAAGATCTCGCCGGAGGTCGCCGGCGTCACGCCGAAGATGGTCTCGGCAACATTGCTGCGACCTGAGCCCACCAACCCTGCAACGCCCAGGATCTCCCCCGCGCGCACGTCGAACGATACGTCCTGGAACACGCCCTTGAGCGAGAGATTCCGCACCGACAGGCGCACATCGCCGATCGGCACCTCCTCCTTCGGGAACATCTGGGTGATTTCGCGGCCGACCATCATACGGATGATGTCGTCGCGGGTCACATCCTTGGCCGCGTGAGTGCCGATATAGCGGCCGTCGCGGAAAACCGAGACCTCGTCGGCGATCTCGAACAGCTCGTTCATCTTGTGCGTGATATAGACGATGCCCTTTCCCTGCTTCTTCAGGCCGCGGATGATCTCGAACAGGTGGCTCACTTCCCTTTCGGTCAGCGCCGAAGTCGGCTCGTCCATGATGAGGACGTCGGATTCATAGGAGACCGCCTTCGCGATCTCCACCATCTGCCGGTTCGCCACCGACAGGTCGCGCACCTCAATCTCCGGATCGATGTTGATATTGAGCTTGCCGAACAGGTCCGCCGTCTTGCGGTGCAGCTCCACATGGTCGACGAAGCCGATCGCGGTTTTGGGCTCGCGCCTGATCCAGATATTCTCGGCCACCGTCATGAACGGCATCAGGTTCAGCTCCTGATGGATCATGGCAATGCCGTTCTCCAGCGCGTCGAGCGGCGAGGCCAGCTGGATGTCCTTGCCGCGCAGATGAAAAGATCCAGAATCCGGCCGATAGATGCCGGCGATGATCTTCATGAGCGTGGACTTGCCGGCACCGTTCTCGCCCATCAGGGCATGCACGGTGCCTGGCTTCAGTCGGAACGCGACGTCATCGAGGGCGACGACGCCCGGGAACTCCTTGCGCACGCCTTCGACCTGCAACAGGAAGTCCGAGTTTGCTGCGGCGGCGCCATTGGTAGAAGACGAGCTGCTCATTCCGCGTCCCCGCTGAATGCAAGGCAGGCCAGGGACGCGCTCAGTGAGCGCGTCCCGATTCATGAGGCCTGCTTAGTTCTTTGAGAGATACTTATCCATATTGTCGGGGGTCACCAGCTCAAACGGGACCCAAACGAGCTGATCGACCTTCTCACCCTTA
The DNA here is from genome assembly GCA_035695765.1 of Dongiaceae bacterium. GTDB lineage: Bacteria > Pseudomonadota > Alphaproteobacteria > Dongiales > Dongiaceae > Dongia_A. Next base: position 33,015 of record DASRRI010000059.1, read on the forward strand.
GCGAGCTTCACCGCGGTATCGACCGCGCCTGAGCCCTGGGCGGCTGCGTTCTGGAAGACGGTGACGTCGAGATCGCCCGCCTTCATCGCCGCCAGCGCGTCCTGCGTCGCGTCGACGCCACCGACGATGACCTTTTTCATGTCATAGCCGGCCGCCTTGAGCGCCTGGATCGCGCCCACCGCCATTTCGTCGTTATTGGAAACGACGGCGTCGAACTTCACGCCCGAGCTGATCCAATTGGTCATCAAGTCGGTGCCCTGGGTGCGCTCCCAGTTGCCGGTCTGCTCTTCGATGATCTTGATGCCGGAGCATTCCGGTTTCGCGATCACGTCATGAACGTCCTGGGTCCGCTGGCGAGCCGCCTGATTGGAAAGTTCGCCCATCATGACCAGGATCTCGCCCTTGCCGCCCATGAGCTTGCAGACCTGCTGCATTTCCAGCGTGCCGGAATCGGCTTCGTTTGAACCGACGAACGAGACCTTGGCGGGCAGCTTATCAGCATCGGCCGGAAGGCGATTGACATAGACCAGCGGAATGCCGGCTTCGGACGCCAGCTTTGTCATCGCCGGGGTGGCGTCCGTGTCGACTGGATTGACGATAATGGCATCGACATGCTGGGCGACGAAATTCTGAATCGTGCTCAATTGCTTGGAGACGTCGTTCTGGGCATCCTCCACCTGGAGATTCACGCCGTCGAGCGTCTTGGCATAGTCCTGCATGCCGTTGCGCAGCACGGTCAGGAAGTTGTCGTCAAACCTCGCCATCGAAACACCGATATTCTCGGCGGACGCGGGGCTCGCCATCAGTGCTGTCATAGCGGCCGCATACAGGATCTTCTTCATTTCCAGTCTCCTCCACAGGAGGTGTCCGGTGGCACCCCGTTTTTTCCGGAAGCTCCCCTTCGCGTGGGGAATCTTGTGATTGATGGAGCGGCGCGTTCTAGGCGGCACGCCTGCGCACCATGCTCCAGCCGCCTGCCATTATTCCTGGCGATGACGGCGATATTGCCTGCCACCCCTCGAGCCCCTCCGGTGAGCACAAAAATCTGATCGGTTTCTGCAGTCCGGAATCTCAGGAGCCCGATAGCGCGGCAATCGCTGTGAGATTACAAATTCTGTTCTCGGCAGAAAATAGAATAATTGTTTCATTCTCGCAAGCGAGAAAGGCCTGGCATGCCCGGCCGTGCCTCAAAAACTATCATTCATGAAAGATTGGCGGCTGGATCCGATGCGTTTCCGGCAGAAATGCCAGATTCCGCGCGTCAGATGTTTTCGGATGTAAAGACGTCGAAGGGCAGGAATGTCTCGCCCGGCATATCGCCTCGCCGCTCGATCGCTGCAGCCATTTGCGCGACCAGCTCGCGGCACAGCCGCTCCAGCGGCGTGTGGATCACCATGGTCGCGATGTTCTCGGCCAGGCCCGCCCGCGAGTCCGGCGTCAGCTCGTTGAACACGGCCACCAAGCGGTCTGCCATGTTCTCCTCGCGCAGTGCCGAAATGGCGCCTTCCATCCCGCCGCCGGCGACGTAGAAACCAATCAGTTCGGGATGACGCTTCAGCAGATCCAGCGTGGCCTCGTGCGCCAGCTCACCCGCTTCCAGATTGACTACAGTCTCGATCAACTCGAACTGCGGCGCCAGCTCGCGGAAATAGCTGCGGAACCCGATCTCGCGCATTTCCTGCCCGAGGAACCGGTGGGAGCCGACGAACACCGCCACCTTGCCGGGGCTCTTCGCAGCCTTGGCAATGATCCAGGCGGCGGTCCGTCCGACCTTGCGGTTATCGAGGCCGACATAGCCGGCTCGCACGCCGGCCGCGAAATCGGACAACAGGGAGAAGACCGGGACGCCCTTTTCCTTCAATTCCGCGACCGTGGCGTTGATCGTCGGATGATCGACGGACACCATCGCCACCGCACGAGAGCGCGCCGCGACGTCGCGCAGCTTCCTGGACATTTCGGTCGGAGTCTGGGATTCGACATAGTCGATCTGCGCAATCCCACGGAAACTCTGCGCGCCGGTCACCGCACTCTCAAGCTCTCTGGCAAAAGACTGATAGAATGGCTGGCTGGGCCGCTGCAGGATGAAGCCCATCCGGTATTGCGGAAGGTCCTGCCGCAGGCGCTGCTTGATCAGCCCGGCGGCGTGATAGCCGATCACGCTTGCCGCTTCGGCGACCCGTCTGGTCGTTTCCTGCCGTACCGGATGGCGGGCGTTCAGCACCCGGTCCACGGTGGCAACACTGACACCGGATTCACGCGCCAGATCGGCTATAGTCGGCCGGCGGGCCATGGGGGCTCCTGATCAAAAACCATCAAGACAGATACTTGGGCTGATGGTTTTTGATAGATTATATCATTGACCGATTGAGACTGTCAGTGGCACCCAATAGTGTCAATGACGTTTCTAAAAGGCCGGATGGCCGGGCTGCGGTGCAGCCGAGATTTCTGGGAGAGATGCGATCATGCCCATGCGCGACTACAGCCTGGTCGGTCCCGAGGCCGCGAAAGCGGTTGCGAAAGGGCTCGATACCGCTGAGTGGTATCGCACCGACGTTCCGCGCAAGCAGATGAAAGAGCTGATGCAGCGGAGCGACGGCTCCGCCATCCGCGATACCATCCTGTGGATCGCGCTGTTCATGCTGTTCGGCGCCGGTGGCTTCTATTTCTGGGGCACCTGGTGGTGCGTCCCGTTCTTTTTCTGCTACGGCGTTCTGTATGGCTCTTCGAGCGATAGCCGCTGGCATGAATGCGGCCACGGCACGGCCTTCAAGACGCGCTGGATGAACGACGTCATCTACTACCTCGCCTCCTTCATGATCATGCGCGAGCCGGTGATCTGGCGCTGGAGCCACACCCGGCATCACACCAACACGATCATCGTGGGGCGCGATCCTGAGATCGTCGCGACCCGCCCTCCGAAGCTGTTCCAGATGTTTCTCTATTTCTTCGGCATCACGACAGTGCCGAAGGCGTTGCAGAAGTTCGTGATCCACGCGACCGGCAGGATGACGGATGAGGAGAAGACCTTCGTGCCGGAGTCAGAGTGGAACAAGGTGTATACGACGGCGCGCATCTTTCTTGTGATTCACGCCATCCCGTTCGTGCTCGCTGTCTGTCTCGGTTCGTGGCTGCCGCTCATGTATATCGGCGTGCTGCCGGCCATGTATGGCGCATGGATGGGCGTGTATTTCGGCCTGACGCAGCATGTTGGATTGGCGGAGGATGTGCTGGACCACCGGCTGAATTCGCGCACGGTCTATATGAATCCGGTGTTCCGTTTCGTCTACTGGAACATGAACTATCACGTCGAGCATCACATCTTTCCGATGGTGCCGTATCACGCGCTGCCGAAGCTGCACGCAATCATGGGGCCGGACCTGCCCAAGCCGCACCCGAGCACGATCGCGGCCTACCGGGACATCATCACAGCGCTGATCCGGCAACTGAAGGATCCAAGCTGGACCCTGAAGCCGGAGCTGCCGGGGTCGGCCAGGCCCTATCGGCCGAACTTGCCCGCTGGTGCCGTTGCGGCGCCGGCAGAGTAGTCAGAAAAGATTTCTGGGAAACGGTGACAATGAGTAACAACTGGATCGAAGCATGCGCGGCCGACGATATCGAGGAAGAGGACGTCATCCGCTTCGATCACGGCGGGCGCACCTTCGCGATCTATCGCAGCCCGGATGACGAATATTTCGTGACCGACGGGCTCTGCACCCATGAACAGGTCCATCTCGCCGATGGCCTTGTGATGGACGAGATCATCGAGTGCCCGAAGCACAATGGACGCTTCAATTACAAGACCGGCGAAGCAAAAGGCGCGCCAGTCTGCGTCAACCTCAAGACTTATCCGGTGAAGGTCGAAGCCGGCAAAGTCTTCGTCCAGCTCGGCTGAGCCTCCGTGTCCGGAGGCATGCTGATCATCGGCGCCGGCGAATGCGGAGCGCGGGCTGCGTTGACACTGCGCCAGCGAGGGTATGAGGGCGTGGTCACGTTGGTGGGGCATGAGCCGCACCTACCGTACGAGCGCCCGCCCCTGTCGAAAGAGTCGATGGTATGCGAGGCCGACCCGACGCCAAAGCTGATCGGTGACCGGCAGTTCTTTGCCGATCGCAAGATCGAATGCGTGACGGGCGCGCGCGCGGTCTCGATCGACCGCGCGCAGCAGAGCGTCGTGCTCGCGGATGGCAGGATCTTGCCGTACGACAAGCTGCTGCTGACCACCGGCGCAATGCCGCGCCAATTGCTGCTGCCCGGCGCGGACGGAAGCCGGTGCGCCTATCTGCGCACCCATGATGACGCCGTGCGCATTCGTGCCGCGCTCAAAGCCGGCAGCCACGTCGCGATCTTGGGCGGCGGGTTCATCGGGCTGGAGATCGCGGCAAGCGCGCGCAAGCGCGGCGCGCAGGTGACGGTGATCGAAGCGCTACCGCGGATCCTGATGCGCGGCGTGCCGGAGGAGATTGCGCGCGTAATCGACGCGCGGCATCGGGCGGAAGGTGTGGTGCTCGCTTGCGGCAAGGGGCTATTGGCCTTGAAAGAGAATACTTCGGGCATCGAGATCACGCTGTCCGACGGCAGCGTCATCAATGCGGACCTGCTCGTCATTGGGATTGGCGCCGTACCGGTCACCGATCTGGCACAGAAGGCGGGCCTTGCCATCGAGAACGGGATTGCAGTCGACCAGGAGCTGCGAACGTCCGATCCCGACGTCTACGCGGCCGGCGATTGCTGTTCCTTTCCCCTGCGGATCTATGGCGGCGGGCGCCGGGTGCGGCTCGAATGCTGGCGGAATGCGCAGGATCAGGGCGCCCTCGCCGCCCGCAACATGCTCGGCGCGGGAGAAAGCGTGTCCGCGGTGCCATGGTTCTGGTCGGATCAATATGATCTGACGCTGCAGATCGCCGGCCTCCCGGACGAAGGCAAGCGCATTGTCCGCCGCGACCTGTCGAAGAATGCGTTCATTCTGTTCCATCTTGCCGACGATGGGCGCCTGGTGGCAGCCAGCGGCATCGCGCACGGCAATGCAGTGGCAAAGGATATTCGCCTTGCGGAGATGCTGATCGCGAAGCGTGCCACGCCTGATCCGGCGGCGCTGGCGCAGCCGCAGGTCAAATTGAAGTCGCTATTGGCGGCGTAGAGTTCTTATGGGGAGAGGATCGATGGGAGATAAGAGGCTGACCGTCGCTGATGTGCTTGCGCTGAAAGGCAAGCGGCAGTTGACCATGCTGCGAGTGGAGAGCATGGAGGAAGCCGAGGCGGCGGAGAAAGCCGGCATCGACATGCTGTCGGTGCGGCCGGAGCTGTTGACTCCGGAGTTTCGTGAGGTGGTGCCGACCTGCTTTGTGTTCGCGGGCCTCGAATACGGCCAGTACATTTCGGCTGAGGATTATCTGCGTGCTTCGTTCGCAGCGATCAGAGCCGGCGGCGATGCCGTCTGGTGCGCAGCAAGCCTGCAGACCATCCGCCGCCTGCGAGACGAGGGCGTGCCGGTCTGCGGACATGTCGGCTTGATCCCGGCGCGGCGCACCTGGACTGGCGGCTTCAAGGCGGTCGGCAAGACGCTCGAGACCGCGCTCCTGGTGTGGCGGCAGACCAAAGCCCTGGAAGAGGCCGGCGCCTTCTCCGTCGAGATCGAAGTCGTGCCCGCCGATGTCGCCAGCGTCGTCTCCAAGCGCACGTCGATGTTCATGATCTCGATGGGTGCTGGCAGCGGCTGCGATGCCCAATACCTGTTTGCGATCGACGTGCTCGGCACCAATCGCGGGCATGTGCCGCGCCATTCCAAGGTCTATCGCAACCTGGCTGCCGAATATGACCGGCTGCAGCAGGAGCGCATCGCCGCTTTCTCGGAACTGGCGCGGGACATCAAGAGCGGTGCTTATCCGGAGCGGCAGCATCTGGTCGATATCCCGAAGGGGGAACTCGAGCAATTCCTGCGCGCGTTGGACAAGGAATAGCCGCGTTCAACGACACGTGACCCGTTTGCTCCGATCAGCCGCTGGCGCGCCGTCTTGTGCTCTTCTAGACTGAAGGGGCACAAGTAGCATCCCGGTGTGCGGACGAGTGAGACAAAGGCGGCGCATGAAGCTGTTCCTGTTGATCCTGGCGGCCTGGACTCTGATTCCAGTCGCGGTGAGTTTTGCGCGCTATTCGGCGCCGCACTATTCATGGAGCAATGCCCCGCGCCATTCCTCCGGCCTTGCGCCCGATCCGCGGATCGATCACGAGGCGGTTGTCCAGATCTACATCGCGCGGGCCTTTTCCTGGCGTGGGATTTTCGCGACCCATTCCTGGATCGTCGTCAAGAAGGCCGGTGTGCCCGCCTACACGCGCTATGAGGTCGTTGGATGGGGCGCAGGCTCGAAGCTCCGGACGGATTACGCCACGGCTGACGGGCTCTGGTATGGCTCGGAACCATCGCTGCTGGTGGATCTGCGCGGGCCCAACGCCGATGCCGTGATCGATCACATTGAAAGCGCGGTGTCCTCGTACCCCTACAAGGATTTCTATCGCACCTGGCCAGGCCCCAACAGCAACACCTTCCTGGCGCACGTTGCGCGGGAAGTGCCAGAGCTCAGCCTCGATATTCCGGCGAGCGCGGTCGGCAAGGACTACCGGCCGTGGTACCGGCCGGTCGGATCGGCGCCGAGCGGAACAGGGGTGCAGTTTTCCATCCTTGGCATCGTCGGCGCCACGCTCGCACTCGAGGAAGGAATCGAGTTCAACCTGCTGGGGCTGCATTTCGGCGTCGACCTGCTGCGGCCGGCCCTGCGCTTGCCGGCGATCGGCCGGCTTGGCATGGCCGAGACCATACCGGAGCCAAGCCGGCAATAGTTCAGCGGCAAGGCGGGCCGGACGCTTCATCGGGGCGGGTGGCTTGCAGGTTTTTCCAGGCACTTCAGCCGTTTAGCCTATCCTGAGCGGCCCGGCCGGGATGTCCGCGGCAATATATCGTTAATCATGACTCCCACATAATGACCGGTGCTTTTCCGCAAGGCCCGAGCATTGCCGTGCCAGGACCTGCTGGAACCTGATATGGGCGCATGACAGATACGACAACATCACCTCGGGCGCAGTTCCGCGATCCGCATCCGACGATGCGGTCTCGCTGGGGATGCGCCGCGCCTGCAGCCCGGCGACATGGGCATCGCCGATGACAGGATCGATCGCCGCAATCGTCTTGCTGCTGCTTCTGGTCGTCGCGGGAGGCTTGATCATTCGGTTGCACCGCCAGCGGTCGGATGCCCTTCGCGCGCTTGAGCAAAGCAAGGAGCGATTTCAGGAATTCGCCGACGCGGCCGCCGACTGGCTGTGGGAAATTGATGCAGAATATCGCTTCACGATGGATACCGGACATACGCCGCGCGGCGGCCTCGTCGGCACCGACCTGATCGGCGTGCGGCGATGGGAGATGCCGGGTGTCGATTCGAATGATCCGATCTGGGACCGCTATCGTGCGACACTCGATGCGCGCGAAGCCTTCCGCAATTTCGAGTTCTCCTATTCGGGCCAGAATGGCCATCGATTCTATGCCAGCATCAGCGGCCATCCGCTCTATGCTCCAGACGGCTCCTTCGTCGGCTATCGCGGCACGGCACGCGACATCACTGTTGAGACCGAGGCCAAGCAGCGGGCGGCCCGCACTACGCTTCTGCTGGACGCGGTGCGCCTGATCCAATCGAGCTATATCGGCGGCACCGACCCCAAGCAGGCGTGCGAGCAAATGCTGGCGACTTTGCTCGACGTCACACAGAGCGCCTATGGCTTTGTCGGAGAGGTCCGTCATGACGAGACTGGTGCGCCCTATCTGAAAGCGCACGCCGTCACGAACATTGCGTGGAACGAGGAAACCAGGCGCCTCTACGCCGAGAATGCGGCACAGGGTCTGGAGTTTCGCAATCTGAACACCTTGTTTGGTGCGGCGATCACCAGCGGCAAACCGGTGATCGCGAACGATCCAGCCAAAGATCCACGCCGAGGCGGCCGGCCGGAAGGTCATCCGCCGCTCGACTTCTTCATGGGCGTTCCGCTTTATTCCGGCCAAGACATGGTGGGCCTTATGGGCATCGCCAATCGCGCTGGCGGCTACGATGACGCCATGGTCGCGTTCCTGGAACCGTTGACTGGTGCCTGCGGCGCGGTCCTCGCGGCGATCCAGGCGGACACACAGCAGGCAGTCGTCGAGGCGGAGCTGCGCGCGACCGTTGGTCGCCTCAATGCAGCGGAACGGCACGCGCACCTCGGCTCCTGGGAAGCGGACATCGCAACCGGCGAGATGATCGCGAGCGACGAGGCATTGGACATCTTCGGCCAGCCGCCCGGCACCAAGGTCACACGCAACATGTTCTTTGATGCGTTGCTGGAAGAGGATCGTGAACAGATCAACACAGCCATCGAATCCGTCCTAGCCAGCACGCAAAGCGAATACACGATCGAGTACCGGATCCATCATCGCCGGCGCGGCACTCGCCGGATCGCCGCGAAAGTCGCTGTTGACCGTGCGCCCGATGGAACCCCGCTTCGGCTGCGCGGCACGGCTCAGGATGTAACCGAGCTCCGCGCGGTGGAAGCCGATCTGCGCGCCAGCCAGCAACGGCTGGACCTGGCGTTGGACGGCACGGGCGTCAGCCTCTGGGACTGGAACGTAGCAACCGGCAAGTTCAAGTTCGATCGCCGCGTGCTGGAACGCATTGGGTACCAGCCGGGCGAGGTGGAGTTCACAACCGCAGCGTGGGATGCCCTCATTCACCCCGACGACCTGGCTGCCATGGCGTCGGCGCCGGACAATTGCTACAAGGGCACGGAAGATGTTTTCCAGGCGATTTATCGCGTCCGTACCAAGGCCGGCGATTGGCGTTGGATCCTGAGTCGCGGCCGAGCGGTGGAGCGCGGTCCTGATGGATTGCCACGGCGCCTATCAGGCACGCATCTGGACATTACCGACCTCAAGCAGATCGAACTGGCTCTCCGACGCAGCGACGAGCGCTTTCGCGCTTTGGCCGAATCCTCGCGCGCGATTCCCTGGGAGGCGGATTTCGCGACCTATCGCATCACCTATGTCGGGCCGCAGATCGAAGCGGTCGTCGGTTTCTCGGCCGCCGATTGGGTCGGCAAGGATCTGTGGCCGGAACGGCTGCATCCCGAGGATCGCGACCGCATCCTGCGCGAGGCGGCAGATTATGCCCGTGCCGGGGTCGATCATAATCTGGAATACCGCCTGATTGCCGCGGATGACCGGGTCGTCTGGATCCGTGATCTGGTCAGCGTCATCAAGTCGGAAGATGGTCAGACCTGGCTCTACGGCGCCATGGTCGACGTGACCGAGGAGAAGCAGATCGAACAGACTTTGCGGGAAAGCGAGGCACGCTACAGGCAGGCAGAGCGCGTCGCCGGCCTGGTACACTGGAGCAGTGTCGGCGGCGACACCAGCCGCTGGCAGGAGCCGAAACTGGCCTTCTCCGACACGGCGGCTGCCTTCTTCGGATTGCCGCAGGGCTCCCTGCCTGCAACCACGGCGGAGTATGTCGATCGTGTTGTTCATCTGGATGACCGCGAGAGATTGCGCCGGAGCTTCGCGGATCTGACCCGGGATAAGGCGGAGGAGTTCACGCTGGAATATCGCATCCAGCGCAAGGACGGATCCGTCGCGGTCGTGTCGGAGATCGGACGTAGGTTCCTCGCCGACGATGGAAGATTGCAATCTGCCTTCGGCACAGTCCAGGATGTCACCGAGCGCAAGCAGACCGAGGATGCGTTGCGGCGCGCGCAGATGGAGGCGGAGATTGCCAACCGCGCCAAGTCGCAGTTCCTGGCCAATGTCAGCCACGAGCTGCGGACGCCGCTGAATGCCATCATCGGCTTTTCCGAGGTCATGAAAGGCGAGCTGATGGGGCCACTCGGATCTTCCGTCTACAAGGAATATGCCGGCGACATCCACGAGAGCGGCCGGCATTTGCTCGCCATCATCAACGACATCCTGGATCTCAGCCGCGTCGAAGCCGGGCAGACTGCGCTCAACGAATCGACGATCGAAGTCCAGACTCTGGTGGGTGCGTGCCTGATCCTGGTGCGCGGCAAGGCGCATGCGGGCGGCTTGACAATGTCGGTCGAATCATCGACGGCCGTGCCGGCAATTGTGGGCGATGAACGGCTGCTGAAGCAGACGCTGCTCAACCTGTTGTCCAATGCGATCAAGTTCACGCCGAGAGACGGGGCTGTCCGGATCTCCACCAAGGCAACAGCGATCGGAATCGAAATTGCGGTGGCGGATTCCGGCATCGGCATGAGCGAAAGCGAGCTGGCGAAGGTCGCCAAACCGTTCGTTCAGCTCGAGAACTGGCTGGTTCGCAAATACGAGGGAACGGGCCTCGGCCTATCCATTGCCAAGGCATTCTGCGAGCTGCATGGCGGGCGGCTGGAGATGGTCAGCGCGCCCGGACGAGGGACAATTGCGACGATCCACCTGCCGGCATCACGCATCGCACCGAACGCCAAGGTCCGCGCCCACGCGCAGTAGGAAAGACCGCTGCTCCGCCGGTCATGCGCCGGCGGAGCATAGAGCTTGTGCAGCCTCTGGCGATCAGCCCATACGCACCGGTTCGTGGCGCTGCGGACGTCGATTGCCGGAGTGCGGTTGGTTGCGATCCTGGCGCGAGCGCTTCAGCGGCTGATGACCACCATTCTCCCGCCGTGGATGCTGCTTGCCGCGCGCATTCTGGCCATTGTTTCCGCGCTGGCCATCGCCACGCATCTCGCGGCGATCTTGTTGCTGGCGCTGCTCACGAGGCCCGCCGTGGGCGTGCTGGCTGTGCCCATGGGAAGCGCGACCTTGGTCGCCATCGGACCGCGGGTCCGACCTGTTGCCTTCGTGACCATGTGGCCGGCTACCACGTGATGATTCGGTCCGAGCTTCGTGATGCTGACCATCGTGCCGCTGCTCGCGGTGATCGGTCCCGCGTGAATGCGGGCGATGCCCACGTGCGTCGCGACCACGCTCGCCCTCGGGCCGCGAGTCAGGCTTGCGCATCTCACGTCCATGCGGGTGATTTCCGTCCTCGCGATGAGGGCGACGTTCGCCTTTCGTCCGTGCGGACTGGCGATGCGTGCGCTCTTCGGATCCGCCCCTCGATTCACGCCGTTCCGACTTGCCATGATCGCGGCCGCGCCGGCCGCCATTACCATTGTGCGCCGGCTGCCTGGCGCCGCCGTGACGAACACCATCAGCGATGTGCGCCGCATGGAACGGATGATCGAGATCGACGGCGACCGCTTGACGGATCGTCTTCTCGATGTCTCGCAGGAATACGCGTTCCTCCGCGTCACAGAACGAGATCGCGATCCCGTCATTGCCGGCACGCGCGGTGCGGCCAATGCGATGGACGTAGCTCTCCGGCTCGTTCGGCAGGTCGAAATTGATCACGTGCGTGATGCCATCGACGTCGATGCCGCGGGCGGCGATGTCCGTTGCCACCAGGACGCGGACCTTGCCGTTGCGGAAGTCGTTCAGCGCCTTCTGGCGGGCATTCTGCGACTTGTTTCCGTGGATGGCATCAGTGCGCACGCCGGCGCGGTCCAGCTGCTCGGCCACCTTGTTGGCGCCATGCTTGGTCCTGGCGAAAACCAGGGCACGCGCAATCGACTGATCGCTCAGCAGATGCTGCAGCAGGGCGCGCTTGTTCGCCTTTTCGACGAAATGCACGCGCTGGGAAATCCGTTCTGCGGTCGTGGCGACGGGAGTCACTTCGACGCGCACCGGCTCCTTCAGGAGGCTCGCGGCAAGACCCGTGACGGCCTGCGGCATGGTGGCGGAGAAGAGCAGTGTCTGACGCTCCTTCGGCAGCTTGGCCATGATACGCTTCACTGGCACAATAAAGCCCATGTCGAGCATGCGGTCCGCCTCGTCGAGCACGAAGGCCTCGAGACTGTCAAAACGCACCTGGCCCTGATTCATCAGGTCCAGCAGGCGGCCCGGCGTCGCAACCAGCACATCAACGCCGCGCGACAATGCATGGACCTGCGGGCCCTGGCTGACGCCGCCATAGACGGCGGCGCGGTTGAGGCGCAGGTGCCGCCCGTAAGAGCGGAAGGAATCGAGGATCTGGACGCAGAGCTCGCGGGTCGGCGTCAGGATAAGGGCGCGGACGGAGCGTGGGCCTGCGCGCCGGTCGGTCGTGGTCAGACGCTGCAGCAGCGGCAGGGCAAAGGCCGCCGTCTTTCCGGTCCCGGTCTGGGCGATACCCAGCAGGTCGCGGCCTTCCAGCAGCGGTGGAATCGCCTGGGCCTGGATCGGCGTCGGCGTCTCATAGCCCTCGGTGGCCAGCGCCTGCAGCAAAGGGGCGCTCAGCTTCAGATCGGTAAAAGTAGTCATGTGTTCTGTTGTCTTTCGGTGCATGTGCAGCCGCACCCGCCGCACTGGCTCAAGGCCAAGCGCGAACGCGGCTCGTTATAGGCGCTTCCTTGGAAGGGCCCGGGTTTATGACCCGGCATGCGCGCTGTGCGGGACGATGTTGGAGGAAATGGTCTCGGGACGGAGTGGCCAGCGATTGAACGCCGATTACGCCTGCGCGCGGTCGCGAGAGAAGAGGCTGGATTGCCTCGGCGATGCGTATATGACTGGATGGCGGTTAAAAGTCAATGAATGGTGGCGCAAGCCAGCCATGCGCCCCACCGGAAGGACAGCATGGCCATGTCGCTCTCCCGCAATCCCCAGCCGTGATCACGCTACCGAAGGCTGCACACGCCCGCTAATCTGCTGAAACTCATGTGATTCCAGCGGCAAACGGTCCATGCCCCCACGCCCAGCTACCCCCGCCCCAAAACTCTCCAAGAAGCGCCGCCCCAACATCCTTTACGTGATGTTCGACCAGCTGGCGCCGCATTTCCTGCCGAGCTACGGCCACAAGGTCGTAAAGGCGCCAACGCTCAGCCGCCTCGCAGCGGAGGGGGTCCAGTTCGACAGCGCCTATACCAACTCGCCGCTCTGTGCGCCGGGGCGCTTTTCGATGATGGCGGGGCAGCTCTGCAGCCGGATCGGCGCCTGGGACAACGCGGCGGAGTTTCCCTCCGCCGTCCCGACTTTCGCGCATTATCTGCGCCTGGCCGGCTACCGCACCTGCCTTTCCGGCAAGATGCATTTCGTCGGGCCAGACCAGCTGCACGGATTCGAGGACCGGGTCACCAGCGATATGTATCCAGGAGATTTCGGCTGGACCCCGACTTGGGAGGAACCGAAGAAGATCCACTGGTGGTTCCACAACATGCTGAGCATCACCGAAGCCGGTGCCTATGACCGCTCGCTTGAGATGGAGCACGACGACGAGGTCGCCTATACCTCGCAGCGCTGGCTGCATGAGCATGCACGCGGCAACGACGAACGACCCTTCATGCTTTGCGTCTCTTTCATGCAGCCGCATGACCCCTATCTCGGCTCACGGGCGGACTTCGAAAGCTATCGCGAAGATGAGATCGACCTGCCGGTGGTTCCGTACGTCGCGCCAGCAAAGCGCGAACCGGTCGCCAAGCGCATGTACGACCTCTACGACCGCGACGAATATCGCGTGACCGAGCGCCACGTGCGCGCGGCACGGCGCGGCTATTATGCCATGATCACCTACAGCGACCGGCTCTTGGCGCAAGTGCTGAAGGCACTCGAAGAGACTGGCCAGGCCGACAACACCATCATCGTGATGTCGGCGGACCATGGCGACATGCTGGGTGAACGCGGCCTGTGGTACAAGATGAACTTCTTCGAGCATTCCACGCGGGTGCCGATGATCATCCACGCTCCCCATGCGCTGAGGGCGCGGCGCGTGCCGGAGCATGTCTCGCTCATGGATTTGCTGCCGACCTTCTGCGACATCGCGACCGACGGAAAGGGCATCGATCATGCGGCTCCGCTCGATGGCGCGAGCCTGCTTGGCCTTGCCGCCGGATCGCCGGAGGCTTGGCCCAACACGGTGTTCGGCGAATACATGGCCGAAGGCACATTCCAACCCGCCTTCATGATTCGGCGCGACCGGTGGAAATACATCGCCTGCGCCGGCGATCCGCCACAGCTCTATGATGTCTCGGCCGATCCTCATGAGCTCACCAACCTCGCCGGCGACCCGAAGCATGCCAGGATCGCCCAGGCTTTCGCCGCCGAAGTTGCGAAGAAGTGGGACAGCGCGGCGATCCGCCTGCAGGTCGTGGAAAGTCAGCGCAATCGAATCGTGATCCAGGATGCCCTGCTGAAAGGCAAGATCACGCCGTGGGACTTTCAGCCTTTCCAGGACGCGGCAAAGCAGTACAACCGCAACTATGGAGCCGAGCTGTACGACACAGACCGGCGTGCGCGCATCCCCTTCAGGCCTGAACCAAAGAAAGACGGAAAGAAGGCGAAGTAGGAGGCGGCCGCGGGACCTTGCCAGAGGGCGAGGTTTCGCGCCAGCATGCCGGGCTCGGCAGGAGGCGGCATGTGATCCATCTTGCAGACAAGATCGTGATCGTGACGGGAGGGACGCGCGGCATCGGCGCGGCGATTGCCGGGACTTGCGCGGATCTTGGCGGGAGAATCGTGCTGACCGGCCGCGATGATAAGGCCGGCGCCACGGTCGAAGGTGGGATTCGTTCAAGGGGAGGATTTGCGCGCTTCGTCCAGGGCGATGTGACTGCGCCTGGCTTTGCAGAGAGTCTGATGGATGATGTTCTGACGGAGGAAGGGCGGATCGACGCGCTGATCAACAATGCGGGCGTCCTGTCGCGCAGCAACGTCGCGGACTGCACCGATGCGGAGTGGGATTCCGTGCTGACAACCAATGTCACTGCAATCTTTCAGCTGTGCCGCGCGATCGTGCCGGTGATACGCCGCCAGTTCCTGGAGGGAGGACGGACCGGCGCCATCGTCAATATCGCGTCCGACTGGGCGATGGTCGGGGCGCACAATGCCGTCGCCTATGGCGCCAGCAAGGGTGCAATTGCGCAGCTGACGCGCTCGATGGCCATCGATCACGCGAAGGACGGAATCCGGGTCAACGCCGTCTGCCCGGGCGACATCGAAACGGACATGTTGCTTTCCGGGCGCGGCGGGGAAGAGCGAGAGCCGCTCCTGTACCGGCTGGGAGAGGCCATTCCGCTCGGACATGTCGGACAGCCTGATGACGTTGCAGCAGCGGTCGCGTTTCTGGCTTCCGACGCAGCGAGCTACATTACTGGTATCTTGCTGCCAGTCGACGGCGGCAGCACCGCCTGGTAGATGGTAGCGGCATTGCGATTGCTCGCGCCATAAGCAATGCTCGGTGCGCATGACTGAGCGCCTGGCTTTCCTCCTGTCCATGCTGATCGAAGGTGCCGTGGCTGCGTTGCTCGGCGTTTGGCTCCGCGAGCGTCTCGGTTTGTCACGCTTCAGCGCAAGCGTACGTGCCTGCGCCGCTGCCGTGATCGGCACGGGCGCAACGCATCCTGTCTTGTGGGTGGGATTTTCGCGATTGCTGGGATGGACCGGGATCTGGTGGGGCGCCGCCGTAATGAGCGAGGCAGGCGTGATCCTGGCTGAGACCTTGTTCTATGCAGCCGCCTTGCGCGGCCATTGGCGCTGGTCTTTGGCGCTTTCAGCGATGAGCAATCTTGCTTCGTTTGCCGCAGGAGTAGCGCTCACATCCTGGTTGCCGCGGCCAGGTTAGAGTCCGGCCAAATGTCGCTGGCAGCCCCAGACTCCATCTGGAGATGGGGCCCACTACCCCGGTAGCGGGACCAAATCCGCCTCTCCTGGAACAGCAGGAAATCGGCCCGATTTCCAATCTTCCTTGGCTTGTTCGATCCGGTCCTTGGAACTTGAGACAAAGTTCCACCAGATGTGCCTTGGCCCATCCATCGGTTCGCCACCCAGCAGCACTAGCCGAGCGTCCGATAGTGCGCGAACATCCATCACCGCGCCTTCAGGAAGGACCAGAAGCTGTCCCTGAATGTAACGAGTAAGCCCTAATTCGACCTCTCCGCTCGCCAGATACAGCGCCCGTTCTGGATAATCCACAGGCAAGCTTACCCTGGCGCCCTTCGTCATCGTGAGATCTACGCAGATCATCGCATGCGGCGCGTTCAGTGGGGATCGGGCTCCGAATGCCTCGCCAGCGATGATCCGCGCCGAAAGATGGCCATCCTCGACGACAGGCAAATCACTCACGTCCAGATGAAGAAATACTGGCGCCATCTCCTCGTGGGATTTTGGCAGCGCTACCCAAAACTGAATGCCGGAAAGCACACTGCTTCCACCCGCTTCCTCTGGCGTCCGCTCCGAATGCACGATGCCGCGGCCGGCCGTCATCCAATTAATGGCGCGCGGCCGGATCATCTGTACGTTACCGAGGGAATCGCGGTGCAGGATCTCGCCTTCCAGCAGATAGGTCATCGTGCTGAGCCCGATGTGTGGATGCGGGCGAACGTCGAGCCTTTGCCGCGGCGCCAGCCGCGTCGGCCCCATCTGGTCCAGGAAAACGAAAGGCCCGACCATACGGCGTTCGATCGCCGGCAATGCACGGCGGACCGGAAAGCCAGCGATATCCCTTGTCTTCGCATTGATGACCGTGATGGGCGCCATGATCAGGTTTCCGCCGGATTCTGTTTGATCGCCTCGAGGCAGTCGATGACGTCGCTATCGTCTGGCTCGACGCCGGCTTGGATGAGCAAGCAATGCACTTGGCCGCGATGATGAGCATGATTACTGAAGAGCGTCAGGAAAATGACACGCATTGGCGACTCTGCTTCCTGCCCCGACATGCAGCGGTAGGATATCGTCTGCTCGAGCTGACGCTCGCGGGTCGCGCGCTCGACGATGCGGATGATACGCTCATCCTCCGACGCACGCTCGATCTGCAATTGGTCGAGTGCCTCGATCTGCACTGTCTTGAAGCTGTTCGTCAAATTGGTATGGCCAATCGACGCGGTCGAGCCAGAGACGGTCTGCGGGCAGCAGGCGGTCTAAGGTATTGTGAATGGGGCCGAAGAACGCTCTCCGATCTAGGCGGCGCTCTTCCTCCGTCAGCCCACCCAGCCGAAGGCACGTCGGTTGCACCCGGCCAGCAACGAATAGTGAACTGTGCCGATCTGCGGTAGCGCCGTCATGGCCGCCCTCCCGATGGCCTCTGTCGTCCGCTTGATATCACAGTCGATTGTTGCAATAAATACGGTTGAGAGCTGCCCTTGCCGCAGGAGCCGATCCCGCCATGTCGCGTCGGCACGAAATGTCGTTGACCGCGGATCTGATTGCTCTCGTTCATCGCACCGTCATCGATCCCGGCCCTCCTCAGGGATTCACGCCTCTGACGGACCGGGACCATGACGAGCGGCGTGCCGCTTTGCTGGAGTCCCACCCGGTTGGCGAGGATCTGTGGTTGTTCGCCTATGGCTCGCTGATCTGGAAGCCGGCCTGCAAAGTGGACGGTCAGCATCATGCCTTGCTGCGTGGTTGGCATCGGAAATTCTGCCTGCGCCTACTGCGCTACCGCGGTTCACCGGATTGCCCTGGCCTGATGATGGCGCTCGACATCGGTGGTTCCTGTCGCGGTGTCGCACAACGCATACCGGCGAAGCATGTTGAAGAGCGTCTGGATCAGCTCCTCCGGCGCGAAACCAGCGTCAAGCCTGCGAGCAATCTGCCACGCTGGGTCACTGTGGCGACCGAAGCAGGGAAGCGGCGTGCGATCGCTTTCGCCATAAATCGCAAGGGGCCGACCTATTCAGGACCGCACACATTAAATCAAACGGCGGACATTCTGGCCCGGGCCTGCGGCCATTGGGGAACGGGCGCCGAATATCTCATGCACACTGTGGCGCACCTCGAAGACCTCGGCATCCACGACCGTTATCTCTGGCAATTGCAGGAACTCGTGGCGCAGCGAATCAGAGCGGCGGCGACAGGCCGGGAAATGCCTGTCGCCGCCAGCTAAGCTTCGTCACTCCGCGCCGCGGTGCGCCGGAGTCTGATGCGCCGTGCGATGGCCGTGCAGCCAGATCGCGATCCGGCGCACGACGACATAGAATACCGGAGTAAAGATCAGGCCAAAGAACGTGACGCCGATCATCCCCGCAAACACGGCAGTGCCCATCGCGATGCGCATCTCTGCGCCCGCGCCCGTCGCAATCACCAGCGGCACGACGCCAAGGATGAAGGCAAACGACGTCATGAGGATTGGGCGCAGGCGGGTGCTGGCAGCACGGATCGCCGCTTCTGTCGGGTCCTTGCCCTCTTCTTCCGCCTGCTTGGCGAACTCGACGATCAGAATCGCGTTCTTGGCCGCAAGGCCGACCAGCACGACAAAGCCGACCTGTGATAGCACATTGACGTCGAGCCCACGCAACAGGAGGCCCGTGACTGCGGCAAGCAAGCACATCGGCACGATCAGAATGACCGACAGCGGCAGGGCCCAGCTTTCATACTGCGCCGCCAGCACCAGGAAGACGAACAAGACGGCAGCGCCGAACACGAACAGGCCAGTGTTGCCCGCCAGTTTCTGCTGATAAGCGAGTTCAGTCCATTCGTAGCCGAAGCCCTCAGTCAGGCTCTGGTCTGCAAGCTTCTCCATGGTCGCCAATGCCGTGCCCGTCGAGGTTCCGGGCGCGACGTTGCCCTGCACCTCCGCCGCGGGAAACAGATTATAGCGCGCGACGCGATATGGGCCGGAGATGTCCTTGATCTTTGCGACCGCCCCGATCGGCACCATCTGCCCCAGGTCATTGCGCGTCTTGAAGTTCGCGATGCTGGCGGCATTCTGTCGGTATTCGCCCATGGCCTGGGCCGTGACGCGGAACGTCCGATTGAGGAAATTAAAGTCATTGACGAAGGTCGAGCCCAGATAGACCTCCAGCGTCTGGAACACGCGCTCGGCCGGCACGTGGAACATCTGCGCCCGGACGCGATCGATCTCCGCGAACAGCTTAGGGGTCTTGGTATTGAACAGCGTAAAGACACCCGCCAGACCGGCAGTCTGGTTGCCGGCAATCATGATCTGAGTCGCAGCCGTTTCGAGGGCCTGCAAGCCCTGTCCGCCGCGATCCTGGATCATCATCTTGAAGCCGCCGGCATTACCGATGCCTCGCACCGGCGGCGGTGGAACGGTGATGATGAACCCTTCCTTGATCGCGCCCAGGCGCTGGGTGACATCGCCCAGGATCCGACCGGCGCTCAGGCCCTTTGACACGCGGTCCTCATAGGGAGCCAGCACCGAGAAGATCGCGGCCGCATTCGAGGCGTTGGTGAACGTTGCTCCGTCCAGGCCAGTAAAGCCTGCAGTATTTACGATGCCCGGCGTCTCCAGCATGATCTTGGTGGCCTGCTTGACGACTGCATCGGTGCGGCTGAGCGAAGAGCCCGGCGGCAACTGGACGATGGTGATGAGGTAGCCCTCGTCCTGCGTCGGAATGAAACCGGTCGGTGCGCGTCCGAACTGCCATACGGTCAGGCCGATCAATCCCGCATAGATGATCAGCACGATCGGGCCGATCGCGATCAACCGCCGTGCCAGGCCGCCATAGCCCCGCGCCAAGGCATCGAAGCCACGATTGAACCCTCGGAAGAAGGCGGCCAGAGGATGGAAACCGCGCTTGTGTTCGCTCTCGTGCCGATGCGGCTTGAACAGGATACCGCTCAAGGCCGGGCTGAGGGTCAGTGACACCAGCAAGGAAATCACGGTCGAGGTCGCGATCGTGACCGCGAACTGCCGGAAGAACTGACCCGAAATTCCGGTGACAAAAGCAGCCGGGATGAACACCGCTGTCAACACAAGTGCAATCGCGACCAGGGCGCCACCGACTTCATCGACTGTCCGTCGCGCCGCTTCCTTGGGCGACATGCCGAGCCGCAAGTTGCGCTCTACGTTCTCCACGACGACGATCGCGTCATCGACCACGATGCCGATCGCGAGCACAAGGCCGAACAAGGTCAGCGTGTTGATCGAATAGCCAAGCGCGGCCATGACAGCGAAACTGCCAACCAGCGAAACCGGAATGGCAACGATCGGAATAATCGAGGCGCGCCATGTCTGCAAGAAGATGATGACGACAAGAACGACCAGGGCGATCGCTTCGAAGATGGTCCTGATCACTTCGTCGATCGACTTCGAGATAAAATCAGTCGGATTGTAGATGACGTCATAGGTCAGCCCGGGCGGGAACCCGCCTTTCATGTCCTTCAGTGTCTTCAGGACTGCGTCAGCCGTTTCGAGCGCATTACCGCCTGGCCGCTGGAAAACGCCAATCGCGACGGCGCCTTTTTGCCCCAGGTATGCATTCAGCCCGTAATCCTGCGCGCCCAGTTCAACGTTGCCAACGTCACGCAGGCGAGTCACCTCGCCATTCTGTCCGGTCTTGACCACGATGTTGGAGAATTGCCGCGGCTCAACCAAACGCCCCAGAGTCTCAAGATTCATCTGGAAAGCGCCCGGACTGGGTACCGGCGGCTGGTTGAGCACACCCGATGCCACCTGCAGATTTTGTGATCGGACTGCGTCGGCAACTTCAGGGCCTGTCAAACTGCGTGCGGCGATCTTGTCGGGATCGAGCCAGACGCGCATTGCGTAGTCGCGCGCGCCAAACACCTGGACGTCGCCAACGCCATCGATGCGCTTCAGTACGTCGACCAGCTGCAAGGTTGCATAGTTGGAGATGTAGAGCTGGTCGCGTGTGTCGTCCGGTGAATAGACGTGCACGACCATCAGGAAGTCCGGCGAGTTCTTGCGTGTCGTCACGCCCAGCCGGCGGACCTCTTCGGGCAAGCGCGCTTCCGCCGCCGACACGCGATTCTGCACCAGAACCTGCGCTTCATCAGGATCGGTACCCAGCTTGAATGTAACGGTGATCGTCAGTTTGCCGTCGCTGGTCGCCTGCGACAGCATATAGAGCATATTGTCGACGCCGTTGATCTCCTGCTCCAGCGGTGTCGACACCGTGTTGCTGATGACTTCCGCCGAGGCGCCCGGATATTGCGCGGTAACGACGACGTTTGGCGGCGCGATTTCCGGATATTGCGCGACCGGCAAGGAAAAATAAGCAATGCCGCCGATCAGCGTGATGAAGATTGAGACGACACCGGCGAAGATCGGCCGGTCGACGAAGAAGCGGGCGAAATTCATGTTTCTTACTCTGTCGTCGCTTCTTGCGGCGCTGCTTCAATCGTGCCTGGCTGTGCCGTAACCTTCGACCCAGGTCGAGCTCGCAACAATCCGTTGATGACCACCTTGTCTTGGGGCGCCAGACCCTCGCGAATAATACGCATGCCCTCAAAGGTTGGGCCGACGCGCAGAATCTTGACGCCGACAGTGCCGTCATCTGTCACGACCAGCGCGACCTTTTGCGACTGGTCGGTGACGATGGCTGTTTCGGGCAGGAGAACTGCCTCATAGGGCTCCGAGCCAGGAACCCGGATATGCCCGAACTGGCCGGGTGTGAAGGCACCACCGGAGTTGCGGAAGGTCGCGCGGGCACGGATCGTGCCGGAAGTTTCGTTGACCTGGTTGTCCAGGAATTCCAGCGTGCCTTTATGAGTCCACTGATCTTCATCAGGCAGCTTGGCAAAGACATCAATCTTGTTGTCACGCATCGACGGCATGACACCGCGTTCAGCGGCGCGCTGGTAGGCAAGGTAGTTCTGCTCGCTCACGTCGAAGTCGAAATGAATAGGATCCAGCGAGACGATGGTCGTGAGCAGGGTAACATCACCGGAATATCCCCCGGTGATGAGGTTGCCGGCACTGACCTCGTGGCGGCTGATGCGTCCGGTCACTGGTGCACGAATTTCGGTGTAGCCGAGGTCGAGATCCGCTTGCCGGACCTGAGCTTGCGCAACAGCAACTGCGGCCTTGCCCGCACTGACGGCTTCTACGCGATCGTCGTAATCCGATTCGCCGACAATATTGCCTTCGCGCATCTTCTCATAGCGCTTGAGATTGCGATTCGCGAGGCTGAGCTGTGCAGTGGCTTCGGCCAGTTGCGACCGTGCAGAATCCAGCGCGATCTCGAATGGCCGCTTTTCGATGGTGAAGAGCAGGTCGCCTTGCTTCACGACCTGGCCGTCCGTGAAGTGGATCTGCTCGAGATAGCCGCTCACGCGAGCCCGCACTTCGATGGCGTCCACAGCGGTGAATTGGCCCGGGTATTCGTCCCACTCCACGATCTTCTTGTGCACGGGATTGGCAACCGTCACCGGCGGCGCAGGAGGCGCACCGGCCCCCGGTCCAGGCTGACCCTGCTTCGCTGCCTCTCCACCAGTCGCGCCGTTCTGCTGGCCCTGCCACCAGATACCGGCTGCGACCGCGGCGGCAAGCACGAGTGCTGAACCCCAAACTATGCTGCGGCGCTTACCACTGGAACGAGGATAAGAGTGTGAAGAATCCGAATCGGTCATGATGATCTATCCCAAACGTAGATGGCTTACCCCGATCCCTGACCATCGGAAGGCGCGGATCGTATCGACTTGATAGTTCTCTGTCGACCCGACGGACCGGCATGGCTGCCATTTCAGCCATACGCCCAGCGCATCCCGACAGGTCGGTCTGGGAGACCCTATGAAATTTGTGGTCGGCGCGATCGCGTCCGGTTCCCCACAGGTAACTATCCCCCAATTGCGACCACTCCATGCCGCAGATAAGCTGCCGCCGCTGATAATCAAGGGGCACTTGATAATCAAAGAGGGCTCCGTGGACAAACTTTGTCAGGATGTTGCGCATCTGGCGCAAGAATTCCGTTCGCATCCGCACGGCAGGCATAGTGTTGAGCTGCAGCGCGTGCTCAACCGCATGCGCAGCGAACCATTTGTCGGCCACTACGTGCTGGTTCAGGAACATGGGAGCATGCCCTATCGATTGGCGCGGTTGGGCCGTAATCCCGTCGATCCCATCAGTTACACTGGTGATACTTTCATGACCTTGGAGGAAGCGGAGTGGGCAGTATTCAAGCTGCGCTGGCGCGCCTTGTACGGTAGCGACCTGAGTGCCGAGTCGGGAGGTTGAGATCGTGCTCGGCATCATGGGTTACTGGGATCGATTTTCCGCTAGGCCCGGTGATGCGCCGGAACTGAAGGTCAGCATTGAGGACGGCAGCGCGGACTTTCGCATTGAACTGGTCCGCCTGATTTGCGGCGATGACGGGCTAGGTGGCCCGGGCTTCAAGGCCGAATCAATTGCCGCGGAGGTTAACGGCGTATATCCCGGCCGCCGCCAACCCATTCAAGCCGGCTCCTATGTCTACGTACCGAATCTGAAGGCGATCCAAGGGGACGCCTTTACCTTGGCCTCACTCGTCATGCCAACCTGGGTCGGCAAGGGAACGGCTCAATGCATCTTAAGCCGGCAGCATCCGTCTAGCAGAGGCGTTGCGCTGATCATGGATGCATCGGGCCGCGGCGGCCTTTGGCTCCACGACGGAACGAGCGAAACGGTGGTGACCTGCGACGTTCCGATGCGGGAAGGTTCTTGGTACCTGCTGGTGGTCAGCCTTGATGCATCGCAGGGCAAGGTGCGAATATTGCAGCGGCCGATCGGCGACGGTCATCGCATCGAATCTGATGTCATGCAGGAGCAGCCACTGACTCTCCAGATGCCGTCATTGCTTTCAGGTCCTGCTCTGATCGCCGCCAGGCACGATCCAGCCGACGGCATCCTTGCGCATTTCGATGGTCGAATTGAGGCCCCGGCACTCTACAGCGGTACGCTTGGGATGGGTGCGCTTGCCGACCTCACGCATCCCTTCGAGGTTTCTCTGCCGGCAATCGGAGGATGGGATTTTTCGCGCCATATCGGCTCTGCCGATGTGGCGGACGTTTCCGGCAATGATGCTCACGGACGTTGTATCAATCTTCCCACGCGCGCAGTAGCAGGCCACGCCTGGCGCGGCCAGACTACCGACTGGCGCATGCGACCCGATCTCTATGGGGCCATCCATTTTCACTGCGATGACTTGGAGGATTGCGTCTGGAAAACGGATGCCGTATGGCGCGTACCACCGGAGATCAAGAGCGGCATCTATGCGGCGCATGTGACAACTGATCGTGGCGCGGAGGATTTCGTCCCTCTTTTCATCTTGCCGCCCAAAGGAAAGAATAGAGCGCCCCTCGCTTTCCTCGCCTCGACTTTCACCTATCTCGCTTATGCCAATAGCCACCACGGTTATGAGGATCCCTTGTCAGAGCCCGCCTATGGCACTCTGCTGGTGCTGGATCGCACGGATCTTTTTCTAAAGGAACGCCGCGACCTGGGCGTGTCGCTCTATGACCGTCATCGCGACGGCAGCGGCTCCTGCTACAGCTCTGCGAAACGCCCGGTGCTCAACATGCGCCCAAAACGCAAGATATGGAACTTCAACGCCGATCTGCACATCATCGACTGGCTCGAGGCGAGCGGCGTCGAATACGACGTCATCACAGACGATATGTTGCATGAAGAGGGTGCGGGACTGCTGGCTCCCTACCGCTGCCTCATGACGGGAACGCATCCAGAATATCATACGGCACGGATGCTCGATGCGATCGAAGGATGGTTAGGCGCGGGCGGCCGGCTAATCTATATGGGTGGGAACGGATTTTATTGGAAGGTCGCGACACATGAGGCGCACCCTGGCGTCATTGAAGTGCGCCGCGGAGAAGCGGGCACGCGCTGCTTCGAAATGCCTGCCGGGGAAAGGCACAATCAGTTCGATGGCGAGTTCGGCGGGCTTTGGCGTAGTAACGGGCGCGCGCCTCAACGCTTGGTGGGGGTGGGATTTGTCGCTGAGGGATTTGACTCCTGCCACTGGTACGAACGCACTACCGTCAGTGCCGATCCACGCGCAGTTTTCATCTTCTCTGGAATCGGCGAGCAGGAAAGAATCGGGGATTTCGGCGCGCTAGGCGGCGCGGCAGGACTGGAACTCGACGGCGCCGATGTCACGCTTGGCACGCCAACGCATGCGCTCGTTCTGGCGCGTTCGACCGGGCACAGCAATGTCTACCTTCTGACTGTCGAAGAAATGCTGTCCACCCATCCCTCGGTCGACGGAGTCGATAATCCGCTCGTGCGCGCGGAATTGGTTTTCTTCGAAACTCCATCGGGCGGTGCCGTCTTCGCGACTGGCTCTATAGCCTGGGCGGCTTCGCTTTGCCACGAGCGCTACGACAACAATGTCGCCAGGATAACCGGCAACGTCTTGCGCCGCTTCCTGGACCCTACGCCATTTAGTTTGCCCCGGTAGCGCGTCCCGCCTCTTGACTGACTGTCTGGATGCGACTTTCGACCAGGTCCAGCCAGCGATCTGTGATCGTCCTGTAGAACCGTGCGCCGGCTTCGAAATATCTATCGATCTCCGACAAGACTTCCTGCTCGACTGCCTCGGCTCGTTCGCCGTGAAACCGCGTCATGGAGGCCCAGCAATCACGCGGAAAACTGCGCGCGTCCTTCAAGGTTACTTCCGGGTGCGCTTGAATTCCATAGATGGACGTCCCGATCCGGAACGCCTGGTTTTCGCATACATCGTTGCGCATCAGGAGCACCGCATCTTTCGGCAAGTCGAAACTGTCCTCATGCATTTGCATGACACGTTGCTCCGGTGCCAACCCGCGAAACACCCGGTCCGTCTGGCAAGCTTGGGTGAGATAGACGGTCGGATACCCGACCTCCAATCCGCCAAAGCGATAGACCGCTTCACCAAAGGCGCGCGCAATCAGTTGCGCGCCGAGACACAGTCCCAGGACCGGCACATTGTCTCGCTTGCATTCCCGTATCAATGACAACATCGGCGCAAAGGCGGGGTAATTGGCATCGTCGCCGGCATGCATGGGTCCGCCAAGCACTATGAGACCATCGAAGCCCATCATTGTCGCCGGAAGTCGATCGCCTCCATGAGGCAGCAGCGTGACGAGCTCCGCACCGCGCTCGATCGCAGATTCGCCGACCAGTCCAACTGGAGTTACAGGACAATGCTGCAGGACAAGCAGCCGCATGGACCCATCCGCCCTAATGGACAAACCTCGAATACGAGCTAGCGAGGTAACGCCAAAGAGCCTGAGATTCAAGCGGATTTGACTGCACATGATCAAGTCGGTTAGCAATGATCTTGGTCGAATGATTGCGGCGAGCGAATTGCATGGCGAACAGCTTCTCCCAATTAAGCAACGGCGAGGTACCGGGTGCCGGCTTGCCGAAAATTGCCTACGGCAAGGGAAGCCGGCTCTTCGACGTCACCGGAAAGGACTACATCGACGGCTCTGGCGGCCCGGCGGTGTTTTGTCTCGGCCATGCTCATCCCGAAGTAAACGACGCCATCAAGCGCCAGCTCGACCGGGTGGCACACGGCTATCGCTACAACTTCACGAGCGACCCGTTGGAGGAATTGACGGAGATCGTGGCGAGGCGATGCGGCCCTGGCTATGGGAGGATGATTTTCACGACTGGCGGTTCCGAAGCCGTCGAATCTGCTTTGAAGATCGCGCTTCACTATCATACGGCGAACGGCGAGCCGTCCCGCCGGCACTTCATCGGGCGACGTCGGTCCTGGCATGGCAATACCTTGGGGGCGCTATCAGTCTCGGAGTTCAAGGAACGCCGTGATCCATTCGAGGGTTCGCTTATCCCCGCTTCCCATATTTCTTCCGCCAACGCCTACCGGCCACCTGCCAACGTGTCAGCCGAGCAGGTTGCTCAATATTGCGCTCAAGAACTGGAGGAGGAGATTCTTCGCCTCGGCGCGCGCACCGTTGCGGCGTTCATCTTCGAGCCCGTGGTCGGCGCGGCCGGAGGAGTGGTACCGGCTCCCGACGGTTATGCGCGTCTGATCCGCGAAGTCTGCGATCGCCAAGGCGTGCTGATGATTGCCGACGAAGTGATGTGTGGCGCCGGCAGATGCGGAACCTGGCGCGCCCTCGCCCATGATGGTGTTGAGCCGGATATCATGGCAGTGGCGAAGGGTCTTGCCGCCGGCTACGTGCCGCTTGGCGCCACGCTCTATCACGATCGTGTCGCCGATGTGCTTGAGGCAAAGGCGGGGGGCCCGATGACGGGCCATACTTTCACCGGGCACACGCTCGCCTGTGCTGCCGGTGTCGCCGTCCAGCGCATCGTTGCCCGGGATCGGCTGGTGGAGCGTGTTGCCACGGATGGCCCGAAACTGATACGTGGATTGAAGCGACGGCTGGGCGATCTGGCAGCGCTTGGTGATCTGCGCGGCCGCGGTTTCTTCATAGGCCTTGAATTCGTCGCCGACCGTGTGAGCAGGCTGCCCTTTCCTGCCGCCCTTGGTTTGCACCACAAGATCCGCGCCCGGTCTCTGGAGAATGGCCTCATCTGCTATCCGATGGGCGGCAATGTCGACGGCGTCGCAGGTGATACCGTCATCCTCGCCCCACCCTACAACGCCAGCGCGGCGGAGCTCGACGAGATCGTGGATAAGCTGGATCGTTCGGTTCGCCAGGCACTGCAGGAAATATCGCCGCCATAGATATGATGAGGGCTAGGACCCGGCCGCTCTCAACTGGTCAAGCGTGCGCACCAGATCCGCAAGTCGATCCATCGTCACCGCCTGACCGTCGCCGCCGCATAGGGTAAACAAGCTATTGCGCATCTGATCATCTTCAAGCCGCAGCACGGCACCGAGAGAATTGTCACAAACCGCTGCCACCGACACCGTCAGTTTCTTGTCATTAAAAGCCTTCCGGTCCTCAATCGCCGTTACGGCCGCTTGATCAGCGACGGCTTTGACCTGCGGGCCATAAGGCAGCATGGAGCATCCCGCCAACATCGAGCCCGTCAGCAGCGCTGGCAGCAGCTTCGCTCTTCCAAGACTGGTGTCCATCTCTTCTCCTTTTCGGTTCAGACTTAGGGCCTCTGCATACTGCGCGTCTTGCGCACTAATCCTTCGGTCATGGCCGGGCGTCGATGCTGTGAAGCCCACGCGCATCAGAAATGGGTTCGTGCATTTCGAGCTTGTCCAGCCGCCGCCCGTGCTCGCCGATCTGCGCACGCTGAATGGCCTGATCGACCTGCAGATCATGCAGAGACGACAGGAAGGCCTCATATTTGGCATCCTGCTTGTCGAGGCGTCCCGTGATGTCATGCCAGATGATTCCGATCAGCATAGCCACGATCGCAAGCAGGTACGGGACACCCTTCTCAGCCAACGACTGTAGGGCACGGGCACTCATTTCGAACTCTCCTCGCCTAACGCGCGCCTTAGTGCATCGCTCCACGGTTCACGTCTGACCGCTGTCGTAGGCGTCCTTACAGAACCGACGACAAAGACTCATGAACTTGGCATCTCCTGGGTTGCTAATCTTCGCGTCAGCGGTTTAGATTTGGGGGCTTAGGCCGTTGCGTGCGCGTGCCAGGTGGGATAAAGGTTGGCCATATTTTATTGCGTCCATTGGTGATGCATGAAACTCCGCCGCGCGACGATGGATGACGCCATAGACGTTTTAGCGTGGCGCAACGACCCCAAGACGATCGCAATGAGCAAGACGCCTGGGGCGATAAGTCAGGCGGAACATCTACGTTGGTTCGCAAAGACGATCGAAGATCCAAGTAGGGCGATCTTCATCGCTTCTGAGGGTACTAGGAAGCTTGGGATGATTCGATTCGATCGTTCCAATGGCGCATGGCTTGTTAGCATCAATGTGGCCCCCAGTGAGCGAGGTAAGGGCTACGCATATCCGGCCCTTGATGCTGCCATTCGATTGCTCACGACAACCATCGGGCCATGCGCCATTTCGGCCGAAATTCGGCACGACAACTTAGCTAGCATTCGCATCTTCGAGAAATGCGGGTTCCAGTTGAATGGAACTGAGGGGGATTTCCTGCATTGGATTCGCGTCGTTGACTAGGCTTGGAGGACACTTCCTGCCTTTAGTTCTTCGTCATCTATAAGGCCCTTGCTTAGTAAGGCAGCCCTCAGAGCGCCAAGCTCCGAGGCAAGATCACGATTTGGAACAACGGCGGACGGCACGAATTCCGAGATGATGCCGCCAGCGAGTACCCATGCATCTAATGCCGCTTGCTTCTCTGGTTTGTTGGATGTGATCAGCACAGAGCCAGATTCCGTTGTCGCGGCAAGCACGGCCGTTCCGTCTGAGTTTGAGTACCTGGCGGAGACGATTGTGAACATCGGAGTTCCTTATTGCGGTAGAATTTCCATAACGACTAGAGACGCCGCCGAAGCGCCTCCGAACTTTCTGGACGCCGAGTCGCCGTTCAGAAATCCGTCGGTTGCAACCTCAGAACCCGCTCGGATTCTATAGGTGCGCGTCGACGTACTACCCGCTGGCAATACATGAATCATTGTGTTGGTCGCAGCGATTCCGGCAGCGGTTACGAAGCACGACGACGCATTTAGAGCGTTGGCGGTGCTATCGACAAACAAGGCGGCGCCGATTTCTTGCCCAGTCGATCCGCCGAAGTTACCGCTGAACATTATAAGCAATGTGCTGCTTGCATTTACTGGCGTGATCGCCACAGAAAGAATCTCATCGCCCTCCGTATTTTGAGGAATTGAATTATCGAAGGGTAAAATGGTGCCGAGCGTGGTGTAGGTATTCTCTATATCGGTCACGACCTGCGCGATCGTTCCATGTCCACCAATGTAAACGCCTTGTGCATTGAGGCTCGCGAGACCTTTATCCCCACCACTTGGGGACCCTACTTGCACGCCCGGCCCAAACTGCATGACGGCCGTATCGACGCCGGCGATCCGTGCGCGCAGTTGTCCGATGCCATCCTCGCTTCCGTTAGTGGCGTCGCCTATGATGCCAAGCAGATAGACATAGTCGATCGGATTTCCGACACTGTTCCGGCCGCGAGATATGAACCCGCCGATCACGTCACTGGCCGCTGGCGAGGCCGAATTTCGATCCGACAGAAAGTGAGGGCCGCCGCCTGCGCCGGGATCCGTGCTGGTCAGCGTGCCACTGAAGCTGGCAACAGCCGCGCCATCTGCCCTGCTGAAATGCAGACATTTCCAGTTCCCTGAACCGAGCGACAGGAAGAAGCCGACATCGCCTGCCGCCGTGGTGATGTTGGCCGATCCGGGGAGCTTCAGAGACGTGGCATTGTGGGTCAGGACCAGCGCACCGGTAAACTCGATGATTCGGAGCGTTCCCGCGCCTACCGTGCCGAAGCTGGTGATGGCGGTGGTGCCGGTGACGGTGGTATAGAGCGCCGTCCCGGCCGCACCGATCGCCGTGGTTGCGGCACTGGCGATCGCGCTGCCCTGGCTTCCAAGTGCGCGCTTGATGATCGAGGCCAGGCCCCGGATGGCGTTGTTGATTCCGCTGGGCGCGCAGTTTTCGGCGATGTTCGCCCCTTGGACATTGTCATTGTTAAGGGCGGTCGTTTCGTCGAAGTCGAAAAGATCGTTCTTGTTTGCCATCGCGGCTCCAAATCGTTAGAGCCGCCCCGAAGGCGGCTCGCCAAGATGAGTGATGTGCCAAGCAGTCTCGCGAGAGAGGGGATTGGCTTACGCGCTACTCATGATCATCCGCGCTTCTCAACGAGCGTCCGAGGAGGAACCGCTCGATCTCGCGCGCAAGTCGGATGGCCTTGTCCGGAACCGCGCCCAGGAGGCGGGCGAGGTCGAGGCAGACATAGCGCCGCAGCTCCTCCAACGGCGCCTGCGCCAAATATCCCTCCGGCGTCAGTGCATCATCGGCAACAATCGTTTCTTCGTCATCATCCACGGCGCGTTCCCCCTATCTGGACACGTTCAGTCAGGCCGGGCTGCCATCAAGCCAAGCCCGCACGAGGCGATCGGGAAAGCGTCCGTGGTGAGTCGCGCAGCCCTCCGCGAACCGCACGACGTAGTCCGTCAATGTGGCAGGCGGATGGGCAATGAGATAGCTGCCGCCCTCCGGCACATTTTGCCGAATCAGGCCTGAGATGCCGGCACGCAGACGGGTAGCCAACAGGCCGTCGACCACGCGCAACTCGACGTCCGGCCATTCGCGCCGAAGCTGCGCTGATACGCCTTCGGTCGTCGCGCACTCTTGCGCCGTTACCGAATTCTGAAACGAGGGCGCAAAGGACAATAGCAGCAGCGCGGCCAATGCCGCGTACAGCGGGTGTTTCATGATCGCTCCAATTATGAGAAAATGTGGGCGAGCATGGCTCTGAGAGCCACAGCGCAATCGACAAGAGGACGAGGCAGGCGCCAAGCTGCCATGCGGCAGATGCGCCGCCCGTCGAGCGAATTACTCAGTGGCGGAGTGTCGTAAGGTTCAGCCGTCCATCG
>DASRRI010000060.1:0-87725 GCA_035695765.1 Dongiaceae bacterium
TGCAGGCACAGCAGGTTCTCCACGCGGTTCTCGAGCTGAAGCCGCTCGCGCACCAGCCGCTCGCGCTCGCGTCCCGGACGACGCACGTCCTCCTCGGATTCGCTCGGAATCCGCACCATCGAACAGACCCGCGGCTCGCCCCGCAGCCAGGCCAGAAACGTCCGCAGCAGCATGTCCAAATCGATCCGGTCGGTCTTCGCCCGCCGGTTCCGCCGGTCTACGGGAATGCTTGCTGGATGCATGATATGAACCTCGATCCCCTGTGCCAGCAGATAGCGCGCAATCCAGAAGCCGTCCCGACCGGCTTCGTAGGTCAAGGTCACGCGCTGGATCGCCTGACCCATGGCCAGTGCCTCAGACTTCCAGCGCTCGATCGATCTCAGCAGCTCGGCCAGATCGCGCGCTTGCAGGCGACGACGCGGTCGGCGGGCGAGCCCAGGAACCACCGCTCCCACCTCCCACGACTTCCCGCTCAGTTCCAGCGCCAAGACCAACGTGCTATCGTGATCAAAGGCGGTCGCGGCATGATGCGGATTAAATTGCTTCGGCATTGGATCGCTCCTATCTGTCAGTCTTCGACAACCGACAAGATAGCCAATGCCGCGGCCGCCGACCCCATAGCATCTTGGTCCGGCCATCCACGAGTTTCGGCGGGCAATGCCGGATCGTCTCAAGGAAACTCATGGATGGTCGTGCCAAGCACGACCATGACGAAAGAGGGGGACCTGACTCAATGACGTCACCGGTCATCGACGCCACGCTCCTGCTGCCCACGTTACTTGCGGCGGCGGCTTACACGTTGACGCCGGGGCCAGCCTTCTTGGCATTGCTCGGTATCGGTGCGACGCAGGGCAGGCGCGCCGGCATCGGCTTTCTCGCCGGACACTTGGCCGGCGACGTGGTGTGGGCGTCATTGGCGTTGATCGCGATCATCGGCGCCCAATCGCTGGGAACCATGGTGTTCGACCTGCTGGGCCTCGCGTGCGGGCTTTATCTCTGCTGGCTGGGCTGGAAGGCGGCGAGCACGCGGCGCGATGCGGATCCTCAGGCGGCGCTCGGCGCCCGGCGACCGCTCGTCCGTGGGCTCACCTTCGGCCTCATGAATCCCAAGGGCTATCCAGTGGCCGTGGCGACCTTTACTTCGCTGCTTGCCAGCCGGTCGCAGGACCTGAGCTGGGAGCGCATGCCGCTTCTCCTGCTGGCAGCATTCGCCGGCTTCATCTTGGCGGATGCGGTGCTGGCCTATGTCGTCGGCGCGGGACTGGTGCGGCGCTTCTATCGCCGGCACCAGCTGTGGGTGACGCGCGCATCGGGCCTGCTGTTCATCGGCTTCGGGCTGAATGCGCTCTGGCATTCGACCCATGGACTATGGTCATCGTGGCGCCGCGCGGCGTGACGGCCACACGATGATTGCAAGGCCGAACAGGATGACGGCACCACCGATCAGCAGCGAACGATGCAGCGCCTCGCCCAGAGCGAGCACACCCGTCGCGACGCCCACCGGCGGCATCAGCAGTGTAAAGGGCAGAAGCTGATCGATGCGGCTGCGGATCAGCAACCGGTACCAGAGAATATAGCCGGCGGCAAAGCCGACCAGGGCGATGGCGACCAGGCCGGTCCAGTCCTGCACAGTAGCGCGTGCCAGCCAGCCAAGTTGATCATTCTCTAATGCCAGGCTCATGATCAGGGCCTGCGGCCAGGCGTGGCGCGCCATGGCAGAATAGAAGGTCGTGCCGCTATCCTTGCAGCGCAGGCGGATCAGGATCTGCGCCGCCGACCAGGAGATCGTGCCGAGCGCGATCAGGGCGATGCCCACCCAGGAGCTGTCCTCATCCGGCGCACCGATCACCACTGCGACGCCGGCCAGCGCGACCGTGCAACCAATTCCATTGCGCAGGCTTGGCCGGTCGATGCGCGCAGCCCAGGACATCAGCACCGCGAACGGCACCGTCAACTGCAGGAGCAGCGTGGAGGTCGTCGCCGGCAACAGGCTGAGGCCGAGGGCCAGAAAACAGCTCTGCGCACTGCCGCCCAGGGCAGCGATCAACATCATCCAAAGGAACGGCGTGCGGCTACGCGGCGCCAACGGCGTCACGACCAGTGCAATAATGGCATAGACCAGCGTGACGAAGAGCAGCGGTGGAAACGCAAGCATGACCGGCTTCATCAGGGTGAAGCCGACGCCCCAGATCACCTGGACCAGCAGGGCAAGGCCGATATCCTTCGCAGGCATGAAGTGCTCGAGGCGGGAAAGATTGTGGCGAGAATGCCTCGCCTTCCATGGTGGCGCAAGCAACCCACGTTATCCACGTTATCCACAGGCGTTCGGCGCTTGTTCCGACCATCACGGGCGGACTAGAGTCGCCGCCGTTCCGATTCGGGGCGGATCACTTCATTATCGGCGGAGCATATTATGGCGGATGCGGGCGGCATTGCGGCAGACCGGCTGAAATCCTTTATCGAGCGCATCGAGCGCCTCGAGGAGGAGAAGGCCGCGATTGCCGGGGATATCCGCGAGGTCTATTCCGAAGCCAAATCGACTGGCTTTGAGACGAAAATCATGCGGCAAGTCGTGCGCCTCCGGAAGATGGAGGCCCATGACCGGGAAGAGCAGGAGCAGCTTCTGGACCTCTACAAGCGCGCTGTCGGCATGGTTGGGTAAACGAAGCAAGTGGCTCGGGGGGACCTGACATCCGGGCCGTGAATGCTATGATGCCGCCATGGACGACCTTGGCGGCATCAGGCTCATCCAGCCCGCGGAGCTGAACTCCGCGATCGTGCGCGCCGCTGCCGACTACTGGAACAGCAAGCGCAAAGGCGATGCACTGCCCCACAGCGATTTGTTCGATGCGTTGGAAGTGCCGCGCCTGCTGCCGCACCTGATGTGGAAGGACGTGCGGCGCGATCCCTGGGACTTCCGCTATCGCGTGATCGGGACGGTGGTGCGGGAGCACTCACGCGACAATTGGACCGGCAAATGGATGTCGGAGGTCGCGGGCCAAGGCGATGGCTCGACCGTGTTCCGCGTCATGCGCTGGGTGAGCGAAGAGGGCAAACCGGCAATCTTCCGCCCGCCTTACGTCGGGCCGCACAAGGAATACAAATATTGCGAAGCCGCTGTGATGCCTTGGTGCAATCGCGACGGTGCGGTGGACCGGGTGCTGGTGGCAGTGGACTTCCTGACGGCGTGACTCGTCAGGTGCCAGTGCAACTGAGCGTCATTCTTCTGATCGGTCCGCGGCAGACGTCAGAAACCCAGTCGAGCTCGCGCTGCAACAGATAGTCCTCGCCCTTTCCGCGCATGTCGGCCAAGGCCGCAAAAGCAGCGGCGGCGTGATAAACGGCCGTGCGCTGCCAGGATAACTCTTGACCGGTCTCGCGCGCGTAGGCAGCGAGGGCGCCCCGGGCGAATTGGTCGCCGAAGGAATGGACATACATGAAGTCCACATGCCGGTCTGCCAACGCGGCATCGTCAAAATCGAATAGTCCGTTTAGCGCCCCGGTCTCCAGATCGACCGCCATGTTGCCTCCCCAGACATCGCCGTGCGTTACGACGATGTCCGCGCTGGGCGGCTCTGTCTCGCGGTAGAGCTCAAGCACCCTGGTGAATACCGCCGCAAACAGCGGGTCTGACAATTTCCCCACGAGGCGGACGCGGAGCGCTTCCGCGTCCGGCAAAGGATCGGCGTAGGCAAGGCCGATCTCTTCCGCCTGCTCCTTGGTGAGAGCGCCATGCAGCTCACCCAGCGCGCGACCCAGATCGTCGGCCAGCCTCATGCCCTGGGGCAGGTCAGCAAAGGCACGCTCCCGGCCTTCGCCGCCAACCTGTTCGCCCGGAACGATGGTACGGACCTGCAAACTCGGCCCGGTGTCGTCGACCCGCGGCACGCCAAAGGAGACGCGTGACGCCAGGAGTTGCAGCAGCCTTCCCTCTCTCCCCAGCCGTTCCACTGCTGTGGCGGAGTCCGGAATGAAAACGAGAACTTGGTCGGGAAGGCGAGCGACCCAGCGCCAGTGCCGCCGCTCCAGCCTCAGCTCGCCAGGCGGGACTGTCAGCCCGGCGACGGTTTGCAGGGCCGATGAGACGGTCTCAGGCGTGATGGGATCGATCAGGTCTATCTGGCCATGCCGAGGCTCCGCCACTCCAGGACTATTCGCGCGGCCCCGCATGGTGGCAGGCGACGTAGTGGCTGGGGCTGGCGGGCAGCAGATCGGGCATGAGCTGGGCGCAGATTTCCGTCGCGCGCGGGCAGCGGGTGCGGAACGGGCAGCCTGACGGCGGATTGAGCGGCGAGGGCAGGTCGCCCTTGAGGACGATGCGATCCTTCTGTTTCTCGAGATCCGGATCGGGAATCGGCACCGCCGAGTTCAGCGCCTGGGTATAGGGATGCAGCGGATTGGCATAGATCGAATCGCGGTCCGCGATCTCCATCACCTTGCCGAGATAGAGCACCATTATCCGGTGGCTGATGTGCCGCACGACGCTGAGATTGTGCGAGATGAAGATGAGGGACATGCCCATCTCGTGCTGCAGGTCCATCAGCAGGTTGACGATCTGCGCCTGGATCGACACATCGAGGGCCGAGACCGGCTCGTCGCACACAATCATCTTCGGCTTGTTGATCATGGCACGCGCGATGCCGATGCGCTGGGCCTGGCCGCCGGAGAATTCGTGCGGATAGCGGTTGATCTGGTTCGGCAGCAAGCCGACCTTCGCCATCATCTGCCGGACGCGGTCCTTCACCTGCTGGCGCGACAGATTGGGATTGAAGACGGTCAGCGGCTCCGCGATGATCTGGCCGACCGTCATGCGCGGATTGAGCGAGGCGAGCGGATCCTGGAAGATGATCTGCATATCGCGGCGCTTCCGCTGCATCTCGCCGTGATCCAGCGCATGCAGGTCCTCGCCCAGCCACACCACGCGGCCGGCGGTTGCGGGCAGCAGCCGCAGCACGGCACGTCCCAGAGTCGACTTGCCGCAACCGGATTCGCCGACCAGGCCCAAAGTCTCGCCCGGCCTCAGATCGAAGGTGACGCCGTCGACAGCCTTGACCACGGCGGTTGGGCCGCCGAACACGCCCTTGCGCGTGACGTCGAAATGAACTTTCAGGTCCTGAACGGAGAGGAGGGGTGCTGCACTCATAGCGACTCCAGATGGCAGGCCTTGGCGCGCCCTTCTGCGAAATTCCGCAGCAGGGGCTTCTCGGCGGCGCAGCGGTCGAACGCGTAGCTGCACCGGTCGCGGAAGCGGCAGCCGTCGGGCAGGCGCTGCAGGTTGGGCGGCTGGCCGCCGATGGTCTGCAGGCGGTTCGACCGATGCTCATCGAGGCGCGGCATGGAACGCAGCAGGCCTTGGGTATAGGGGTGCTGCGGCGTCTTGAAGAGCGGGCCGGCGTTGGCGCGCTCCGCGACCTCTCCCGCATACATCACCATCACACGGTCCGCGAGCCCGGCAATGACGCCGAGATCGTGGGTGATGAGCGCGATCGCCATGCCGGTTTCACGCTTCAGCTTGCCGAGCAGATCTAGGATCTGCGCCTGCACCGTGACGTCGAGGGCAGTGGTCGGCTCATCGGCGATCAGCAGCTCCGGCTTGCAGAGCAGAGCCATCGCGATCATCACGCGCTGCCGCATGCCACCGGAGAATTCGTGCGGGAACATGTGGACGCGGCGCTTGGCTTCGGGAATCTGCACGACATCCAGCAAGTCGACGGCCGCGGCGAGGGCCGCATCCTGGCTCATGCCGCGATGGGTTTCCAGCACCTCGGTCATCTGCCGCTTGACCGAAAGATAGGGATTCAGCGAGGTCATCGGGTCCTGGAAGATCATGGACATCTTGACGCCCCTGATCTTGTTCAACTCCTGGACCGGGAGATTGAGGATCTCCTTGCCCTTGAATTGCACGCTGCCCTCGGCGCGGCCATTCTTGGCGAGCAGGCCCATGACCGACATGAAGATCTGGCTCTTGCCCGATCCGGATTCGCCGACGATGCCGAGAGTCTCGCCGGAATCAATTGCGAAACTGACATCGCTGACGGCGCGGACGGCTCCTTCGGGCGTGGAAAAGGTCGTGTTGAGGTTGCGGACGTCGAGGATGGCGGTCATTTGTTCCCTCAACGGTCCTTGGGATCGAGCGCGTCGCGCATGCCATCGCCGATGAAATTGAGGCAGAGCAGCGTGACGGCCAGGATGCCGCCGGTCCCGATAATCGCCCAAGGCGCGATTTCCATGACCACGGCCGCTTCGCTCACCAGCGTGCCCCAGCTCGAATCCGGCTCCTGCACGCCCATGCCGAGGAAGCTGATGAAGCTTTCGGTCAGAATGACGTTGGGAACAGTCAAGGTCACATAGACGACGACCGGTCCCAGGCAATTGGGGATGATATGGCGCGTGATGATGCGCCACTTGGAAACGCCGCTCGCTTCCGCCGCCTCGATGAATTCGCGCCGGCGGATGGAGAGGGTCTGGCCGCGCACGATGCGCGCCATGTCGAGCCAGCTGACCGCGCCGATCGCGATATAGATCAGCGTGATGAAGCGCCCGAACACCACCGTCAGCATGATGACGAAAAAGATGAAGGGGATCGAATAGAGGATATCCACGATCCGCATCATGAGGCCGTCAATGCGGCCGCCAATGAAGCCGGCCGTCGCGCCCCAGATCACGCCGATGACGAGGCTGACCAAGGTGGCGGTGAAGCCGACCAGCAGCGACACCTGGCCGCCATAGAGGGTGCGTACGAACAGGTCCCGGTTGTTGGCGTCGGTGCCGAGTAGATAGCCCAGCTCCAGATTGGGCGGGCCCCAGCTTTCGAGATCCCAATTGATGTCGTCGGGCGCGCGCAGGCCAAGATGCGGCGCCAGGAAGCAGGCGGCGACGATCAGGCAAAAGATGATGAGGCTGGTGACCGCCGCCTTGTTGCGGAGAAACCGGTGGCGGGCATCCGCCCACAGACTGCGGCCCTGGACTTCCTGGAGGGTTCCGGCCGAGATATCTGCGACAGCCATGGCTTACCTCAATCGTACCGGACCTTGGGGTCCAAGACGCCGTACAAGAGATCGGCGATCAGATTGCACAGGATGATAAGCGCCCCATAGAAGACGGTCACGCCCATCACCAGCGTATAGTCGCGGTTCAGCGAGCCCTGCACAAAATAGCGGCCGATGCCCGGGATGGAGAATATCTGCTCCACCACCACGGAGCCGGTGATGATGTTGGCGACCGCCGGGCCCAGATACGACACGACCGGCAGGATTGCGGCGCGAATCGCATGGCGCGTGATCGTGACGCGCGCCGGCAGGCCTTTGGCGCGCGCGGTCCGCACGAAATTGCTGCTCAGAACCTCGATCATGCTGGCGCGCGTCAGCCGCGCGATGGCGGCGATCTGCGGCAGGCAGAGGGCGATCACCGGCAGCACGTAGTTCGAGGTATGTCCCCAGCCGCCGACCGGGAGTAACTGTAATTGCATCCCGATCAGCAGCGTCAATATCGGCGCAATGACGAAATTCGGAACGGCAATGCCGACCATGGACACCGACATCGCGGCATAGTCTGCGGAAGTGTTCTGCCGCAACGCGGCCCAGATCCCGAGGGTGAGACCGATCACGAGCGCCAGGAAGATGGCGATGGCCCCGAGCTGGAGCGAAACCGGGAATCCGCCGAAGATCAGTTCGGCGACGCTGAAATCCTTGTATTTGAAGGACGGACCGAAATCGCCATGCAACAGCCCATTGAGGTAGCGCAGGAACTGCTGCCACAGCGGCTCGTCCAGGTGATAGGCCTTCAGCAGATTGGCTTCGACCTCGGGCGGCACTTTTCGTTCGCGCGCGAAAGGCCCGCCGGGCGCCAGGCGCATCAGGAAGAACGTCCCGGCGATGATGATAAAGAGTGTCGGAATCGCACCGCCCAAGCGGCGCATCAAATAATGGAGCACCGATCGATCCTCCAAGCGCAGGCAGGCCCGTGGTGCGGGGCTCTTGGCATCTTAGTTCACTTCATTGGAAAGACAACGACCGGCAACGCGTCAGGCGTTGCCGGTCGTCGATCAGGCCATGTCGGCTATTGGACCGACATATAACGTCCCATGTGGAAGTCGAGGCTGTTATAGGCCCAGCCCTGCACCCGCTTCGAGACCATGTGCTTGGTCTTGTAGTACAGGATCGGGATGATCGGCAGATCATCAAGGAAGATCTGCTCGGCCTTCGCCAGCGTCTCCAGGC
The DNA here is from genome assembly GCA_035695765.1 of Dongiaceae bacterium. GTDB lineage: Bacteria > Pseudomonadota > Alphaproteobacteria > Dongiales > Dongiaceae > Dongia_A. The sequence continues at coordinate 8,220 of DASRRI010000060.1, forward strand.
GCGATTTCGGATCGGTCGCGTCGTAGGAAGACTTCACGAGCTTGTCGAAGTCGGCATTGTTGTAGCCCGCGTCGTTGCGCACGCCGGCGTCCGACAGGAACAAGTCAAGGAAGGTGACCGGATCGACGTAGTCCGCGATCCAGGCGGCACGCGCGACGTCGAACTGCTTGTTGTCGCGGGTGTCGAGGTAGACCTGCCATTCCTGATTGTTCAGGGTGGCTTCGACGCCGATCTGCTTCCACATGTTCTGGATGGCGATCGCGATCTTCTTATGGTTCTCGCTGGTGTTGTAGAGGATCTCGAGCTTCAGCGGCTTGCCAGGACCGTAACCCGCCTTGGCCATCAGCTCCTTGGCCTTGGCGATCCGCTGCTTCTTGTCCATGTCCTTGAAGCTGAGATAGTGGTTCGGGTAATCCGGCACTCCCGGCGGGACCCAGGAATAGCCTGGCAGGAAGCTGCCTTGGGTGACCTTGTCGGCGATCGCCTCGCGGTCGATGGCTAGGGCCAGCGCGTCGCGCAGGTCCTTCTGCTTGCCCAGCGGCTCACGCGTCAGGTTGACGACGTAGTAGTAGGTGCCGAGATACGGCTTCGCCTCGTACTCGTCCTTCATGTTGGCTTCGATGAACTTCACCTGATCCGAAGGGACTTCGTAGGTGACGTCGAGCTCGTTGTTGCGGAACCGCTTGAACTCTTCCGCAATGTCTTCGGTCGGGTAATAGACGATCTTATCCAGCTTCACATTCGCTGCGTCGTAGTAGTTCGGGTTCTTCACGACGGTCAGCGATGCCTGCGGGGTCCATTCGCTCAGCGTGAAGGCGCCGTTGCCGATGAAGTTTCCCGGCTTCGTCCAGTCCTGGCCGAACTTTTCGATGTCGGCCTTGTTCACCGGCAGGAAGCTGGAGTGGCGGACCATCGAGATGAAGTAGGGCGTGGGCTTGTTCAGGGTGACCTTCAAAGTCTTGGCATCGACCGCTTCGACGCCGAGCTTGGTCAGATCCTTTTCCTCGCCCTTGTTGATGGCTTCGGCATTGTTGATCACGTTGAAGATTGGCGCATAGTCGGAGGCCGTCGCTGGATCGACCACGCGCTGCCATGAATAGGCGAAGTCCGCGGCGGTGACGGGGTCGCCGTTCGACCACTTGGAATCGCGCAGATGGAAAGTGTAGGTCTTGCCGTCGTCGCTCACATCCCACTTCTCCGCGACGCCGGGGATGACCAGGCCGTCCACCGAGTAAGTGGTCAGGCCTTCCAGCAGTTCATACTGGATGTTGGATTCGGTGACACCGGTCGACTTTGCCGGATCGAGCGTCTCAGGTTCGGCACCATTGCCTCGGTGCAGAACCATCTCCGCCTGAGCGACGGTCGACGCCATGAGAAGCGTCGCTGCCGTCAGCGCAGACAACAATACGTTGCGCTTTATCAGTGACATTTGCATGTCCTCCCTAAACGATGTGAGGTCTCGCTCGGCGGCGCTTGTTCATCTTACTTAGCCTCCGGCCCCCGCGCGGACTTGGGGCGATATTCCCCGATTGGTTCAATTGTTTCAATGAGATTAAGGCAGCATTGCGCAACAAATCCGCGTCTTTCTAGATTGCGACAGCGTTCGCTATTCGTATCTACCGTGGAACGATTCCAGGCAATTTGCCGGGGCCGGCTATCCGCAGGCTGGCACTTCGCCGGGCAAGCGTCGAAAGCGTCGGACCCAGACGGCAATATGAATGCCTGAGCACGCCAGAGGCTCGGCTTCCCGCGGCGAACCAGTCGGGTCCGAAGACCGCTATTCCGCGGCGCGCCGCGTGCTGGTGGGGGGACTGCGGAAGGCCGCCAACAGTTCGTCCCGGCACTTCCAGGCCGATTTGACGTTGGCTTCCTTGATGTGCCCGTAGCCGCGGATCTGCTCCGGCAGGCTGGCCAGGGCCACCGCCGTTGCGTGATTTTCCGGCATGAGGCCGGTCAGGACCTCCTCGACCAGCGCCTCATATTCGGCGATCAGCCGCCGCTCCAGCTTGCGGTCCTTCGATCTGGCAAAGGGATCGAGGGCAGTACCGCGCAGGCCCTTCAGCCGCGCCAGGATCTTGAAGACGGGCATCATCCACGGGCCAAACTCCTTTTTCTTGATGCGGCCGGTCACCGGATCGGCGTGGGAAACGGCCGGTGGCGCCAGGTGGAAGTGCAGCTTGTAGTCGCCTTCGAACTGGGCCGCGATCCGCTCGCGGAACACAGGGTCGGCATGCAGGCGCGCGACTTCGTACTCGTCCTTATATGCCAGCAGCTTCGCGTAGTATTTTGCGACGGCGATGGACAAGACCTGCGAGCCGGGCGTGGCAGTGCGCTCTGCCGCGACCACGCGGTCGACCAGCTTGCGATAGCGCTCGGCGTAAGCGGTGTTCTGGTAGCGCCTCAGGTGCTCCATCCGATGCGCCATGATCTCGTCCAGCGTCTCGGGAATCTGCCGCGCTTTTACGCTCGTCCGGGCCGCCGCTTTCTCGACCCCGGCAAGATCGGCTGCCGCCCGCCGGCCCCACTGGAAGGCGAGCGTGTTCTCTTTCGCCGCGGTGCGGTTGAGCTCGACCGCGCGCTCGATGGCGGCGGCGGATACGGGAATCAGGCCGCGCTGATAGGCGAAGCCCAGCATGAAGAGGTTGGTGGCGATGGAATCACCGATCAGGGCGGTGGCAAGCCCGGTCGCGTCCACGAACTCGGCCGCGCTCGGCCCGACCGCCGCTTCGATCGCCGCCTTCAAAGTCTGGCCGGGGAATCGGTAATCGGGATCGCGGGTGAAATCGGCGGTGATGGTCTCGTGGCTGTTGACGATGGCGCGGCTGTGGCCGCCCCGCCCCTTGGCCAACGCGTCGAAGGTGGCCGCTACTACGATATCGCACCCCAGCAGCAGGTCGGCATTGCCGGCAGCTACGCGCACGGCATGGATCTCTTCCGGGCGATTGGCGATGCGCACGTGGGAAAAGACCGCGCCACCTTTTTGCGCGAGGCCGGTCATGTCCATGATGGAACAGCCCTTGCCCTCCAGATGCGCGGCCATGCCGAGCAAAGCGCCGATCGTGACGACGCCGGTCCCGCCGATGCCGGTGACGAGGATGTTGAACGGGTCCTTCAGCGCCGGCAGCACGGGCTCCGGCAACACTTCACCGACCGGCATGGTCGGCTGAGGCTTTCTCAGCTTGCCGCCCTCGATGGTGACGAAGCTGGGGCAGAAGCCGTTGAGGCAGGAATAATCCTTGTTGCAGCTCGACTGATCGATGGCGCGCTTGCGGCCCATCGCGGTCTCAAGGGGAATAACCGACAGGCAGTTGCTGGCCTTCGAGCAATCGCCGCAGCCTTCGCACACCTCTTCATTGATGAAGACCCGTTTGGCCGGGTCTGGCATCAGGCCACGCTTGCGCCGGCGGCGCTTTTCGGCCGCGCAGGTCTGGTCATAGATAATGGCGGTGACGCCCTTGATCTCGCGCATCTCGCGCTGGATCGCATCCAGCTCATCCCGGTGATGAACCGTCACGCCGGCAGGGAAGGCAACGCCGCGAAACTTCTCCGGCTGATCCGTGACGATCGTGATCTTGGCGAGCGCTTCCGCGGTCAGCTGCTGCGCCATCATCGGGACGGTCAGCGGCCCATCGACCGGCTGGCCTCCGGTCATGGCGACGGCGTCGTTGAACAGGATCTTGTAGGTGATATTGGCACCCGACGCGACCGCGGCGCGGATCGCCAGCAGGCCCGAATGGTAATAGGTGCCATCGCCCAGATTCTGGAACACATGGTTGGTCTTTGAGAACGGCGCCTGCCCGACCCACGTAAGTCCTTCACCGCCCATCTGGGTGAAAGTCTCGGTGCTGCGATCCATCCAGCCTGCCATGATGTGGCAGCCGATACCCGCCAGGGCGCGCGATCCCTCCGGCACCTTGGTCGAGGTGTTGTGCGGGCAGCCGGAGCAGAAATAGGCGACGCGGCGGATCGCGGGCTTGTAGCCCGTCAGGGACTTTTCCTTCGCCTCGAGGAACTTCAGACGATCGTCGATCGCTGGGCTGGTGTGGAAGCGCGCGATACGTTTGGCGATGACGCGCGCGATGCGTGCCGGGGTCAACTCGTCAGCGGAGGGCAGGATCCATTCGCCGCTCTCATCGAACTTCCCGACGACCCTGGGCCTGACGCTCTCCTTCCAATTATAAAGCTGCTCCTTGAGCTGGTTCTCCATCAAGGCGCGTTTTTCCTCGACGACCAGGATCTCCTCCAGCCCTTCGGCGAAATGCCGCACGCCTTCGCGCTCCAGCGGCCAGGTCATGCCGACCTTGTAGAGCGAGAGGCCGATGCGCTTGGCGTAATCCTCATCGATGCCGAGATCGTCCAGCGCCTGCCGCACATCCATATAGGTCTTGCCGCAGGTGACGATGCCGATACGGCGGTTGGGGCCGTCGATCATCACCTTGTTGATGTGATTGGCCCTGGCGAAGGCGAGGGCTGCATAGAGCTTGTATTTGTGGAGCAGCATCTCCTGCTCCAGCGCCTGGATGGTGGCGAACTGCGACGAGGGCATGCGGATGTTGAGCCCACCCTCGGGCAACGTGAAATCGTCCGGAATCTTGATGCTGACGCGGTCCGGATCGACATAGACGGAGGACGTCGAATCGCAATTGTCGGCGACCACCTTCATGGCGATCCAGCAGCCGGAATAGCGTGACGCCGCCCAGCCATAGAGGCCGTAATCCAGGAACTCCTGGATGTTCGCCGGATTGAGGACCGGGATGCCATAGTCCATGAAGGCATATTCGGTCTGGTTCGCGGTGGTGGAAGATTTCGACGCGTGGTCGTCGCCGGCCAGCACCAGGACGCCGCCATGCTTTGCAGCGCCGGCGAGATTGCCGTGGCGGAACACGTCGCCGCTGCGGTCGACGCCCGGCCCCTTGCCGTACCACATGCTGAAAACGCCGTCGTATTTGCTGTCGCCGAACAGGTCGAGCTGCTGGGTGCCCCAGACGGCAGTGGCGGCGAGGTCCTCATTCACGCCGGGCTGGAACTTGATGTTGTGCTCTCCGAGATGCTTCTTGGCGGCCATCATGGCCTGATCGAGGCCGCCCAGCGGAGAGCCGCGATAGCCGGTGACGTAACCGGCGGTGTTGAGCCCGACCGCCGCGTCGCGCTGGCGCTGCATGATGGCGAGGCGCGTCAGCGCCTGCATCCCGTTGAGGTAAACCCGGCCCTCTTGTGCGGTATATTTGTCGTCCAGGGTGACGGACGCCAAGCGCGCTGTCTGCGCCACTTCTGCTTCTCCCAAAGCGGCCATCCTAGCCGGTTTTACCCAGCCCTTCCTCGGCCCGTTAATGTCAAAAATGGGCTCATTTCAGAGCCTTGTCCAGGGTCAGCCGGGTGGGTTCGATTTGGTCGCTCGGAGCGCCCGTGGTAGCGTTTGATTTCGTCTGACCGAGGGCCGACGCAATGAGCGTTCTCGTCACCGGCGCCGCCGGCTTCCTGGGGATGCATGTGGCGCTGCGACTCCTCCAGCGCGGCGAGCGCGTCGTCGGCATCGACGATCTCAACGAGTACTATTCCCTGGAGCTGAAAGAAGCCCGGCTGGCGGAGCTGGAGGAGCAGCACGGCTTTGCCTTCCACTATCTCGACATCGGCGATGCGGAGTCCGTCGCCAAGGTGCTGGCGATGTATCCAGACATCGACGGGGTCATTCATCTGGCGGCCCAGGTGGGCGTCGGGCACAGCCACGAGCGGCCGCAGGACTTCCTCCATACCAACGTCTCCGGCATGTTCATCCTGCTGGAAGCGTGCCGGACACTGCCGAACCTGCGCCACATCGTCTATGGCTCGTCCTCGGCGGTCTATGGCGGCAACCGCAAGGTGCCGTTCTCGGAGAGCGATCCGGCCGACAATCCACGATCGATCTATGCCGCCTCCAAGCGCGCCGACGAATTGCTGGCCGCCGCCTATGCCCACCGGACGCGGATGCCGATGACGGGCCTTCGCCTGTTCGCGATCTATGGGCCCTGGGGCCGGCCGGACATGTTCTACATGACCTTTACCGACGCGATCCTCGGCGGCCGTCCGATCCGGGCCTACAACAAGGGCGAGTTCAAGCGCGACTTCACCTACGTCGATGACGCGGTCGCCGGCATCGTGGCGGCGCTCGACCGGCCGCCGGTGGCAAAGGGCCTGGTCGAGACCCCGCACCGCATTCTCAATATCGGCAACGACCATGCCGACAGTCTCCTGGATTTTATCCGAGAGATCGAACGTGCGACAGGTGAGCGCGCGATCGTCGAGGATGAACCGATGAAGCCCGACGACCTACTAGAGACATATGCGGATATCGCGCTGGCGCGGCGGTTGTTGGGATATGAAGCGAAGATGCCGCTGAGCGAGGGCGTGCCGCGGTTCGTGGAATGGTACCAAGCGCACTACAAGGCAGTGGCGTAGCTGACGCTGCATCTAGTCGCGTCAAGCGCGACGATGACGGAGTGGGTTGCCGGCGTCGCGCTTCAGCTGGCAGCAAACCGCACCGCATGCACCGGCGGCAGATGGTGGGTCACGGCCTCCCAGTGCTCGCCCTGGTCTTCCGTGACGTAGAGGTTGCCCGTGGTGGAGCCGAAGGCGAGGGTGTCGCCGGTCTGGTCGATGTCGAGGGCGTGGCGCAGCACCAGGTCGTAGCCGAAGCCGGTGGGCAGGCCGTTCGATAGCGGCTCGAAATTTTGGCCGCCGTCGCGGGTGCGCGAGGCGACGAAGTGGCCGTCCTGGGGCACGCGCACCTCGTCCTTGATGGCGGGCACGAACCAGGCTTTCGCCGGATCCTTGGGATGGACCGCGACGCCGAAGCCGAAGCGCGGGCCGGCGAATTGCCATTCGGCGAGATCGTTGGTGCTGAAGAAAATTCCGTTGTGATGCTGGCACCAGAAGTGGTCCGGCTTTTCACGGCACTGCACGATGCGGTGCGGGTCCTGGATAGCCGGATCCTCGCGCCGGTCCGGCGGCATGTATTCGGCGAACAGGCCTTTTGAGCGGCAGGTCCAGCTGGCCCCGGCATCCTCGCTGCGCCACACGCCGCCGCACGAGATTGCAATGACGATGCGGCTGGAGTTGCGCGGGTCGACGCAGATGGTGTGGAGGGCCGTGTCGTCGGTTCCGCCGCCGAACCACTTCGCGCGGTCCGGCAGGTTCCACAAGCCTTCCACCAATTGCCACTCGCCATCGCCATTCTGATCGTTGCGAAAGAGAGCGGCAGGTAGCGATCCGGCCCAGACAAGGCCCGGCTGATCCGTACCGCCGGCTTCCAGCGCCCAGATCTGATTGAGGCTGGGCGCGTCCTTGTCTTCCGACTTGGGCAGCGCGGGCATGGTGTGCTCGTCCCAGGTCGCACCGTGGTTGGTGGAGCGATGCAGCTTGGCGCCGAAATGGCCGAGATTGAGCGCGGCGTACCAATTGCCAGTGCGCGGGTCGGCGAGGAACGCGGTCACCGGCTGGCCCAGGAATGCGACATAGGTCTGCTGCCAGCGGCCGCCGCTGCGCTGGAAGCGGAACAATCCCTTGCGCGTGCATACGAATAGATCCTGCGACATCGTTCGCCCCCTCTAACCGCCGGACAAAGCCTGCATGACATAGATCTCGGAGCTTGGCGCCACGTGCCGCCCGAGGTCTTTCTTATCGACCAGTAATTCGCCATCGATGAACACGGCGACATGGCGGCGCAGCCGGCCTTGATCGTCGAGTATGTAGGAGCGGACCTTGGGTGCCGTCGCGAAATAGGCATCAAGTGCGGCGCCCAGCGTTGCGGCCTCGACCTTCGTCGGACCGGCAGGTGCTATGCGCCGCAGATGCGACGTCAAATGAATGGTCGGCAAGAGGCCTCTCCCAAGCCTTTGCTGCGCGTGAGAAACCTATCCCAGAGAGACGGCTCGTTCAACGTGCGCAAGGGCGTAAAGCGTGGTTTAATCCGGCGCCAGCATGACGGGGACGACCATGAATCTGCCTACCTTGCCCTTGACTCGCGCGCCGCGCCAGCCGGCCCAGACCTTTCTCGGCTGGCCGTCCGCCACCGATCTGGATGCGCTGTCCGCGGATATCGCCTTGCTCGGCATTCCCTACAACGCGCCCTATTCCATGGAAGAGGTGGCGAACAACCAGGCGCAGGCACCGGATGCGGTGCGCGCCCGCTCCGACCAGATCCAGTGGGGGTCGGGCAATTACGATTTCGACCATGGTGGGCCGCTGTTGGCCGGCAAGGCCATCCGGCTGGTGGATTGCGGCAATGTTCCCGGCAACCAGTACGATGCCACCGGCAATGTAAAGCGTGCCGAGATGGCCGTGCACGCCATCCTGAAGGCCGGCGCGCTGCCCATCATCCTTGGCGGCGACCACGGCGCCAGCGTGCCGGCTTTACGGGCTTACGAAGGGCGCGGGCCGATCACCTTGATCCATATCGACGCGCATCTCGACTGGCGCGATCAGGTTAATGGCGTGCGTGACGGCTATTCCAGCCCGATCCGCCGCGCCTCCGAACTGTCATGGGTGGCGGGCGCCTGGCAGATCGGTCTGCGCGGCGTCGGCAGTGCGCGCGAGGAAGAGGTAGCGGATGCCCGCAAATGGGGATCCAACCTCATCACGGCCTGGGATCTGCACGAGATGGGGATAGCCGCCTTGCTGGAGCGGTTGCCCACGGGCAAGGACGTATACCTGACGATCGATGCCGACGGGCTCGATCCCACCATCATGCCGGGGGTCATTGCACCGGTGCCGGGCGGTGTCACCTTTGTCCAGGCGCGCGCCATCATCCGCCACGCGGTGATGAAGAACCGGCTGGTCGGGATGGATATCGTGGAAATCGCGCCGGAGCGCGATGTCGGCGGCTTGACGGCTATCACTGCCGGGCGTCTCATCACCAATGCGATCGGTTGCGCCGTCAGGGCTGGCTATTTCGGGTAAGCATCCATGCTCGAGCTTCAAGACAAGGAGGCTCTGGAGCTCATCACGTCTCACCGACGGTGGTTGTTCGGCGACCGCCGCGGCAAGCGGGCCGACCTGTCTTTGCGCACATTGCGTGGCCTGGATCTGCGCGGGGTCGATCTGACGCGCGCCAAGTTGACCGGCGCACAATTCATCAACTGCAATTTCGACGGCGCCACCCTCGTCGAGGCTGACCTGTTCGGCGTCAACCTGACTGGCACCTCGTTTCGCAAGGCAAACTGCAATAGCGCGGATTTCAGGGGCGCAATCCTGTCGGCAGCGGACTTCACGGAAGCCAAGCTGATAGCCTGCGACTTCCGAGATGGGACCCTATTGGTCAGCGTTGCTGGCACCGTGGCGCCGCCGGAAATGGAGAGGGGCGGAACGAGCGGCACCAAGATGGCGCGTGCTGACCTTGCCGGCGCCAAGCTGCATCATGCGGTCATCAAGCGCACTGATATGTCGGCGGCCGTGCTGCGCAATGCGGACCTGAGCGGAGCCAATCTCGCTGGCAGCTCTCTGAAAGACGCCGATCTGCGCGGCGCCAATCTCGCCGGCTGCGATCTCTCGCGGACCTTGATGAACCGGGCAATCGTCGACGGGGCGAATCTGAGTGGGGCAGTTCTGCGCGACGCAAATATCTTCAGCGTCGACTTCCGCAAAGCGGCCTACGTCGACGCACTCGATCTCAGGGAATCGATCTCGGTCGACGATTCTGCGGAGGCTGCAGCCGCGATTGCCGGCCAGATCAAGGCGCATGAGGATTGGGTCGAGACGTCCGGTGCCAAGGGCGCGCGGGCGGACTTCATGGGGCGGGATCTCTCCGCGGTGGATTTCTCCGGACGGAACTTGACGGGTGCGGTTTTCACCCAATGCCGACTGCGGTCGGCGCGGTTTGATCACTGCCGGATGTCGTTGGCGATCTTGTCCCGGGCCGATGCCACGGGGGCCAGCTTTGCAGAGGCCGATCTCAAAGGCGCGGATCTCACGGGCGCGATCCTGCGTCGTGCCGATTTCCGCGACGCTGACCTGCAGGTACAGATCGTGACCCTGCCGGATGGCACCACGCGCGAATGGCCGGTCCGGGCGCCGAATGCGAAGTTCAATGACGCAGACCTCACGGGCGCACAGGTTACCGGCATGTTGACAGAAGGGACTGATCTGACCGGCGCCAAAGGGGACAAAGCAGCACTGGCCAAGCTGAAGGTGTAGCAAGGCGGCTTGCGAATCTCCGCCAGTCAGTGTCGAATCTGCCGCATCTCTTCGAACCGGGGTATCCCAGACTGACCTCCATGACCCAGCCGTGTTCCTTGACGGAAGAGCAGAAGCGTCGATTCGAGGCGGATGGATTCTTGATCCTCGAGAAGTTCATCGATTCCGAAACGGTCGAGCGATTGCGCGCGCGCTTCGAGCCCTTGTTCCGGGGCGAATTCGAGACCGGCCTCTATCCCGACGAATGGAACTGGCAGGAAGGGCGGGACAAGCCGGACAGGACGCGCCAGATCTGCAACGGCTGGAAATCGGATCGCGCGGTCGCGAACGTTGTGCTGAGCGAACAGGTCGGGCGTTGCGTCGCGGAGCTGAGCGGCTGGCCAGGCGCACGCATCTGCCAGGACAATGTGATCTGGAAGCCGGCAGGCGCCAAGGCGCTCGGCTATCACCAGGACGATTCCTACGCCAAATGGTTCACGCCCTCGCACATGGCGACCTGCTGGATTGCGCTCGATGACACGAGTGCGGCGGGCGGCACCATCGAATATGCGCGCGGCTCGCACAAATGGGGCATCTCGCCGCCGATCGAGAAGTTCCACGCGCCGGAGGATTATCAGAAGGAGTTCCGCGCGGCCGCGGACCGCGTCGGCATGAAGGCCGAGATCGTGCCGATCGAAGTCCCGGCTGGCGGGTGTGCCTTCCACCATGGCGGCACCTGGCACGGATCGGACATGAACCGCGCCGACCGGCCGCGGCGGTCGGTGGTGGCGCATTGCATCTCGTCGGAGGCTCAATTCCATCCGACCAACGTCAGCTATATCTACAACCGCTACAAACGCCGCGGCGATCTGGCGATGGATGAAAGCTTTTTCCCGATCCTGTGGCGCAGGGACGGCTACCGCACCGGCTGGCTGGACCGATAGCAGCGGAATGACATATCGACAATCGCGGGAAGCAATTCCGTAGCAGTTGCAACCTTTGGGCCGCATCTGGCGTAATGGTGAGCGTATCCCACTTCCAGGGCTGGATTATGGCGCGCGACCCGATTTCCGCATTCGACCGCTTCCTCAAGGGCAGCCTGGATGAGCTGCTGGCGCCAGGTGAGGCTGGCGACGGATTGCCCGAAACCCTGTCACTGCTGCGGCGGGCGGCGGACAATGTGCCGGCCTATGGCGCGATGCTGAATACGGCCGGCCTCAGCGTCTCCGACATCCATGACGCCTCGGACTTCGCGAAGCTGCCGCTGCTCAATAAGGAAAACTATGTCCGGCGTTTTCCCCTGGAGGCGCTGGTCGAGGGCGGCGATCTCGCAGCGTGCGATTTCTTCGCGGTCTCATCCGGGTCGACCGGGGAGCCGACCGTCTGGCCGCGCGGCCTCCATCACGAATTGCCGGTCGCGGTGCGGTTCGAGCAGGTGCTGCGCGACAATTTCCGTGCTCACGAACGGCGTACTTTGGCCGTGGTCTGTTTCGCGCTCGGCTCCTGGGTCGGCGGCATGTACACTACGTCCTGCCTGCGCTGGGTCGCGGCCAAGGGCTATCCGCTGCTGATCGTCACGCCCGGCAACAAGATCGACGAGATCCTGCAGGTCGTGAAGCGTCTGGCGCCCGATTTCGAGCAGACGGTTTTGCTCGGCTATCCGCCTTTCCTCAAGGAAGTGGTGGATGCCGGCCGCCTCGACAAGATCGACTGGAGCAAGTTCAACGTGCGGCTGGTGACAGCCGGCGAAGTCTTCAGCGAGACTTGGCGCGACCTGGTACTGGAGCGCCTCGACCAGGATGAGGGACTCAATAGCATCGCTTCGCTCTACGGCACGGCGGATGCCGGCGTTCTCGGGAACGAGACGCCATTGTCCGTCGCGATCCGCCGGTTTGTGAGCGAGAAGCCCGAGGCCGCCAAGGCTCTGTTCGGCGAGGAACGCCTGCCAACGCTCTGCCAGTACGATCCGACCTCGCGCTATTTCGAAGTGGTGGAAGGCGGCACGCTCGCTTTCAGCGGCGACAATGGCGCGCCGCTGATCCGCTATCACATCGCGGACCAGGGCGGCATCTACAGTTTCGAAGCGATGCGCGCGAAGCTGGCCGACTTCCAGTTCGATGCCGAAACGGCGGTGGCGCAGGCCGGACTGCGTGCGCGGCGGCTGCCATTTGTGTATGTGTTCGGCCGGGCGAACTTCACATTGTCTTTCTTTGGTGCCAACATCTTCCCCGAAACCATCAGTCTTGCGCTCGAGAAGCCGAGCCTCAGCCGCTGGACCACCGGCAAGTTCGTGATGGAGGTGAAAGAAGGGTTGGCGGATCGCCCGCGCTTCACCGTCGCGATTGAGCTTGCCGACAAGGAGGCGGGCGATCCGACGCGCATCGATCTGGCCGAACGCGAAATTCTCGATACGCTCCTCGCACACAATAGCGAATACGCCAATTACGTCTCGAAGGACGATCAGCGGCCGGTGGTGACCTTATGGTCGAAGGGGCACCCGGATTACTTCCCGGTGGGCGTGAAGCACCACTACAGCAGGCGGTAAGCTCTCAACTCCGCTCGTACAGCTTCTGTATCATCTCGCCCCATCGTTCGCGAATCTTGTGGCGGCGGATCTTCAAGGACGGCGTAAGCATTGTGTTGTCGATGGTGAAGCCATCCGGCAGGACCGCGAAGCGGCGGATGCGCTCAACGGGGGCAAGCGTTGCATTCACGCGGTCTACCGCGGCGCCTACGGCGCGATTGAAGGCGGGATTCTCGATCAGAGCGGCGAGATCGTTCGGCGCGTTGTTGCGGGTGGCCCAATCCCTTACGAACTCGGGGTCGGGCACGATGAGCGCGACCAGATGCGGATGGCGGTCGCCATGCACCATCGCTTGCGCGACCTCCGGCTGCAGCACCAGGAAGCCTTCGACCCGCGCCGGCGAGACATTGTCGCCGCCGGACAGCACGATGATGTCCTTCTTGCGGTCGGTGATCTTGAGGTATCCGTCGCTGTCGAACTCGCCGATATCGCCGGTATAGAGCCAACCATCGCCAATCGCGCGCTCGGTCGCCTCGGGGTCGCGCCAATAGCCTTTCATGATTGCTTCGCCCTTCACCAGGACTTCGCCGTCATCGGCGATGCGCGCTTCGAGGCCGTCGAAGATCGGACCCACCGTATCGATCTTGATCTTCCTCGGACGGTTGGCACTGATGACGGGCGAGGCTTCAGTCTGGCCGTAGCCTTGCAGCAAAGGCACGCCGAGCGCGAGGAAGAAGACACCGATCTCGTAATTGAGGGCAGCGCCGCCGGAGACGAAAGCTTTCAGCCTGCCGCCGAAGCGCTTGCCCACCTTGCGCCGGACCAGGAGACTGCAGGCCAGATTCTGGATCCGCTCCTTGAAGCTCAGCGTGCCAGGATGCTCGTAGTTCTTGCGGCCGAGGCGGTAAGCGAGGTCGAACATCTTGCGCTGGAACGGCGTCGCCTTGGCAAGGCCGCGCTGGATGCGCTGATGCATGACCTCATAGAGCCGCGGCACAGCCGTCATGATGGTCGGCCTGGCCTCGGCCATATTATCGGTCAGCTTGTCGATGCCTTCGGCGTAATAGATCTGCGCGCCGATGGAGATGGGCAGGAACTGGCCGGCCGTATGTTCATAGGAATGCGACAAAGGCAGGAAGGACAGGAACACATCATTGCCCATGCCGACCTCCTTCAACAGGCGATAGGCGCCCTTGATGTTACAGAGGATCGAGCCGTGGGTCAGCATCACGCCTTTGGGCACGCCGCCGGTGCCGGAGGTATAGATGATGCAGCAGGTTTCGTCGCGCGCCAGCGCGCCGACTCGTTCTTCGATCTGTGAATCGAGCTTCACGTCGCCAAGGCTCATCGCCTCGCCCCAGCTGAGGAACCGCAGTGGCAGCTGTTGCGTGAGGTTCATGCTGTCCATCGCGATCAGGAAGTTGAGTTCCGGTGCCATCATGGCCGCCGGCAAGGTGCGCCGCGCGATCGCGGGATTCGAAATGATGACGCCGCGCGCGCCGCTATGGGTCAGGACATGCCTGTTGTCGTCCGCCGTGTTGGTGGAAAAGGCCGGCACCGTGATGGCGCCGACCGACATGATGGCAAGATCGGAGATCAGCCATTCCGGCCGGTTCTCTGCGATCAGGGCCACGCGGTCGCCCGGCTTGACGCCGAGCGCGATCAGCCCCCGCGCGAGCGCCCGCACGTCGGCAGCGACGCGCGCCCATCGGATCGATGCAAAGGCGTCGCCGTCCTTGCGCCACAGGAACGGCTTGGCGGCCAGCTTCTGCGCCTGGTCGAAGAACAGCCGCGGCAGGCTTGGGATCGTATCGTAGTTCATGAATGTTCCTCGGCCGCGAGGGCGTCGAAGGCGTCGGCATAATGAACGATGCCCGGCGATCCAGCCAAGGCGCCAGGCGCCAGTTCCAACGCCATGAAGGCATCGCCGGAAAAGGGCGCGCGCAGGCTACGTGCCGCGGCGGCCGAAAAACCAAAGCGCTGGTAAAAGCGCGGATGCCCCAGCACCACGATCCCGGCGAGGCCGCGCGCACTGCAGGCTCTGATGCCGGCATGCACCAGAGCACTCCCAAAGCCTTGCCTTTGATATTCCGGCCGCACGGCGAGGGGTGCCAAGGCGGCGGCCTCGATCATGCGGCCCTTGCCACGATCGACCCGCAAGCGGCTGAAAAGGATGTGGCCGACCAATTCGCCGATATCCGCCACCGCGACAAGGGAGATGAGGGCATCGCCATTCGCCCTCAGCCGGTCGATCAGATCGGCTTCCGCTCGTTGACCGAAGGCATGGGCCGCGATGTCGCGGATATGCGGAACGTCGCCGGGCTGTTCCACGCGAATGCAGACGGGATTGGTCATCTGGCCATCACGACGTTCGGACGAAGGAAAGACTGAAGATTGCTCATGTCAGCGCTAGGAATTATGACAGTCGGCTCTCTTGGCGGCACGGTGGGTGTTCCCATATAAATCAGGTCAGCCAAATGCCAAAGCCCCGAACTTACTCGGGCATTGCCCCAGGATGCAGTCATGACCCCCGATCAAGGCGCCGCCAAAGCCCTCCCGACCTGGAACCTCGCCGATCTCTATGCCGGCCCGGAAGCACCGGAAATGGAACGCGACCTCAAGGAAGCCGGCACCAAGGCGGCAGCCTTCCGCCAGCACTATGAAGGCAAGCTGGCGAGCCTCGGCGGGGCCGATTTCCTGGTCGCGATCTTGGCCTATGAACAGATCCAGGAAAGCCTGGGTCGGGTGATGAGCTTTGCCCAGCTGCTCTATGCCGGCGACATGTCGAATAATGAATATGGCCGGTTCCAGCAGAATACCAACGAGCGCGCGACCCAAATCTCGATCGAGACCCTGTTCTTCACGCTCGAGATCAACAAGCTCTCCGATGCTGACATGGAAGCAAAGCTGAAGCATGCGCCGCTGCGCCGCTATGCGCCGTGGCTGGATACGGTGCGTGCCTTCCGCCCGCATCAGCTCCCCGACGATCTGGAGAAGATGCTGCACGAGCGCGACGTAGTCGGCCGGCAGGCCTGGATGCGCCTGTTCGACGAGACCATGGCTGACCTGCGCTTCGAGGTCGATGGCAAGAAGCTGACCAGCAATGAAGCGCTGAACCTGCTCTATGAGCAGGACGGCGCCAAGCGCAAGGCGGCGGCGGACGCGGTCTCAAAGGGCCTCAGCGAAAACAAGCGCATTTTCGCGCTCGTTACCAATACCCTCGCCAAGGAAAAAGAGATCGACGACAAGTGGCGCAAGTTCGCCCGGCCGGTTTCATCCCGCAACCTCGCCAACCAGGTCGAGGACGAGGTGGTGGATGCGCTGGTCGCAGCTGTCAAGGCGAGCTATCCCAAGCTGTCGCATCGCTATTACAGGCTGAAGGCCAAGTGGCTCGGCCTGCCAAAGCTCAATTACTGGGACCGCAACGCGCCGCTGCCGGATGATGACGATACGCCGATCGAGTGGAACGAGGCCCGGTCGCTGGTGCTGACGGCCTACAACGCCTTCTCGCCCAAGCTGGCCGAGGTCGGCCAGGTGTTCTTCGAGAAGGGCTGGATCGACGTGCCGCCGCGGCCGGGCAAGGCTCCCGGCGCTTTCGCCCATCCGACGGTGCCGAGCGCCCATCCCTATCTGCTGCTCAACTATCACGGGCGCACGCGCGACGTGATGACCCTGGCGCATGAGCTGGGCCACGGCGTGCATCAGGTGCTGGCCGCGCCGCAGGGGCAGCTGCTGTGCGATACCCCGCTGACGCTGGCCGAGACGGCCTCGGTGTTCGGCGAGATGCTGACCTTCCGGGCGCTTCTGAAGCGCGAGACCGATCCGGAGGAGCGCAAGGTCCTGCTCGCCGGCAAGGTCGAGGACATGTTGAATACGGTCGTCCGCCAGATCGCGATGCATGAATATGAGCGGCGCCTGCATGACGCGCGGCGCGAGGGCGAACTGACGCCGGAACAGGTGTCGGAGATCTGGCTGGCGACCCAGCGGGAGGCGCTGGGCGATGGCGTCGACCTGCCGGAGGGGACGGGCTATGCGACCTATTGGGCCTATATCCCGCATTTCATCCATGTACCGTTCTACGTCTATGCCTATGCCTTCGGTGATTGCCTGGTGAATTCGCTCTATGCGGCCTATCAGCAGGCCGAGGCCGGCTTTGCCGAGAAATATCTCGACATGCTGAAGGCCGGCGGCACCAAGCGGCATAAGGAACTGCTGGCGCCCTTCGGCCTCAACTCCGCTGACCCGGCCTTCTGGTCCAAGGGCCTTGGGGTGATCTCGGGCTTCATCGACGAACTGGAAAAGATGGGGTGACGGCGCGGCCGTCCTGATGACAGACGAACGGAATTCTCTCGGTGGGCGCGTCATGCGCTACGCCCGGGTCGGCCGCGCAGTGGGTGGGCTGGCGGCGCGCGTCGCGGGCCAGCGTTATCTCGGCTTCAAGATCGACCGCGCCGTACATGCCGCGGAGCTGACGGCGGCGCTCGGTGGCCTCAAGGGCCCGCTGATGAAGGTGGCCCAGATCATGGCCACCATCCCCGACGCCTTGCCCAAGGAATATGTCCAGGAGCTGCAGCAGCTCCAGGCCAATGCGCCGGCAATGGGCTGGCCGTTCGTGAAGCGCCGCATGGCGGCGGAGCTCGGCGGCAGCTGGCTCACCAAGTTCAAGAGCTTCGAGCATGAGGCCGCCGCTGCCGCCTCGCTGGGCCAGGTGCATCGCGCGACGTCGCATGATGGCGAAGCGCTGGCCTGCAAGCTGCAATATCCGGATATGGCCTCGGCGGTCGAAGCCGATCTCTCGCAGCTCAGCATCATCTTCTCGATCTACGAGCGCTATGACCGCGCGATCCACACCAAGGAAATCCATGGCGAGATCGCCGATCGCCTGCGCGAGGAGCTGGATTACGAGCAGGAAGCGCGTCACATGGCGCTCTACCGCCGCATGTTGGCGAGCGAGAAGCATGTGCACTTGCCCGAGCCGCTTCTGGACCTGTCGACCAAGCGCCTGCTGACCATGAGCTGGATCGACGGCAAGCCGGTGATGCAGGTGCTGGCGGGCAAGCCTTCGCTCGAGCTGCGCAACCGTATCGCCTACAACATGTTCCGGGCCTGGTACGTGCCGTTCTACGAATACGGTGTCATCCACGGCGACCCGCATCTCGGCAACTACACAATGCGGCCGAACGGGGATGTGAACCTGCTGGATTTCGGCTGCATCCGGATCTTCGAGCCGAAATTCGTGAAGGGCGTGATCGATCTCTATTACGCCCTCTTGAACGACGATCGCGATCTGGCGGTATCGGCCTATGAAAGCTGGGGCTTCAAGGGGCTGTCGCGCGAAGTCATCAATGTCCTCAATCGCTGGGCGCATTTCGTCTATGGCCCGCTGCTGGAGGACAAGGAGCGCAAGATCCAGGATGCCGAGACCGGTGTCTATGGCCGCGAAGTGGCGGAAGGCGTGCATGCGGAACTGCGCCGCCTCGGCCCCGTCACGCCGCCCAAGGAATTCGTCTTCATGGACCGAGCCGCCATCGGCCTTGGCTCGGTTTTCATGCATCTCAAGGCGGAGATCAACTGGTACCGCTTGTTCCACGAGCTCATCACCGGCTTCGATGTGAAAGCACTCGATAAGCGGCAGAAGGCAGCGCTCATGGACGCAGGCCTCAAGAAGCAGCGTTAGACAATCCTCATCTGGGAAGGACCATCATGGCACTGACATTCTATTTCGGCTCGGGCTCGCCGTTTGCCTGGAAAGTCTGGCTGACGCTGGAGCACAAGGGAATCCCCTATACAGCCAAGCAACTGTCATTCGATAAGGATGAGACCAGGACACCTGAATTTCTCAAGATCAACCCGCGCGGCAAGGTGCCGGCCATCGTCGATGACGGGCTCGCGCTCTCTGAATCGAACGCGATCTGCGAGTATCTGGAGGAGAAATACCCGCAGCACCCGCTGCTGCCTAAGGACGCGAAAGGCCGCGCCCTCGTCCGCCGGCTGATCGGCGAGGCCGATGACAGCCTCTACGAAGCCGGCAGTGACCTGATGACGAAGGTGCTTTACACCGCTGAGGCCGAGCGCGATCAGAAGCAGATCGCCGATGCGAAGGCAAGGCTGCGCGAAGAGCTGGCGTACTGGCGCAGCAATCTATCGGGTGATTTCTTCGCCAACCAACTCAGCCTCGCCGATTTCGCGGTCTATCCTTATATGCGGATGCCGGTGCGGCTGGAGCAGCGGGTGCCCGGAATGGGCCTCAAGCGCGAGGAACTGCCGGCGAATGTCGCCGCATGGATGAAACGCATCGAGGCGCTGCCCTATTTCGAGCGCACAATCCCGCCGCACTGGAAGGAATAAGCGTCAGCGCGGCTCGCGCTCGGCGCGCATCTGCTCGCGCAGGTCGTCCAGCCTGCGTTCATCCGCATCGCTGACGAAGGTGTCACCGATCGCATAGTTGCCGACTAGGATGCGCTCGACCCGTTCGCCATCGCCGTGGGGCAGGACGAGGCGCGCCCAAGACCGATCCTTGAAGATGACCATCGCCGGGCTGATGGTGAAGAGAGCTTCCCGACGCCGCAATACCGCGCGATAGCCTGCCAGATAGAATGCGGGGCCGGGGCCTTTCAGGATCCTCCGCATCTCATCGACCGTGCTGCCGGTCCAGTCGTAGCGCGCAGCCTCCGCCACTTGGGTCCCGAACAGCCGGAAGCGGAAATCTGCGCCGCCCTCCAGCACGTCCAGGATGATGACATTGCCGAGCACCGGTTTCAGGACCAATGGGTCGATGGCGGCGACTGGCGGCATGGCGGCACGTCCGCGCGCCTCGTCCCAATAGTTGAGAAGAAACCGCAGCCCGTCGAGTGGAAGCCGATCCAGCGTTGGCGACCAGAGGATAAGAGGTGCCGCCCGATCGCGCGCGATGAAGAGGCGGTCCACAGTCGGAGAGGCGTTTGCAGTCGCCAGTTCCTCGGCCATCCGCTCCACCACCCGCGGGTCGATCTCCTCAATCTCGGTGCCGATCTGTGAGTCCGACATGTGCCCCCGCCATATGGTCCCAATTCTACACCAAGGCGCGATTCGACGGAGCGGTGCAAAAGGTGATGGTTGCTTGCGGTTGGTTCCTGCACCATTTCACACTTCGAGTTGGCCTTAGGCACGTCTTGTTCACTCCAGCCAAACTGTGCAATATGCGGCCGCTTACGTGCGGGTGAGCGGATTCGACGCAGCAAACGGTCGAGAATCGGCCAATCGCAGGGGAGAATCGCACAATCGGGCGGGACAGCGGCGCTAGCCTTGAGGCCTGCCTTCAGGGGTGACACCGGATGGGTGAACCGGGGGAGAAAGCATGAAAATCGGCGTGATAAAGGAGCGGCGGCCCAACGAAAAGCGCTGCGCGGTTTCTCCCGATACGATCAAGAAATATGTAGGCCTGGGTGCGGAGGTGCTGGTGGAGACCGGCGCCGGCGCTGGCTCCTCGACGCCGGACAGCGCCTATGAAGCGGCGGGCGCCAAGATCGTGGCGGATGCACGCGCCGCCCTCAGCGACGCCGATGTCGTGCTGAAGGTCCAGCGCCCGCTGACGGCAGCCGACGGCGGCCCTGACGAGCTCTCGCTCATGAAGCGCGGCGCCCTGCTGGCGGCCAGCCTTAATCCCTACGGCGCCAAGGACCAGATCAATTCCTATGCCCATGCCGGCATCATTGCCTGCGCCATGGAACTGATGCCGCGTATCAGCCGCGCGCAGAACATGGACGTGCTCAGCTCGCAATCGAACCTCGCCGGCTACAAGGCTGTCCTGGATGCGGCGGCGGAGTTCGGACGCGCCTTCCCGATGATGATGACGGCGGCGGGGACAGTCGCGCCGGCGCGCGTCTTCATCATGGGTGTCGGGGTCGCGGGGCTGCAGGCGATCGCGACTGCTCGCCGTCTCGGCGCCATCGTCTCGGCGACGGATGTGCGGCCGGCGACCAAGGAGCAGGTGGAAAGCCTCGGCGCCACTTTCGTCGCGGTGGAGGACGAAGAATTCAAGCAGGCCGAAACCGCCGGGGGCTACGCCAAGGAGATGAGCGACGCCTACAAGGCGAAGCAGGCGGCCTTGGTCGCCGAACACATCAAGAAGCAGGACATCATCATCACCACCGCGCTCATCCCCGGGCGCAAGGCGCCGGTGCTGGTCAGCGAGGACATGGTGAAGAGCATGAAGCCGGGATCGGTCATCGTCGACCTGGCGGTGGAGCAGGGCGGCAATTGCCCGCTTTCCGAACTCGGCAAGGTGGTCGAGAAGCATGATGTGAAGCTGGTCGGCCATGCCAACGTGCCGAGCCGCCTTGCTGCCGATGCAACCTCACTCTACGCCCGAAACCTGCTCAACTTCCTGACGCTCCTGATCGACAAGGAGACCAAGGGCCTCAAGATCAACTGGGAGGATGAGATCGTGAAAGGTGTCGCGCTGACTCGCGACGGCCAGACCATCCATCCCAACTTCAAGGCGTAAGGAGAGAGCGCGCCATGGAAACGACCAACGCAGTTGCGCAAGTCGGCGAAGCCGCCACGCAGATGGTGCACGCGCCGTTCGTGTTCCTGTTCACCGTGTTCGTGCTGGCCTGCTTCGTCGGCTATTACGTGGTCTGGCGGGTGACGCCGGCGCTGCATTCGCCGCTGATGGCCGTGACCAACGGCATCTCATCGGTCATCATCGTCGGCGCGCTGATCGCGGCAGGCCCCGCCGATCTCAGCTTCAGCCAGATTATGGGTTTCGTCGCGGTGGCGCTGGCCTCGGTCAATATCTTCGGCGGGTTCCTGGTGACCTACCGCATGCTCTCCATGTTCAAGAAGAAGGGCCGCTGAGGCGGATCGGGGGAAACGATACCATGAACGAGACCCTTACCGCCTTCCTGTATCTGATCGCATCGGTCTGCTTCATCATGGCCCTGCGCGGCCTCTCCTCGCCGGAAAGCTCTCGTGGCGGCTTGCTCTATGGCCTCGTCGGCATGGCGATCGCGATCGTTACCACAGTCGCGCTGCCGATCGTCCAGAGCTACTGGTTCATCATTGCCGGCATCATCGCCGGTGGCCTGGTCGGCACGGTGATCGCCAAGCGCATCCAGATGACCGCGCTGCCGCAACTGGTTGCGGCTTTCCACTCGCTGGTTGGTCTGGCGGCGGTCGCGGTCGCGGCGGCGGCGTTCTATGCGCCGGCCAAGTTCGGCATTGGCGACGTCGGCGCGATCCATCCAGGCAGCCTGGTGGAAATGGGACTCGGCGTCGCGGTCGGCGCCGTCACATTCACCGGCTCGATCATCGCTTTCGCCAAGCTGCAGGCGCTGATGTCCGGTGCGCCTCTGGTGTTTCCGGGACAGCATATCCTCAATGCCGCGCTCGGCATCGGCATCATCGCGCTGATCGTCGCGGTCATCGTCACGCAGTCGGAGCTCGCCTTCTGGGGCCTGGTGGCGGTGTCGCTGCTGCTCGGGTTCCTCTTGATCCTGCCGATCGGCGGCGCCGACATGCCGGTGGTCGTCTCGATGCTGAATTCCTATTCCGGCTGGGCGGCCTGCGGCATCGGGTTCACCCTTTCCAACACCTTGCTGATCGTGACCGGCGCTCTCGTCGGCTCCTCGGGCGCGATCCTCAGCTACATCATGTGCAAGGGCATGAACCGCTCGATCTTCAACGTGATCCTGGGCGGCTTCGGCACCGACAGCGGCGGGGCTGCCGCTGCGGCCAAGAGCGGCGACAAGCCGATCAAGGCAGGCAGCGCGGAAGACGCCGCCTTCATCATGAAGAACGCGGCAAGCATCATCATCGTGCCGGGCTATGGGATGGCGGTGGCACAGGCCCAGCACGCGCTGCGCGAGATGGCGGATCTCCTGAAGGAGGAGGGCGCCAAGATCTCCTACGCCATCCACCCGGTGGCGGGTCGCATGCCGGGCCATATGAACGTACTGCTGGCCGAAGCCAGCGTGCCCTATGACGAAGTGTTCGAGCTGGAAGACGTCAACCGCGACTTCGCCCAGGCCGACGTCGCCTTCGTGATCGGCGCCAATGATGTCACCAACCCGGCGGCGAAGACCGATCCTAAGAGCCCGATCTTCGGCATGCCGATCCTGGACGTGGAGCAGGCGAAGACCGTCCTGTTCGTGAAGCGCTCGATGGCGTCGGGTTATGCCGGCGTCGATAACGAGCTGTTCTTCCGCAACAACACCATGATGCTGTTCGGCGACGCCAAGAAGATGTGCGAGGATATCGTCAAGTCGCTCGGCTAGCGACAAACGCGCCAACCGAACCGCACCTTACGAATCGTCAAGTTGCGTTTGCAGGGCACGTGCCGTTCACTTCGAATTAGCGGAGTGAATGATGCATGGCACGGCTTGGCGAACGAGATGGGTGCTCTCTGGCCTCGACTGGGCTGTTTCGCCCTATCGATGGCGGAATCGTCAGTGAGGCCAGCGACCTGACGTTTCTCGACTTCATAGACGACACGCTTACCACGATCCTGACAATAGGGTCTGCGGTTGGCGTTGCCATGCTCGGCCAATGCATGCCCAGCACGCGCAGCCATCTCGTGACGAATTTGTAACATGGTCGCCGAAACAATGACGCCGGTCTGCGACGTCAGTCTTACGAATCCGTAAGTTGAGTATCGTCGCGTCTTGACTGAGGATTCCGGCGCCATGGGACCGCTCCTCGTGAGCGGGTGGATGGCATCATCGGCAAGTAACGTTGGGGTTCGACCGGCAGTGACGGCGAGCTCGAGAGAAGGTTGTCGGCTTTGGTCGGGGAGGCTTTCAAGCGAGGGTTAAGCATCCACGAAAGGAGACCGAGATGCCAACACCAACCAAGACTACGATCGATCCCGCCGACTTCGTATCCGTAATCGACAACCCCTATTTCCCGCTGCAGCCCGGCACGACGTACGTCTATGAGAATCCGGGCAAAGAAGCTTTCGACACCATGATCGTCACCCATGACACCAAGGTGATCGACGGCGTCACCTGCACCCTGGTCCACGACGTCGCTCATGAAGACGGCCAGGTGATAGAGGATACGTTCGACTACTACGCCCAGGACAAGCAGGGCAACGTCTGGTATTTCGGCGAAGATACCAAGGAACTCGACGACGGCAAGGTCGTCAGTACCGAGGGAACTTGGCGGGCCGGCGTCAATGGTGCGGAACCTGGCATCATCATGGAAGCCCATCCGCAGGTCGGCGACAGCTACCAACAGGAGCACGCTGCCGGCGTGGCCGAGGATGCGGCGCAGGTCACTGGCCTCCATGCGTCGGCCGACGTTCCCTACGGCATGTTCAGCGACCTGCTGGACACGAAGGAATTCACCCCGCTTGAGCCCGGTGTTGTCGAGCACAAGCTCTACGGCCTCGGCATCGGCATGATCGATGGAGTCGAAAATACCGGGGACTTCGAGCATCTGGTCAAGATCATCTTCGACGGCACCGCGGGTGCCGATACGATCGATGGCAAGGTCGGGAAGGACGAGCTGAATGGCCTCGCAGGCAACGATCACCTGGATGGTGCGGCCGGAAGCGACGTCGTCAAGGGCGGCCGTGGGGACGACATCATCAGTGGCGGCAACGACACCGATGCCGACATCCTCTATGGCAACCAGGGCCACGATCACCTTTATCTGCGCGCCGGCGACAAGGGCTATGGCGGCAGCGGCAATGACATCATCACTCTGTTCGACCCCGAGGATTTCGGCCTGGTCTCGGGCGGCGAGGGTGGCACGAACCTCGCCAAGGGCAGGGGCGATGTGCTGACATTCGAAGGCGAGCTCGATCTCGCGCACAATGACCGTGGCGGCCGCGTCAGCGGGATCGAGACCATCGCTATGCACGGCGCCGGCAAGGATGGGCTGACCCTCAGCGTGCACGACATCCTCGATCTGGGCAGCGGCACGTTCGACCCGAAGCTCAGTGGCACGGACAAACTCGGCGCCGGCCATGCGGTTCGGATCGATGGCGGCCATGGCGATGAAGTGACTCTGACCGGTGGCAAGTGGCACGCGATCGAACCCACGAACGCGCCGGACGGCTACGACGTCTATGCGCGGCACACCGGCTCGGGCGAAGCCTATGCCCTCGTCCAGGAGGACGTCCATGCTCACCTGAATCAACCGGCGAGCTAGATGGCGACTGGCTTGGCGGGCGGACCGCGGTTCCGCCCGCCAGCTAGACCTGGGTCAAGGGCAAAGCTGTCGTCTCCTTGATCTTTTCCATCACGAAGCTCGACGACACGTCGCTGAGCGAGATGCGGGCGATCAGACGCTTATAGAGCGCATCATAGCCGGCAACATCCGGCACCACCGCCTGCAGCAGATAGTCGATATCGCCGGTCGTCCGATAGACACCAACGATCTCCGGGATGTCGCGCACGGCGGCGGAGAATTTCTCGAGCCAGCTCGCCTCGTGCTGTCCTGTCCGCACGGCGATGAAGGCGGTGAGGCCGAGATTGAGCTTGGCAGCGTCAAGCAGCGCCACCCGTCCCCGGATAATGCCCTCTTCCTCCAGCCGCTTGATCCGGCGCCAGCAGGCGTTACGGGATAGATGCACGCGCTCCGACAGCTCGTCGACCGACAGGCTGGCATCCTTCTGCAGCGCGTCGAGCAGGGCACGGTCGATGTCATCTATCATCGGAATCGCCAATTCATGGGATGATGTCCCGCTAAACTATCATATCGCGATACAGTTTGGGACATATTTTCGTACAGAATAGTGCAGAGTCCCATCATTCTGGTGGGAGACGATCATGCAAGTTCTGGATCGCGTGTTCCTGGCGCACCCGCGCACGGTGGATGAGAACTACCTCGAGCACGGCGCCTTTGCGCTACGCATCGCGTCGCGGCTGCTGCTGGCCGGCGTGGCGGCGTTGATCCATGCGGTCGTGCCTTGCCTCTGCCAGACCACGGCATCGCGCATCATCCTGGCAATGAATGCCGGCATCATTGCTCGCCGCGCCAAAGCGAGCCAGCCGCAGCAAGCAGCGCCCCTGGTCGGATTCGCCGAGTACATCTGAGGCTCTGCTCGCACCGCTTGTTTACGATTGGTTAGCTGTCCTCCCTATATTCAGGTCAAAACATCGACCTTTGGCGGGGGCATTTCCCATGTTACCGAACCTGAAGCTCCGGCCCCGGCTGATCTTGTCCGGGACGGCCATCCTGTTGACTGGATTTGCTGCGGCGGGTGGCTACGCCGTCTGGAACTCGTTCGAACAGGCAACCGAAGATGCCCACCGCACGGTGGTCGCAGTGGCCGAGGGGACTGCCGAGCAGGTCATCAACTACATCCAGCCAGCGATCGACACGGCGGAGACAACGGCCCGCGCGGTCGAAGGCGCGCGCAAGGCCGGCGTGCCGCGTACGGCACTGGCGGAGATCGGGACAGCGGTGATTGCCGCCAACAAGCGCTTCGTTGGCGTCACCATCGCGTTCGAGCCCAACGGCTATGACGGCAAGGACGCCGAGTTTGCCGGCCAGGCGCCGCAGCAGGACGAAGCGGGCCGCTATGTGCCCTATTATTTCAACAAGGCGGACGGCACGGTTGGGATCGAGCCGCTGATCATGACGGTCGAGGCTGGCATCGAGGGCTGGTACCTGACGCCGCTCAAGAACGGCCGCACCACGCTGGTGCCGCCCTACATCTATCCGGTCGAAGGCAAGGACGTGCTGATGTCGACTGTCAGCGTCCCGATCAACGACGGCGACAAGGGCATCGGCATCGCGACCGTCGATTTCGACATGACCAAGTTGCAGCAGGCGCTGGCTGCGATCAAGCCGCTTGGCTCGGGCGACGTCATGCTGGTGTCCGACGTCGGCACCTGGGGTGCTATTGGCGATCCCAAATCGCTCGGCCAACCGGTGGCCGACGGTGATCCGGTCAAGGCGCTGCTCGGTGGCAACGAGCTGGTCCATGGCGTGGCTGGCGGCTTCGATTATTCCGTGCTGCCGGTTCGGTTCCGCGGAGCTGCGGAAACCTGGCGTGTGGTCGTCCGGGTGCCCGAAGCCGCCATTACCGGCGGGGCGACGGATATGGCGATCATGATCGCAGCCGTGATCGTCGGCGTTCTGCTGGCGGGCGTCGGCTTGTTCTGGTGGCTGGGCAATGCGGTTGCAAAGCCGGTGGTGCGGGTGTCCGCCGCCACCGAAGCAATTGCGGCGGGCGATCTCGAGAGCGCCGTGCCAGAGACCGGACGCAGGGACGAGCTGGGCGACTTGGCGCGCGCGGTCGGCGTGCTGCGTGACGGACAAAAGGAACGGCGCCGCCTGGCCAAGGAGCAGGAAGGGTCCAAGCGCGCGACGGAAGAGGAGCGCAAGCGCACCATGATCGCCCTGGCTGAGAAGTTGGATGCGACCGTCAAGCGCGTCCTGGGCTCGGTCGAAATGTCCGTGAAGGGGTTGCAGGAAGACGCGCAGGTGATGACTCGCATTGCCGGCGAGAGCTCGAAGCAGGTTGTCGCTGTCTCCTCCGCGACTCAACAGGCGTCGGCCAACGTTCAGACCGTGGCCGCCGCCTCGGAGGAATTATCCACTTCGATCTCGGAGATCAGCGGTCAGGTCACCACGAGCTCGACGGTCGCGCGCGAGGCCGTGGATGAGATCGGGCAGGCCAACAAGACAATGGACGGCTTGGTCGCTTCGTCGGAAAAGATCGGAGACGTGATCAAGCTGATCAACGATATCGCCGAGCAGACCAACCTTTTGGCCCTCAATGCCACCATCGAGGCGGCGCGCGCCGGCGAGGCCGGCAAGGGCTTCGCGGTCGTGGCTGCAGAGGTGAAGAATCTCGCCAACCAGACCTCCAAGGCGACGGAGGAAATCACCGGCCAGATCTCTACGATGCGCGCGGCGACCGGTGAAGTGGCGAAGGCAATGGAGCACGTTACCGACACGATCCGCCAGATCGACGAAATATCGAGTTCGATCGCGGCAGCGGTGGAGGAGCAGTCGGCAGCGACTCGGGAGATCTCCGGTAATGCGCAGCGGGCTGCCCGCGGCACCCACGAGGTCAGCGACAACGTCTCGGGCGTTGCCGGCGCGGCGACAGAAACCGGCCAGGCGGCACAACGCGTGCTCGGCGCGACGGAAACCTTGGCGCAGGAGACCTCAGCCCTGGCGCGAGAGGTGGAAGCCTTTATTGCCCAGGTGCGTAGCGCCTGATGCGGCGTCTCCTCGAGACGGCAAGGAATCGTAAACCATATTTCCGGTAGGATTCCGTCGAGCTACCCGACTTGCGCTACTATATGTGAGTTTCGGTCGAGTCTTGGACTGGAAAGTCGCGCGGTGTCCGTGTTAGACGCTTTTTCCTACGGGGACCAAGGTCAACCAATGAATACGGCGATGCCAGATAAGCTCCTGCTGATTAACGCTTCGATCGCGAACCGGGCTGTCTTCAAGATCACCTTCAAGGGCCGGCGCGATATCCAGGCCGCGAGCGACGCGGGCGAGGCGATGCGCTTTGCCGACCGCACGCCGCCGGATCTGATCGCGCTCGACATCGGCGAAGACCAGGATGCAGGCATCGTCCACGGCATGATCAAGCATTTCCGCAACGCGCCGACCACGCGCAACACGCCGATCGTGCTGCTGGCCGGCGCCGCGCAGGAGCCGGTCGCGATCCGCGGGCTCGCGCTGGGTGCGGTCGATTTCATTTCCAAGCCGCTCAGTCCGCTGGTGCTGGCAGCCCGGGTGCAGCGCCACCTCGATTTGAAGCAGGAGCGCGATACGCTCGCCCATCATTCCGGCATCGATCAGGTCAGCGGCGTCGCCAGCCTGTCGCACTTCGACGCTCATGCCGACCGCGAATGGCGCCGGGCTCTGCGTCATCACACCAAGGTTTCGGTGGCGGTGATCGATATCGACAATTTCCGCGCCTATAACGAGCAGCATGGTTATGTGGCCGGTGATGAGGTGCTGCGGCAGTTGGCGGGCGCGTTGGCCGACGAGATCCGCCGTCCGTCCGACCTGCTGGCACGCTATCACGGCGATCAATTCGTCGCGCTGTTGCCCGATACCGATGGCACCGGCGCGGGCCATGTCGCGGACCGGCTGCTGGGGCGTGTGCGCGATCTGCGCCTGCCTTTTGCCGACAACGACAATGGTCACGTAACCGTCTCAATCGGCTTGGCAACGCTGGAGCCGAAATCGCGCGATGGGCTACCGGAGTTCCTCAGCCTCGCCGCCGATGCCCTGGCCTCCGCCAAGCATGGCGGGCGCAATCAGCTGAAGACGCTGCCATAGGGAACATTTTCCGAACCGGGCATCGGCTCGGCGCCGGAAATGCGACCAAACGCGCAATGCGCATCACAGGAAAATCGGTCGCGGGCATGGTCGGATTTGGCTAGTTTCCGGCCGACCCTCCCTCGCGACTCGGAAATCCTGAATGCTTGAACTCGTGCCGCTGCTCAAAGCCGTCATTCTCGGCATTGTCGAAGGCCTCACCGAATTCCTGCCGATCTCCAGCACCGGACACCTGATTCTCGCGGGCGAGCTGCTCGATTTCAACGATGACAAGGGCAAGGCCTTCCTGATCGTCATCCAGATCGGTGCCATGCTGGCTGTGATGTGGCAATACCGGGTCAAGTTCACGCAGCTTGCCATCGGAATATTCAGCCGGCGCGGCGATCAGATTTTCGTGCTGAAGCTGTTCATTGCCTTCCTGCCGGCGGCGATCGTCGGGTTTCTGTTTGGTGATCTGATCAAGATCTATCTCTTTGGCTCGGTGCCCGTGGCTCTGGCGCTGATCGTCGGTGCGGTCGTGATCCTGGTGGTGGAGCGGCTCTACAAGAGCTGGCGCATTGACAGCGTCGATGCCATGACCTGGCGCGAAGCGCTGCTGATCGGCCTCGCACAATGCTGCGCACTCGTCCCCGGCGTGTCGCGCGCGGGCGCCACCATCATCGGCGGTATGCTGTGCGGCCTATCGCGCAAGGCGGCGACCGAATTCTCGTTCTTCCTGGCGGTCCCCACTCTGATCGCAGCCGGCGGCTACGACCTCATCAAGCACCGCCAGGAATTTGCGGCCGGCGACGCTGCCGTGCTGGCGGTGGGCCTCATCGTGTCGTTCATCGCGGCGCTGATCTGCGTGCGCTGGTTGCTGCGTTACATTGCCAGCCACAATTTCAATGTGTTCGCCTGGTACCGCATCGCGCTCGGCGCGATCATCCTGCTTGTGATGTGGTAGACGCCAGGCGCAACGAGCGTGCGCGCTTTCCGTCTCCGTGCTAGCATGCCGCCTTCCATGTGAAGGCTGATCCCGTGCCCCGGTCCGAGCGACTGCACGCCATCGATGGATTGCGAGCGTTAGCGGCGCTTGGTGTCCTTGCCTATCACCTGTTCGACCGCGAAGCCTACTATGGGCTGTTAGGGGTCGAACTGTTCTTCGTCATCAGTGGCCTCGTGATCTTGATGACACTCGAGCGCGTACGCTCTCTCAGGGAGTTCGTGATCAGCAGAGCGGCACGTCTGTATCCCGGATATTGGCTCTCCGTCGCTGCCACGGGCACTCTTCTGCTGCTGAACCATGAGACCAATGTCCGCACCGTCCTGTTGAACGCAACGATGGCCCAGGCCTTTATCGGGGTACCGGATATTATCCATCCCTATTGGACCTTGGCCTATGAACTCTGGTTCTATGCCGTCATGGCCGTCATCTACAGGTGGAACCTGCTCCAACGCGTGGATCGGATTGCGCTTGCGTGGCTATGCCTGATGTTTGTCTATCGAGCATCCATGTTGGCATTCGACAGAGGCGCGGGTCTCTATCGCGACTTCAGCTTTCAGCTGCTCCTGATGCCGCAGTTCGGGCACCTGTTCATCGCGGGCATGATGATCTATCGCCTGCAAACCGGCAGGTCCAATCTCGCAACCCGCCTTTGCCTCGGTCTTTCCGTCGCCTATTCGCTCTTTGGCCGTTCCGACTGGGCGTCAATTCCGGCGGCGATCTATTTTCCCGTCAATGCTGCATTCATCCTCGCAGTTTGGGCTGGAGCTGCCGGGAGGCTCGAAATTCTTGGCAGGCGACCCTGGCTTGACCTCGGCCTTGCATCCTATTCGCTCTACCTTCTGCACGTGCCGGTCTCGAAGGTCGCCTTCGCCTTGTTTGCGCAGGATCACTGGATGGCTGTGAGTATCTCGATCATCGCCTGTATCGCGGCGGCACTCCTGTCGCGCGTCATCATCGAGCAACCGGTGCAGCAATGGGCCAAGCGCGCTTTGGGTAGAGAGATGTTGCTGAAGGACAGACCGGCTGAACTCGGATCGTAGAATCGGGCGCTCGCAACAGCCGGCGGTTTGCTTTGGCCGAAAACAAATCGGGGCCGGCAAGCCGACCCCGACGAACGTTTCGCTGTGACAGGCGCGGAAACTAGTAGCCTTCGCGCTCCAGGCGCTTGCGCAGCAACTTCCGGTGACGCCGCACAGCTTCCGCCTTTTCCCGCGCCTTGCGCTCCGAGGGCTTCTCGTAGTTCCGGCGCATCTTCATTTCGCGGAAAATACCCTCGCGCTGCATCTTCTTCTTCAGCGCGCGCAGGGCCTGGTCGACATTGTTGTCACGGACGAGGACTTGCACGGTTGACTCAGCTCCTATCTCTGTCATCGGCCGATCCATCCACCGGCCGGGTTGAAACCGCAAAAAAACATCGGGCGACGATTAGCCGCCCGGCGATTGGCGCGGTGTGTAGCACAGGCAGATCGCCTTGTGAAGGCCTTACGGGACTTCCAGTAGGGGTGATTCTGCCCCATATTTCAAAGGGAAAGGGAGAAATCGCGAGATGGCGATCCTGAAAATCGCGCGCATGGGACACCC
Source organism: Dongiaceae bacterium (assembly GCA_035695765.1). Lineage (GTDB taxonomy): Bacteria > Pseudomonadota > Alphaproteobacteria > Dongiales > Dongiaceae > Dongia_A. The sequence continues at coordinate 39,698 of DASRRI010000060.1, forward strand.
GGTTCTGAAGGCCCGGGCTGAGCTGGTGGTTGACCCAAAAGTTGAAGAGATTCAACGGCTTGTGCGCGACATGGTGGAGACCCTGGAGGATGTCGGCGGGATCGGCCTGGCGGCTCCGCAGGTCCATGCCTCGAAGCGAGTCGTCATCTTCTATGTTCCTGGTGACCGGCGGGCTGCCACAGGTGAGCCGGCCGAGGACATTCCGCTGACCGTGCTGATCAATCCTGAGATCGAGCCTCTTTCGGAGGAGAAAGCAACTGGCGTGGAGGCCTGTCTTTCGGTCCCTGGTCTGGCTGGGCCAGTGCCGCGCTGGACGCACATCCGCTACCGCGCGCTCGACCTGCATGGCCGCATGTTCGAGCGGGAGGCCAAGGGCTATCATGCACGGGTGGTCCAGCATGAATGCGATCATCTGGACGGCGTTCTCTATCCCATGCGCATGACGGATCTATCCCAGCTGGCGTTTGTCGAGGAGCTGCGCCGCTTCGGCGATGGACAGAAAGTGGAAGAGGAGTAGGTCATGACCTATGACCGCGACGCGGACCGGCTGGCGCTGCTGGAAGCGACATTGTCGCACGCCGCCTTCGACGGCTGGTCGCAGAAGGCGTTCGACGCGGGCGCGAAGGACGCCGGCATTCCGGCGGATCGCGCGCTCAACGCCTTTCCTGGCGGCATGGCGGAGTTGCTCGCCTTCTATCACGAGGTCGAGGACGGCCGGATGCTGGAGGCTATGGCGCGCGCCAATGTCGCGGAGATGCGCGTGCGCGATCGCATCGGCTTTGCCGTGAAGGCGCGCCTTCAGCGCAATATGCGGCATCGCGAAGCAATCAAGTCCGCCTGCAGCTTCCTCACCATGCCGCACAACGCGGCCCTTGCTCTGCGCCTGCTCTATCGCACGGTCGACGCGATGTGGTACGGCGCCGGCGACATTGCCACCGACTTCAATTTTTACACCAAGCGCGGGTTGCTGGCCGGCGTCTATTCGGCGACGGTGCTCTATTGGCTCAACGACAAATCGCCGGGCGCCGCCGACAGCTGGGCCTTCCTCGACCGCCGCATCGACGAAGTGATGCAGGTGCCGAAGATCCTGGGCAAGTTCAGCGCGGTCACCAGCCGCTTTCCCAATCCCTTCCGCGTGGCGCAGCGCATGCGCCCGCGCGGCTTCCGCGCCAGAACGGCGCGCGGCTAAGCCGATGCTGATGCCACGCCCGGCGCGCGCAAAACGGGCGCGGAGCAGCGGCCGGGTCGGTTTCGATCCCACGCTGACCGGCCTGTCGCGTGGGGCACCGGTCATGATCTATGACGGTGCCTGTAACCTTTGCCATGGCTGGGTGCAGTTCGTCCTGAAGCGCGACCGCAAGGAGCGCCTCAAGTTCCTGGCGGCGCAATCGCCGCTCGGCCAGGAATTCCTGAAGCGCAACCGTCTGCCGGCGCAAAGCTTCGACAGCTTCTATCTGGTCGAGAATGCGGTGATCCTGCACAAGTCGGTCGGGTTCCTCAGCATGGTGCAGTATCTGCGCTGGCCCTGGCCGTGGCTGGCGGTCCTTTCGGTGCTGCCTATCCACCCGCTGGACCGGCTCTACGATCTCGTCGCACAGAACCGCTATCGCTGGTTCGGCCGGCGCGAGTTGTGCCTGGTCGCGGACCAGGCAAGGGCCGAGCGGTTCTTGTAATTCTTGCCCGCCAGGCGGTGCCGCGCTAGACTTAGCTAAGTTTAGTCCGAGCGGTACCATGAACAAGCGCACGATCGTCAATATCCACGATGCCAAGACAAATCTCTCCAAGCTGGTCGAGCAGATTGAGACCGGGTCGCGCAGCGAGGTTGTTATCGCGCGCGCGGGAAAGCCGGTCGCTCGATTGGTGCCAATTGTCCGGGCGGCCATCCGTCTGGGAGTCGCGGACGGGACTTTTTCGATACCGAGCGACATTGACACCCTCAATCCGTTGATCGAGGAGATGTTCGCGCCGACCCCCAGAAATCGGCGCGGGGCGAAACCGGGAACGCGTCGTCGCTCGTGAGATATCTGTTGGACACCCATATTGCGCTCTGGGCGACCTATCAGTCGCGCAGACTTTCCGCGCTCGCTCGCGCTGCATTGTCCGCAGATGGTGTCGAGGCCTATGTGAGCGCCGCCAGCTTCTGGGAAATCGCGGTGAAAAATACGATACAGCCGGGCGGATTGCCGCCCGTGCGCCAAGCAATTGCAGATTTTGCCAAGGCCGGATTTCGAGAGCTCGCGGTCACAGGTCAATCGATGATCGCCCTGGAGGCGTTGCCGCAGCTGCACAAGGATCCATTCGATCGCATGCTGGCGTGTCAGGCTTCCAGTGAAGGGCTTGTACTTCTGACCGACGACGAGAAGATTGGCGCCTACGATCCGGATCGGAAATACATCCACCTCGTATAGGCAGTTACCGCGCCGGCTCCATCAGATCATACGGATGCTGCCAGCCGGGCAAGGCGCTGACGTCGCCGAGCCAGCGCTGGACGTTGGGGCAGCGCGACAGATCGAGCCCTGCTTGGTCCGCCCAGAACAGGTAGCCACAGCAGGCGATATCCGCGACCGTCGGAATATCGCCCAGCAGGAACTTGCGCTCACCGAATTCGGCATTCATGCGGTCGAGATCCGCGAGCGCGCGGCCGCGCAACCAATCCAGAACCTCCGGCTTCGTCTCGGGCAGCCAATGCAGGGCAAGGCGCAGATTGGGGACGGAGATGCCGATGCGGTTGGCTTCCCAGAACAGCCACTCGCGCACCTGGTCATGATCGACTGCGTCGCGGCCGTAAAATTTCATGGTGCGCTGCGCCAGATGCAGCAGGATCGCGTCGGATTGCACATAGGCCTGGCCGCGATCCACCAGCACCGGCACTTCGCCAAACTTGCTGATGGCGCGGAAATCCTCGGGGCGCTGCTCGCGTGCCACCGAGAGGTCGACCGGCCGATATTCATGTGGCGTCTGCGTTAGCGCCAGCATCAGCCGCACCTTGTAGGAATGTCCGGATTCGCGATTGCCGTAGAGGATGAGGTCCAATGATCACCTGAAGGAAAAAGGTCGCCGCATCCTAGCGCCTTTCCTGGTTCTAACGCATCCGTTCCGCAACAAGTTCCTGCAAGCGCCACAGGAAGCGGTCGTGGATGCCGAGTTCCTCGCATCTGAGCACGGTTTCCAGCAGGTAATCGGCGCCGGTGCCGGCTTCGCCGCAGGCATGGGCGATGTGGTCGGCAACGATCTCGTCGGAGATGCGGCCGGCATAGCGCTCGCCGGCGTGGTTGGCAACGAACGTCAGGCCTCGGACGGAGCCCTGCATCGTCACCAGCCGCACCCAGCGCGGAACATAGCCGTTGCCGATCATCTCCCGCCGCCAAACGGCGGCGATCTTGTCGCGCACGCCTGGTGCCGCGAGGCGATAGGCGACGCCCCGGCAGGCGCCGCCGCGATCGAGGGCGAGCATCAGGCCGGGCTTGTGGCGCGACCCACGGTATCGCCATTGCCACAGGCAGAAGCGTCGATGCCAGCCATTGAGCAGAGCCGGCCGGCTCTCCGCGAAATCCAGCTCCGGCTTCCACATCAGCGACCCATAGCCGAACAGCCACAGATCGCCTTCATCATGCTCCAACAGGATACGATCGAGGGCGGCCGCAAGCTCCTCATCCGTCTTCAACACATGCGCGCCGGGATCATCCTTCACCGGATGGGGAAAACGCGCGGCAATCATCGCGCGGGTCAAGGCCGGTTGGCGCGGCTGCCTCATCGCTTGGCGCGCCGGGCCGGGCGGAGTTCGGGGAGCCGGGGCTGCATCTGCACTTCGCGCAGCGCGAACGAGGTTTCCATCGAGCTGATATTGCCGACGGCGCGAAGAACAGTCTTGACGAACTCATCATAGTCCTCGAGGTCGTCCACCAGCACGCGCAGGAAATAATCGCGCTGGCCGGTCATCAGATAGCATTCCTGCACCTGCGGAGCCTGGCTGATCACGCGCTCGAACTTCTCGATGGCGTCGTCGCTATGGATCGCGAGCTTTATTTCGACGAACGCCATCATTTTGCGCCCGAGCTTGCGCGCGTCGATGAGCGCGGTGTAGCCGGTGATGTAGCCTTCGTCCTCCAGCCGCCGCCATCGCCGCAGGCACGGTGACTGTGAGAGGCCGACATGCTCCGACAGTTCTGCTAGAGTGAGGCGGCAATTCTCCTGCAACGCCGCGAGGATCTTAAGATCCAGGGCGTCCAGATCAGGATTGGCAATTTTTTGCGCCATGGACTGTATTTTTGGTGGTTTTTGCCAGTCATGTCAATTCTGAGGTGGAATTAGGCGCATCTTTGCGTTGGTCGCGGCGTAGCGTGGTTAACCTGAATTGACGACGAGTCTCGGGAGACCACCATGAAACAGCAATCCTATCACAAGCGCTTTGTGGGCACTCACAAGCTCAGCCCAGACACTCTGATGATGAGCTACGGCTACGACCCGAAGCTCTCCGAGGGCGCGGTCAAGCCGCCGCTCTTCATGAGCTCGACCTTCGCCTTCCGCTCAGCGGAGGAGGGCGCGCATTTCTTCGACGTAACGGCGGGTCGCGTAAAGCTCAATGCCGAAGAGACCTCGGGGCTGGTCTATTCGCGCTTCAACAATCCGAACCTGGAAGTGCTGGAGGACCGCATCTCCATCCTCGAAGAGGCCGACGATGCCTGCGTCTTTTCCAGCGGCATGTCGGCGATCACGACAGCGGCGATGGCGTTCCTGCGGCCCGGCATGTCGATGGTGATGAGCAAGCCGATCTATGGCGGCACGTCATCCTTGTTCTCCGGGTTTTTCCCGGATTTCGGCATCACGGTCGTGCCGATGACCGATGGCCTCAGCGTCGATGGCATCACCTCGGCGATGAACGAAGCGGCGCGGCACGGACAGCTCGGCATGGTCCTCATTGAAACGCCGGCCAATCCGACCAATACGCTGATCGACATCAGCCTGGTGGGCGGACAGTGCCTGCAGCATGGGCTGCGCACGGGGCATAAGCCGATCCTGATGGTCGACAACACGTTCCTCGGGCCGATCTACCAGAAGCCGATCCTGCACGGCGCCGACCTCGTGGCTTATTCGGTCACCAAGTATCTCGCCGGCCACAGCGATCTCGTGGCGGGTGCTGTCGCTGGGCGCAGCGACCTCATGTTTGCCGTGCGTAAATTGCGCGGGCTGCTCGGCACGCAGCTCGACCCGCACAGTGCCTGGCTGATCGGCCGGTCGCTCGAGACCCTGAGCCTGCGCATGCAGCGCGCCAACGAGAGCGCGCGGATCATCGCGGAGAGACTGCGCGAGCATCCGATGGTGGAGAGTGTGAATTATCTCGGCTTCATCAAGCCGGGCACGCGCGAGGCCAAGATCTTCGAGAAGCAATGCCATAGCGCCGGCTCGACCTTCGCCTTCAATGTCAAAGGCGGGCGCGATGTGGCTTTTCGTATCCTGAACAAGATCCAGCTGATCAAGCTGGCGGTCAGCCTGGGCGGGACCGAATCGCTGATCTGCCATCCGGCCTCCACCACCCACTCCGGCATCAAGGCGGAGGAGCGCAAGGCTCTCGGCATCACAGAGAGCACGATCCGGCTTTCGATCGGCGTCGAGGATCCGAACGACCTGCTCGCCGACATCGAAGAGGCGATGCAGGCGGCCTAGACAAGATCCGCAGCGGGGGACGAATTGATGGCACAGGCGGCGAACGCGCCGGTGGCGATTGGCGCGCAGATCTTTCCGATCGATGTCCTGCGCGACATCGAGCGCAAGGTACTGTGGCTGTCGACCCAGATCATTCATAATGCCAATCACGAGCGCGACAATGACGATGGATTGAAGGTCGGTGGCCATCAGGCCTCCTCTGCCTCGCTCGTCACCATCATGACTGCGCTCTATTTCGCGATCCTGCGGCCGCAGGATCGCGTGGCGGTCAAGCCGCACGCCTCGCCGGTGTTCCACGCCATCCAGTATCTGCTCGGCAATCAGAACCTCGACAAGCTGAAAGACTTCCGCGCCTTCGGCGGCGCGCAATCCTACCCCTCGCGCACCAAAGACATCGACGACGTGGATTTCTCCACCGGCTCGGTCGGCCTCGGTGTCGCCATGACCTCGTTCGCCAGCCTGGTGCAGGATTACATCCGTGCCCATGGCTGGGGCCGTCACTGGCCGGAGGGGCGCATGGTTGCGCTGGTTGGCGACGCGGAGTTGGACGAGGGCAACATCTACGAGGCGCTGATCGAAGGCTGGAAGCATGGCCTGCGCAACACCTGGTGGGTAGTGGACTACAACCGGCAGAGCCTCGACGCCGTGATCTCCGCGCCACTCACGGGCAAGCTCACCAATGTGTTCGAAAACATGAGCTGGCGCGTCGTCACCGTGAAATATGGCAAGAAGCTGCAGGCCTTGCGGGAGAGGCCGGGTGGTCCGGCGGTCCTCGACTGGATCGATGAATGCGACAACGGTCTCTATTCTGCGCTGACGTTCCAGGGCGCGGCCGGCTGGCGCGCGCAATTGGCGGAGGATGTAACAGACCAGGATGCCCGCACGCTGATCAATGCGATGGATGACGAGACGCTCGCCGCGACCATGACTGACCTCGGCGGCCATTGCCTGGAAAGTCTGCTCGAGGCGTTCTCCGAGGCCGGCAACACCGATCAGCCAGTCTGTTTCATCTGCTACACCATCAAGGGGCGCGGCCTGCCGCTGGCGGGGCACAAGGACAATCACGCGGGCCTGATGAGTCCAGAGCAGATGAAGGGGTTCAAGGCCGTCAACAACATCCTCGACGGTCAGGAATGGTCGAAGAGCGCCGGCCTCAATCGCTCCGAACGCGAGTTTGAAGCGCTGTTGGCCGAGACGCCGTTCAATGCCAAGGGCAGGCGGCGTTTCGATGCGGAACGGATCGAGGTCGGCGCGTTGCCGCTACCACCGATCAAGGGCGCGATGTCGACGCAGCAAGGCTTCGGCCAGGTCCTGGCGGAGATCGCACGGGCCGGCGGCAAGCTGGCGGAGCGGATCGTCACCACGTCGCCGGACGTCACCGTTTCCACCAATCTCGGACCTTGGGTCAACCGGCGCGGCGTGTTCGCGATGGCGGTGCAGGAAGACGTGTTCCAGGCGCGCAAGCTGATGTCGGCGCAGCGCTGGGGCAAGGGGCCGGCGGGCCAGCACATCGAGCTTGGTATCGCGGAGAACAACCTGTTCCTGATGCTGGCCGCGATGGGGCTGAGCCACAGCATTTTCGGCGAGCGGCTGCTGCCGATCGGCACGCTCTACGATCCCTTCATCGCGCGCGGTCTCGATGCGCTGAACTATGCCTGCTATCAGGATGCGCGCTTCATCCTGGTCGCGACGCCGTCCGGCATCACGCTCGCGCCGGAAGGCGGCGCGCATCAATCGATCGGCACACCGCTGATCGGCATGGCGCAGGACGGCATCGCCAGCTTCGAGCCGTCCTATGTCGACGAGCTCGCCGTCATCCTGGAGTGGGCACTGGAATACATCCAGCGCGCGCCCAAGGCGGACAAGGGCGATGCCTGGCTGCATGAGCGCGACGGCGGCTCGGTCTATCTGCGCCTCTCCACGCGCGCGATCGACCAAGTGTTGCGCCCGATGTCGCCGGAGCTGCGTGACGGCATCATCCAAGGGGGCTATTGGATGCGCCCGCCGGACGAAGGCGCCGGTCTCGCGATCGCCTTCACCGGTGCCGTGGCGCCGGAAGTGGCGACGGCGATGGGCGAACTTCTGCAGTATTTCCCAGGCGCGGGGTTGCTGGCGATCACCTCCGCCGATCGGTTGAATGCCGGCTGGAAGGCGGCGCAGACCGCGCAGCAGCATGGGCGTGATCAGCTCTCGCACATCGAGCGGCTGCTGGCGCCGCTGGCACGCGATGCGCGGATCGTGACCGTGCTCGACGGGCATCCGGCCACCTTGTCGTGGATGGGCGGCGTCCATGGTCACCGCGTGCACGCCCTGGGTGTCGAGCATTTCGGGCAGGCCGGGACAATTTCAGATCTCTACCGGCAATATCGCATCGATGCCGCGGCAATCGTCGAGGCGGCCATGGTTGGTATCCGCAGGCCGGTGTCAAACCCATGACGGTATGAACCGCATCACTGCGGCCGTCCAACGGCTGATTCATACAGCCAGGAAACATTCGATGGAGGGTGGTCGCATGCCGACAACCACCGTGATATTCCTGGGACTTCTATTCACATCGAGCACGATTGCCGCCGGTGTCGTCGCCTCGGATTTGCGTGCAACGCAGGCGGACGATCCGGGACCGGGTGTCTGGCACATTTCCGCAGGTCCAGACCCGGCGGTCTGGAAACTGAACACGCAGACCGGTGCGCTCTATTACTGCACACGTTCGAAATCTTGCAGCTTGGTCGCGGACTGATAGCTCTGTAGTCTTCCGGAAGTCGTTTTGAGTCTCGCCACCCGGCGAGGCTTTCCGGGGGCGCGACCAAATGGACATGGCAAGCGCGGCGCTGCTGTTCGCCGCGGGGTTCGGCGGCGGGATCGCGGCGGCGATCGCAGGCGGGGCATCGCTTGTCACCTTTCCCACGTTGCTGGCCATGGGCTTGCCGCCGGTCGCTGCCAACGCCACCAATGCGGTCGGCCTGTCGCTGAGCAATTTCATGGCGGCGGTGGCGGATTGGCGAAGGCGGCCGAGCTGGGGCCGTTCCTTGAGCTGGCTGTTCGCGATCAACGTCATCGGCGGCGCGATGGGTGCATTCCTGATGCTGGAAACGCCGGCGGACCTGCTGATCCTCCTGGTTCCAGCCTTGATCGGCGGCGCCACCTTGCTGTTCGCGATCGGGCCGTGGGTGCAGCGGCATCTGCCGGCGAGCGGTGAAGGCCACCTGCAGATGGCGCGCGTCGCGTTCCCGCTGTTCCTGTCCTCGATCTACGGCGGCTATTTCGGTGCGGCGCTCGGCGTCATCAACCTCGCCATCCTGTCGATCGGCGGGCTCACGGACCTACGCAGCACGAACGTGCTCAAGAACCTCCTCATCACCGGCGTCAGCGCATCCTCCGTCTGGGTCTATGTGTGGCAGGGCGCGGTGGTCTGGCCGGCCATGGTCGTGCTGATGGCGGGCTCGATCGGCGGCGGCTATGCGGGAGGGCATCTGATCCGCGTGCTGCCGCCGCGCGGTGTGCGCATCGGCATCATCACTTTCGGCGCCGCGGCGACGGCAATCTATGCCAACCGCTATTGGTTCTAGCGAATCTTGCTCAACGCCTGCGTTAGTTCGTTCTCGAGCCAATTGAGTCCGGCATCCTGCGCGGTGTTCTCGTGACGTAACGTCCCGACCTCGAAGCCGGGCAGCGGAAACGGCACCTCGAACTGCCGGAGACCAAAGGCAGTGGCGTGTCGCTTGGCGAGCCGGCGAGGTGCGGTCGTGATCATGTCGGATCCGGCGACGGCGGCGAAACCAGCGAGGAATTGCGGCACCGCCGCGACGACCCGGCGCTCCTTGCCAATTTTTGCCAGGGCGAAGTCGACCGATCCGCGCGCATCACCCGCGGCCGAAACCAGCAGATGCCCGCACTTGAGGTAGCGCGCGAGGTCCAGCTTGCGACCGATGACCGGATGATCGGGACGCGCTAGCACCACGAAATTCTCCGTTATTAGCGTGCGTTGCAAGAACGGCCCGCTGGGTGCTGGAATGCCGAGGATCAGATCGATCGAGCCATTGACCAACGCAGCTCGTCCTGCTTCGTACCCCATTGAGCGGAAAGCCAGGCGGCAGTTCGGCGCGATGGTGCTGAAGCGCGCCAGGAAGTCAGGCACCAGCAAGGCAATCGCATAGTCCAATGCCGCAATGCGGAACTCGCGGGTGGCGCAGCTCGGGTCGAAGCAACGGCCCTGCTGCAGCGCGTCGCGCAAGGTCGCGAGGGCCTGCGCCACCGGCTGCGCGAGGGCGAGCGCCCGCGGTGTCGGCTGCACGCCATTGGCGCGGCGCACGAACAAGGGATCGCCAAGGATATCGCGCAGGCGGGTCAGGGCGTGACTGATCGCCGGCTGGGTCAAGCCGAGCTGCTGTGCGACCGTAGTGAGCTTGCGGTGCCTGAGAGCACCATCCAGCACCATGAGCAGGGTCAGATCCAACCGACGTAGTTCGATATCACTTATATCTTCCATGAAGCGATTTCAATTTAATTCATAACAGCCTTTACATACATCAAAGGGCATCGAGACACCAGTCATGAGATGCCAAGATGGACACGATCAGCAACCTGGATGCACCAACCGTCAACAAGAGCCGAGCGCCGCTCAAGGCGCTGGTCGTCTTGGCCCATCCGGAACGGCACAGCTTCAACGGGGCGATGGCGGACACGGCCGTGGAGACCCTGCGCGGGCTCGGCCACGACGTTGCTTTCTCCGATCTTTACCGGATGAATTGGGATCCGGTCTCTGACCGGCGCAACTTCGCAACCGTGAAGAATGCCGAATATTTCAAGCAGCAGGTCGAAGAGGATCACGCCACCGGAAGCAACGGCTTCGCGCCGCACGTCGAGGCGGAGATTGCCAAGCTGGAGGCGGCCGATCTGATGATCTGGCAGTTTCCGTTGTGGTGGTTCAGCGTGCCCGGCATCCTAAAAGGCTGGGTGGACAAGGTATTCGCCTTCAATCGGGTCTATGGCCGCGGCCGCTTCTATGAGAAGGGACTCTATCGCGGCAAGCGGGCGCTGCTGTCCTTGACCACAGGCGGCAGCGGCGAAGAGGCATACCAGCCAGGCGGCTTCAATGGCGACATCAACGGCATCTTGCGTCCGATCCAACGCGGCATGCTGGAGTTCGTCGGATACGATGTGTTGCAGCCGCAGATCATCTGGGGACCGGCACAGATCACGGAGGAGGAGCGCAAGGCTTACCTGGCCGCATGGCGGGAACGTCTGACCCGCATCGCGCAGGAAGAGCCGATCGTGGTTGGAAACTATTGATCCATGCCCAAAGGGCCGGCATCGCTGCCGGCCCCATGACGTTCGGAGGGAACCGCGATTAAGCCGCCAGCCTGCCTTCGAGGCCGTTGACAAACATCACGCGCAGTTCCTTGGCGCCGACTTGGATCGGGTTGCCGCCGGCGCTGGGGTCGGCGGCAGCCATCTCGGCCACTTTGTCGACTTGCTTGTCGTCGACACCGATCTCCTTCAGCGTGTGCGGGATGCCGATCTCCTTGCGCAAAGCGAGGACCCAGTCCAGCACCGATTTGAAGGACGGGTTCGGCAGCCGCAGATAGGCGGCGAGGCGAGTCAGCTTCTGATCGATCGCCGTGCGATTGTATTCGAGAACGTAGGGCATCACGACGGCGTTGGTGAGGCCGTGATGGGTGTTGTAGAGCGCACCCAGCGGATGGCTGATGGCGTGCATGCCGCCCAGGCCCTTCTGGAACGCGGTCGCCCCCATGCTCGCCGCCGCCATCATGTTGGCGCGTGCGACCAGGTTCTTGCCGTCCTTCACGGCAGGTGGCAGCGCATCCTTGATGAGGCGCATCCCTTCGAGCGCGATGCCGTCCGCCAGCGGATGGAAGCCCGGCGCGCAATAGGCCTCGAGACAGTGGGAAAGGGCGTCCATGCCGGTTGCCGCCGTGATGTGCGGCGGCAGGCCGACCGTCAGCTCCGGATCGTCGATCACGATCGAGGGCAGCATCTTCGGATGGAAGATGATCTTCTTCACGTGGTTGTCGGAATCGGTAATGACCGAAGCGCGGCCAACCTCCGAACCGGTGCCGGACGTCGTCGGCACCGCGATGATCGTGGCGATGCCGTTGGGATCAACCCTCGTCCACCAGTCGCCGATATCCTCATAGTCCCAGATCGGCCGGTTCTGCCCGATCATGAGCGCGACCGCCTTCGCGGCGTCGAGCGCCGAGCCGCCGCCGAACGCGATGACGCCGTCATGGCCGCCGGCCTTGTAGGCCGCGATGCCGTCCTCGACATTCTTGCCAGTCGGGTTGCCCTGCACGTTGCTGAAGAGGCCGGTCGGAACGCCCGCGGCTTCGTCGCGCGCGATCGCGTCCTTGATCATCGGCAGGTTGGCAAGGCCGGGATCCGTGATCAGCAGTGGGCGTTTCATGCCCAGCGCCTTGCAGTGATCAGCCAGTTCCTTGATGCGGCCGCAGCCGAACTTGACCGAGGTCGGGTAATTCCAATTGCCGCGAAGCGCGGCGGCGTCGGTGGTCATTTTGTATAGGGTCCTTGGGTTTAGCCTTGAGGCCGGAGTGGCGGCATTCTAGCCGGTTCCGGGCGGCAGGGAAGGGGCTGAAAATCGGCCTAAAAGGCCCGAAAATGCCCTGTAATCCGGTATGCAAACAGCACGTCCTCTTCCCTGGCGCCCCAGCCGATATTGTGGATGACCAGCGGCCGCGCGCCATCCTCGGATCGTTGGTCGGATACGATGCCGATATGTGGCCGACCGTTGCCCAACGCCCAAGCGACAATATCGCCGGGGTGGTATTCGGCGGCATCCTGACTGGCTTGCAAAGTATAGCCTCGCCGCGTGAACCAGGTGGCGAGGTTAGGCACGCGGCGGTGATCGATGTTCGCATCCGGCACGGAAAGGCCCCAGGCTTTGGGATAGGCGGCGAAGTGGTGCGCCATGTCACGATGCACCTCCTGCTGCAGATCGATGCCGATCGCGCGAAAGGCGCGGATCACGACATCGCTGCAGACACCGCGCTCCACCGGCACGTCGCCCATCGGATATGCGATCTGCTGGTAGCTTGGGTCATAGATCAGTGTGACGCCGACCTGCGCCCGCGCGGCCTCGACCAAGGCGAGCGCAGACGTTGCGCCATCGGCCGAAGCCGGTGCAGCAAACAGGCACAAGACGATTGCGAGCAGACAGCGCATGCCCTCTTTCCCCTGGAGCGGGAAAGAGGTGACAGCCGAAGGTGGCAATTTCGGGGCGGACCCGGATCAGGCCGGTGGACGGGCGAAACAGAGCGCCGGCCAGGTGTAGCGGCTGGCGTCGCGCATGATGTCGCGCGCCTTGCGCTCAACGTCCGAGCGGCGGATCGTCGGTTCTACGTGGTTGTAGAGCAGGAAGGCGCCTGCCGCTTCCGGAATGATGGCAAAGGATACGTTTTCGGCGTAGACGCCCTCCTCGATTTCTCCGGCGATCTTGGCGCTCACGACGCCGATCACCAAGCCCGTCTCATCCAAGACCGGCCCGCCGGAATTTCCCGGTTGCAACGGAATGCTCAATTGCAGTCGCGTCTGATCCCCACCTATCCCTGAGAGGCCGGATACGATGCCGTCCGTGATCTTGATGCCACCGAGATCGAAAATGAGCGGATAGCCGACGGCATAGGCACTATCGCCCGCCTCGGGAAGAAAGGCCGCAAACGCCGCGAAGGGCATGCCCGACTTCTTGACCTTGAGCAATGCAAGGTCGAACTCCTTGTTGCTGTCGACCACTTGCGCCGGATATTCGCCATCCGCAGTCACGACGAGCATCTGATCACAGCCATCGATCACATGATGGTTGGTCAGCAGGTAGCCATCAGAGGATACGAAGAAAGACGTGCCTGTGGCGATCAACTCCAGCTCGGCATCGCCTTGCGAGGCGGTTTGCCCGCTGGGCGGCGGCTGCGGTGCTGCTTGTGGCGGCGCTGGTGCCGGCTGCGGCGCAGGCGGTGGCGCTGCTGGTGTAGCGGGCACTTCGCTGGGTGCTGCCGCCGTCTCCTCGCCCGGGTTCGCTCGATATGTTTCGAAGGCTGCCTCCGTGGTTGCGATGTCGCCGGGGTCGCACTGGGCAGCCTGCGGGCTGTAGATGATGCCGTTGTCGGGATCCTTGCAGTAGAGCTGGCCGGTGCGCGGTCCGGGCGGCTCGTCGTGATAATCAGGGATAGAGCAGCCGGCTGTCAGCAGAGCGAACGCGCCAATCAAATTGACGCTTGCCCGATTCTTCCATCCCATCGCGCCCTCGTCCCGCCCACAATTTTCACGCGCACGACTATATCGCTGCCACTCGCAAGGACGCAACCATCTGGCTACCGCCAGTTCCTGCTGCGCGCGACGGCTTCGCTGAAGGCCGCATGCAGCGTGGACGAAAGCGGCGCACCGGGCGCTATCTCCGCCAAGAGCTGCGGCGCTGGCGGCAGGCTGTCGAGGTCTGCCAGGCCAGCGCCGATCATCGCCAGCTGCGCCGCGCCGAGGCCGGTCAGCTCCGCGCTTGAGGGCACGCGCACGCGCTTGTTTATCGCGTCCGCAAGGAAGCGCGTGAAGTATTGATTGCGCGTAAGGCCGCCATCGACGGAGAGCACCGGGGCGAGAGGCGACAGCTTGTTGATCGCAGCCATCACCTTTTCGGCGAGCAGCGCGACGCCTTCCAGCAGCGCCTGCATCATGTCGGCCCGCGTCGTCTCCAATCCCATGCCGAGCCAGAGGCCGGCGGCGCGGCGGTCCCAATAGGGGCAGGAGAGGCCGCTCAATGCCGGCACGAAAATGAGATTGCGGGCGATCGCGCTCTCGCCGGCGAAATCGTCGATCTCCTGATAGTCCGTGAACAGGCCGAGGCTGCGCGCCCAATTGACCGCGGACGCGGCGTTGTAAAGGCCGCCTTGCAACGCGTAGGCAGGTGGCGCATCGCCGATCTTCCATGCGATGGTGGCTTCGAGGCCGCTCTCGCGATCGCGCGGGACGGTGCTACCGGCAACGGCGAGCGCGAAGGCGCCGGTGCCGAAAGTGATCTTGGCATCGCCCTTGCGCCGGCAGCCATGGCCGAACAAGGCGGCCTGCTGATCCACCACGCTCGCCGTCACGGGAACGCCGTGCGCGTCCGCGAACAGGCCAGCGGTCGGGCAAATCTCCGGCAGGCACTCGATCGGCACGCCGAACAGATCGGTGAGGCGCGGATCCCATTGCAAGGTTTCGAGGTTCATCAGGCTGGTACGCGACGCCGTGGTCACGTCAGTCGCGAACCGGCCGGTCAGTCGGTCCAGGAAAAATGAATCGCTCGTACCGAGGCGCAGGCGGCCCGCGCTGCGCAACGTCTTTGCGTCCGGCACGTTGTCGAGCAGCCAGCGCAATTTGGCGGCGGAGAAATAGGGGTCGAGCGGCAGGCCGGCGACGGAGAGAGTCAGCACTTCCGCACCGTCCACCTTCATGCGCTCCGTGACATCGGCAGTGCGCGCATCCTGCCAGACGATGGCGTTGTAGATTGGGCGCTTCGTTACGGCGTCCCAGGCGACCACCGTCTCGCCCTGGTTCGCGATGCCGATCGCGGCGGCACTTCCGGCGCCGGCCAGCGCGGTGTCAACGTGTCGGGCGAGCTCGTCCGGGTCATGCTCGACCCAGCCTTGCTGCGGATAAATCTGGCGATGCTCGAAGCTCGCGACCGTTTCGAACGTGCCGTCGCCGCGCAGCCGGTGCGCCTTGGTCCCCGTCGTGCCCTGGTCGATGGCAATGACCGATGTGTCAGGCAGCATCGAATTCCACCGACACGCGTTCGCAGTTCTTCATATTGCGGTAGGGCAGCTTCCAGGTGATGCGCCGCTCCGGCAAGGCGGAGATGCGGCGCGACCAGACGACATTGCCATCGACGATGACGGAGAGACGGCCGCGGACCGCATGCGCCACGCGCGCCTTGAACAGCAAGGGGTTGGTAGTCGGAGCATCGCGATAGATGCGCTGTGGATAGACGTAAGCGAGCGGGCCGCGCAAGGTCACGCGCGCGTCCGGCTGGCGGAGGGGGAGGCGGTTCTCCAGCCTCGCGATGACCATATCCGCCACCGCCTTGCCTTCGCGCCAGCATTGGCCTGCGGTCTCGATCCCGCGCAGCACGTTGCCGGCAGCGAAATATTGATGGTCGGAACAGCGGAAATAGGTATCGATCGCGGGACCATCGGTGCCGGGGTCGAGCTCGATATGGCTGGGCGCGATCAAAGCCGTCTCCGGACGGAACCGACCTGTCAATATGACGCCGTCGCATTCCATTTGCTCCGGTCCGAAGCCGCGATCGACCTCGATCGCGGTGACGCGATTCCGGCCGATGATGCGGGTCAGGCGCGTGTTGGTCAGGACCGGCACGCCGAAACCCAGCCGCGCGATCCACTTGCCGGGCTGTTGCGCGGTGATGCGCCCATGCTCCTCGATGATCGCCAGCGGTCTGATGCGCGCGTGACGCAGTGTGAGCAACGTGGAAAAGGCGACGAGCTCGCTGCCGATCACGATCGGCCGTTCGAACGGGCATTTGCCGTGGAGATAAACGAATTGCTGCAGTGTTCCGGTATTCATCACGCCGAACGGCCGCCCGCCGGAGATCAAGCGCGCGCTGCGCGGCGTTTCACGCGCACCCAATGCCAGGACGACGGCCTTGGCCTGGAAATCCTCCGCGCCGTTGGGGCCCGTTGCGCGCACCAGGCCGCCGGGTTCGAGCTTCAATGCCGTCATGTGGAGGCGCAGATCGGCGCCCGCCGCTTCGTCGGCGAGGCGCTGCGCGTAGTCAGGGCCGATATAAACCTTGCCGAACTCGCGCAGGCCGAAGCCAAGATGCCCGCAATGGCGTGGAATCCCACCGAGCTTGCCTTCGCGTTCCAGCAGGACGGCATTGTGGATGCCAACGTCGCGCAAAGCACGCGCGCAGGCGAGTCCCGCCGGACCGCCCCCCACGATCAGGACGTCGGTCGAGTTCATCATCGCGGCATCCGGCCTTCCGCCATCGCCATGACCTCGGCACCGCAATAGAAGCCCTGGCAGCGCCCCATCATGCAGCGCGTGCGCCGTTTCAATCCGCCAAGGTCACCGGCCGGCAGGGGGCCGCCGAGCGCGGCCTCGACCTCGGAGCGTGTCACCCACTCGCAATGGCAGACGATGTCGCCGCCGGCCGGCGTGAGATACTGGCGCGGGCGGTCCTCGGCGAGATTGGGGACAGGCGTCCAGATCGGCTCTTCGTCGCGCATGCCGCCGAACGTCTCGGCGAAGCCTTTGCCGACCATCTGCGCGATGCCGAGCGCGGCGGTGAGGCCAGTGGAGCGGATGCCGGCCGCGGTGATCCAGCGGCGCGCGCGATTGACCGTGATCTGATAGTCCTTGAACTGGGTCGCGGGGCGCAGCCCGGCATAGATGGCGTTGACGGAATGGCGCGCTAAGGCGGGCACCATCTCCACGCCCTTGGCGATCAGCTGCTGCAGGGTCGCGTGGTCGACCTCGGCGCGGCCGCGATCCTGCTGATCCTCGGCGGTCGGGCCGACCAGCAGATTGCCGAACGCAGTCCGGCAAACGACGATCCCCTTTGTGCGCTCCGTCGGAACCGGCAGGATGATGGAATGCAGCAGCTTGGCTGCGGGCTTGTCGAACACGACGAACTGGCCCTTGCGCGGCGTGATGGTGAAAGGGCTCTCCTGGTTGATAGCTTCCACCAGGTCGCCGTAATTTCCGGCTGCGTTGATGACGACGCCGGCCGAGACCGGGCCGAGCGTGGTCTCGAGCGTCCAGTGCCAGCCATCGAAGGCGCCGCCGGTGACGCGGCAGCGCCGCAGGATCTTACCGTTATGGGCCAGGCCCTGATGCGCATAGGCCAAAGGCGCGGACCAAGGATCGATGATGTGCTCGCCCGGCACGTAGACGGCGCCGAGACCGCGCGCGCTCAGGAACGGTTCGCGCTTGCGCAGCTCGTTGCGATCGATCTGCATGACGTCGGCAACGCCGTTGCGATGCGCCTTCTCGACGATCGCCGGCAGCTTGGCAAACTGCTCTTCATCCCATGCCACCACAAGCGCGCCGCTTTCCATCAGCGGCAGGTTGAGGTGATCCTTGATCGCCAGGTATTCGCGGTAGCCGGCCTGCATGCAGGAGAGCTCGATGCTGCCTTCCGGTGCATCGAATCCGGTGTGGAGCAGGGCGCTATTCCCCTTGCTCGCGCCATCCAGGATGTCGGCGGCCGCTTCCACCAGCACGGGCTCCAGCCCGGCCATCGCCAGCCGCCGGAAAATGGCGCAACCGACCACCCCGCCCCCGATGATCACAACTCTGCTATTTGCGACCGAGTCCCTCACAAATGGCAGAGTTACAGGGGTTTTGGGCTCTGTCCAGGGGTGGGGCCGGTCAGATCCTTCGTAGATGGAAGGATTTCGGACGGGTCAGCACCTCGTAGCCGACCCGGCTCAAGGTGGCGCCGCGGCCGGAATCCTTGACGCCGACCCAGGCCAAAGCGGGATCGAGATAGTCGCAGCGATTCATGTAGACCGTTCCGGTCTCCAGCTTGTCGCCAATCTTTTCCGCTTCGTCCGTGTCCGAGGTCCAGAGCGCGCAAGTGAGACCATACTTGCTGTCATTCATCAGGCGGATCGCCTCGTCGTCCGACTTTACTTTCATGATGCCGATGACGGGGCCGAAGCTCTCTTCCGACATCACGCCCATGGAGTGATTGACATTCACCAAGACCTGCGGCGCCAGGTACGGGGTGCCCGGCTTATCGGCCGCAAAGCTCTTGGGGTCGATCAGCGGCTTGGCGCCGTGCTTCACCGCGTCGGCGATCTGGCCGCGCACGAACTCGGCAGCCGACGTGCGAACCATGGGTCCGAGATTGGTGCTGGGATCGAGCGGATTGCCGAGATTGTATTTCCTGGTGAGGTCGGCGAAGCCGTCGACGAACTTGTCGAACAGTTTTTCATGCACATAGATGCGCTCGATGGCGCAGCAACATTGGCCGGAATTGAACATCGCGCCGTCGACGAGGTTATCGATCGCGTGGTCCAGGTTGGCATCGGCGCGGACGTAGGCCGGATCCTTGCCGCCCAGCTCCAGGCCGATGCCCATGAACTTGCCGAGCGCAGCCTGCTGGACGGCATGGCCGCCGGCGACCGAGCCGGTGAAGTTGCAATAGGCAACTTCCGGCGCGGCGATGACCTTGGCCGTATCATTGTGGGTCAGCACCAGATGCTGGAACAGACCCTTGGGCAGGCCGGCGGCATCGAACGCCTGCTGAAAGCCTTCAGCACAGAGCGGAGTCTGGGCCGAGTGCTTCAGCACCACGGCATTGCCGGCCATCAGCGCCGGAACGACACCGTTGACCGAGGTGAGGTAGGGATAGTTCCACGGCGCGACGATGAAGACCACGCCCAGCGCCTCGCGCCGGATGAAGCGCACGAAGCCAGGCTTGTCAGTAGCGTCGATGTCGGCGAGCGCGTCACCGGCGATCTGGATCATGTAGCGGGCGCGCTCTTCGAAGCCGCGCATCTCGCCCGGACTCTGGCTGATCGGGCGGCCCATCTGGCGCGTGATCTGCTCGGCATACTCGTCCTTGTGCGTCAGGAAGATGTCGATCGCCTTGCTCAGGATCTTTGCGCGTTCGGCGATCGGAATCGTCTTCCATTTGCGCTGCGCCTCGGCCGCCGCTTTCAGGGTCGCGGCGATCTCCGACGGTGTTGCATAAGGCCGCTCGACATAGACGCTGTTGTCGATCGGGGTGATGGTTTTCTGCGTGGCTGCCATGATGATTCTGCCCGTTAGATGATCTCGAAATAGCGCGCCAGTTCCCAATCGGTGATGTGCTTGCGGAACTCGCGCTCTTCCCACTCGCGGGTCGAAGCCCAGTGATCGACGAAGGCATCGCCGAACAATTCGGCGGCGGCCTTCGATTTGCGCAGCCGCTGCGCCGCTTCCCAAAGCGTGCGCGGCAGATCGAGCTTCGCTGGATGCTTCATATCATAGGAATTGCCGACGATGGCAGGCATCGGCTCGATCTTGTTCTCGATGCCGTAGAGGCCCGACCCGATCGCGACCGCCATGGCCAGATACGGGTTCATGTCGGCGGCGGCGATGCGGTATTCGACACGCTGGGACTTTTCCGATCCTGGAATGACGCGCAGCGCGCAGGTACGGTTCTCGACGCCCCAGGTCGCGTTGGTCGGTGCCCAGAAACCAGGGATCAGGCGCGAATAGGAATTGACCGTACAGCTCACCATGCCCAACAGCTCCGGCATCAGCGACTGCTGGCCGCCGACGAACCAACGCTGCTTGTCACTCATGGTATGCGGCTTCTTGGCGTCATGGAACACCGACTTGCCGTCCTTGCCCTTGAGGCTGACATGGATGTGGCCGCTCTGGCCCGGCCAGTTGTTGGACCACTTGGCCATGAAGGTCGCCATCAGGCCGCGGCGCTGCGCCAGCACCTTCATGAACGTCTTGAACAAGGCGGCGCGGTCGGCGCTTTCCAGAGCTTTGTCGAAGGCGAGGGCCGCTTCGAGGACACCGGGACCGGTCTCGGTGTGCAGGCCCTCAATCGGCATGCGCATCTTTTCGCAGGTGTCGAGGATCTCTTGATAAAGCTCGGCCCAGACTGAGCCGCGCAGCATCGAATAACCGAAATAGCCGGGCGTCATCGGCGTCAGGTTGCGGAAGCCCTTTTCGCGGATGCTCTCCGGCGTTTCGTCGAACATGAAGAACTCGTACTCGGCCGAGGAATAGGCCTCGTAGCCCATCTTCGCGGCCTTATCGAGCACGCGGCGCAGGACACCGCGGGGACAAACCTCCTCTGCCTTGTTCACGAATTCGCAAAGGAAGAACAGCGTATTGTCTTCGAACGGAATCTCGCGGCAGGTCTCCGGAATCACCCGCACCCAGGCATCAGGGTAAGCAGTGTGCCACCCGGTATATTTGACGTTGTCGAACAGCTGGTCGTTGCTGTCCCAGCCCAGCACCACGTCGCAGAACCCGAACCCGCCATTGAGCGCGGAAAGGAACTTCGTCTTCGACATATATTTGCCGCGCAGGATGGCATCGCCGTCGAACACGCCGACCTTGATGTGCGTGAGGCCGCGCTCCTCGACGATCTTTTTAGCGTCAGCGACGCTCTTCACCTGCTCCGGCTTCAAAGGCATGACGTTCTTCCCCGTTTATCGTCTGATTGTTTGGTTGATTGATCTCTAGGCGGCGTGGCGACGCGCGCCGGAAGGGCGTTTGGAAGGAGGCTCGTTGACGGTTGGTGTGTCCGTCAGGCCATCGTCGGGCGCGTCGCCGGGAGTGGTGAAGTGACGCTGGCGGTCCTCGCTTGGCCTGATTCCGTGGGCGTCCATATAGCATTTGGAGAAATGCGAAAGCGAGTCGAAACCCACCGCTTCCGCCACGCGCGCAAGGCCCAGCATGGTGCCCTGGACCAGGTCGCGCGCGCGGGCGAGGCGCAGGCGCTGATAGTAGCCGCGCGGGCTGACGCCGAGATGGCGATGGAACAGCCGCTCCAGGTGGCGCAGGTGAATGCCGGCTTCCGCGGCGATCTTCGGCAACGGCACGGGATCCGAGACCGTGTTGCGCATCAGGGCGACGGCGCGCTTGATCGGCGGCGCGACCTGGGTCTCGATCGATTGCTGCTGGTCGGCGGCAGGCTCGATCTTCTTGCGCACCCGCTGACGTGCCAGGCGCATCATCACCTGCTGTGCGACCGGCGCACCCAGCAGCGCCTCGACATTGGCGAGTGCGAAATCCGACGTCGCGCAGCCGCCACGGCAGCCGAAGAAATCGTCCTTGCGCCAGAACAGCTCCTTGCGCTGCGCGGCGCCGCGCGCCCGTTCCTTCGGCATGGCAGAGATGCGGCCGAGCACCGAGCATCCGCCGCCGATACCGCCCAGGCGCTGGATCGAAGCCGGATGGGCGCTGAGCCAGGCGGCAAGGCCGGCGCAATCGTCGCCTGAGGCATCGGCATCGCTGAACACGACCACGGTGGAAAGTGGCCGCAGCTCCGTCACATCGCCGTCGACCGCGACTGGAATCCCGACTGAGCTGCTGACCGAATGTCCGGAAATGGCCACGATCTGCCAGGCAAAGGCGCGGCGGTGCGCCAGCTCGTTGGCGGAGGTGAAGACGTCGAGCAGGCGAGCGAGGTCGCCGAGCGCAAAGCCGTTCATTAGCACCAGGCTAAGCGAGGCGCGGCGCTCCTCGTCGAGTGCGAAGGGCGAAGCCGGCGTGCGCAACGTCTCCGCCACTGTCGGCGGCCGCCACGCACGATAATCCTCTCCTTCGGCCATCATGCTCCCCCCGGCTGACGCGTGGTCCGCGCCCTGCCCTTGGCAGGAGTGCGGCCCCCCTCTGTCTATGGACCTGAGAGATTCACCGACCGTCCGCGACGGCAAGGCCGGTTTACTCCGTCGGTGAGGCGCTGCGGCGTCCTGCCGCGGTGCCTGCTTTCCAGAGTATTCGGCCGCGATCGGTCCTTTTGCCTGAGAGGTTCCGGGGGCGGTTGCTCCTTCGGCGCCGCGATTCCCTTGAGATCGCGGTCTCTCCCGACAGCGGCGAAACAGGGGGCAAGTCTGTGTCGGCGCAAAAATGCCGTCAAGCCGCAAAAGGGCGAAAGAAAAGGGGCCGCTCCGAAGAGCGGCCCCTAGTTATTTCGTAATAAGGATCGGTTCTTATCCAGCGCCGCCGAGCGCCGCTTCTTCGCGGGCGATCTCAGCCTGCCGGGCCTTCACGGCTTCATCGGTCAGCGGCGGGCCGGCGAAACGGTTCTTCTCCACCAGATGCCAGATGATGATCAGAGCGATGATGCCGCCCAGCAGCAGATATCCGACCTTTTCGTTCGGCGGTTGGACGCCAACGACCACCAGAACGACACAGCCGATGACCGCCAGCGCTGCCACGAGTTTGGAGGCGCCACCCAGATCGAATGGTCCCTTCTTGGTCCAGGTCTTGCCCTCGGCCAGGAGACCCGCCCCGATCGGCATCGCGTACGACACATAGAGAAATACGGCGCAGCCGGTCGAGAGGACGATGAACGCATCGCCATAGAGCGTGGCGACAATCGACAGCACTGCGCTCGCCCAGATCGCATTTGCCGGCGTGCGATGCTCTTTGCTTACCTTTCGCAATGACCGGGAGAACCAAGGCACGCCGCCATCGCGCGAGAATGCAAACAGCATGCGCGAGCACGAAGTCAGGCCGGCAAGTGCACAAAGGAAGTTCGCCACCACGATGCCGATGATGAGAATGTCCTTCAAGGTCTCCGGCATACCGGAGGCTTGCATCGTCCAGGGAAACGAGACCCAACCTTGCTTGGCTCCTTCTTCGACGCTCGGCATGGCGAGCACGAAGGCGCAGACCATGATGTAGCCGAACAGTCCCGACCAGAACACGGAGTGGATCATCCCCTTCGGCACCTCATGCGCTGCATTGCGGGTTTCCTCCGACGTGTGTCCGGAGGCATCGAAACCCGTGATGGTGTAGACGCCTTGCAGCAGTCCGAGGATCAGAGCCGCGAAAGCTCCGGGGAAGATGGCCCCCAGCCAGCGGTCGCCAGTTGGTGTAGGCCAGACCCCGCCGCCGGCATCACCGGTATAGTCCGCAAAGGTGAACAATCTGCTGAAGTCGATTGCAACCGGCGCGGCGGCGATCAGCCCAACGATCAACACGATCGTGACAACGAAGATCAGGTAGCCGCTGAAGTCGGTCACGAGCGTCGTCAGCTTGATGCCGCGGTGATTGACGACGGCTTGTGCTGTGGTGACGATGATCACGAAGATGGTCTGATACCACCAACCGATGTCGAACGTCGCCGCGGATACCAGATAGGCGGTGTCCATATGGAACACGTTTGGCAACATCAGATCGCGGACCAGCCACCACAGGCCGACATTCACCGAGGAAACGACGAACATAAGGCCCAGGAGATTCAACCAGGCGGCCGCCCAGCCATAGCCTTTGTTGCCGAGGATCGAAGCCCAATGATAGATGCCGCCAGCCGTTGGATAGGCTGAGGCGATCTGGCCCAATGCGCACGCCACCAGAAGCGCGAAGACGCTGGCAATGGGCCAGCCGATACCGAGCGATGCTCCGCCCGCGGCGCTCAAGGACAGTGGGAAGGCGGTAATACCACCGGCCAGGATGCAAATGATCGAGAACGAGATTGCGAAATTCTGGAATAGACCCATACGCCGGGATAGCTCTTGCGCGTATCCCATGGAGTGAAGCTGCTTTACGTCAGCCTCGTGATGTTGTTCGTCTGCCATTTGGCTCCCCTCTTCGTTATGTCCACATCGCTGTGACACCCCGCTCGGTGCACCGAGCGGGGCCGGCGAATACGGCTGAGCGCCTATGAGCTTGCTTGCCGATTGTTTCGTGCCGTGCGGCCCGAACCCCCGTTGTCGCGCGATCTGCGACTCCCTGCGCCACGCCTCTCTTGAGACTTCGCGTGGCCCGGCGAGTATGAGCAGCCGTTAACGGGTTGTAAAGTATGGGGCAAGGCGCGGCACGACCGGACCGTTCCGAGTCCGAATTTCTACCTATGAACTCAAGCGCTTGCCAGCCAAAGCCGGAGAAGGTCTATGCCACGTCGAGTCGGGCTGCGACCACGTCTGCGATCGCGAGCGACGCGGTGATGCCGGGAGATTCGATGCCATAGAGATGGACTTGACCGGGAAGGCCGTGCGCTTCGGGTCCATCAATCCGGAAGTCCGGCGCCGGCATGCCGGGTCCCTGGATCTTGGGGCGGATGCCGGCATAAGCGGGCTGCAACGCACCGTCGCGCAGGCTTGGCCAATAGGTGCGGATTGCAGCGTAGAACGCATCTCCGCGCCGCGCATCGACATCGTAATTGAGACTGTCGATCCACTCGACATCCGGACCGAAGCGCGCCTGGCCCGCGAGATCCAGCGTAAGGTGAACGCCGAGGCCGGCCGCTTCTGGCATCGGATAGATCAGGCGCGAGAAGGGGGACCTCCCCCTCAGGCTGAAATAGTTGCCCTTGGCGTAATAAAGCGGCGGAATGCGATCGGGCGGATAGCCGCGTAGACTTCGTGCGATTGCTTGCGCGCCGAGGCCGGCCGCATTGACCAGCAGGCGTGCACGCATCTGCACCGGATCCGCGCCGCCGATTGCCAGCGTCACGCGCCCATCGTCCTCGATCCAACCGTGCGTGACCGGTGCATGCCGGGCAAGAGCGGCGCCGCTCGCTTCGGCTTCGTCCAGGAGGCTCAGCATCAATCCATGTGTATCGATGATGCCGGTGGACGGAGACTGGAAGGCGGCGATGCAGGAGAGCTCGGGCTCCAGCCCTCGTGCCTCGTCGGTGCTCAGCATCACCAGGTCATCGACGCCGTTGGCACGCGCCTGATCCATCAGGGTGTGCAGGGCCGGAAGCTGCTCGGCGGTGGTTGCGACTACCAGCTTCCCGACATTCCGCGCTGTGACGCCGTGCTCCGCGCAATAGGCATAGAGCTGATCGCGGCCGGCGACGCACAGGCGCGCCTTCAGGCTGCCGGCGGGATAATAGATGCCGGCATGGATGACTTCGCTGTTGCGTGCGGAGATGCCTGATCCGATCTCGCCTTCGGATTCCAGGATCAGGACCTCGCGTCCGCTTTGTGCAATCCGCCGTGCGCAGGCGAGGCCGATGACGCCCGCGCCGATGACGACACAATCGACGTCAGCGCGCTCCAATCAATGCTCCATGGTGCGCGTGATGTAGAGGCAGGCGGCGATGATGATGGCGACGCCGATGATCGCAATTGGCCCCAGAAGATCACCCCAGAAGATGTAGCCGTAGAGGCTGGCCCAGACGAGGGCGCTATACTCGAACGGCGCCAGTAGTGACATCGTCGCATAGCGCAGCGCCAGGATCAGGCAATATTGTCCGAGGCAGCCGAAGATCCCGACTGCGAGGATCCCCATCCATTCGATCGGCGTTGGATTGACCCACACGAACGGCGTAGCGAGGCCGAGAATGATCGCCCCGCCGATCGCATAATAGAACAGGATGCTGAGATTGCTTTCCGTCGTGCTGAGCCGCCGGGCGAACAATTGTGCGAAGCACCAGAGAAAGACAGAGGTCAGGACGGCAACCGTTCCGAAGACACTGTTCGCTCCTTCCTCAGGCTGCACGATCAGCAGCATGCCGGCGAAACCCGCAAAGACCGCGATCCATCCGCCAAAGCGCAACCGCTCGCGCAGGAACACGACGCCGAGCAGCGTGCCGAAGATGGGAGAGGTCGCAACGATGCTCATGGCCGTCGGCAGCGGAATGCGGCTGATCGCAAAATAGAACGCGGTCAGTTCCACCGCTGCGCAAAAGGCGCGCGCCGCATGCTCCAATGGCCGTTTCGTGCGCAGCGCCGCGAAGCCGGATTGCGACCGGCCCACCAGCCAGAGCACCATGATCAGCGACACCACGAAGCGGGAGAAGCCGATCTGGATGGGGTCGATATTCGTGCTCGACCATTTGACGATGGCATCGGTGCTGCCAAGGACGAAAATCGCGGCCAGAACGTAGAACACGCCCAATTTGGGCTTGAATTGAAGCTGCCCCGTTGCCGCCAGGCTTGTCACGATACATCCCCGGATATGCCGCGGCGGCCCTGGAAATACCGGGCCATCGCGGGTAAAGTCGCCGCACTCTAGTTATTTTGGAGCACGCCGCCAAGTGCGGCACCGACATATTATGCCGCTGGACACCCAACCGAACACGAAGCCCGAAATCGTACACAGCGCCTGTCCGCACGACTGCCCCTCGACCTGCGCGCTGGAGGTCGAGCGGCTGAGCCCGACGCGGATCGGCCGCGTGCATGGCGCGAAGGCCAATCCCTATACCGCCGGCGTGATCTGCGCCAAGGTCGCGCGCTATGCCGAGCGGCAGCATCATCCGTACCGCCTCGCGCAGCCGATGAAACGGATCGGCGACAGGGGCGTCGGCCTTGCCGCCTTTGCACCGATTTCCTGGGAACAGGCGCTCGATGAAACGGCGGAACACTTCATCAAGGCTGAGCAGACATGGGGGGCGGAATCGGTCTGGCCCTATTTCTACGCCGGCACAATGGGGCTGGTGCAGCGCGACGGTATCGAACGGCTGCGGCACGAAAAGAAATATTCGCGGCAGAAAAGCACGATCTGCGTGGCCTTGTCCGATGCCGGCTGGATGGCCGGTGTCGGCGTGATGCGTGGCGTCGATGCGCGCGAAATCGCGGACAGCGACCTCATCATCGCCTGGGGCACCAATCCGGTCTCGACCCAGGTCAACGTCATGACCCACGTGGCGCGGGCACGCAAGGAGCGCGGCGCCAAGTTCATCTGTGTCGATCCCTATCGCAATCCGACGGCCGAGGTCGCGGACCAGCACATCATGCTGCGGCCCGGCACCGATGCGGCGCTCGTGCTCGGCATGATGCACGTGCTGTTCGCAGAAGGGTACGCCGACCGCGACTACATGGCGCGTTATGCCGACGATCCCGCCGCGCTCGAGGCGCATGTGCGCGACCGGACGCCGGAATGGGCGGAAGGCGTGACCGGCGTGCCGGCCGACACCATCCGGGAATTTGCGCGGCTCTATGGCCGGACCAAGCGTGCCTATATCCGTGTCGGGTTCGGTTTCGCGCGCGCCCGCAACGGCGCGGTCTCATTGCACGCCGTCACTTGCCTGCCGACGATCACGGGAGCCTGGGCGCACAAAGGCGGCGGCGCGCTCTATTCCAATCGCTCGCTCTATCACATCGATGATTCGTTCATCGTCGGAAAAGAGCTGCAGAACCGTACTGTGCGCGAGCTGGATCAGTCCCGCCTCGGCGCCGTTCTGACCGGCGACAAGCGCGACCTGGGCGATGGCCCGCCGGTCATGGCGATGATCGTCCAGAACACAAATCCGATGATGGTCTGTCCCAACACCAACTTGGTGCGGCAGGGTTTCTCGCGGCCTGACCTGTTCAGCTGCGTGCATGAGCAATTCATGACCGAGACGGCGGCGATGGCGGATATCGTGTTGCCGGCTAGCACGTTCCTGGAGCATGACGACATCTATCGCGGCAGCGGCCACACCTTCCTGCAAGTGACGCGCAAGGTGGTCGAGCCTTATGCCGAGGCGCGCACCAATCATTATGTCATCTGCGAGCTCGCCAAGCGGCTGGGCTGCCAGCATCCGGCCTTCGCCGCGACCGAGTGGGAGATCATCGCCGAGACCTTGAAGCGCTCCAACTGGCCGAGCCCGGAGGCGATCCACGAGAAGCACTGGCATGAATGCGCGCTGGATTTCGAGGCTGCGCATTTCCAGGACGGTTTCGGCCATCCGGACAAGAAATTCCACTTCAAGGCGGACTGGGCCAGGATCGGCAAGAATCATGCGCGGCTGCCGGTCCTGCCCGATATGGCGCCGGTGTTCGATGCGCCGACACCGGAGCGGCCGTTCCGCATGGTGACGGCGCCCGCCAGGTCGTTCCTCAATTCCACCTTCACCGAGACGCCGGGGTCGAAAAAGCGGGAAGGGCGGCCGACCTTGCTGGTCCATCCAGTAGATGCCGCCCGACTCGGGCTGGCCGAAGGCGATCTGGCGGAGATCGGCAACGACCGGGGCCGGGTGTTCGTTCACGTGAGGCCGTTCGACGGCTTGTTGCCGGGGGTGGTCGTGGTCGAGTCGATCTGGCCCAACGCCGCGTTCGTGGGCGGCAACGGCATCAATACCCTCACGAGTGATGACGCGGGCTTGCCAAATGGCGGGGCAGTGTTTCATGACACTGCAGTATGGATTGGCAAAGCCGCCGAGTCGCAGGCGTGACGCAGCAGCGCATCGGCAAGCCGCATATCATCGTGCTGGGCAACGAAAAGGGCGGGTCGGGGAAATCGACCACCGCCATGCATCTGGTTGTCGCCCTGCTGCATGATGGGTTCAGTGTCGGCTCGATCGATTGCGATGCGCGCCAGGGCTCCTTCACCCGCTATGTCGACAACCGCAAGGCAACGGCCGCCTCGATGCTGGTATCCTTGCCGCTGCCACGGCACATCCCGGTGGAGCGGTCGGCGGCGGACAGCGCCATCGCCGGGCGTGACGACGAGGCTGACCGGCTGGGCGGCGCACTATCTGAGCTTGCGGATTGCGATTTCATCGTGATCGACACGCCGGGTTCCGATACCTCGCTGTCGCGGCTGGCGCATACCCTGGCGGACACGCTCATCACGCCGCTGAATGACAGCTTCCTCGATCTCGATCTGCTGGGCCGCATCGACCGCGATGGCGAGAAGATCCTGAAGCCGAGCGTCTATAGCGAAATGGTGTGGGACCAACGCAAGCAACGCGCGATCAATCGTGGCCGCCCGATCGACTGGATCGTCATGCGCAACCGACTCAGCAGTCTTGATGCCAAGAACAAGCGCGACATCGGACGGCTGCTCGAGCAACTGTCGCGCCGCATCGGCTTCCGCCTCGCGCCGGGTTTCACCGAGCGCGTGATTTTCCGGGAGCTCTTTCCACGCGGGCTGACTTTGCTCGATCTCAGCCGCAAGGATGCCGGCGTCACCTGGCGCATCTCGCACGTCGCCGCCCGCCAGGAAGTGCGCGAGCTGGTGGCCGCCCTCGGCCTCAAAGATGCCCGCGCGGCCTAGGGAAATATAAAATATTATCAATATGATAGACGAACGCACTGGAACTGTCGCGGGGCCGGCGGGTTGCTGGCGGACGGCCGCTATGGCACAAGTTCGGCCATGACCGGCCGGCTGCCGGCTCCAGGAAAAGGACTGACGAATGCGTAAGCCGCTGCGTAAGGCGATCTTTCCGGTCGGCGGGCTGGGGACGCGGTTCTTGCCGGCAACCAAGGCGATGCCGAAGGAAATGCTGCCCGTCGTCGACAAGCCGCTGATCCAGTACGCGGTCGAGGAGGCGCGCGCCGCAGGCATCGAGGAACTGATCTTCGTCACCGGCCGCGGCAAGAGCGCGATCGAAGATCATTTCGACTACTCGTACGAGCTGCAGGAGACGTTGAAAGAGCGCAACAAGGATGCCGAGCTGGCGCTCATCAACAGCCTGGTGCCGAACCCGGGCGAGGTTGCGTATATCCGGCAGCAGGAAGCGCGCGGCCTCGGCCACGCGGTGTGGTGCGCGCGGAACCTTGTTGGCACCGAGCCGTTTGCGGTTCTGCTGGCCGACGACCTTGTGCAGGCGGCGACGCCGTGCCTGAAGCAGATGGTGGAAGTCTATAACGAAGTCGGCGGCAACATCGTTGCCGTGATGGATGTGCCGAAAGCGCACACCGACCGCTATGGCATCCTGCGGACTGGCAAGGAGAGCGGGCGCCTGGTCGAGGCCGTGGGCCTAGTCGAGAAACCGAAGCCGGAAGAAGCGCCATCGACGCTGTCGATCATCGGCCGCTACATCCTGCAGCCGGATGTATTCAGCCATCTGGACCAGCAGACGCCGGGCGCGGGTGGTGAGATCCAGCTGACCGATGCGATGGCGCAGATGTGCGGGCGGGGCCGCTTCCACGGCTACCGGTTCGAGGGCAAGCGTTTCGATTGCGGTGACAAGGCGGGCTTCATCGAAGCCAACATCGCCTTCGCCCTCAGCCATCCCAAGATCGGGCGGAAAGTGCGGGAGGCGGTGCTCGCCCTCGCGCAGGACCTGAACTCCTAGAAGAATCCACGGAGGCTCGGCCGCCATGAAAATCGCAATGATCGGGGCCGGCTATGTCGGCTTAGTATCGGGCGCTTGCTTTTCGGAATTCGGCCATCACATCACGTGCATCGATCAGGATGAGCTGAAGATCGGCCGCCTGCGCCGCAACGAGATCCCCATCTATGAGCCGGGATTGGATACGCTGGTCACGCGCAATGCCGCAGCCGGCCGCCTTAAGTTCGAGAAGGACCTGTCCGCGACGGTCGCCGACGCCGATCTGGTGTTCATCGCGGTCGGGACACCCAGCCGGCGCGGCGATGGCCATGCGGACCTCAGCTTTGTCCGCGAGGCGGCGAAGCAGATCGCGCAAGCGATGCGCGGCTACACCGTGATCGTGACCAAATCCACCGTCCCCGTCGGAACTGGCCGCGAGGTGGCGGAGATCATCCGTGCGGCCAATCCGAAGGCCGATTTCGATGTCGTCTCGAACCCGGAATTCCTGCGCGAGGGCTCGGCGATCGACGATTTCATGCGGCCGAACCGCGTCGTGATCGGCGCCGAGACGGAGCGCGCGCGCGAAAAGATGCGCGAGCTTTATCGGCCGCTCTATCTGATCGAAACACCGATCCTGTTCACGGGGCTCGAGACTGCGGAGCTCATCAAATACGCGTCGAACGGCTTCCTCGCGATGAAGATCTCCTTCATCAACCAGATTGCAGATCTGTGCGAGAAGGTGGGCGCGGATGTGCACGACGTTGCCCGTGGCGTTGGCCTCGATGGCCGCATCGGCCAGAAATTCCTCCATCCCGGTCCGGGCTATGGCGGATCCTGCTTCCCGAAAGACACGCGCGCGCTGGTCGAGATCGCCCGCCAGGCCGGCGCGCCGATCAGCTTGATCGAGGCGACCCAGGACTTCAACGAAGCGCGCAAGCTCGAGATGGCTGAGCGCATCGTGGTGGCGCTCGGCGGATCGGCCGCGGGCAAGGTGGTAGCCATGCTCGGCCTCACCTTCAAGCCAAACACCGACGACATGCGCGAGGCGCCGAGCCTCGCGATCGCACCGGCGTTGATCAAGGCCGGCGCCACGATCAGGGCGCACGACCCGGAAGGCATGGCCGAAGCCAGGAAGCTGATGCCGGATCTCATTTATTGCACTGATCCCTATGAGGCGATGACCGGCGCCGATGCCGTTGTCTTCCTGACCGAGTGGAACTCCTACCGCGCGCTCGACCTCGGCCGCATGAAAGCCACGCTCAAGCACCCGGTCGTCGTCGACCTGCGCAACATCTATCGGCCATCGGAAATGCGTGCGGCCGGCTTCCGCTATTCCAGCATCGGACGGAGTTAGTTCACGCGTGGAGGGTCGTGCGGGGCGAGGTTTCTCGAGTGGTGCGCACCGCCGCGCGCTGGGCGTCCGCTGACAGCG
This sequence comes from Dongiaceae bacterium, assembly GCA_035695765.1. Classification (GTDB taxonomy): domain Bacteria; phylum Pseudomonadota; class Alphaproteobacteria; order Dongiales; family Dongiaceae; genus Dongia_A. The sequence continues at coordinate 71,428 of DASRRI010000060.1, forward strand.
CGGCGCCGAGCGAACAGATCAACGCGACGAACGTGATCACCGCATTCACTGCGTGCGAATATTCCCACTGGATCCGCAATTGCTCCCAGTCCTTGGGGGCCGAACTCCAGTTTCCAGTAGCCTGGTTGGCGGGATAGGTCCAGGTGAAGAAGATCACCAGGGTCGCAGCGATCAGCAGCCCTGCGGCCAGCGACAGCCAGAATTGCCGGGAGCGATCGCGGGTAAGAAAGGCGCTGGCCAAATTCACGAAAATGGCGGCGAAGATCACGATACCCAGCCACGCCCAGCCGCTATAGATCTGCTGGACAGCGAAGTAGGGTTGTTCCGGCATGTCGACTTTCGCCGGCAGGGCCATCAAGTGAGCACCGCTCGGAAGCAGTGCGAGCGCTGTAAAGATAACCGCCAGAAACTGGCTTGCTTTCGCAACCATCGCACGAGCGCCCGCAGCTACTTGCCACTCTTGGCCCGGCGCTTGCGCGTCGCGGCAGCTTTGCGGGCGGATGCAGAGCGGGCTGCCGCGGGCCGCTGGCCGGCGGCCTGGCCGCCGATGCGGCCGCCCTTGCGCGCCGGCGCCTTGTTCGTTCGTTTGCCACGGCCGGAGCCGCCTGCCGCCTTGCCTCCGCCGGTCGTACGGTTGACGGTGGCCCAGGCGCGCCGCTCGGCTTCGCCTTCGCTCACGCCGCGTTTCTCGTAACCTTCCTCGATATGCTCGGCTTGGCGCTTCTGCTTGCTCGAATATTTGGACTTGTCGCCACGGGGCATCTGCTCCTCCTCTGGAGAACAGCGAACGAACAGCCAACAAACCATTGTCCGCATTGTTCCCAGGCGCGCGCCTTGTGGCGCCCCGCCTCTATTTCGGGGGACCTTCTTCCGTTGCGGCGAAGTCGAGCTCGACTCGTGCGCCATTCGGATCATGAAAGAACAGCTGCCACACGCTGGTCTCGACCTGGCGGCCAAGCTGGTAGCGCATGCCTCTCTCTTCAAGCTTCCCAACGATGGCTGCGAGGCCGACGGCGCTGAATGCCATATGGTCCAGCACGCCCGCTCGCGGCTGCGGCAAAGGATTGCGGATCACCACATGCAGCACCGCCTGCTCGCCCGCATAGAGCCAGGCACCGGGAAAGCCCATGTCGGGGCGATACCCCTCGTGAAGACCGAGCAGATCGCGATAAAAGCCGCAGGTCTCGCCGAGGTCCTCCGCGAGAATGGTGAAATGGTTCATGGCGTGCGCGGTCATGTGGGTGCGATCCTTGTCCAGCGTCGCCGGATTGTCGGGCACGCGATCAGCTATTTCAAGATGTCGACAATGCGGGCGCGCAGTTCCGGCAGCATCTCCGCTTCGAACCAGGGATTCCGCCGCGCCCAGCCGAGGGTCCGCCAGGACGGGTGCGGCAGCGGGACATAGGTGGGCGAGTAATCACGCCAGTGGGCGACGGCGTCGGACATTGAGCTGCGCGGATCGGGCAGATAGCGCATTTGCGCGAGGCGTCCGACCAGCAGGGTCAGCTTGATCTGGGTCAGGTGAGAAAAAAGTGGCGCGTGCCAGGTCGCTGAGCAACGTGCCTCGGGCAGGAGATCGCCGCCGCCCTCCTGCGTGCCCGGATAGCACATCCCCATGGGAATGATGGCGATGCGGCTGGAATCGTAGAAGACCTCCGGCGTCAGGCCGAGCCAGGCACGCAGGCGGTCACCGGAGGCGTCGGCAAACGTGCGGCCTGCCTCGTGCGCGCGGCGGCCCGGCGCCTGGCTGGTAATCAGCAGTCGCGCGGTCGGCGAGGCGGAGAGGATTGGTCGTGGCCCCAGTGGCAGGTCGCATGCAGCGCAAGCATGCACGCGTTGCAGCAGCCGGGTCCAATCGGCATTATCGTTCATGCCGCACTAGATAGGGTTGGCGGCCCCGAAAAGCTATGGCTTCGAACGGCTATGGCCGCCGCGCCGGACGCAGCATTTCCATGAGGAGGACATCACCCTCGCGCGGCGCCGCGGGAAAGCTGCCGCGCCGTTCCGGCGGCAGCGCGCGCACGTGATAGAGTTGCTCGTCATTGAGGCCGGAGCGGCGGCTGCCGCTCTCATTGCCGACGGGGGTCCAAGGGCCCGCAAGCGCCTTGCGCTCCGCCGCTAACCGCGCGAAGGCCGGCGTTTCAGCCGCCACTACGATTTCGCCCCAGACCGGCCGGTCCTGCCACATCTGATCGTCGGGCCCGGTTACGGGCTCGATCAGCCAGAGCTTGGGCGCGTGGTCAGCCATTGATGATCTCGCCGCCATTGGGATGCAGCACTTGGCCGGTCATGTAGCTGGAATCGGCGCTCGCCAGGAACACGAAGCACGGTGCCACTTCGTCCGGCTGTCCGGGCCGGCCCATTGGTACGCTCTGGCCGAACTCGGCCACGTGCTCGGCATCGAAGCTGGATGGGATCAGCGGCGTCCAGATCGGACCCGGCGCGACGCCGTTGACGCGGATCCCTTTTTCGGCCAGTTGCCCGGCGAGCGAGCGGGTGAAGGCGACCAGCGCACCTTTGGTCGACGCATAGTCCACTAGGTGCTTGCTGCCGCGATAAGCGGTGACGGAGGTGCAATTGATGATCGATGCCCCTTCGTCCATGTGCTTCAGTGCGGCCTGGGTCATGAAGAATGTGCCGAAGAAATTGGTCCGGAAGGTGCGGAGCAGCTGATCCTCGCTGATATTGGTCAGGTCTTCGCTCTCATGCTGCTCGCCCGCGTTGTTGACCAGAATGTCGAGCCGGCCGAATTCCTTGATGACGCGATCGGCCAGCTTCTCGCACGACTTCTTCACACCGACATCGCCAGCCAGCTTCAGGCACTTCCGCCCCTGCTCCTCGATCAGTTGCTGGGTCTTGGCAGCGTCGTCATGCTCCTGCAGATAGGTGAAGGCGACGTCTGCACCTTCCATCGCGAACATCACGCTGATCGCGCGGCCGATCCCGCTATCGCCGCCAGTCACGATCGCCACCTTCCCGGTAAGCTTGCCGGCGGGCTTGTAACCCCTGCCTTCATCCTGCGGCTGGGGATGCATCTCGGCCTCGATGCCGGGTTGGTGTGATTGCGATTGTGGAGGAATCTTGTCGGGTCGGTCGGTCATGGCACGCGCCTCGTCACTGGTTGAGGGACAAGGAAATCAACATTGTCAGTTGGGCGACGTTGCAGCAGCCCGGGGCAACACCAGGACAGCAGCGCGGTTCTTAAAGACGTAGGAGGCGCAAGATGATGGATAGAAAGAAGCGCCGCGGAGGTCAGACGAAGAACCATCCAAAGAGCGAGCGGCCCCCAGTCACCGCCAGGACACCAACGGGTGACAAGGGTCGCACGTCGACGGATGAGAGCAACGAGCGGGCCAGTCAGCCAGGTGAGCGGGATTTCGACCCGAACGTCAATCAACGTCCGCCGCGGTAGGTGCCGATCAGCGCCGTCACAATCGCGCGCCATTCCTCGGCAAGCGCATTGGTAGCGGCAGGCTTGCCGGCCTGGCCGTACCAGTATCGGGCGTTCGACGCATCGCCCTCCTTGCGGTGCAGATAGGCATGCACCCAATCGCAGGACGGATCGCCTTCATCGGCCTGCGCACATTCATGCGCCTTGTTCCAATCGCCTTTCGCATCCCACCACAAGGCTTGCAGCGCCAAATGCAGCGACGGTGGCGGGATGTTCTTGTCGAGTAATGATTCGAATTCTGCAAACTTCATGGCCGTCTCTCTCAAATCGCCCTGAGCCACGGCGTTGGGTGCCAGTTTCCCGCCTAATCGGTTGATTTGTAAAGCCATATGGCGGCAACGACGCGCGGCGCCTCCTGTTCAAAGAAGACGCTCAATCGCTAGAAAGGAGTGTGCGATGGAACGCGCATGCATTTTCGGTGCGATCATGATGGCGGCTTTACCGGCGCTGGCCGAAGCGCAGGATGTCCTGCAGCCGAAATATCCGCCGGGCTTCAATTGTGCGAACGTTCCGGCCGGCTCGCAGCGCGAGGCTTGTCAGAATTCGCACCTCAGCCCCAAAGTTGTACCGAATCCTAATAACAAGTCGAATATCGACCGATCGATGACCGGCGGTGCTATGCAGAGCCCGGGTACGATCAGCCCGCCGACCGTGCCCAACGAGCCCGGCAGCGAAAACAGAGACACCGGTCCCGGCGGCAACAACGGTGTCGGCGGCAACTAGGTAATCGAAAGCAGAGTGGAACCGCACTCCAGCGCAGCGGGTTCCATAGGTCGTGGCACAGACGACAATGATAGCGAAGCCGTGGAAGCGGATCGCGCGTATTGTCGCGATCGCTTTGGGTGTGGTGGTGGTTCTCATCATCACCACCGCGGCAGCGCTAGTGTTCTATGCCGCCTCAAGCGGTTTCCGCGGGCAAGTGGAAGAGCACGCCGGCGTGGCATTGGGCCGGGAAATAAAGATCGGCGATTTTCAAATCCATTGGTCGTGGTCACCGACAGTCCGATTGCGGAATGTTATCCTTGGCGCTGCCGCCAAAGATGCGCCTCCGCTGCTCAAAGCCGATAGCATTCAGTTCCAGTTGCGAGTGCCGCCTCTGCTGCGAGGGGAAATTGTCTTGCCGGACGTGCGCCTGGAGCAGCCAGACCTTGCCCTAGAACGCGATAAGAAAGGCACACCGAATTGGAGCTTCGGCAAGAATCCGGCAACCGTAGCTGCGGCGGAAGCGGTCGCGCCGGAGGAACGGACAGAAATGCCGGTTATCGGCCAGCTCGCCATCAAGGACGGCAATTTCACCTACAAGGACGAAAGTCGCGACCTTGAGCTCAGAGGTAAAATCTCGACCGCGACCGGCGAGGCCGAGAAGGCCAAAGACATCCATTTGGAAGCAGAGGGCAAGCTGCAGGGCAAAGACCTGACGGTGCGATTCACCGGCGGCTCGATCCTATCTCTCCGCGACGAAGACAAGCCATACCCGCTCGACCTCAGTGCGAAATATGGCGAGACCGAGGTCAGCCTCAAAGGACAAGTCGATGATCCGTTCGCGATGAAGGCGGGTGATCTCGACCTGGTATTGAAGGGACCGGATCTTTCGGAAATCTTCCCGTTGCTCGGGGTGCCCGCACCGCCGACGCCACCCTACAATCTAAAGGGCCATCTCAATCGCGATGGCGACAAGTGGTCCTTCACCAAGATGCAAGGCCGGATCGGCGACAGCGACATGGCGGGCGCAGTCGCAATCGACTACGGCCGCAAGAAGCCGCTGCTGACCGCCGATCTGAAGTCCGACAAGCTGGACTTCGACGACTTGGCGCCATTGGTGGGCGCGCCGCCGGACACGGGCGAAACGGCATCAGCGGAGCAAAAGAAGATAGCTCAAAAGCTGAAGAGCAAGGAGGAGCTGTTTCCCGACGTGCCTCTGAAGGTCGACCTGCTGGACGTCATGGACATGGAAGTGAAGCTCGATGCGGACAAAGTCATCGCGGAGAATTACCTCCCTATCGAAGCGCTGGCTGGCACTGTGACGATCCGCGGCGGCAAGGCCGTGGTCGATCCGTTGGACATGCGGATCGCTGGAGGCAGCCTGAAGGGGGCGATGTCACTGGATTCACGACCGAAGCCTTCCGTGGCGACGGCCGATCTGAAGATGCGCGAAGTAGACCTGAAGGCGTTTTTCCAGAAAACGCAGTTCTTCGATACGACCGAGGGCAAGATTGGAGCGGATATCGACATCAAAGGCCAGGGCAAGTCTCTGGCCGACGTCATGGGCACAGCCAACGGCAAGACTTTCTTGATGATGAGCGGCGGATCGATGAGTGGCTTGCTCATCGAAGGTGCCGGACTCGATATCGTGGAAGCCCTGGCACTTTACGTCGGTGATGATGCCCGGGTTCCTATCCGCTGTGCTGCGGGCCATATCGACCTCACCAACGGCAATGCGAAATTCGATCGCCTGATCATGGATACGACGGATTCCGTTTTGTATTTCCGCGGCGAGAGCAATTTGCGGAAACAAACGCTGAAGATGGACATCTTCGCCGACGCCAAGGATTTCAGTCTGCTTGATATCGACGCGCCGGTTCATCTGCAGGGCAAGATCCGCTCGCCGGAGATATCCATTGGCAAGGGCGTCCCGATTCCGCTGATCGAGCCCGGCGATGCCGAGGATATCCCCTGCGACCTGCTCCTGAGCGGGAAACTTTAGACCCGGTCACGCTGCAGGATGGTGCGCGACCACCAGCGGCCCTTAGTCTCTTCCCGCAGGAAGGTGAAGAGCCCCGATATCCCGATCAAGCAAATGCCGATGATTGCCGGCAGATCCGGGAATTCCGCGAAGAACAATCCGCCGATGAGGATCGCCCAGACCATCTGACTATACTGGGCCGGTGCGACGCGGTTTGCGGGCGCCGCGCGGGTCGCCAGAATAAGGCATAGCTGAGCGAGGCCCGCGGCCACGCCGGAGAAGGCGAGGAACGGAAGGTCGGCCGCGGTTGGCCAGCGGAAGTCCTTCAGCATCAGAACGCCGTTCAGGATCAACGATGTCAGGATGACGGCGGCAAGCAGGCTGACGCGCCGCTCGCTCTGTCCCAGCGTGCGCAGAATGATGATCGTGCCGGCCGCACAGAAGGAGACGGCGAAGGCGGCAAGGTGCCCCAACTCCAGTGTCCCGAATCCAGGGCGCACAATGGCGAGCACGCCGGAAAATCCGAGCACAACTGCGAACCAGCGGCGCCAGCCCACCTGCTCGCCCAGGATGAAGATCGACAGGACGGTGGCGATGGAAGGCGACAGGAAAATGAGCGCGTAGGCCTCTGCGAAGGGCAGGGTCGTGAAAGCGTAGATGCCGAGAATGCCCGCGGTCGCGCCCGCGAAACCGCGCAAGGCGACCAGAAGAGGCCGCCGCACGCGGGCCGCGTCGCGCCAGCGCTCATCACGCGGCTTCAAGAACAGCAGGACGAAGGCCGCGACAGAGGTCGAGAAAAATCCGATTTCGAAGACGGGCAGATGACCGCCCAGCGCTTTCACATTGGCATCGCTGCACGAAAATAGGAAATAGGCGAGGAAGCCAAGGGCAATGCCCCTGATCGGCGGATGGGTCGAGGTCATTGGGTGAAATACTGCGAACGCTACCAGCCTGACAGGCCCATCTGCTTTTTGCCGAGCTCCGTCAGGTCAGCAACTGTTGCACGACCCTCGAACTCGATTTCGAAATCCTCGGCCGAGAAATCAGGTGCGCTCCTGCCTGACAGGAAGGTGGATTTCTGGCGTTCGAGATAAGCGGCGTTCTTGGCGCAATAGGGTGCGGCACCGATATAAATGACGTTGCTGTAGCCCTTGCCTTTGTGCTGGTCCTCGACCGCATGAATGATGTCGCTGTGCCACCACACGGTATCACCAGGCTCTACCAATGGGATCGGCGTGATGGCGGGCTTCAGCAGCGCATGCCATTGCTCGACCAGCGAGAGGGCGCGGCCCGGCTTGGCTCCGCACAGATCATCCTCCGGCACATCCTTCGCCAGCGGACGCAGCAACAAATACGCGATGGCGCGCGCGATCGGCAGCAATTGCAGCGTGCCGTCCCCCGGTCCCTGCGAGGTCAAAGCGGTCCATCCCTGGAAGGTGCGGAAGGCGCTGCACACCGCCGGCGAGGGGATCTCCTCGGTTTCGGTCCTGAAGGCGCCGTCGAACGGATCATAGCTGCGCCAGTTGCCAGCGAAGACTTCGCGATAGACCTTGGAATAGGCCGGGTCCAGCCAGCGTTCCACCGAGCCTGCATCCATGTGCGGCGAAAGGCCGAGGCTGGCGTCGCCCGGCTCGCGCCGGCGCAGGCGGTCGGCATAGGTGCATTCGCGGTCGGGATCGAAATGTTTCTTGCCGCCGCTTTCGAACCGCCACAGCCGATTGAGAAAGGCGCGCGTTTCCGCCAGTGGCACACCTTGCCGCGCTTCCATCTGAGGCTTCGACCAGTAGATGCCGAAAATCTGCGGGCGGCTGGATTTGAGCGAGGTGAAATAACGGTCGCCAGCATCGCGAGTCGTGGCCTTGGTCACATAGTCGTTGCGCGTCAGATAGTCGCCGACGGCCTCGTTCCAGGCTTCCGCCTGGGACCTGGGAAAAACATTGCGCACCACGGCCGTACCGCGACGCCGGATCTCGGACTTGACCGTTTCTGGAACCTTGCCCTCGCGCACCAGGCGGTAGTCGACCTCGGGGATAATGGACTCGCCGCGCGCACGTCGGGCCGCGATCTCGTCCACCTCGGCGCGCAGATCGGCTTCAACTTCCGCAAGGATTCGCTCGACGTCGCCGGCCTGGTGCCTGATCTCTCGCTTCTTGTTCCGGATCAGTTCGGGCAACTTCGCGACGTCGATGCTCATTCGGATCCTGCCTTCCACGCGTTCACAGCGAGTCTGCGCCGACCGCCGCGTCCGTGCAACAAGGTTCAGTCTTCGACCATGATGGTGCGGCTGATCTCGATGCCGAAACCGGCGAGACCGATATAGCGCTGCTCTTGCGGCGCTAGCAGAGCGATCGATGTGACGCCAAGGCTCTTCAGGATCTGCGCGCCAACGCCGATATCGCGCCAGCGCTGCATGCGCGTGCGGGCGCTGCCATGTTTTTCCCCAGCATCGGAGTCCGCCGAAATCGGCTCATTGTCCGCCCGCAGCAATTCGTCTGCTGTTGGATTACGGATGACGATCAGGATTCCGCGGCCCTCGCGCTTGAAATGGCCGATCGCATTCTCGAACCAGGTGCCCTGGTGCACCGCGCGGCGCAGCATGTCGATGACCGGCTGTTCACGGTGGATGCGGCACGGGACGTCCTTGCCGTCGCCCAGATCGCCGAACACGGCGACCACGTGCTGTAATGTCTCGAACGGTGATTGGAAAGCGTAGGCCGACGCCTTCATCGAGCCGGCAGCCAACTCACGCGGCCCGATCCGCTCCAGCAACTGCTCGGTCTGCATGCGATACTGGATGAGGTCCTCGATGGTGACGATCTTGAGTTTATGCTCCGCCGCGAAACTGAGCAGCTCAGGCAATCTCTTGACGGTCCCGTCGTCATTCACGACCTCCGCCAGCACGCCGACCGATTCATAGCCGGCCAGCCGCGCGAGATCGGTGGCGGCCTCGGTATGGCCGGAGCGCGTCAGGACACCGCCGGCGCGGGCGATCAAGGGGAAGACGTGGCCCGGGCGCAGGAAATCGCTGGCGCCGCAATTGTCGTTGGCGAGGGCGCGCGCGGTGCTGGCACGCTCCTCGGCGGAGATGCCGGTGGTCATGCCGACGCGGTAATCGACGCTGACGGTAAAGGCGGTCCGCATCGGGTCCAGGTTGTTGGCGACCATCGGGTCGAGGTGGAGGCGCTGCGCCCGCTCTGAGGTCATGGGCACGCAGATGATGCCGCTGGTATGGCGGATCATGAACGCCATCTTCTCCGGCGTCGCCGCGCCGGCGGCCATGATGAGGTCGCCCTCGTTCTCGCGGTCGGTGTCGTCCACCACGATCACCAGTTCTCCCTGGCGCATGGCGGCGATGGCGTCTTTGACGGTGTCGAGTTTCATGGGTGTCCCGGATTATGGCCCTTCGGCGGGTCTTCTTGGCGGCGATGGCCGCCGCGATCAAGGGCTTTTCACTTGCGCTCGGATTTGAGGAAGCTCGCCAGGGTCTCCGCGCCCACGCCGGCCTCGTCCGCGATGCGCCTGGCGAGGGTCGCGGCGGCGGGGCGGATTGTCCCAATCGGCCGGTCCAGCCAATAGGAAACGGGGTTGAGGACCGTGCGGCTATCGACCGCGACCAGCCGGCCGGCATCGATCGGTCCTTGCGCCAAAGGCGGGCGCGCCAGGGCGATGCCGAGGCCGCAGGCGGCGGCATCCAGTACCAGGTTGTAATCCTCGAACCGCCGGTCCTGCGGGCGCGGCCGATAATCAAGGCCGTGGGCCGCGAACCAGGCACGCCAACCCGAAGCATCGGAATCGTGGATCAGGGGTGCATTCAGCAGGCGTTCGGGCTCGCCGGTGCCGATCCGTTTGGCCAGGTCCGGCGCGGCAATCGGAAAGCACCATTCCTCGAACAGCTTGACCGATATGCGCCCGGGCAGCCCGCCACGGCCGCATCGGATGGCAAGGTCGACGCCCTGATCCGCCAGATCGACGGTGCGCTGGTCGATCAGCAGGATGACCCGGAGCAGCGGGTCGCCGGCCTCGAACCGCGCCACCCGCGGCATCAGCCACAAGCTGCTGACCGAGGGCATGGAATTGACCCGCACGGCGGCCGGGCCGCGCGGTTCGCTCCACCGGTCGGAGGTGTTGGCGATCAGGGCAAAGGCCTCCTGGGTGCGCTGGAACAGGCGCTGGCCCTCCGGCGTCAGGGCAATGCCCCGCGCCTGCCGTTCGAATACCCGCAGCCCCAGCCATCCCTCCAGCCGGGCGATCCGCCGGCTGATCGCGCCATGGGTCAGGTTGAGGGAAGTGGCGGCGGCCGAAAAGCTGCCGGCCCGCGCTGCTGCCTCGAAGGCGCGCAGGGTGTCCAAGGGCGGGAGAGTTTCCAAGCTGTGAGGCATACTCACAGCTCAGGCGTTAATTACTCGTTTGTCAATAGGCTCGCGGATCTCCTTATTCCCCTGATCAAATCGAACCCAGGGGCCTTTCCCATGAGTGTCATTGCAGACCGTTCAGCCGTCAGCCGCTCCCTCGACGCCGCCACAGTAACTGCTGTCCTGGTCACGATCGTGGCTTGGGCGTCCGCATTCCCGGCCATTCGGGCCGGCTTGACGGCGTTCGGACCGTTGGAACTTGGGGCGGCGCGCTTCGCCATAGCGGCGGTGCCGGCGGCCCTGTTCCTGATCATCACGCGCCCAGCCTTGCCGCGCTGGTCGGAGGCGTGGCGTTTCTTCGTCGGCGGGCTGTTCTTCGTGGCGCTCTATACGACTTTGCTCAATCTCGGCGAACAGACGGTATCGGCAGGGCCTGCCAGCTTCATCATCAACGTCAACCCGATCATCACCGCCGCCTTCGCCATGATGTTCCTGGGCGAGCGCTTCGGACGCGGCGCCTGGCTTGGCACGGCTGTGTCGTTCGCCGGCATCGGCCTGATCGCGCTCGGCGAGGGCGATGCGATGCGGATCGATGCGGGCGCGCTGCTCATTCTCGGATCCGCCTTCTGCAATTCCATCACCACGGTCGTGCAGAAGCCTCTATTTGCGCGGCACAAGCCGCTGACCGTTTCGGCCTGGAACATGGTGATTGGCGCGCTGCTGCTCTCGCCCGCTTTGCCGGGCGTGTTCGAACAGGCGCCGGCGGCTTCGAGCGAAGGGCTGGTCGCCGCGATCTATCTCGGCATCGTGCCGAGCCTCATCGCCTATGGCAGTTGGAACATCGTGCTGTCGCGCCTGCCGGCCAGCCGCGCGTCGAACTTCATGTATTGCGTGCCGCCGGTTGCGACCTTGATGGGCTTCGCGTGGCTGGGCGAAGCGCCGTCGCTGCTGAGCCTGGTTGGCGGCGCAATGGCGCTGGGCGGCGTCATCCTGGTCAACCTCCGGAAATAGCGCGTCAGCGCGGCCGGATGGTCCAGGTGCCCGCGAGCACGAGCACGGCGACCATCGCGGGCGCGAGCGCCAGCCAGGACTGATTCGCTGCCACTGCCGCGGCGGACGCCCAGGCGACGGAGGAAAAGGCTTCCGCAAATGTGGCGATGCGCGAGGAGGTCTGGCGCCGCCGGAAATAGCGCCGCCGCGCCTGGCTGCGGAACCAGATCTGGATCAAAGTCGAGGAAGAAGCAGCCAGCAGGATCGAGCCGGCGATGATGAGCGCCATCGCCCAGGAATGGCTGAGGATGCCGATCAGGAACGGAGAGAAGATTGCGAAGACGGCGATGAGCACCGCCTCGACCTTGGCCGACAGATTGTGCATCGGCGAGATCGGCGCGGATGCGATCAGGTCCGGCGCGTCCTCGCCGGATACCGCGAGCCAAGCGAGTCCGCCGGCCAATTGTCCGGCCGCCATGGTCAGCACGGGCGCAAGAACGATGAGGGTACCGCGGCTGTCGCCATAGAAGCGCCACAGGAGCAGGGCCGCGGGAACGAGATAGAGCAGCTGCATCAGGGTCTGCGATGCCAGCCAGGGATCGCGGACCAACAGCACCCATTCCTTGCGCTGCAGCAATTGCCGAGAGGACGAGGTGCGGAACAGCCGGGTGCTCCAGGCGCGACGGCTGCCGCCATGACTGACGCTGGCGGTCGCAACGGCATATGAGTCAAGCCTGCCGGACAACAGGATCATGGGCAGGATCAGGATCGCTGTTGCGCCAATCATCGTGATCAGCAGGTCCCACCCGCTGCCGAGGACGGCGCGCGCCGGTATCCAGAGTGCGCTGTCTGCCGGCGGCATGTGGCTCAGCAGCAGATCGGAATCGAAAAAGGCCTGCAGCGACAAGGTGCCGATGGAGAGTATTGCCACCGCCTGCACGCCGATGATGAAGGCCGATCCGACCAGCGCCGACGCAATCTGGGAGGCGAAGCGCGTGCGCTTCGGGCCTAGGAGGTCGAACAGGGTCGATGCCAGCACAAGGGCGATGCCCGCTGTCGCGATCGCGATGGCGAGGGCCACTCCCAAGGCGGCGAACCAGCGCATGCCGCCGATCAGAACCAGCACATTGATGGCCGGCGCGGCGACCACCAGGGACATGAGCGACGTCGAAATGCCGATCGCCAGCACGCGGATCACGAACAGGCGGCGAAGCGAGATCGGCGAGGATCGAAACAGGTCGAGGTCTCCCCTTCCATAGAACAAGCGTGTGACCTGCTCGAGCGCCTGGGAAAGAAGCAGGAAAAAGCTCAGCAGCAGACTGCCGGAAATAGAGGTGAAGCCTTGAACGCCAACATCCAGAGTCATGTCGGCATGGCGCGCCACGACACCCAGGGCAATGAGGTGCAGGGCGATCGCGAGCATGACAAAGGTGATGACTGCATTCCGCACGCGCCACCGCCCGCCGCCTGTCATCAGGTAGCGCAGGTCGCGGAAGGCCAGGCGGCCTTCGTGGCGCGCAAGCCAAAGCCAGGAGCCGGGTTCAATCACTGGGCGGTCTCTTGCTCGGCGACCAGGGTCAGGAACACGTCCTCGAGCGTCGTGTTGGTGGCGCCGGATTGCTGGCGCAGCTGTTCGAGCGTTCCCTCTGCGATCAGCCGGCCGCGCGAGATGACGCCGATCCGCTCCGCCATGCGTTCGGCGACTTCGAGGATATGTGTCGTCATGATGACGGTACAGCCTTGCCGCACGCGCGCAAGCAATGCGTCCTTGACCAGCCGTGCCGCGCGCGCATCAAGGCCGGTCAACGGTTCGTCCAGGATGATGAGCTTCGGCTCATGGACCAGCGCCCCGGCCAGGGCCACCTTCTGGCGCATGCCCTTGGAGAAATCCTCGCAACGCTCATGGGCGTGGGGTTTCAACTCCAGCCATTCGAGCAAGGCGGCCGACTTCTTATCCGCCACGGCGGGATCCATGCCCCACAGGCCAGCCACGAAAGCCAGATATTCGGCAGGCGACAGCTTGTCATAAATCATGGGTTCGTCACTGACCCAGGCCGTAACGCGCTTGGCCGCCGCTGGGTCGGCCAAGGCATCGATGCCGAGAATCGATACTTCGCCCGCATCAGGCTGCAGCAGGCCGGCAACGATGCGCAAGGTCGTGGTCTTGCCCGCGCCGTTGGGGCCTAGCAGGGCATAGAACTCGCCCTGGCCGACCGTGAGGTCGAGACCATCGACGGCGGGGCGCTGGAAGATCTTACGCAGGCCAGCGACCCGCAAGGCCGAGTGGGTGAGTTCCATGTTCACCGGGTGGTTCCGCTTGCGCGCTTTATGGGCCAGAATCCAGGACTTAAGCAGCTTTGGCCAGAGTTGCCTGGGCGCGTTAAATATTCGTTCACGGTAGGATGCCGGGCAGCGCTGGAGCCCTCTCTGTTCCAAAAATAATTCGATGTGCGCGGAACGAATCTTCCGGTCGGCGGTTTTGGTCTGGCTGAAGTCTGTTTAAGGCTTTTGTCGGGGATGCGGGGATTATTCAGAAATGCTGGGATAAATGCGCCTTCGTCGCGGGAGGCGCCGTTTCCTCGCGTCTCAGTGCGCGCCGACCGGCCGCGCTTTCGTCCACCCCAGCCCTGAGTGGCGTGAATTATGTCCTGTGTAGAATTTCAGGAGCCGGTCAATGCCGAGTACCAAACGTTCCTCCCAGGTCGAACCCAATGGTTCGCATGATGTAACCCCGGCGGCGGGTATTCCAGCCGCCGTAGACCTCGAAGACCCTACGGGTGCCATGCGCAGCCTGCTGCATGCGCTGCAGGCGATGCGCGTCGGCGACTTTTCCGTCCGCCTGCCGCACGACCAGCTTGGCCTGGCGGGCAAGATTGCCGACACCTTCAACGAAATCGTGGCAGCCAATGAGCGGATGGCGCAGCAACTGGAGCAGGTAGGTGAAGTCGTCGGCCGGCAGGGCAAGACCCGCAAGCGCGTTCGCCTCGGACAGTCGAGCGGCGCCTGGGGGGAAATGGAAGGCTCCATCAACACGCTGATCGACGACCTGCTGTGGCCCACGACCGAGCTGACTCGCGCCGTCTCGGCGGTTGCGCAGGGCGATCTGTTGCAGACCGTGCAGCTCGAGGTCGACGGCAGGCCGCTGAAGGGCGAATTCCTGCGCTCCGCCAGCATCGTCAACACCATGATCAAGCAGCTCAGCGTCTTCACCTCCGAAGTGACCCGCGTGGCGCGCGAGGTCGGCACCGACGGCAAGCTGGGCGGCCAGGCGCAGGTCTCCGAAGTCACCGGCGTGTGGAAGGATTTGACCGAGAGCGTCAATTCCATGGCCAACAATTTGACGGCCCAGGTGCGCAACATCTCCGACGTCACGATCGCCGTCGCGATGGGTGACCTTTCCAAGAAGATCACGGTCGACGTCCGCGGCGAGATCCTGCAGCTCAAGGAAGCCATCAATACTATGGTGGATCAGCTGCGATCCTTCGCCTCGGAAGTGACGCGCGTGGCCCGCGAAGTCGGCACCGAAGGCAAGCTCGGTGGGCAAGCGCTGGTGCCGGGCGTTGCCGGCACCTGGAAGGACCTGACCGATTCCGTGAACGCCATGTGCGGCAACCTCACCGATCAGGTGCGCAATATCGCACAGGTGACGACGGCCGTGGCGCGCGGCGACCTCTCGCGCAAGATTACCGTCGATGTGCGCGGCGAAATCCTGGAGCTCAAGGACACCATCAACACGATGGTGGACCAGCTCAACTCCTTCGCCGGCGAAGTGACGCGCGTCGCGCGCGAGGTCGGAACCGAAGGAAGGCTGGGTGGCCAGGCGCAGGTGTCCGGCGTTGCCGGCACCTGGAAGGACCTGACCGACAACGTCAACTCGATGGCGAGCAACCTGACGGCCCAGGTGCGCAACATCGCCGAAGTGGCGACCGCCATCGCCGGCGGCGATCTCTCCAAGAAGATCACGGTCAATGTCAGCGGCGAAATCCTGCAGCTGAAGGAGACCATCAACACGATGGTCGACCAGCTTAACGCCTTCGCCGGCGAGGTGACGCGCGTCGCGCGCGAGGTCGGCACCGACGGGCGCCTGGGCGGACAGGCCAACGTGCTGGGCGTTGCTGGCACGTGGAAGGATCTGACCGAGAGCGTCAACTCGATGGCGAGCAACCTGACCGCCCAGGTCCGCAATATTGCGGAGGTCTCGACCGCCATCGCCAATGGCGATCTTTCCAAGAAGATCACGGTTAATGTCAGCGGCGAGATCCTGGAGCTGAAGGACACCATCAACACGATGGTCGATCAGCTCAATGCCTTCGCCGGCGAGGTCACGCGCGTCGCGCGCGAGGTCGGCACCGAAGGCAAGCTTGGCGGCCAGGCGGAGGTGCCGGGCGTGGCGGGCACCTGGAAAGACCTCACTGACAACGTTAACTCCATGGCCAGCAACCTGACCGGACAGGTGCGCAACATCGCCGAGGTCGCCACCGCGGTGGCGCGCGGTGACCTGTCGCGCAAGATCACGGTGGACGTGCGCGGCGAAATCCTTCAGCTGAAGGAAACGCTCAACACCATGGTCGACCAGCTCAACCGCTTCGCCGGCGAAGTGACCCGCGTTGCCAGAGAAGTCGGCACCGAAGGACGGTTGGGCGGCCAGGCCAACGTGCCCGGCGTCGCCGGTACCTGGAAGGACCTCACCGACAGCGTCAACTCGATGGCAGGCAACCTGACGGCCCAGGTGCGCAACATCGCCGAGGTGACGACCGCCGTGGCTAACGGCCATTTGTCGAAGAAAATCACCGTCGACGTGAAGGGCGAGATTCTCGAACTC
>DASRRI010000061.1:0-118410 GCA_035695765.1 Dongiaceae bacterium
GGCGAAAATCGCTGTCGAGAAGGTCATTCCCGGGATGATGAAGAGCCCGGATATCGAGGTCGCAGCGATCGCATCTCGCTCGCCGGCGAGCGCCGAGGCGGCGGCGGAGAAGCTCGGCATCAGCAAGGCCTATGGCTCGTATGAGGCCTTGCTCGCCGATCCCGAAATCGAGGCGATCTATAATCCGCTGCCCAACCACCTGCATGTGCCGCTGACCTTGGAGGCGGCCCGCGCCGGCAAGCATGTGCTGTGCGAGAAGCCGATCGCCATCACCGCGGCGGAGGCGGAGCAGCTGCGCCATTGCCCCAAGGACCGCATCGTCCTCGAAGCCTTCATGGTGCGGTTCCATCCGCAATGGCTGCGCGCGCGCGAGATCGTGCGGAGCGGCGAGATCGGCGAGCTGAAGACCGTCAATGTCGTGTTCTCGTACTACAACGCCGATCCCAACAATGTGCGCAACCAGGCCGACATCGGCGGCGGCGGCATCCTCGATATCGGTTGCTATCCGATCGTCGGCGCGCGTTTCCTGTTCGGGTCGGAGCCGAAGCGCGTCGTCTCCGTGATCGAGCGCGATCCCACGTTCCGCACCGACCGCCTGGCCGGCGCGCTGCTGGACTTCGGCGGCGGCAAGCATCTCAACTTCACCTGCTCCACCCAGCTTGTGCCCTATCAGAACGTGCAGGTGCTCGGCACCAAGGGTCGAGTTGAGATCATCATCCCCTTCAACGCACCGCAGGGCGAGGCAACAAGCATCCTCGTCGACACCGGCAAGGCGCTGGACCACAGCTCCGCCCGGCGCGAGACCATCGCGCCTTGCGACCAATATGCCGAGGAAGCGGAAGCCTTTGCCCTTGCTGTCCTGGAAGGCAAGACGCTGCCCTACGGGATCGAGGACGCGATCCAGAACATGCGCATCCTCGATGCCTTGTTCCGCTCCGACGTCGACGGTGGCTGGATCGCCCTGTAAGCGGCGACGCCCTCATGCATTACCGCAGCCCCGACGCCAACCTGCCGGAGATTCCGCTGATCGATTGCGACGAAGGCGGCGCTGAGCGGCTGTTCGATCTTACGGCTGCGGGCGCCCGGCGCCTCGCCGCTATCGCGCGGCGCACCTATTCGCCGCCGGTGCTTGCGTTCCTCGACCGCCGCTCCCGTCAATGGGTGGAGAGGAATGATTCGCCCTATGTGCCGGAGATCGAGCATATCGCGGAGCGGCTGCCAGGCGCCGGCGTGCATGCCTTGAACCTCTCCTTTGAATGGGCCTGCACCACGGCGGCGGTCGGGCCGGTGATGATGCGTGCGCTGGATTGGCGGCTGAATGGCATGGGGCAAGAGGTCGTGGTCGCGCGCCATCGCAGCCCGGCTGGCCCCTGGCTCAACGTCACTTGGCCGGGCTTTGTCGGGGTGCTGACTGCGCTTGCGCCGGGGCGGTTCGCGGCCGCGCTCAATCAGGCGCCGTTGCGCCACCGCACCTTTGTGCTGCCGATCGACTGGCTGATCGACCGCATCAAGGTGAACGGCACGCAGGCGATCCCGCCGGCGCACCTGCTGCGCCTGGTGTTCGAGACCTGCAGCAATTTCGACGAGGCGCTGGAGGTGCTGCGCGACACGCCGATCGCCCTGCCCTGCTCGTTCGCGATCGCCGGGGCGGACGGCGATGCCTGCGTGATCGAGCGGCAGGAAGAGAGCGCCTTCGTGTTCGATGGCAACGAGGTGATGGCGAACCACTGGCTGAACAGCCAATGGCGGCGCGGCCGCGCGCGCGGGATCGACAGCGAAGGGCGCTGGCACGCCTTGCGCGGCTGGATCAAGCAGACGGACATGGGCCAGGGCTTCGGCTGGCTGCGTCCGCCCGTCCTCAACCGCCTGACGCGCCTCGCAGCGACCATGAATGCCGCCAATGGAGCCCTGTCCGTCATCGGCCTCGGAGGCAAGGGCACCACCGCCGTGCCCGTGACCAAGCCCCTCCGGATTGACATGCCGGTCCCGCTCAAGAGATAGGCATTATCTTTCAATGGGTTGCGACGCATAGGCCGGTCTGCCAAAGCCTTCGGCGAAGACGGGAATCCAATTGACAGTGCGGGTTGCCCCTGTATATTCCCGCGCCTTGGACGGGCCGCCCCGGAAATCCGGGCAGGCGGCCCCTGTTTTTTGCCCCGACGGCGGCTTTCGCCAAAATGGGGAAAGATCGAGACGGGACAACATGTTCGCAGTGATCAAGACGGGCGGCAAGCAATACAAGGTCGCCAAAAACGACGTCATTCTGGTCGAGAAGCTCGAAGTCGAAGCCGGCCAGGACGTGACCTTCAGCGAAATCCTGATGGTGGGCGAAGATACCAACCTCAAGGTCGGCGCGCCGCTGGTGAAGGGCGCTTCTGTGTCCGCCAAGGTGCTGGACCAGGCCCAGGCCGACAAGGTTCTCATCTTCAAGAAGAACCGCCGTCACAACTACCGCCGCAAGCGCGGCCACCGGCAGCTCCAGACGGTGCTGCGCATCACCGACATCAAGGCCGCCTGAGCGGTCTCGCGTAAGGAGTTCGAGCTATGGCACATAAGAAAGCAGGCGGTTCATCCCGCAACGGTCGCGATACCGCCGGCCGGCGCCTCGGCGTCAAGAAGTTCGGCGCGCAAGAAGTGCTCGCCGGCAACATCCTGGTCCGCCAGCGCGGCACCAAGTTCCACGCCGGCTCCAATGTGGGCATGGGCAAGGACCACACCTTGTTCGCCAAGGCCGACGGCCGCGTGGACTTCAAGCACAGCAGCGGTGGCCGCACCTTCGTTTCGGTGAAGCCGGCCAACTGAATGAGATCGGCGCGGGGTTGAGAGACCCCAGCGCGGCCATTCACGAGACGGATAAAGGGGAATGGCAAGCGGGCCATTCCCTTTTTTTTGCATTGGAGTTTGACGAGATGCGTTCCGAACCCTCACCCTCAACCGTCATGGTCGTGCTTGGCACGACTATCCACGAGTTTCGCAGAGCAGGCTCGCACTCGTATCGGCCAAACTCGTGGGTCCTCGTGCCAAGCACGAGGATGACGATTGTAGAGATCGAGCCATGAAATTCCTCGATGAAGCCAAGATATTCGTGAAGAGCGGCGACGGCGGCGCCGGGTGCGTCGCGTTCCATCGCGAGAAGTTCGTCGAGTTTGGCGGGCCGGACGGCGGCGATGGCGGACGCGGCGGGAGCGTCGTGATCGAGGCGGTGCCGAACCTCAACACGCTGATCGATTACCGCTATCAGCAGCATTTCAAGGCGCGGCGCGGCAATCACGGCGAAGGCTCCAACCGCTCCGGCGCCAAGTCGGATGATGTCGTGCTGCGCGTACCGGTCGGCACCCAGGTCTTCGATGAGGACAAGGAGACATTGCTGTTCGACCTGACTACGCCGAACCAGCGCGTGACCTTGTGCAAGGGCGGCGATGGCGGATTCGGCAACGCGCATTTCAAGAGCTCGACCAACCAGGCGCCGCGCCATTCCACGCCGGGCTGGCCGGGCGAGGAGCGCTGGGTCTGGCTGCGGCTGAAGCTGATCGCCGATGCGGGGCTGGTCGGCCTGCCCAATGCCGGCAAGTCGACCTTGCTCGCGGCCGTCACGCGCGCCAAGCCCAAGATCGCGGATTATCCCTTCACGACTTTGCATCCGCAGCTCGGTGTCGTGCATGTCGACGAGAAGGAATTCGTGCTGGCGGACATCCCCGGCCTGATCGAGGGCGCGCATGAAGGCGCGGGCCTCGGCACGCGCTTCCTTGGGCACGTCGAACGGTGCGGCGTGCTCATCCATCTGGTGGATGGGACCGAGGAGGATGTGGCCGGCGCCTACAAGACAATCCGCGCCGAGCTTAAATCCTATTCGCCGATGCTGGCGACGAAGCCGGAGATTCTCTGCCTCAACAAATGCGATGCGCTGACCGAGGAGGACATCGCGGACAAGACCAAGGCCCTGATCAAAGCCGCTAAGCTCAAGAAGGGCCGAGGCAAGAACGCGCCTTCGCCGGTGCTGGCGATTTCCGGCGCGGCCAAGATCGGCATGACCGATCTGCTGCGCCGCGCCTATGCCGTGATCCAGGAGACGCGCGCCAAGGAAGCGGAGCAGAAATCCTCGTCCGTCGAGGCGGCGCAATGAGCGAGAAGCGCCGCACTGCCGCGAGTCTCGCCAGTGCAAAGCGCCTGATCGTCAAGATCGGCTCTGCCTTGCTGGTGGACGAAGAGAGCGGTGGCATCCGGCGCAAATGGCTCGACGCGCTCGGCGACGACGTCGCGGCATTGCGCGAGCGCGGCACCGAGGTGATCCTGGTTTCTTCCGGCGCGATCGCGGTGGGGCGTCGGCATCTCGGCCTCGCCACCGGGACACTGCGCCTGGAAGAGAAGCAAGCCTCCGCTGCGACCGGCCAGATCCGCCTGGCGCACGCGTATCAGGAAACGCTGGCTCGGCATCACATCACGGTCGCGCAGATCCTGTTGACGCTCGGCGACACCGAAGAGCGGCGGCGGCATCTCAATGCGCGCTCGACGCTCAATACACTGCTCAAGATGGGCGCGGTGCCCGTCATCAACGAGAACGACACGGTGGCGACGGCAGAGATCCGCTTCGGCGACAATGACCGCTTGGCGGCGCGCGTCGCTGCGATGATCAGCGCGGACACTTTGGTGCTGCTGAGCGACATCGATGGCCTCTACACCGCCGATCCGCGCAAGGACAAGGACGCCACCCACATCGCCGAGATCACCGAGATGAGTGCCGACATCGAGGCGATGGCGGGCGAAGCGCCCACGGGATACTCGTCCGGCGGCATGGTGACCAAGCTGGCGGCGGCGCGCATCGCGATGAGTGCCGGATGCCGCATGGCGATCGCCGACGGCCGCCGCATGAACCCGCTGCAGGGCATTCTGGAAGGCGGACAATGCTCCTGGTTCCTGCCGGCTTCGGAGCCGAAGACCGCGCGCAAGCGCTGGATCGCCGGCGCGCTGAAGCCGTCGGGCACCATCGCGGTCGATGCCGGCGCGCTGGCTGCCCTCAAATCCGGCCGCTCCTTGTTGCCCGCCGGCATCATCCGGGTCGAAGGCCGGTTCGAGCGCGGTGATGCCGTCATCGTCACCGATGCCAGCGGGAACGAAGTGGCGCGCGGCCTGGTTGCCTATTCGGCCCGCGATGCCAAGCACATCATGGGCCACAAAAGCCGCGAAATCGCCGACTTGCTCGGCTATCGCGGGCGTGATGAGATGATCCACCGCGACGATCTGGTGCTGTCATGAATGTGGTGAAGGCTCCGGCTTCCGATCTCAACAACGCGATGCGCGCTATCGGCCGCGCTGCGCGCGAGGCATCGGCTGCGCTGGCGCTCACCGATCGCGCAACCAAGGACAAGGCGCTGAAGGCGATGGCGGCGGAGCTGCGCGCGCACAGCGGTGACATCCTCGCCGCCAACCAAAAGGACATGGTGGATGCCAACGCCAAGGGTCTGACCGCCGCTTTGCTTGACCGCCTGATGCTGGATGCCAAGCGCGTCGAAGCGATGGCCATAGGCCTGGAGGAGATCGCCGAATTGCCGGACCCCGTTGGGCGCGTGCTGGCCGAATGGACGCGGCCCAACGGTCTGCAGATCGCGCGCATCTCCGTGCCGCTCGGCGTCATCGGCATCATCTATGAGAGCCGCCCCAATGTGACCGCCGATGCGGGCGGGCTCTGCCTCAAGTCGGGCAACGCCGCGATCCTGCGCGGCGGCTCCGAAAGCGCGCGCTCCTCGGCCGCGATCGTCGGTTGCCTGCAAGCGGGGTTGCGTGCGGCGGGACTTCCCGCCGAAGCGATCCAGATTGTGCCGACCAGCGACCGCGCCGCCGTCGGCGTGCTGCTCTCGATGCACGACATGATCGATGTGATCGTGCCACGCGGCGGCAAGGGCCTGATCGAGCGGGTGGCGGCGGAGAGCCGCATTCCGGTCATCATGCATCTCGAAGGCAATTGCCACACTTACATCGACGGCGATGCCGATCCGGAGAAGGCGCGCGCCATCACCGTGAACGCCAAGATGCGGCGCACGGGCGTCTGCGGCGCGACCGAGACTCTGCTGGTCGATCAGCGCGCCAAGGATCTCATCCCCACGCTGATCGACGACCTCATCAAGGCCGGGTGCGAGGTGCGCGGCGATGCCGCCTTCCAGGCCGCCGACAGCCGCGTGACGCCGGCGAATGATGCGGACTGGGACACCGAATATCTCGACGCCATCATCGCAGCGCGGGTGGTCGATGGCGTCGGCGAAGCGATCCAGCACGTCAACCGCCACGGCTCCAAGCACACCGAGGCGATCGTGACGGAGAACGCGGCGGCGGCCGATCGCTTCCTGCACGAGATCGATGCCGGCATCCTGATCTGGAATGCCTCGACCCAGTTCGCCGATGGCGGCGAATTCGGCATGGGCGCGGAGATCGGCATCTCAACGGGCAAGCTGCATGCGCGCGGTCCGGTCGGCTGCGAGCAGCTCACCAGCTACAAATACCTGGTCCGCGGCGACGGCCAGGTGCGGCCGTGATTGCTGCAAGTGAAATGCGCGCGAACGCTGCGCGCCGCCATCGCCACCAGGTGCGCCCGCAATGTTTCACGTGAAACACGCAAAAGCGTGACCTTCTGACACGGAAAATACGCAATCGCATGGGGGGAAAAAGGCGCATCGGATTGTTGGGCGGGTCGTTCAATCCCGCGCATGACGGCCATCGCGACATCAGCCTGGCTGCTCTCACCTATCTCGATCTCGACGAGGTGTGGTGGCTGGTTTCGCCGCAAAATCCGCTGAAACCGGAGAAGGGCATGGCGTCCTTCACCGAGCGGATCGCAAGCGCGCGAGCCAAGGCGGATCACCCGCGCATCCGCGTCACCGATGTCGAGCACCGACTCGGGACCCGCTACACCGCCGATACTTTGCGTAAATTGGTCACGCGATTCCCGTCATATCGCTTCGTGTGGCTGATGGGTGCCGACAATTTGGCGCAAATTGCGTCCTGGCGGGACTGGACACGAATCTTTCACCTCGTGCCAATTGCGGTTTTCGACCGGCCAACCTATACTATTAAGGCATTGACGGCCTTGGCGGCCCGGCGTTTCCGGCGGTCGCGGCGGCGCGAAGCGGCGCTCAAGACCCTGGCCAAACAGCCCACGCCTGCCTGGGCTTTCGTGCATCATCGGCTGAACCCGATCTCGGCAACTGCGATCCGTGCCGAGCGTGGCCGCAAGCAGGCGGGCCGGACCGTATCGGGTGCTTAGGCTGAACAGGCCGGCGGATTTGCCGATGCCGCCGGGTAAGGAGGTAGCTGCCATTCCTCGCACGCGTAAGGCAGTCGCAAAGCCGACTGCAGATCAGACCCAGGATCTTCTGAAGATCGTGGAGACTTCCCTGGACGACGATAAAGCCGAAGACATCGTCGCAATCGACCTTCGAGGCAAATCCACCATCGCGGACTACATGGTGATCGCCACCGGGCGCAATTCCCGGCAATTGGCGGCCATGGCGTCGCACCTGGATGCCAAATTGACCAAGGCCGGCGTAAAGCGGGTCTCGGTCGAGGGCGCCAACCAGGGCGACTGGGTCCTGCTCGATGGCGGAGACGTGGTCGTGCATCTGTTCCGCCCCGAAGTGCGCACCTTCTACGCACTCGAAAAGATGTGGGGCGCCGAGATGCCGAGCCCGGAGCGGCTGACCGCCGTGGGCTGACGACTTAGCGCCTCAGCGGCCCACCAAGCGGGCCGCCGCAGAGCTGCCCCGCGACCCCGCAAGCGGGTCGCGACATGGCAGATATGCATGCGCGGCGGCTCGACGCGCCGCGCGAGGGTGGGCATGATGCGCCTCGCAGCCCGCCAGAAGGTTGGTTGCAGCCCGCAACGCCAGCCATTCCCTTGCCCATGTGGATTTCCGCCGGCGCGATTGTCGCCTTCATCGCCGCTGTTTTCTTTTCCACCAAGGCGATCTTCGTCAAGCTGACTTACCTGTACGGCGCGGACGCAATTTCCGCGCTTGCGCTGCGCATGATCATGGCGCTGCCGATGCTGCTGGCGGTGGCATGGTACTCGACGCGTGGGGACGTGCGCTCCCTCACCCGCTCGGACTGGAAGGCCGTGCTGCTGCTCGGCTTCGTCGGCTACTACCTCTCCAGCCTGCTCGATTTCCTCGGCCTCGAATACATCACCGCCTCGCTGGAGCGGCTGATCCTCTTCCTCTATCCGACCATCGTCGCGCTGATCTCCTGGGCGTTGCTGAAGAAGCCGATCGGGGCCAAGGGCATCCTTGCGCTACTGCTGTCCTATATCGGCATCGCGATCTCGTTCGTGCGCGATCTGCAGCATACCGGCGATGTCAGCGCGGTCCTGATCGGCGGCGGCTTCGTGTTCGCCTGCACCATCACCTACGCGATCTATATCGTCGGCAGCGGCGAGATGGTGGGGCGGATCGGCGCGCTGCGCTTCGCCGCCTACGCGACCAGCGTCGCGGCTTTGTGCTGCCTCATCCAGTTCGCCTTCACCCGGCCGTTCGCAGAGCTCTTCAACTTCCCGCCGCAAGTCTACGGCTACAGCCTGGCAATGGCAGTGATCGCCACCGTCCTGCCGGTGATCATGACCGCCAAGGCGATCCAGATGATCGGCGCGCCCAAGGTCGCGATCATCGGCGCAGTCGGCCCGGTCGCCACCATCATCCTCGCCTGGTGGCTGCTCGGCGAACCGATCGGCTGGGAGCAGATCGTCGGCGCGGCGCTCGTCATGAGCGGCGTCCTGCTGATCAGCGTGAAGCCGCGGCCCAAGCCCGTGGCTGTGCCCGCGGATTGATCACTCCGCCGGAGCGCGCGGCGGGGTTATGACGACCGCGATCTTCAGCATCAGGCTGTTCTTATGGATTATGAGCGTTAACGAACGCGGCGGCACGAACATCGAACGATTGACGAGCGGGACCGCCACAGCTAGCCTGGACTTATGACCACGCACCTCCAGCAGCGCATTGACGCGCGAATTATCGGCCGGGCGCCCATCGGGCTCCCGGAAGCCGTTATTCGCGTCTCAAAAGCTACATTGGAGTTTGCGTGCCATGCCCACCTCTGACGCCAGTCGACCTAGCCTTCATCCTCGCGTCCTGTCGCCGCTGCCCGCGGTCGAGACTCATTGCTTCGCGATCCGTGCCGCTGCCCAGCCCGGCATCCTGCCGCGCCTTCTGGAATTGTTCGCCAAGCGCAACCTGGTGCCGACCAAATGGCACAGCGCCGTCATCGGCGCGGGCGGCGAGGACCTCCAGGTCGACATCCAGATGGAAGGCATCGAAGCCGACCTCGCCGCTTATATCGCGCGTTGCCTGCGCCAGATCTACGGCGTCGACAGCGTGCTGACCTCGACCAAGACGGCGGGCTAGGACGAGCATTGCAAATTATTGCAGAACTGCTATAATGTCCCGATGCGAAGCCTGATCTGGATCGGAAGCAGCTTCGGCCCTTGATCGGAGCGAGGATGGGCAAAAAGATTGAATACACGCCGAGCAGCGGCAATGTCTTTGCCGACCTCGGTCTGCCAGATGCCGATGAGCAGTTCGCCAAGGCCGAAATGGCAGTGAAGATCGCCCAGCTGTTGGAAGCGAGGAAGCTGACCCAGAAGGCCCTCGCCGACTTGCTGGGAGCCAGTCAGTCGGACGTATCTCTCCTGGCGAACCACAAATTCGGCCGTTTCTCGACCGAGCGGCTGATGCAGTTCCTGGTCCGCCTCGGCCAGGACGTGGAAATCACGATCAAAGCGCACGCCAAGGGCAAAGGTATGGGCCGCATCACGGTGAAGGCTGCGGAATAGCCGAGAATGACGAGCGGGCGCTGGGAAAAGGTCCACACGGTCCATGATTATTACGACGGACCGGTCTCCGGCGTCGCAGATGTGAACGGCGTGCCGCACGTTTTTGAAAAGATATTCAGCGAGGAAGAGGATGAATACATTGACTGCTACCTCGTGATGACGATCGACCAGGAACTCTACGCCCCTGATCATGGAGGGTTGGTCGATCTTCATTCGCTGGCGAACGGCCTTCGACGCGGGCAAGACCATGCTGGAGACGCACTCTGCTCTGCCCGAGGATCGAGATCGCTATCGGCTCCTGCAGCAGGCCATCGGGGATCTATGGCAAGCCACATCCTGACCGGTCGAGTCAACTGAACGGGCAATTCCGCAGAACCGGCCCCGGTCAGTTCGCGTTCGAGGTGCAGTGGCTGGATTAGCCTGCGGCGCTGAATCCCCTGGAATTCCGCCGAAAAATGCCTACATTCCCCGCGACTTTTGGGAACATCCAGGCACATGCCAACGAACCTAGAGAACGCGGTCGCCCGGCGGCGGACCTTTGCGATCATTGCGCACCCGGACGCCGGCAAGACCACCTTGACCGAGAAGCTGCTGTTGTTCGGCGGCGCGATCCAGATGGCGGGCGCCGTCAAGGCGCGCGGCGAGCAGCGGCGCGCGCGCTCCGACTGGATGAAGGTCGAGCGCGAACGCGGCATCTCGGTCACCGCCTCGGTCATGACCTTCGACTATGCCGGCTGCACCTTCAACCTGCTGGATACGCCGGGCCACGAGGATTTCAGCGAGGACACCTATCGCACGCTGACGGCTGTGGACAGCGCGGTCATGGTGATTGACGCCGCGAAGGGCATCGAGAGCCAGACCCGCAAATTGTTCGAGGCCTGCCGGCTGCGCGACGTGCCAATCATCACCTTCATCAACAAGCTGGACCGCGAGGGCCGCGAGCCGCTCGACCTGCTGTCGGAGATCCAGGAAACCCTGGCGCTCGATGTTTCGCCAGCGTCCTGGCCGATCGGCATGGGCAGGATCTTCAAGGGTTGCTTCGACCTGATCGACGACCGCCTGGTGCTGATGCAGCGCGGTGGGACACAGGCCGAAGGGATCGAGATCAAGGGCCTCGATGAAGCGGCGCTGAAGCAGCATCTGCCGACCGACATGGTCGACCAGCTGCGCCACGATGCGGAGATGGCGCGCGAGCTGCTGCCGCAATTCGACGTGCAGAGCTATTGTGAGGGGCATCTGAGCCCGGTCTATTTCGGCTCCGCGATTAACAATTTCGGCGTGGCGGAGCTGCTGAACGGCTTGACGAAATATGCGCCCTCGCCGCGCCCGCAGCCCACTTTGACCCGCAAGGTCGAGCCGACCGAGGACAAGGTCACGGGCTTCGTCTTCAAGATCCAGGCCAACATGGATCCGAAGCATCGCGACCGCATTGCGTTCGTGCGGCTGTGCTCCGGCGACTTCAAGCGCGGCATGAAGCTGCTGCATGTCCGCTCGGGCAAGCAGATCAACCTCCACAACCCGGTGCAGTTCCTGGCGCAGGACCGCGAGATCGCGGAAGACGCTTATCCCGGCGATATCATCGGCGTGCCGAACCACGGCAACCTGCGGATCGGCGACACGCTGACCGAGGGCGAGGCGCTGCAATTCACCGGCATTCCCTCTTTCGCGCCGGAGCACCTGCAGACCGTGCGCCCCGAGGATCCGCTGCGCGCCAAGCATCTGGGCAAGGCGCTGGAGCAGCTGGCAGAGGAAGGCGTTGCGCGGGTGTTCAAGCCCATGATCGGCACCGACTGGATCGTCGGCGTGGTCGGCGCGCTGCAGTTCGAGATCCTGGCCGACCGCATCCGCACGGAATATGGCGTGCCGGTGCGCTTCGAGCCATCGAGCCTCTTTACCGCGCGCTGGATCGAAGCCGAGCAGCCGGGCGAGCTCAAGAGCTTCCTCGACGAAACCCGCGCCTCGATCGCCGAGGACCACAATGGCGACCCGGTGTTCCTGGCGCGCAACGCCTGGCACCTCGACCGCGCGCAGCAGGATTTTCCGAAGCTGAAGTTCCTGAAGATCAAGGAACAACCACACTGACGCCTCGGCTTCCACTGTCTACTCCACCGTCACCCCGGCGCCGGGGTCCATCCATCAACCGATCGTGCGACTGCGTAATGGGTCCCGGGTCAAGCCGGGATGACGCGAGAGGCGCGTCGCTTAACCTTTCGTCAACCATGATTGGTCTAGCTTGCGAGAATCCGGGAATCATGATCGGATTCCATCGGCATTGGATGACCGCTGCATGGCTTTAGCTGCCGCAAAGAAAGCGAAGTTTCGCGTCCGCAGGCCGGAAGACCTGGAACGGGTCGGCGTCCTCGCGATCGAGGGGATGCTGCCCATGATGGGGGTCTTGAGCGGCATCCTGCGCTCGTTCCGATTCAATTCAGTCAGCGTGCTCGGCAATTCGGACGAGGCGTGGTCGCGCCTCAACGCCGAGCCGCGGCCCAAGGCCGATATCATCCTGCTGGACTGGAATGCCCATCCGGTCAATGGCGAGACATTCGTCCGCCAATTGCGCCGCGCCGACAATCCGACGGTCGCGGAGACGCCCGTCATCGCCATCATCGCCAATGCCGACCGCGAGATCGTATTCGCGGCACGCGACTGCGGCGTGAATGTCGTGCTGCTGCGCCCCTTCTCCGCCGCGCAATTGTTGGAGAAGGTGATGTGGACCCTGGGCCAGGACACGCCCTTCATCCGGTCGGAAGGCTATGTCGGGCCGGACCGGCGCCGCTTCCGCGCGGCAGAGTATCTTGGCGAGAAGCGCCGCATCGGCGAGCATGATGATCCGGATTTCGATCCGGGCTCGCATCCGGCTTCAGGCGAAACCGCTTAAGACAGAGATCGGAAACCGGCGTCGCGAAACGCGGTGCTGCGTCTTATCCGAATTCCGCGACGCCGGTTTCCGAGTCCGCTCAGGCTGCTTTCCTGGCCATCAAGGCCGACAGCCCGGAATTGCGCGCCTCGAGAAACGCCCAGAGACGCTCGGGGAAATCCGCCGCCACCGCGCGGATGATCGAAGGCCGCCGCGCCAGCGCCTGGCGCCAGGCCGCCACCTTCGGCTTGCCCGCGAGCATGCCGAATTCGGCGATCCGGTCGAACGCGTCGAAATAGCGGAACACCGGACCGAACACCGCATCCACCAGGCTGAAACGCGTCCCGTCGAAATAGGGACCGTCGCCGAGCCGCTGTTCCAGACGGGCGAACTTCTCGGTGAGCGTCTGCGCCTTCGCCTGGAAGGGCGACCCCTCCGTCGCCGTGTAGAAGCTCCACAGGTCCATGAGGATCGAGGAACCGAACTCGATCCAGGCGCGATGCTCCGCCCGCTTCAGCGGATCGCCCGGATGCAGCGGGTGCGGCTGCGCCTCCTCGAGATATTCGAGGATGACCGCGGATTCGAAGATCACCGCATCGCCGACCTTGAGCACCGGCACCTTGCCGAGCGGCGAGATCGCGAGGAACCAGTCCGGCTTGTTGGCGAGATCAACATTGATCCGTTCGAACGCGACGCCCTTTTCCTCGAGCGCGATCGCAGCGCGCTGCACGAAGGGACAGAGTTCGTGGCTGATGAGGGTGAGCTTGCTCATCGCCGCCTCCCTCAGCCTTGGGCGGTGCGCAGAATGGCGAAGGGCAGCGGGCGCGACTTCAGCGCCAAGGCGCCGTCGCCGATCAGCGTCTGCACAACCGACGCGATGACCAGGAACACCGGATATTCCCAGCCGCCATTGGCGTTGCTGAAGATGAGGCCGTTGGGGAGGTGAACCCAGGTGGCGACGAGCAGCACCGGCAGCAGCGCGATCGAGACATAACGCGCATAGAAGCCGGTGAGGATGAGAATGCCGCCGACCAGTTCGAGCGCGATCACCGGGCCAGCCATGAAGCCCGGCAGGCCGAGGCTGTCCAGCCAGCCGGCAAAGCCAGCGACGCCGAAAGCGCTGATCTTGAACCAGGCATGGCTCACAAACATTGCGCCAAGCGTGAGGCGCAGCAGGGTTGCGCCGGCATTGACGGCACGGGCATCGGTATTCATGAGGTGGCTCCTTGCAGGATAATGCAGTTGCATCCATATAGATGCAATTGCATCGACTGTCAAGATAGATGCAGAAGCATGGAAATAATGGTAGGATTCGATGATGATTCGCCGCTTCCTCACCGCCTCTCTCTGTCACCCCGGCCTTGAGCCGGGGCCTATGCGGCATCGCCGCGACGCCGATGGATCGCATAGGTCCCGGCTCTGCGCCGCTGCGCGGCTTGGCCGGGATGACAGGTGTCGTGCTGGCACAATCGGTGTGCGCCCATGTCCGACAAACTCTCCGACACAGTGACCAAGGCCTGGGTACGCCTGGTCCGCGCGCGCCATGCGGTGGTGAGCGCGGTGGAGGCGGACGCGAAGGAAGCGGGCGTCCTGCCGGTCGAGTGGTACGACGTGCTATGGGACCTGGAGCGCCATGAAGAGGGCGCACGGCCGTTCGAGCTGGAGCAGCGCCTGCTGTTCGCGCAATACAACCTGTCGCGGCTGATCGACCGGATGGTCGAGACCGGCCTCGTGAAAAAGCTCACCTGCCCCACCGACAAGCGCGGCCACATGCTGTTCATCACCGAGGCCGGCAAGAAGCAGCGCAAGGCGACCTGGCCACATTACGCACGCGCAGTGAACAAGCACCTGGGCGACAAGCTCAGCGAGGCGGAGGCGGAGAAACTGGCAAGCCTATTGGGGAAATTGCTTCCATGACAAAGCGATGGCCAGTCAGTGCGGCCTTGTTATGGGTGGCTGCGAGCATCTCAGCTTGCATTCCCGTGGAGCGGCCGGCCGACCGAGTTCCGATACAGACGGAAATCCAGTTTGTCGACGCAACGGGGCATCCGCTGGCCAATGAGACAGGGTACGTCGAGCCGCTTCCCTTCCTTGAAGAGGTCACGCAAACGTTTATGACGGATCAGGACGGCAAGGTCCGCCTGGATGATACTTACTGCGCGCCGCTCAGCATCATTATTGATGGCGGTGCCATCGTGCTGAGGCGCGACAATGCGTCCCCGAATCATGTTGTGACAGTCAGCCCTGACAGACGCCCAACCAAAGAAACAGTCTACGGTCAGCCGACGCCGGGCTACACGACGCTCCGCCGGACGGAGTCTTATCAAGACTGCGAGCAATGGAGCCAGAACTAGGCGGCGCCCACTCTAGCCCAACACATCGATCAAGGTGGGGATCAGCGGCACGTCGGCCGGGGGCATTGGATAGTCTTTGAGCTGCGCGGGCCTGACCCAGGCCAGCTCCTGGCCTTCCTGCGCTGTCACGATGCCTTCCCAGCGGCGGCAGACGAAGAGCGGCATCAGCAGGAAGAACTTTTCGTATTCGTGCGAGGCGAAGGTGAGCGGCGCGAGGCAGGCCTGTTTCACGTTGATGCCGAGCTCCTCGCGCAGCTCGCGAATCAGCGCCTCTTCGGGGCTTTCGCCATCCTGGATCTTGCCGCCGGGAAACTCCCACAGGCCCACCATCGGCTTGCCTTCGGGGCGCTGGGCCAGCAAGACGCGGCCGTCGGTATCGACCAGCGCGACCGCGGCGACGGTGAGAACCGACTTGATACCCGCGCTCGGCACCTGCCAGCGCGCCTTCTTCAGGCGCCGCACGATCAGCTGCAGCGGATGGCCGCGCGCCGGCGCATCCTCTTCGCGCACGTCGCAGGCGATGAAGCCGGACTTCGCCAGGACGCGGTGCGAGGCGCGGTTGACCGGGACGGCGCCGGCCTCCAGCTCCGCCAGGTTCAGCTCGTTGAAGGCGTAGTCCACGACCTTGCGCACAGCCTCGCTGGCATAACCCTGGCCCCAATATTGCCGGCCGATCCAATAGCCGATCTCGCCGCGATGGGACCCGGATTCGCGGTGCAGGCCGACGCAGCCCACCAGCACATTGTCATCCTTGCGCAGGACGGCGAAGACGCGCGAACCATTGGCCGGCGCTTCGGCCTGGGCGGCGATGAATTCGTCCGCCATCTGGACAGTGTAGGGATGGGGAATGTGCGAGGTATAGCGCGCGACTTCCCAGTCATTGACCAGCGGCGCGATCACAGGCGCGTCGGCCGGCTCCAGCCGCCGCAGGCGCAGCCGTTCGGTCAGCAGCTCAGGATCGGTAGTCGGCATTGATCTCGATATAACGGTGCGTCAGGTCGCAGGTCCAGACCCTGGCGCTGCTCTTGCCTACGCCGACGTCGACGGCGATGCGGATGTCCTGGCCCTTGATGTGGGCGGCGACCGGCGTCTCGTCATAATCCGGGCGGCGCTGACCCTTTTCGGTGATCACGACGCCGCCGATCTTGATGCTGAGCTTGTCGCGGTCGGCTTTCTCGCCCGACTTGCCGACTGCCATCACGATGCGGCCCCAGTTCGCGTCCTCGCCGGCGATCGCGGTCTTGACCAGCGGCGAGTTGGCGATGGCAAGGCCGATGCGCCGCGCCGCACGGGCAGTCGCGGCGCCGGTCACGTCGATGGTCACCAGCTTGGAGGCGCCTTCGCCATCTTTCACCACCTGGATGGCGAGGTCGGCCAGCAGATCCTCGAGCGCGGCCCGGAATTCTTTCAGTACGGGATCGCCGGCGGATTTCGGCTTCGGGTGCTTCGGCGCCTGGCCGGTCGCGGCCAGCAGCAAGGTGTCGCTGGTGGAGGTGTCGCCGTCGACCGTGATGGAGTTGAACGAGCGGTCGGCGCCGCGCGCCAGCAGTTCCTGTAGGATCGGCGCCGGAATCGCCGCATCGGTCGCGACGAAGGCCAGCATGGTCGCCATGTCGGGCGCGATCATGCCGGATCCCTTGCAGAAGCCGTTGATGGTGACCGTGGCCCCGCCGATCTTCGCCTGCCGGCTAGCGAGCTTCGGAAAAGTATCGGTGGTCATGATTGCCGCGGCACCGGACGACCAGCCATCCGCCTTCAGGTCCTTGATCAGGGCCGGCAGGTTCGCGGTGATCTTGTCATCTGGCAGCGGCTCGCCGATCACGCCGGTCGACGCGAGGAACACCTCGCCCGGCTTGCATTTCAGCGCCGCGACCAGCGCCTTGCTGCAGCGATCGACAGACGCGACCCCAGCCTTGCCGGTGAAGGCATTCGCGTTCCCCGAATTCACGAGGACGGCGCGCGCCTTGCCGGATTTCAGGTTCTTGCGGCAGAGATCGACCGGCGCAGAACGGGTCAGCGATTTCGTCAGGACGCCGGCAATCGTCGTGCCGGGCGCGAACTCCATCAGCATGACGTCGGTGCGGTTCTTGTAGCGCACATTGCATTCGCGCGTGGCGAGGCGCACGCCGGCCAAGGCGGGCAAGCGCAGGCGCCGCGCCGGCGCCAGTGGCGATACCGGATGCGTCATCGCTGCTGAATTCCCCCCACGCTGATCCGCTGCTGGCCGCGCTGCCGTTACGGCGTTGGCTGCTGTTTCGGCTGTTCCGGCTGTTCCGGCACCGGCTTGCCGTCAGGACCCAGCACTTCGACCTTGGCATCCTTGCGCAGGCTGTTCACCAGCGCCTGGACACTTTCCTCGGACAGCTCCGCGCGGATCTGATCGTGCTGGCTTTCCAGGGTCGGCGCGGGCTGGGCGCGCCGCTCCTCCAGCTTGATCACGTGAAAGCCGAACTGGCTTTTGACGGGTGTCTGGCTGACCTCGTCCACCTTCATTGCGAAAGCCGCGTCGGCGAATTCCTTCACCATCACATCCTTCGCGAACCAGCCGAGCTCGCCGCCATTGGCGCCGCTGCCCTTGTCGGTCGATTTCTCCTTGGCGAGCGCGGCGAAGTCGGCGCCGCCCTTCAATTGCTCGATGATCGCCTTCGCCTCATCCTCGGTCTTCACCAGGATATGGGCGGCGCGCACTTCCTCCGGCGGCGGATTGTCCTTCAGCTTCTTCTCATACCGCGCCTTGATCGCTTCGTCGGTGACCTGCTGGTTCAGATAGCGCGTGACATAGACCTGGCGGATCGCCTGGGTCTCGTAGTCGCTCATCAGCTTCTTCACCTCGGGGTCCTCGGACAGGTTCTCTGCCCGGCCTTTGTCGGCCAGCAACTTGAGCCCGATATAGCGGTTGAGCAGCTGCGGGAAGACGAGGTCAATCTGGGAGCGGATCTGCTCCGGCAGGTCAGCCGCCGAATCGATCACCTCCTGCCGGGTGATGTCGGTACCGTTGACCCGCGCCACCACCTGGTTGGGATCGGGCTTGGTGTCGGTCGTGGCTGCCGGCGCCGCCGGATCCTGCGCTGGGGGCGTGGCGGGGCTCTGCTGAGCCGGCTGCGTCTCCTGGGCCAGCGCTTGTCCAATTTCTGGGGCGACCAGCGAGATCGTCCCGGCGAGGAGAGCGGCGATGCCGCCCCCGGCGATCAGGGCGGCGCGAACGGTGACTTTGGGCATTGGCTTGAATATTCCTGGTCTACGAGAACAGAGGGATCGGTCGCCGGTTCCAGCCCCAGCCGGTGACGCGGAGGGGGGCCCGCGAAGGCCGGCATCATGCCGAACAAGCCCCGGTGGCACAAGGAAAAATCCCGTGATTGGCCGCCCCAAAAGCCGCTCCCTGGCGACCTTAAGTCAAGTTGACTTCCAGGGCCTTGGCACCTATCTGTTGCGGGCAATTCGACTATAGTCACGCCTCCGAGGTTTTCATGTTCGCCACCTTGGCCAAGCGGGTCTTCGGATCCGCCAATGACCGCTTCATCAAGGGTTTAGCGAAGACGGTCCAGGCCATCAATGCGCTGGAGCCCGAGCTCAAGAAACTGACCGATTCCGAGCTTGCCGCCCGGACCCCGATGCTGCGCGAGCGCCTGGAAAAGGGCGAGACGCTCGATGACATCCTGCCGGACGCCTTCGCCACCGTGCGCGAGGCGGCGGTCCGCACCCTTGGCCAACGCCATTTCGACGTCCAGCTCACGGGCGGCGTCGTCCTGCACCAGGGCAAGATTTCCGAGATGAAGACCGGTGAAGGCAAGACGCTGGTCGCCACGCTTCCTGTCTATCTGAATGCCCTCGAGGGCAAGGGCGTTCACGTCGTCACGGTCAACGACTACCTGGCCCGGCGCGATTCCGAATGGATGGGCAGGATCTATCGCTTCCTCGGCCTAACCGTCGGGGTCATCGTTCACGGCCTGAGCGATTCGGAGCGCCGCGCCGCCTATGATGCCGACGTCACCTACGGCACCAACAACGAGTTCGGTTTCGATTACCTGCGCGACAACATGAAGTTCCGCCTGGAAGACATGGTCCAGCGCAACTTCAATTTCGCGATCGTGGACGAAGTCGATTCGATCCTGATCGACGAGGCGCGCACGCCGCTCATCATCTCCGGCCCGACCGAGGATAATTCCGAGCTCTATGCCAAGGTCGACACGCTGATCCCGCATCTGAAGGAATCGGATTACGAGAAGGACGAGAAGACCCGCCACGTTACGCTCACGGAGGACGGCAACGAGAATATCGAGAAGTTGCTGAAGGCCTCCGGCCTGCTGCGCCAGGGCACGCTCTATGACGTGCAGAACGTCGCGCTGGTGCATCACGTGAACCAGGCGCTGCGCGCCCACAAGCTGTTCGCCCGCGACGTCGATTACATCGTCAAGGACAACAAGGTTGTCATCATCGACGAATTCACCGGCCGCATGATGGAAGGCCGCCGCTATTCCGAAGGCCTGCACCAGGCGCTGGAAGCCAAGGAAAACGTCCAGATCCAGAACGAGAACCAGACCCTCGCCTCGATCACCTTCCAGAACTTCTTCCGGCTCTATCCCAAGCTCTCCGGCATGACCGGCACGGCCATGACCGAGGCGCCGGAATTCTCCGAGATCTACGGCCTCGATGTCATCGAGATCCCGACCAACGTCGCGGTCAAGCGCGACGACCAGGATGACGAGATCTATCGCAATGCGAAAGAGAAGTACAAGTCGATCGTCCACGAGATCCGCAATGCGCGGACGCGCGGCCAGCCGGTCCTGGTCGGCACCGTCTCGATCGAGAAGTCGGAGCTGATCTCGGAGCTCCTGAAGAAGGAGAACATTCCGCACAACGTGCTGAACGCCCGCTATCACGAGCAGGAAGCCTATATCATTGCCGAAGCGGGCGCGCCCAGCGCCGTCACCATCGCGACCAACATGGCCGGCCGCGGCACCGACATCCAGCTGGGCGGCAATCTGCAGATGCGCATCCAGCGCGAGCTTGGCGAGGTCACCGACGAACGGGAGCGCGAGCGCCGGATCGAGGCGATCAAGGCCGACATCGCGCAGAAGCGCGAGAAGGTGCTGAACGCTTGCGAAGTGTGGGAGATCGAGAAGGCCAAGGGCGGCAAACCGGCCAAGACCATTACCTTCCCCGGCGGCCTCTACATCATCGGCACGGAACGGCATGAAAGCCGGCGCATCGACAACCAGCTGCGCGGCCGCGCCGGGCGCCAGGGCGACCCCGGACGCTCAAAATTCTACCTGTCGCTCGAAGACGATCTGATGCGCATCTTCGCATCCGAGCGCATGGACACCATGCTGAAGCACCTGGGCCTCAAGGAGAACGAGGCGATCGCGCATCCCTGGGTCAACAAGGCGCTGGAAAAGGCGCAGCAGAAGGTCGAGGCGCGCAACTTCGACATCCGCCGCAACCTGCTGAAATTCGACAACGTCATGAACGATCAGCGCAAGGTGATCTACTCCGAGCGCAAGGACCTGATGCAGGCGGACGATCTCAGTGATGACGTCAAGACCATGCGCCAGGAAGTGATCGATGAATTGATCGGGCGCTACATCCCGGAGAAGGCCTTCCCCGAGCAATGGGAGACGGCGGGACTGCATGAAGAGGTCATGCGCTTGTTCGGCATCAACCTGCCGATCGCCGATTGGGCGAAGGAAGAGGGAATCGCTGACGAAGCGATTCGCGAGCGCCTGACTGACGCGGTCGAGCGCAAGATGGCGGAAAAGGCTGTCCGCATCGGACCGGAAGTGATGCGGGTCGCGGAAAAGACCCTGCTGCTGCAGATCCTCGACCAGAGCTGGAAAGAGCATTTGCTGGCGCTGGATCATCTGCGCCACGGCATCGGGCTGCGCGCCTACGGCCAGCGCGATCCGCTCAACGAATACAAGCGCGAAGCCTTCGACATGTTCGAAGCGATGATGATGCGCCTGCGCGAGCAGATCACGCACCTGCTCTCGCACATCGAGATCCGGCAGCCGGAGCCGATGCTGACGGCGCCCGCCCCGCAGCCCCAGGCAGCGCAGCAGCGCATGCAGGCCGCAATGGCTGGCGGCGAAGCGCCGGCCGGCGGACTCGATCCCAACAATCCAGCAAGCTGGAAGAACGTGAGCCGCAACGCGCCCTGCCCCTGCGGCTCGGGCAAGAAATACAAGCACTGCCACGGCAAGCTGGGCTAACGAAAACTCGGTTGCCCGTTCACTCACATGTCATCCCGGACAGCCGCGGGCGCGCAGCGCATGCGGCCTGATCCGGGGCCCACGCCCACCGTAAGCGTTGCGGCAAGTCAGAATGGGTCCCGGCTCGCGCCGCGGAGCCTGTCCTTGGGCCGCGCAAAGCGCGGACCCGAGGGCGGCTTGGCCGGGATGACTTGCCTGCCGGCAGTACGACACCATTTGTCATACGGACAATCTGCGAGGCTTTCATGCGCACGTTCATCGCGGCACTCGTCTTTGCGTCGCTGGCGGCGTTCCCCACTTTCGCGCAGGAGCGCGTCGGCGAGGTCAGCACCACATTCCGCGTAGTGGGGCCGAACGATAAGGTGGTGATCGAGCGGTTCGATGATCCCAAGGTCGAGAATGCCAGCTGCTATGTCAGCCGTGCCGAGACCGGCGGGCTCAGCGGCTGGGTGGGATTGGCCGAAGACCCGAGCCGCTTTTCCATCGCCTGCCGCGCGACCGGACCGGTCAAGATCATTGGCGAGATCAACCGCAGCAAGAAGGGCGAAGTGGTGTTCAGCGAGGACACCTCGGTCCTGTTCAAGGAAATGCGCGTCAGCCGCTTCTATGATTCGGACAAGAACGTGCTGGTCTACCTGGTCTGGTCAACCAAGCTGATCGACGGCTCGCCCTATAACAGCGTCACGGCGATTCCCATCACGCAGTGATCGGTTGCAATCGTCAGTCTCTCGGGGGCCCGCCCGCCCAAGGTAGCGGGACAGCGGCGGGCGACCAGGCCGATGAACCGGCGTGATGGAACCCAGCGAGGCGATTGCAGGCCTCGCGCATCGCGGGCGAGAGAGCGGCGCGGTCCGTGCTGTTCCGCACCGCACTGAGCCCTGCGACCGGTGCGGTTACGCTGAAGACCCGGCCTTTCGCCAGGCACGGATGGCCGGCGATCGATACCTTCCGCAGCGCGCCATAATCCGCGTCATGGAAGAAGAAGGCGGTCGAACTCGCCGGCGAAGATGCCGTGTCGACCTGCTCCCGCAGCGTTCCGGCCATCGATTCCGTCAGCGCAAAGACTTCCGCCGGCGACATGCGCGCCTGGAAATACTGACTGGGAATCAGCGCATCGATCGCCGGATCGTCGTGCGTGTAGATCACGCTGCCGTCCGCCATCAGCATGAAGCGCAACCCGAGCGGCCGGTCCGGACTTGCCATGGCCCAGCCATCGAACTCCCACAGCGCCAGCACGGGCGCGTTGGACTGGCCGGCTTGCGCGCTTGGCATAAGCGCAGCGCAGAGAATGAGAGCAGTCAACGACCTGATCATCGCAAGCCCTCCTGATGTCGAGGAAGGCGCAGTTTATCGCAAAAGGCCCTCGCGCACGAGGTCAGCCCTTGACCTTCTCCACCCCGCACCATTCGGCGATGAAGAGGGCGATGGTGGCGGTCACGCGTTTCACGGAGGGGAGGAACACGCGCTCGTCGAAGCCGTGGTAATTCTCGGACTTGGGGCCATAGACCAGGGCCGGGCAATCGTCATAGAGCATGAAGACGCGGCCATCGACATAGGCCTGCGCGACGCGCGCTTCGAGCTTGGCGCCGAAGCTGCGCGCGTGGGCGCCCGCCAGCACGCGTTCGGCCTCGGTGCCTTCGCTCAGCACATAGCCTTCGGCGAAGAAGCCGTTGTATTCGATGCGGGGCGGCATGTTGCTGAGGAACGGGTCGCCATGCACCACCTTGGCGATGCAGGCCTCGATCTCGTTGGCGGCGTCGCGCGCGGTGACGCCGGGATAGAAGGAGATGCGGCAATCGAAACTGCACCAGGCCGGCACCGACGAAGCCCAGTCGCCGCCCTCGATCTTGCCGATGTTGAGGTTGACCGGATGGGGCAGGTCCTTGAAGTGCTCATGGTTCACCCGGTGCGCGTTCCACTCCGCCTCCAGCCTGTGGAGGGCCTGGATGAGGCGATAGCTCGCTTCGATCGCGTTCGCGCCTGACCCTGCCACTGAGGCATGGACCGGCAGGCCGCGCACATGCACGCGAAACCAGATGACGCCCATGTTGGCGCGGGTCAGCGCGTCGTTGCCGGGCTCCGGGATGATGGCAGCGTCGGCGCGATAGCCGCGCAGGAGGCAGGCCAAAGCCCCGTTGCCGGTGCATTCTTCCTCCGTCACCGACTGCACGTAGACCGGCGCGGCGGGCTGAAGCCCGAGGTGCTTCAGTGCATCGAGCGCAGCGATGTTGGCGATGAGGCCGGCCTTCATGTCGCCGGAGCCGCGGCCATAGAGCCAGTCGCCTTCGATCGCAGGCTCGAACGGCGGGCGCTCCCACATGTCGAGCGGACCCAGGGGGACGACATCGACATGGCCGTTGAGGATCAGCGACTTGCCCCTGGCATCGCGCGGGCGATGCGTGCCGACCACGTTGAAGGCGTTGCTGTAATCGACCGCGACCGGCGAGAAGCCAGGATGGTGCTTGATCGCATCGACGTCGATCGCCCAGCGGTCCATGGTGAGGCCGCGATGCGCCATCTGGTCATGGAGGAAATCCTGCGCCGTATGCTCCTGCCCGCGCAGAGAGGGGTAGCGCACCAGATCCTGCGTCAACTTCACCTGGTCGGCAAAACCTTCGTCGACTGCCTTGATGATGTCGTCCGCGAGCTTGACATCGAAGGTCATGGCTATTTGCCTGCGAATTTATCGGTGGCGGTGATCAGTTGATGCTGGATGCCCGGCTCGTCGAACGCATGGCCGGCATCGTCGACGATGTGGAACTCCGCCTCCGGCCAGGCACGATGGAGATCCCAAGCCGTGACGGCGGGAGTGCAGACGTCGTAGCGGCCCTGCACGATCACACCCGGAATCTGCTTCAGCTTGTAGGCGTCGCGCAGCAGCTGGTCATCGGCATCGAAGAAGCCGGCATTGACGAAGTAATGATTCTCGATGCGCGAGAAGGCGAGCGCGAAATGGTCGTCCGCGTGAGCG
Organism: Dongiaceae bacterium; assembly: GCA_035695765.1. GTDB lineage: Bacteria > Pseudomonadota > Alphaproteobacteria > Dongiales > Dongiaceae > Dongia_A. The sequence goes on from DASRRI010000061.1 coordinate 24,203, forward strand.
ATAGCGTGGTCCTTGTTCGGCAGCAAAGTGATCGTGCTGCCCTCCCACACGCTCCAGGCCTTGGCTGCTCTCAGCTGCTCGGCGCGGTCGGAGCCGACCAGGCGCTTGTGATACGCCGCCATCAGGTCGCCGCGCTCCTCCTCGGGGATCGGCGCGAGGAATGCTTCCCACAGATCGGGAAACATCCAGGAGGCGCCGTTCTGATAGTACCACAGCAGCTCCTTGCGCCTGAGGGTGAAGATGCCGCGCACCACCAGCTCCGACACCCGCACTGGATGGGTCTCGGCGTAGGCGAGCGCGAGGGTGCTGCCCCAGGAGCCGCCGAATACCAGCCATTGCTCGACCCCCATCAAGGTGCGCAGGCGCTCGATATCCGCGACCAGATGCCAGGTCGTGTTGTTGTCGAGGCTGGCATGCGGCTTCGACCGGCCGCAGCCGCGCTGATCGAACAGCAGCACGCGATAGCGCGCAGGATCGAACAGCCTGCGATGCTTGGGCGAGCAGGCTGAACCCGGCCCGCCATGCAGGAAGACGGCGGGCTTGCCTTTGGGATTGCCACACATCTCCCAATAGATCTGGTGACCGTCACCGGTGTCCAAGTGACCGGTCGCGTAGGGTTCGATCTCCGGATAGAACGTGCGCATCATCTTCTTTCCATCTATTACACAGGATCGCCGGTATCTGGCTTCAGGCCGGCTGCGATGATGCCGTGGACAGCGCAGATCTCGTCGTTCTGCGAGACATCGCCGCTGACGCCGACCGCGCCCACCACCAGGCCCGCCTCATTGCGGATCAGCACGCCGCCAGGCACCGGCACGATCTTGCCCTCGCTCATCACCTGCAGCGAATTGAAGAAGATGCCCGCATTGTCGCTCCGCCGCTCCAGCTCGCGACTGCCGAAGCCCATGCCGAGAACGCCCCAGGCCTTGCCGAAGGCGATGTCGAAGCGCATCAGGCTCGTGCCATCTTCAGCCTTATAAACCTTGAGGCAGCCGCGCGGATCGAGCACGGTGACGGCAAGGGGCTTGAACTTCATCTCGCGCCCTTTTGCGAGTGCCTGGTCGACGATGATGGAAGCGGCTTCGAGGCTGACGCTTTCCATGCTGACAGTCGTGGGCATCAATCCTCTTCCCATTTGGGTTCGCGTTTCTCGGAAAAGGCGGCCGCCCCCTCCCAATAATCCTTGCTGGCGCGCAGCCGGTCATAGGCCGGCACGCCGCCGGAGCGCAGTGTCCGATAGGCGTCCTCAACGCTCATGTCGCGCGTCAGGCGGTGGGCCTGCTTCACGGCGCGGATCGACTTAGGGCTGGCTTCAAGAATGCTTGCGGCAATTTCCTTCGCTTTGATAAGCGCGCCGCCCTTTGGCGTCACGTGGTTGATGAGGCCGAGGCGCTGCGCCTCGGCGGTCGAAAGCCGCCGGCCGGTCAGGAGCATTTCCAGCGCCAATGACTCCGGCACGCGGCGCGGCAGACGGAACATACCGCCGCCATCGGGCACCACGCCGACCTTCACTTCCGGCAGGAAGAATTGCGCATGCTCATCCGCCACGATCACGTCGCAGCACAAGGCGATCTCGAACCCGCCGCCGACGGCCATGCCGTTGAGGGCCGCGATCACAGGCTTGTCGAGATCGAACAATTCGGTGAGGCCGGCGAAGCCGCCCGGCCCATACTCCTCCGCCGCATCCTTGTTCTCGGCCGCGGCCTTGAGATCCCAGCCGGCGGAGAAGAACTTTTCGCCTGCCGCGGTCACGATGGCGCAGCGCAGCGATGAGTCATCGCGATAGCGGATGAAGGCATTGCCGAGCGCCTTGCTGAGGCCGCTATCGATGGCGTTGGCCTTCGGACGATCCAGGGTCAGGATCATCACGCGCCCTTCGATCTGGATGTGCAGCCCGTCGCTCATTTCTTCTCCGCCTCGCGCGCCAGCCGCAGCACTTCGCCGAGCGCGGCATGCAGCGCATCGTCGTGCACCCGCGCCCGCAGCTGCGCCAGGTGGTCGGTGACAGAGGCATTCCTGCCGGAAGCGGGCTTATCCTGTGGCGGCGGCAGCCGCTCCAAGACCTGGTCCAAGGCGCGCGTGAGCGCGAGGTCGGCCAGATCGGAAGAGGCGCGCAGGGCCTGCAGCTCAGTGGCAATCTCGGCTTCGTTCAGATAGCCGGAATAGGCATCGGGCGCCTCCGCCAGCGAGCAGGCGGGCGACGACAATTCAGCCGCCGGCTTGCGCGCATCGGCGAAGCCGGATTCGGTCACGATCCGGTCCATCGCAATGTCGTGGGCCAGCGGATGGATGGTCTCGATCGCCTGGCAATCGTACCCCAGGCCGATGACGGTCCGTGGCCCACGCAACGCGGCGAGGGTGCGGTCATAGAATCCGCCGCCATAGCCGAGACGATAACGCTGCGGATCGAAGCCCACCACCGGCGCCAGCACCAGACGCGGCGTGACGCGCTCCCTGGTATCGGGAATGGGAATGTTCCAGACGCCGAGCTCCATGGTGCAGCCCGGTGTCCAGGGGCGGAACTCCAGTGGCTGGCGCTGCTGCAGCACTACGGGCAGCGCGACAATCTTGCCAGCTGCGACCATGCGGCGCATCAGCGGTCGCAGGTTGGGTTCGCCGCGGAACGGCCAATAGAAGGAGACCGCCCCCTCCGCCGCCATCGCGATCGGCTCGATGGCGGCGATGATGCGCTGGGTCCGTCCGTCGCGTGTCGCGTCCGGGATGGCGACGCGCTCGGTGATGAGGCGCGCGCGCTCGGCCTTGCGCCAGGCGATGATTTCGTCGCGGGTCATGACTGGGATAACGCCGCTGATCCCCTTCCTCCACCCGTCCGCGAATGCGGACATTCGTCCGCGGGGTGGGGGAAGGTTGGGATGGGGGGTGATGCAGCGCTGTATTCTCGACGAAGTGCGCTCTCACGAGCGCGCGCGGCTGTCGCCGCGCTGCCCCCCATCCAGCCACGGCAAAGCTCACTGTCGTTCGCTAAGCCTTCGCAACCTTGGGAAGGGTACCATCTAATGCTGATCGCGCTAACAATCATGACTACCGCCAGATCGGCTTGCCGGAGCCGGGGAGGCCGTAGCTGGACCATTTGCGAGTCACCAGATCGACCACGTCGTCCGCCATGCGGATCTTCTTGCCCCATTCGCGCTTGGTTTCGGGCGGCAGCTTGTTGGTGGCGTCCAATCCGATCTTGCCGCCGAGGCCGGACTCAGGCGAGGCGAAGTCGAGATAATCGATCGGCGTTCCTTCGACCATCGTGATGTCGCGCACCGGGTCCATGCGCGTCGAGACGGCCCACATCACGTCCTTCCAGTCACGCGCGTTGATGTCGTCATCCACCACGATGACGAACTTGGTGTACATGAACTGTCGCAGGAACGACCAGATCCCCATCATCACGCGCTTGGCATGGCCGGGATAGGCCTTGCGCATGGAAACGACGGCGATGCGGTAGGAGCAGCCTTCGGGCGGCAGCCAGAAATCCACGATCTCCGGAAACTGCTGGGTCAGCAGCGGAATGAAGACTTCGTTCAGAGCCTCGCCCAGCACGCTCGGCTCGTCCGGCGGGCGGCCGGTGAAGGTGGAGAGATAGATGGGATCGCGCCGCATGGTGATGGCGCTGATGGTGAAGACCGGGAATTGCTCGACCGAATTATAGTAGCCGGTGTGGTCGCCGTACGGCCCTTCGTCGCGGTACTCGTCGAGCGAGACATGGCCTTCCAAAACGATCTCAGCCGTCGCCGGCACTTTCAGCGGGACGGTCTTGCAATCGACCAGCTCCACCTTGCGGCCGCGCAGCATGCCGGCAAACTGGTATTCGGACAAAGTATCGGGAACAGGCGTCACCGCGGCGATGATGGTGCCGGGATCGGCGCCGATGACGCAGGCGACAGGCAGCGGCTCCGGCCGCTCATTCTTCCAGCGCGCATGATGCTGCGCCCCCCCGCGATGCTTCAGCCAGCGCATCAGGGTCTGGTTCTTGTTCAGCACCTGCATGCGGTAGATGCCGAGATTGAAATCATCCTCCTTGCGCTTGCCTGGTCCCTTGGTGACGACCAGCGGCCAGGTGATGAGCGGCGCCGGCTCACCGGGCCAGCAACCCTGGATTGGCAGCTTCGCCAGATCGATCTGATCACCGGTCAGCACGACGTCCTGGCACGGCGCGTAGCCGACCGATTTCGGCTGCATCGCGAGAACTGTCTTCACCAGCGGAAACATCTCCATGGCTTCTCGCCAGCCGCCGGGCGGCTCGGGCTGTTTCAGGAAGGCGAGGGTTTCGCCCACCGCACGCAACTCACCCGGCTCGCGGTCCATGCCCCAGGCGACCCGCTCCACCGTGCCGAACAGGTTGACCAGCATCGGCATCTCATAGCGCCGCCCATCGCGGCCCACGGGCTGCTCGAACAGGATGGCTGGCCCCTGCTCCGCCAGCAGCCTGGTCTGGATCTCGGTCATCTCCAGATGTGGATCGACCGGCACGGACACCCGTTTCAGGCGGCCGGCTTGCTCGAGGCGGGCAATGAAATCGCGGAGGGATTCGTAGGGCATGAGATCGAAAGGGTTGTGCTGGGCCGCATCCTATCGGCTTTGCCGCAGCGCGCCAACCAGCCTATGATCCCGCGCAATGCCTCGGAAATCCGTGCTTCCCACCGAATTCGAAGATCTTCTGAGCCCTGCAGGAAAGCGCGTGCTGGCCGGCAACGCGCCTGATATCTGCGGCGCGCTGGCCGATCCGAAACGCCGTTTCATGGCTCTTGGTGGCATGGTCGCGAAGGCAAGGGCGGAAAGCTTGCGCCTGACGCTCGAACGCGAGATGGCGAACCTTCTGGCCGACCTGTCTCAACCGATTCCCCCTGAGACCATCTGGGACATGAAACGGAACTATGATGACTGGCTGCCCAAGAGTGTGCGCTGCCGCACGGCATATCTGGAGAACCGCCGTGGGGCAGCCTGGCGCCGCGCCAAGGAGCTGGGGCTGATCGACCTGCTGTCGTCGCAGAGCCTGATCGCGTTCGCGGAGGCAGTGCTGGGGCGCAAGCTCGATCGCAAGGGCGGGCAGCAGATTCTGCGCTATGGCCCTGGCGACTATTCCGGCCCGCACACCGACCACACGCCGGAGATCAAACGGGCTGCGAAAGGCTATCTCGATTTTCACCTGAGCCTCGTCTCGCCCGGCGTCGCCCACCAGTACCTGGTCTATGCCAGGAGCGGCCATTTCACCGAGATGGTTCCGGTGGCGGAGACCGGCTGTCTCACCCTCTATCGCCTGCCCTTCTGGCACTACACCACACCGCTGCAAGCCAAGCCAAAACAGGAGCGCAAGGCCGCGCGCTGGGTCCTGCTGGGGACATTCCTGTTCTCAAAATCCTAGGACCGCGTGGTCACAATTCCGGCTATGCGCTTGCGGCTCCGGTTGGGCGGTTATAGATTCAAGAGATCATCAACATCGACGCGCCCGACGACGCGCCGCCCCGCAAACCAGGGGCTTTTTCCTTTGATCCAGAGGAGGCAATCATGGGCATGCAACTTCAAAGTTCCGCATTCAAGGACGGCGATCGGCTGCCGCAACGCTATTCCTGCGATGGAGAGGAGCTGTCGCCGCCGCTGGCGTGGTCCAATGCGCCGGACGACACGCGCAGCTTCGCAATCTTCTGCGATGATCCGGACGCGCCCAAGGGCGTGTTCCACCACTGGGCCATGTTCGACATCCCCAAGACGACGCGAGAGCTGCCCGAAGGCTTCGCGAGCACGGTGACCAAGAGCCTGGTGATGCAGGGCAAGAACGATTTCGGGAAGGCTGGTTATGGCGGCGCCTGCCCGCCCGAGGGCCACGGCGCGCATCACTATCATTTCAAGGTCATGGCGCTCGACTGCGGCCATCTCGACACCCACGGCAAGCGCAACGCCGATGAGATCGAGGCGTGCGCCAAAGAGCATTGCCTCGCCGAGGCCGAGCTGGTCGGCATCTATTCGCGCTAGCGGCCAGCCGAAGGCAGTTTTCGCAGTTCCGGAATTCGAGAATAGATGGCACCATTGCGGCGCTCTATTTTGGATTCCGGAACAATGCCATGGACCGCCTGGATGCGATGCGGCTGTTCGTTGCGGCCAGCGATGCGGGGAGCTTCTCGGCCGCGGCGCGCAAGCTGAAGGTGCCGCTGCCGACGGTGAGCCGCAAGTTGGCTCAGTTGGAGCAGCATCTGGGAGTCCGCCTGGTCGTGCGCACGACGCGCAAATTCGCCCTGACCGAACCGGGACGCAGCTATCTTGAATCCTGCCGGCGCCTGCTGACCGAAATCGAGGATGCCGAGCGGATGGCGGCGGGCGAATATGAAGCGCCGCGCGGCCGACTTTATGTCACCGCGCCGATCGTGTTCGGACGGCTGCATGTGCTGCCCGTGGCACTCGCGTTCCTCAAGGCCTATCCGGATGTCGAGCTACGCCTGGCGCTGCTCGACCGCATCTCGGACCTCATCGAGGAAGGGATCGACGTGGCGCTGCGCATCGCGCACCTCGCCGAATCCTCGCTGATCGCGGCGCGGGTCGGCGCCGTGCGGTTGGTGACCTGCGCCGCGCCCGCCTATCTCAAGGCCAACGGGACACCGCGCGCGCCGTCCGACCTCATCAACCATCATTGCATCGCATCGGCCAACCTCTCGGCAACCGACCGGTGGGCGTACCGGGTGGAGGGCGAAGAGCAATTGGTCGCCATCCGATCGCGCCTCACGGTCACCACGGCGGAGGCAGCGATCGATGCCGCGATCGCCGGCATCGGCGTCACGCGCGTGCTGTCCTATCAGGCAGCGTCCGCCATCAAGGCGGGCAAGCTGAAACTGCTGCTGCGGCCGTTCGAGCTGCCGGAGATTCCCGTCAGCCTGGTGCATCCGGAAGGCCGTCTGACGCCGCCAAAGGTGCGCGCCTTCCTGGATTTCGCGGCGCCGCGGCTGCGGCGGCGGCTGGAACCCATTCAGCTGTAGGCCCAGCGCGGCGGACCCCAAAATCTTACCGGAATGTTGCTGGCAGCCCCCGCTTGGACCGGGTCCAATCAAGGCGGTCGGGAGGGACAGATGTTGCGTGCGCTGCTCAGTCTGGGAAATGAGCATGTGCTGAGGCCGTTCGACCTGAAGGTCGTGCGGCGTTCGCGCGTGCCTTGCTATGCCGGTGAGTCACAGCCGGAAACCAAGCGTATCGCCTTCTTTCACCCGCCGAAGTGCGGCGGGACGTCCGTCGGCAAACTCCTGGCGATTGCCTTTGGCGGTCCTGCCGGCCTTGATCCGATCGCCGCGGAAGCGGCAGCCCACAATCTCGGCCTCGCCGGCGCGAGGGAGCGGGAGGCTATCCTCGCCTACCTTGTCCAGCGGCGGGATGCGTGGTTCATCAGCGGGCATTTCCCCTACAGCCGCCGCGCATTCCAGGGTCACGAGGAAGAATTCGACCTGATCACGATCCTGCGGAATCCGCTGAGCCGGACCCTCTCGCACTACTACTTCAACCGGTTCCGGGAGGGCCGCGAGCATTTTTCGATCGAGGCGGAGCTTGCCGATTGGCTGCGGACTGATCAAGCCAGAGCCGCCGCCAGGACCTTCACCACGATGTTCGTGGGCGATATCGATGCGGCAAGGCAGCTCGCCATCGGCGGCAACAAGCATGAGATGGGCGCTGCCGCCGCGCAGGCCATCGAGAATCTGAAGCGGTTCACGATCGTCGGAACGCTGGAATGTCTCAGCGAGTTCGAACGAGCGATCCAGCGGCGCTACGGTGTCCGCGCCGCCGCGGGACACCTGCGGAACAATGCCGGCTACCCACGCTTCGCCGAGCAGCCCGCCGAGGTGCAGGACCGGCTGCGCGAACTGTGCCAAGAAGACATGATGATCTACGAGAGCGTCACGAAACCGCAGGCGCTCGCCGCTCAGTGATCGACATCGCGCAAGACTTCCTTGCGCGTCGCCACATGCGCTTCCAAGGCTTCGTGGATGGCGGGGTCGAGCGGTGGCTGTTCGTAGCGCTCCAATGCCTGTTGCCAGATGGCGGTAGCGCGCTGGGTCGCGTCCTTCGCGCCGGCAGCCTGCCAGCTTTCGTAAGAGCGCCAGTCTGACAGCAGCGGGCGATAGAACGCGGTTTCGTAACGCTCCAGCGTATGGGCGGCGCCGAAGAAGTGGCCGCCGGGCGGCACCGAGGCGATGGCATCGAGGGCGATATCCTCAGGCGCGACGGCGAAGGGCTGGATGGTCTCCGCCATCATTTGCAGCATCTCGACATCCAGCACGATCTTCTCGAACGAGGCGGTGAGGCCGCCTTCCATCCAGCCGGCGCCGTGATAGACCAGGTTGGCGTGCGCCATGACCGAGGACCAGATCGACATCTCCGATTCGTACGCCGCCTGCGCGTCGACGGCGTTGCTGGCGCTGGAATTGCTGGCGCGGTAGGGCAGCTTGTAGAAGCGCGCCAGCTGACCGCAGGCGAGGGTCGCGCGGGCATTTTCCGGCGTGCCGAAAGCGGGCGCACCCGACTTCATATCCACATCCGAGGTGAAAGCGCCATAGACGACAGGCGCGCCTGGCTTGGTCAGTTGCGCAAGGGTGATGCCGGCCAGCGCTTCCGCATTCTGCTGCGTCAGCGCCGCAGCCAGCGAGACCGGCGCCATCGCCCCCATCAGGGTAAAGGGCGTGACGACGACCGCCTGGCCGAACTCCGCCATCGCCATCAGGCCATCGCTCATCGCGGCATCGAACCTGCGCGGTGAATTGACCGAGATGACGGTGAGGACGCCCGGGCTTTGCGCCATCTCTTCGCGGGATAAGCCGCGGCTCAGCGCCATCATGTCGATGCCGTCCAAGGCGCGCTCGCGCCCGATCGCCGTGCAGTGATAGACGCGGTCGGAATAGAGGAGGTTGGCCAGATAGCAATCGAGATGGCGCGTGCGGACCGGCAGCTCCTGCGGTGCAGTCGGCTGGTTGCCGATGAAATGGATGATGTCGAAACTCTGCGCCAGCTTGATCAGCGAGACATAGTCCGCGTGACTGCCGGCGCGCCTTCCGTTGATGCAGTCATGAACATTGGGCGGTCCGGCTACCAGGCTGAACGAGACGTGATTGCCCCCGACCTGCAACGCACGGTCGGGATTGCGCGGAGTCAGAGTGAACTCCGCCGGCGCGGTCTTCAGCGCCTGCATTACCAGCTCGCGCGGGATGCGGGTCAGGCCGCTCTTCACTTCCACCATCGCACCGGCCTTGCGGAACAGGTCGCAGGCGGCGGCGCCCTGGAACTCGATGCCGATCTCTTCCAGAATCCTGAGGGAGGCGTCGTGAATCGCCTCGATCTGGTCCTGGCTCAGCGGCGTCACCGGCGGCAAGGCGTTGCGCAGTGGCCCGCGGCCAAGCCATGTTGCTCCAAGCTTGGCAGGCTCGCGGGCGCGTCGGGGTCGGCGTTGCATGGCGGTTCCTCTATGGATTATTGGCGTTGGCGGCGCGCGCGATCGCGGGCTTCAGGCGATTGCGGGCGAGCCAGGCATTCGACCATTCCTTGGTCTTGGCGGCTTCCGCCACCAGCCAGTCGCGGAAGGTCCGCACCGCCGGACGCTCGGCGATGTTCGGCCGGCAGACGAACCAGTTGGAAAGGCCGGCCGGCACGGCGACCGGCACCGGCGTGATGAGCTGGCCGAGTTCGATCTGGTCAGCGAGCAAAGAGAGCTCCGCGATGGCAACGCCAAGGCCCGACTCGGCAGCGCGGATGGCGAGGTCGATGGTGTCGAAGGTCTGCCCACCCGACACGTCGAAGCGGCCGCCGCCCCACCCTTCCATCCAGAGCCGCCAGTCGGCGCGGTCGGGAGTCGGGTGCAGCAGCGTGTGCCGGGCGAAATCCGCGGCGGTGTGGGGCGCACCCATCTTGCGGGCGTAAGCAGGCGTGCAGACCGGCAGGACCACTTCCTTGATCAATTCCACCCAAAGATAGTGCGGGCTCTTGATCTTCGGCTGGTCGCAGCCGGTGATGCCGCAATCGAAATCCTCCTTGTCGAGCTCGACCCCATGCCAGGCGGTGGAGACTTCGAGCTTGATGCCCGGATGGACGCGCTTGAACTCCGCGAGGCGCGGCAGCAGCCAGCGGATGGCGAACGTGGGCACCGCCTTGACCGAGACGACATCGTGCGGCCGCTTGAGGTCCGAGACGGCATGGCCGATCTGCAGGAAAGCATCGGTCAGGGAACTGGACAGCTTCTGGCCGCCGCCGGTCAGCTCGATCCCCCGGTGCAGGCGGCGAAACAAGGGTTGCTGGAGATCCTCCTCGAGCAGGCGGATCTGGCGGCTGATGGCGCCTTGCGTGACCGAAAGTTCGGCGGCGGCGGCCGTCACGCTGCCCAGACGCGCCGCGGCCTCGAAGGCGCGCAGAGCGGTCAAAGCCGGCAGGCGGGGCAGTTTTCGCATGACTTTGGGTAAATCGAAGCTGCGCGAACTTGCATTGAGTGCGCGCATCGTCTTCTTAAAATCCGGCCCTGGCAAGAGCCGAGAGCGCTAACCATGACTATTTCTCAACCGTCTTCAAGCCAGATTTCTAGGCCCTTTGGGGTGGCGGCCTTTGGGCGGTTGGTCTATCGCGTGCTGGTGCGCTGGCGCGAGCGCAAGCGCGCCAAGGCGGACCTGGCGCGTCTGGCGGAGGCCGGCGACCACCTGCTGCTAGACGTGGGGCTGGATCCTGAGTTGGCGCGCCGGAATCCAGTCGCGCTGCTGGATCAAGTCATCCGCCGGCGTTGAGCCAGGGTCAGATCCGGAACGTGGCGGTGAAGCTGACGTCCCCGCCGGCCTCCTTTATGGCCTTGCGATAGGCGGTCTGCGAGGTGTAGGCGCCGAACCGCGGCAACCGCCCGGCCGGCAGCGGGACGACCCGCCCGCCGCGCGGCAGCACCTGGAGGAACCCGCCTTCCCGCCCGATCAAGGGGATCGCCTGGCCGCGCCGGCTGAACACCCGGCGGTGGGCGGCGGAATGCGCCTTCATGGTGGTGTATTCCTCGCGGTCGCGGCTGAAGATGTATTCATAGGCGGCGACGAACTCCTGGACGAAGTCGCGCTCCACCACCCGCATGTTGGACATGAGCCAGCAGCGATCCTCGTAGGTCCAATAGGTGCCGAGGCCGACGAAGTCGCCCGTGCGCGTGATGTAGGGATAGAACGGGAAGGCGCGGCAAGCGACAGACCGGTTGTCGCGCTCGCAATGTCGCGCGCCCTTGCACTCGATCGCGGTGCAGGTCGAGTGCAGCTCGTTGACGATCTGGCGGGTCGCGGCGTCGTAGGGCTTGAAGACGTGCCACATGTCGGTGCGGGACTTCAGGAACTTGAACTCGGCCTTGTCCACCACCGGGACCGCATGCTGGGTGGAGCAGCAGACCGGCTCCCCGTTATTCAAAGGCGCGCAGAACTTGCCGCAATCGTAGCGCGACACCGCCGCCTTGAATTTGTCATAAACCACCGCGAAATCCGCCGGCGTCATTCCCGACGAGGGCTTTGGCAAAACAACCTCCTAGCGCCGCCGATGGCGGGCATTCCGAATCTTCATAGAGAGTGAACGGTTTCTAACGTAATATGTTCGGGGATTCACCATCGACTTACACCGATTTTGGTCATGAAGCGCTATTGGGTGGTCGGCGGCTCTTATGCCGACACCAGATTCGACCGCATGCAGGATGGCGGTCCGGAGCAGAAGTTCGGTCCGTTCCAGACCTATGAAGAGGCGAAAGCCGAATGGCAGCGCCGCGCGTGGGGCTCCGTCGACAATGCCTGCGCACGCTACCGCATCGAAGAGGAATCGGGCGATACCTGGTACTGGGTGGTCGGCGGACCCTATGCCGACAGCAAGTTCGACGAGCCCGCCGCCGGCGGCGGCGAGGAATGGCATGGCCCGTTCAAGTCTTATGAAGACGCCAAGATCGAGTGGTCGCGCCTCGCCTGGTCGACGGTCGACGACGCCATGTGCCGCTACCGCATTGAAAAGCTTGCTTACGGAGAGCGCCCGCGCACGGCGCGCTGACGCTCTTCACCCCTAAAAATATCGGACACCCTTCATCATGCAACCCGGATCCCTGCTGCTTGAAACGCTCGGTTTCATCGCGGCGATTCTCACCACGCTCAGTTTCCTGCCGCAGGCGCTGCGCATCCGCCGCCTGCGCTCGGCGGACGACGTCTCCCTTACCATGTATCTCATGATGGTGACGGGCCAGGGACTCTGGCTCGCCTATGGCGTTGTGATCGCCAGCCCCTCCATGATCGGGGCCAATGTGGTGTCGATGTCGTTCGTCACCTGGGTCCTCATCATGAAGCTGCGGCATCTGAACCGGCTGCGTCGTCCGGTTGACCTCTGCCCGCCAGCGCCGGCGGAGTAGCCTATTCCTCAGGCTCGGTCGTGAACATCAGCGGGTAGCCCTTGGCTCTGCCCGCCTCGGTCGCGCGCGTCGCCTTGGTCTCGGCGACGTCGCGGGTGAAGACCGCAACGACACAGGCGCCTTTCTTGTGCGCCGTGATCATCACGTTAAAGGCCTGGTCTTCCGTCATGTGGAACTCGCCCTTCAGGACCAGGACGACGAATTCGCGCGGCGTGTAATCGTCATTGAGCAGGATGACCTTGTGCAGCCGAGGCCGCTCGATCTTCGGCTCGATCTTGGTGCCGGGGATGATGATGGTGTCGCTCATCGGAGAAAATGCTCCGGACGCTTTTCGCGCTAACGCCTCAAGGCTAGGTCCGTTCCGCGAAAAAGTCACGTTAACCATGGTCCCGTCCCCATTCGTCACCCTCGTGCTTGGGCACGAGGATCCACGAGTTTCGCCGCGCAACAAAACTCGTGGGATGGTCGTCCAGCACGACCATGACGAGAAAGGAAGGCGAACGGGTGCGACGTTAGGGCCGGCGGGAGCTCCCGATCTTTATTGACGACGCATCTTCCTTTCTCTAATTTCTGTCATGACAGAAATGACTGAATAGAACGGCATTTTGCTGGAGGCCGTCATGGAGCTGAGCCCGGTCATGGAGCGCTACATCCTCCATTGGGGCGAGATGGGGGCACGCTGGGGGGTCAACCGGTCGATCGCCCAGATCCACGCGCTCCTGTTCCTGTCGCCCCGCCCGCTCACCGCCGAAGAAATTTCCGACACCCTCGCCATCGCCCGTTCCAACGTCTCCACCAGCCTCAAAGAGCTGCAATCCTTCAACCTGGTCTCGGTCACCCACGCGATGGGCGACCGGCGTGATCATTTCGAGGCGGAGAAGGATGTGTGGCAGATCGCGTTCCGCGTGGTGGAAGCGCGCAAGCGGCGCGAGATCGACCCGACCCTCACCATGCTGCGGCAATGCCTGATCGATGCGCGGTCCGAAGGTGCCGAGGACCCGCAAGTGGTCGAGCGGATCGAAAGCATGGTCGAGTTCGTTCAGGCCTCCTCCACCTGGTACGAGGAAGTGCGCCGCCTGCCGCAGCCCATCCTGGTGAAACTGCTGAAGCTCGGCGCCAAGGTCGCGCGCCTCATTCCCGGCCGCACATAGGTTCAATCTCTGTGGGGTGCAATCATGTCCGCCGCATTCTGGCTGCTCGCCGCACAAGGGATCCTGGGCGGCATCGATAATATCTGGAATCACGAATGGCACGCCAAGCTGCCAGCAAGCCCGCAAGCGGGGCGCGAATTGCAGCTCCATGCCGCACGCGGACTGATCTATGGGCCGGTGTTCCTCAGCTTTGCGTGGGTGGAGTTGCGCGGCTTGTTCGCGATGATGCTGCTCGCCATTCTCGCGATCGAGTTCGTCATCACGCTGGCGGATTTCGTGGAAGAGGACCGCTCGCGCGCCCTAAGCCCGCAGGAGCGGATCCTGCACGGCATCTTGACCCTGAACTGTGGCGCGTTCCTGGCGCTGATCCTGGCCGACCTGCTGAAACAGGTCACCATGCCAAGCGCGATCGTCTCCGCACAGCATGGCTGGATGTCGTGGCTGTTGACCCTCTACGCCATCGGCTCGAGCGGCTTCGGCCTGCGCGAGGCGCTGGCAGCGCGCAAGCTGGGGCGCATCGCACGCGCGCCGGCGATTCACGTGCGCGCCAATCCGCAGCCGCAAAGCATCCTGGTAACCGGCGGCACCGGTTTCATCGGGACAGCTTTGGTGCGGCGCCTGATCGAGCGCGGCGACAAGGTCTATGTCGTCGCCCGTTCGCCCGCCAAGGCGCAGCGTCTGTTCGGCAGCCAGGCGCTGATCGTGCCGTCGCTCCAGGCCTTACCGGAGACGGTGAAGATCGACGCGATCGTCAACCTGGCCGGTGTGCCGATGTTCGGCCGGCCCTGGACCGATGCGCGCAAGGTCGCACTGGCACGCAGCCGCATCGATACCACGCGCGCGCTCATCGACTGGATGACGGACCACCCCGCGAAGCCGCGGGTGCTGGTCAGCGCGTCGGCCATCGGCTGGTACGGCGCCGATCGCGGCGACCACGCCTTGAACGAGAGTGCGAGCAGCGGCAGCGATTTCCCCGCCATGTTGTGCGCGGCCTGGGAGAAAGAGGCCCGGCGCGCCCAGCGCTTGGATGTGCGCGTCTGCCGGCTGCGCATCGGGCTGGTCCTGGGCGGCGACGGCGGAATGCTGCGGCCGATGCTGCGGAGTTTCAGGCTCGGCCTGGGCGGGCGCTTCGGCAACGGCAAGCAATGGATGTCGTGGATCCACCGCGAGGATCTGCTGGCCCTCATCATCCGCGCCATCGACGACCCGACCTTCATGGGCGCAATCAATGCGGTCGCGCCGCAGCCCGTGACCAACACCGCCTTCACCCGGGCGCTCGCGGCAGCGTTGCACCGTCCCGCGATCCTGCACGTGCCTGCTCTTGCCCTCCGCCTGGTACTCGGTGAGATGGCGACCCTGCTCCTGGATGGGCAGCGCGTGTTGCCCGAGCGCGCGGAACAGCTCGGCTTCCAGTTCCGTTATCGCGAACTTCGCGCTGCGCTGGCGGACATCGCCGCCGGGAAATCGAACGAGGGGGCACATCATGACCATCCTGTCGGCCTTCGCGCCGCCGCGCGATAGACGCCTGCTGAAAGAATTGATGGGCCGCAGCTTCGAGCGGCTGGGCAGCGCGGTGCGCGATCTTCACGGCACAGAGCAGATCGGCTATTGGCGCGGCCTCTGCCAGGTGAAGCGCGGCCGCTCGCTGCTCTCCAAGCTGGTCGGGTGGTGGTTCCATTTCCCGCCGGCGGGCTTCTATCCGCGCATGTCGGTGACGGTGTTGCGCGATGGGCCAGGCGAAGTGTGGATGCGCGGCTTCGAAACCCACGACATCAAGACGCGGCTGCTGCCGACCGCGCCCGGCGCGCGGATCGTGCGCGAGAATTTCGGCCTGGTGGAATTCGACCTCAAGACCAGCGTGAAGGACGGCGCCCTGACGTTGGACGTCGTCGGCATGCGCACGCTCGGCATCCCGACGCCGCGCCTCCTGTGGCCGCATCTCCGCGCCGAGGAATCGAACGAAGACGGCTGGTTCCGCTTCGACATCAAGATCGACCTGCCCTGGCGCGCGCCTTTGATCCACTATCTCGGCTGGCTGGAAGGCAGCGCGGGGTTGAGCAAGGCGGGACGGGCGATTTAGCCGCGTTCTGCGCGGGCCAGCCGGTCGATGCGCTCACAGAACGGAGTCTTGGCTTCGGTATAGGCCCGGCGATCCTTGCCGAACTTCTCCGCCAGGGCGATCTTCAGGGCCGCATAGCCGTCACGCGCCTCCGGGTGCGCGCGCAGATAGTCGCGGAAGATCAGATGGCGCTCGACTTCGGGGTGATCCAAGGCGAAGACGTGCACATTGTGGGTGCGAGGCTCGCCGCGCACGAACAGATGTCGTCCCTCGATCCCCTGCGCACTGCGATAGATGTATCCAAGGCTTTCCATCGGCTTGACACAGTCGAGACCATCTTCATACCTGCGCAGAACAGGCATCAGGTCGATGATCGGCTTGGCGACGAGCCCGGATGTGCTGCCGACGTGATGGACGTCCAGCATCAGCTCATTGCATGCCGCTAGCATTTCCGTCCGCGCCGCCGCGAACCGTGCCGGCCAATCCGGATCGTATGGCGCCAGCACGACCATGAGCCAAGCAACTAGCCCAGGACTGTGGCAGAGTCGCCAATCCGAGTTACGCCCGCATTGCTGATCTCCGCATAGATTCCAACCCGGTTCTCGTTGTGCTGCTGGGCGGTGTGCAGGATTCCGGGGTCCTTCGGCAGGTCGGCTTGCGGGCGCGTGGTGAGCGCGCAGCGCAGGCAATGCTCGACTACCTTCATGGCGACTGGCCCGACTGTCAGCGATTGCCGTAGCCAGCCGGTTTCAATAAAGCCGACCCGATCGCCGCAATCGAGCACGACGTTGGGGCGGAAGCGCTGCGGGACGAAGCGGCCGCTCGCATAGATCGCGCTCAATGCCTTGAGCGTGGCGCTGGTCAGCAGATGGCAGGGCGAGGCGACGTACGGCCGTTTCACATCGGGCGCCAGGGTCTGAGCCAGACGGGCGCGGCGGCCGAGCCGTTCGGAGATCGCCCCATTGAGGCGCGCGTCGTCCGAAATCATCGCGGTGCCATCGTCGAAGATGATCTCGACCTTCGGCAGATCGGCGCCGGCCTTGGGCTCGGCGAGGTAGCGGGCGCGCCAGCCGATCAGCTTCTTCCACTGAGGGCGGGCTGCGGTCCCGCCCTCGCCGGTATCGTCGACCACGCAATAGCCGCGATCGCCGACCACGCCTGCGCTGGTGAAATCCAGCGCGGCGAGTTGCTCGCCCTGCAGGCTTTGAACCGGATAGCGCCAGAGTTCCGAAACCCGGCCGATTTGCGACGTCATCTTCTTTTCCCTGGGCATCAAGCGGAGGCTCGCACTGATAGCGCGACAGCCTGCACTTGACCAGGGTCTGTGGAAGACAGCCTTCCTGTCCCGCTCGTCACGGGACAGGGAGATAGACAAAGAACTACGTCGCCAGCTGATCGCGGATCGGCAGGCGGCGGATGCGTTTGCCGGTGGCGGCGAAGATGGCGTTGGTGAGCGCCGGTGCAATGGGCGGCACGCCGGGTTCTCCGACCCCGCCCAAGGGCAGGCTGTAGTCGCTGGCCGGTATCAGGTGGACGTTGATCTCCTTCGGTGCGGCATCGATGCGCGTCACTTCGAACGCGTCGAAGTTGGTCTGCTCGGTCCGCCCGTTCTTGAAGGTGATCTCGCCAAGGGTGGCGAGGCTGATGCCCATGACGACCGCGCCCTCCATCTGGGACCGGATGCGGTCGGGATTGATCTGCGGCCCGCAATCGACGGCGATGTCGACGCGCGGGATGGTGAGCACGCCGCCGTCACCAACCTGGACCTCCGCCACCGCCGCGACATAAGTCACGAAGCTGCGGTGCGCGGCGATGCCGAGGCCGCTGCCTTTGGGCATGGTACGGCCCCATTTCGCGGCCTCGGCGACGGTTTCGATCACGCCGCGCAAGCGCTTGGTGTCGAGCAGGTATAGGGCAGGATCCTCACCGTAGTTCCACTTGACGGCGAGCTTGCGGGTATCGACCTGCCGCGGCGGTCCGATCAGCTCCAGCAGATAATCCTTCTGATCGCGGCCGGCCGCCGCCGCCAGCTCGGCCGCGAAGGACTGCACCGCGAAGGCGTGCGGTATGTTGTAGACCGAGCGGAACCAGCCGATGCGCGTGTGCGCCTCGGCCTGCGGATTCTCGACCCGCACGTTCGCGATGTCGAACGGCACGTCGACCAGTCCCATGCCCAGCTCGAAATCCGCCTCCTGCTTCGGGTCGGGCGCGAAGATCGAGATGATGGTCGGCGCCGCACTGCGATGCAGCCAGGCGACCGGCTTGCCCGCTTCATCGAGCCCGGCTTCGACGCGCTCCATCGAGACCGCGTGGAAGTAGTCGTTGGTGATGTCGTCCTCGCGCGTCCAGGTCACCTTGACCGGTTTGCCGTCCATGGCCTTCGAGATCAGCCCGGCCTCGACCACATAGTCCGGCTTGGACTTGCGGCCGAAGCCGCCGCCGAGGAGCGTGACATTGACGGTCACATTTTCCGCGGGGATGCCCAAGCGTTGCGCAAGATTATCGCGCGTCGCCTGCGGGGACTGGACGCAAGCCCAGGCTTCGCACTTGCCGTCGACGATCCGCACGACCGCTGCCGGCGGTTCCATGGTCGCATGCGCCAGATGCGGGATGTAGTACTCCGCTTCGACGCGCTTGGCTGCTCCCGCGAGCGCCTTGTCCGCATCGCCGTCATTGCGGACCACGGTGCCGGGCTGACGCACGGCGGCCTCCAGCGTCGCCTTGTATTCCTCGGACGAATAGGAGGCATGCGGGCCGTCATCCCACTCGATCTTCAGTGCCTCACGTCCCTTGATGGCGGCCCAGGTGTTGGTCGCGACCACGGCAACACCGCCCAGCGGCTGGAATACGGCCGGAGCCGGCGTCGGGTCGATGGCGACGGTCTTGAGCACGCCCGGGACCTTGAGCGCCTCGGTATCGTCGAAGGATTTCACCTTGCCGCCGAACACCGGCGGGCGCGCGACGACGGCGTAGACCATGCCGTCGAGCCGCGTGTCGATGCCGTACTGCGCCTTTCCGGTGGTGATGTCGAAGCCATCGATCAGCGGTGTCTCACCCTTGCCGATATAGCGGAATTTGGCGGGGTCCTTGAGCTTGATGCTCTCGCGCGGCGGCACCGGAAGCTCGGCCGCCGCTTTCGCGAGTGCGCCGTAACCGAGGCGCCGGTCGGACGGCTTGTGCACGATCTCGTGCTTGACGGCCTCGACCTCCGCGACCGGCACGCCCCATTGGTTGGCGGCGGCCTGCTCCAGCATCTGCCGCGCGGCGGCGCCCATCCGGCGCATCGTCATAAAGTGATGGCGCATGCTGCGCGAGCCGTCGGTATCCTGGTTGCCGAAGCGCGGCTCATCGCCCGTCGCCTGGGCGACCTTGACCTGCGACCAGTCGGCTTCGAGCTCATCGGCCACCACCATGGGAATGCTGGTGCGGATGCCCTGCCCCATTTCAGAGCGGTGACATACCACTGTGAGGGTGCCGTCGTCGGCGATGGCAATGAAGATCTTCGGATCCTCGCGCAAGCCGTGCGGCATGCCATCGCCCGCGTATTTCTCCTCCTCCGCAAGCGCGGGAACACCAACGGCAAGTATGAGGCTGCCGGCGGCGACGCCGGTCAGGAAGGTACGGCGGCTGACATTGGCGATCGTCGCACCGAACGTCTGGCCGAGCACTGGATCGTGTCTCATTGCACACCTGCCATTTTCGTAGCGGCCTGCTTGATCGCGGCCCGGATGCGGGGATAGGTGCCGCAGCGGCAGATATTTCCGCTCATCGCGGCGTCGATGTCGTCATCGGTGGGCTTCGGCGTGTCCTTCAGCAGGGAGGCGGCCTGCATCATCTGGCCGCTCTGGCAATAGCCACATTGCGGCACGTTGGCTTCGCGCCAGGCAATCTGGACCGGATGGTTGCCGTCGGGAGACAACCCTTCGATGGTCGTCACGCTGGCTCCGACCGCATCGGTGGTGGGGGTCTGACAGGAGCGTACGGCGGTCCCATCCAGATGCACCGTGCAGGCACCGCATTGCGCCATGCCGCAGCCGAACTTCGTGCCGGTCATGCCGAGCACGTCGCGTAGCACCCATAGGAGCGGCGTCTCGCCATCGACGTCGACGGTATGGTCCACGCCGTTGATCTTGAGTGTGTAAGCCATGGTGCCTCCAGACTGGTTCACTGTGAGCTAGCAGATCGGGTCGACATGACGGGCATGCGAGAGTGCGGCCCGCATGAAAACGCAACGCTCCCGCGCTCGGCCACCAGCACGGCCGAGTCAGCATGACTTCGGAACCAAAAAACTAAAGGCGCGGCGCTTCGGTTAAGACCATACGCTTACCGTGCACATTCGCGGCTTGCGAAATGCCGCTAACGATCAGCGAGATTGATCCTTATATCGCTTTTTGCGCGCGCGAGAAAAGTACATAGCGAAAAAATTTTCGCTCACGGCATCAGGCGCCAGACAATCGTCTCGCGCATCGTGCGGTCTTCCAATTCCAAACTCGTTGGCACGTGGTAGCGCGCCAGCTCCAGCAGGCCCGATCTCGGCAGATAGGCGCGGCCGGGATCGCCCATCAGGATCGCGACGCCGCGGCCGGCCAGCGCGCGGAACCAGGCGATGACGCGCTCCGCCATCGGGCGCTCGTAGCAGACATCGCCGGCCAGCACGACATCCCAACGCGGCTCCACACCAACCAGATCCTTGCGCACCAGATCGATGGCCACGTTGTTGATGCGGGCATTGAGCGCGATCGCTGCGATGGCGTAGTCGTCGATCTCCGCCGCCTGGACCAAAGCAGCGCCGGCCTTGGCTGCGCCGATTGCGGAAAGGCCGCTGCCTGCCGCAAAATCCAGCACGTGTTTGCCTTTGACCCAGTCGGGATGATCCATCAGGAAGCGGGTCAGCGCCTGCCCGCCCGCCCAGGCGAAGGCCCAATAAGGCGGCGGCAGGTTCATCTGAGCGAGGCTGGCCTCGGTCGCTTCCCAGATCGGCGTGATCTCGGTCGCGAGATGCAGCTTGATCTCCGGCGTCAGCGGCGGCGCAGCGATCACGGTCTGCGCCTGGATGAAGGCACGCGGCTCAGCCGTGCTGGTCTGGGTCACGACCAGAGACGCCCGAGCACGATGCCGGCCAGCAGGATCCACCCGATCACGCGATTGCTGTGGAACTTGGCGAGGCAATCCTTGGCGTTATCGAGATTGACGTCCGCCTCCTGCCATTTGAGATGGGCGGCGATGCCGAGGACTGCGGCATAGTAGATCCAGGCCATGCCGGTATAAGCGCCCGCCGCCACCAGCAGCACCAGCAACGCGGCATCGAATCTCAGCAGCCAAGCTTTGGTATTCTTGCCAAGGAGCAGCGCCGTCGATTTGACGCCGATCAGCGTGTCGTCTTCCTTGTCCTGGTGGGCATAGATGGTGTCGTAGCTCAGGGTCCAGAAAAAGCCGGCGGCGTAGAGCAGGACCGGCGGCCAGGCGAACTCGTCGCGCACCGCCGCCCAGCCCACCAGCGCCCCCCAATTGAAAGTGAGACCCAGGAACGCCTGCGGCCACCAGGTAATGCGCTTCATGAACGGATAGACCGCCACCAGGATCAGCGACGCGACACCGAGCCAGATCGCAGTCGCCGATAGTTGCAACAGGATGACGAGGCCGATGGCGAGCTGCAGGCCCAAGAATGCGAACGCCTGGGTGAGGCTGAGCCGGCCGCTGGCGAGCGGACGGGCCGCGGTGCGCGCGACCTTGGCATCGATGTCGCGGTCGATGATGTCGTTGACCGTGCAGCCGGCGCCGCGCATCACCAGCGCGCCGATGCCGAACAAAGCCATCAGCCACAGATCGGGCCAGTGATCCGGCTCTGCCGCGAGGGCGATCGACCACCAGCACGGAAACAGCAGCAACCAAGTGCCGATCGGCCGGTCCAGCCGCGCCAGGCGCGCATAAGGCCGCCAGCCGGCCGGCACATGCCGGTCGATCCAGTCCCCCGCCTGAATGTCGGATTGAATATTTGGCGCGCTGCTCATATTGGTGGCACAGGCCTTACAGCGGTGTTTCGGGGAGACAAAGTCGTTGATGACGGGTCGAGAGTCAATTTTCAGCATTTGGGTTTCGAGTGCGCATCGTTGGCACCCATATTCGTCATGGTCGTACTTGGCACGACCACCCACGAGTTTGTCTGTAAGCGATGTGTGTGGCCCATCGAAACTCGTGGATGGTCGGACCAAGTCCGACCATGACGGCAGAGGGGAATGTCTGCTGTGATCCCGCGCCTCTATGTCGAGCATCCGCTCGCCGCAGGCGCCACCATCACCGCCGACGAGCGCGCGCATCACTATCTGCGCAACGTGATGCGGCGGTCCGTGGGCGATGCGCTGGTGCTGTTCAACGGGCGCGACGGGGAGTTCGAGGCGGAGCTTGCCGCCATTGACAAGCGCAAGGCAGAGATCGCGGTTACCCGGCTGCGGCGCGCGCAAGACACTGTCCCCGACCTCATCCTTTGTTTTGCGCCGCTGAAGAAAGATGCGATCGACTTCCTGATCGAGAAGGGGACGGAGCTGGGCGTCGCCGCGTTCCAGCCCGTCATCACGCGGCGGACCCAGGCAAGCCGCCTCAACCAGGAGCGGCTGCGCGCCAACGCGATCGAGGCGGCGGAACAGACCCAGCGATTGAACATTCCCGATATTCGGGCGCCGCTGACCTTCGAGGGACTGCTGGCGGACTGGCAGGCGGGCCGGCATATGATCCTGTGCGCGGAGGCGGGACCCGTCGCGCCGATCGCCGATCAGTTAAATGCGCTCACACAGGATGTTAGCCACACTAACGCATGGGCTATATTCTGCGGGCCGGAAGGCGGTTTTCATGTGAGCGAGCTTGACCGGTTACGCGATCTGCCCTTTGTTACGGCCGTCGGGCTGGGACCTCGTATTCTGCGTGCCGATACGGCCGCGCTGAGCGCGCTGGCTGTTTTTCAAGCGATTCTGGGCGACGGCAGGAAACGGCCACCGCACCGGATGACGCCGATCGGCACTGGGGCCGAGGGCGCGGAGTAGGAGCATCGATGTCGGCACCACCGAAAGCAGGCGGCGCCCCTATCACGGACAAGCGGCAGCTGGTCGAATATTTCGAAGGCGGCTGCAAGCCGCGGTCGGATTGGCGGATCGGGACCGAGCACGAGAAGTTCGTGTTCGACCTCAAGACACTGCGGACCGTCAGCTATGAGCAGCCGAACGGAATCGGCGCCATGCTGCGCGGCCTGCAGCGCTTCGGCTGGCAGCCGGTCGAGGAGCACGGCAACGTCATTGCCCTTGCCATGGAAGGCTGCAGCATCACCCTGGAGCCGGGCGGACAGTTCGAATTATCGGGCGCGCCGCTGCGCTCGATCCATGAGACCTGTGCCGAGGTCGGCCGGCATCTGCAGCAGGTGAAGGAAGTCGGCGGCGAGCTTGGCGTCGGCCTGCTCGGCATGGGCATGAACCCCAAATGGCCGCGCGCGGACACGCCCTGGATGCCCAAGGGCCGCTACAAGATCATGCGCAAGCAGATGGAGCGCAAGGGCAAGCTCGGCATCGACATGATGACCCGCACCTGCACGGTGCAGGCCAACCTCGATTTCGAAAGCGAAGCCGACATGGTGAAGAAGCTGCGCGTGTCGCTGGCGCTGCAGCCGATCGCGACCGCCTTGTTCGCCGACTCGCCCTTCACCGACGGCAAGCCCAACGGCTTCATGAGCTTCCGCAGCCACGTCTGGACCGACACCGATCCGGACCGCTGCGGCACCCTGCCCTTCGCGTTCGAGAGCGGCATGGGGTTCGAGCGTTATGTCGACTACATGCTCGATGTGCCGATGTATTTCGTCTATCGCGACGGCGAGTATCTGGATGTCGCTGGGGAATCCTTCCGCGATTACATGCAGGGCAAGCTGTCAGCCTTGCCCGGCGAGGTCCCGACGATGGGCGACTGGTCCGATCATGTGACCACCGCTTTCCCCGAAGTGCGCCTGAAGCGCTATATCGAGATGCGCGGCGCCGACGGCGGACCGTGGGACCGCCTGTGCGCTCTGCCTGCTCTGTGGGTCGGGCTGCTCTATGACGATCAGGCGCTGGATGCCGCCTGGGACATGGTGAAAAGCTGGACACCGGAAGAGCACGCGATGCTGCGGCGTGACGTGCCGAAGCAGGCGCTGCATGTACGGCTCCGCGACCGGAAACTGCAGCAATGGGGGCTGGACGTGATCGCCATCGCGCGCGCAGGACTGCACCGCCGCGCAGCGCTGGACAAGATCGGCGGCGATGAATCCGGATTCCTCAACGTGCTGCAGGAGATCGCCGAAAGCGGCAAATGCCCAGCCGAGGAAAAGCTCGACCTCTATGAAGGCCGCTGGAACCGCAGCGTCGATCCGGTGTTCAGTGAGTTCGCCTATTAAGCGAACGAAACGGAGCGAAGCGCATGCGAGTCACGGTCAACGGCATCGACCTAGCCTGCCAGGTGGACGGGCCGGATGATGCGCCGGTGCTGGTGCTCAGCCATACGCTGGCGACGAGCCGGGCGATGTGGCGGGCGCAGGTTCCCCAATTTGCGAAGCGCTATCGCGTGATCAATTTCGACATGCGCGGCCATGGTGAGAGCGCTGCGCCGGATTATCCGTACAGCCTGGAGATGCTGGCGGAGGATGTGATCGGCGTTCTCGACAGTCTCGGTGTCGAGCGGCCGGCGATCTTCCTCGGCACTTCGATTGGCGGCATGATCGGACAGGCGTTGGCGCTGCGTCACGCCGATCGTTTTTCCGCGGTCATCCTTGTCGCCACCACCAGCCGCACGCCGCCTGAGGGTCAGGCCACGTGGGAGCAGCGCATCGAAGCGATCCGCAAGGACGGCATGGAAGCTCAGGTGCAGCCTACGCTTGAGCGTTGGCTGTCACCGGAGTTCCGTTCCCGCGATCCGGAGACCACCAAATGGGTGGCGGACATGATCCGCACCACGCCGGTCGCCGGCATGATCGGCTGCGCCCGTGCGATCCAGGGGCTGGATTACGTCGACCAGCTCGGGCGCATCGCGCTGCCGACGCTCATCATCGCCGGCGAGAAGGATCCCGGCGCGCCGGTGGCTGCCTCGGAAGCCATTCACCGGGTGATCAAGGGCTCGCAGCTCGCAGTGATTCCGAACTGTCAGCACCAGATCCCAATCGAGGCCGCCGACCGCTTTAATCGGACCGTCAACGAATTCCTTCAGACGATCAGGTCCTGATCAAGTCTCGCATCGGCGCGACCTCATCGCTGCCACGAAACACAGCGCGCGCCAGCGCATCCGCCGGCAGGCCGAGATGATCCTGCAGCACACCCTTGGCGAGGGCGCGCAGATCCATGGTGGGGGCAAGGTCGCGGCCCTGGTAGAGCCGGCTGCGATCGAGGCCTGGCCAGTCCGTCAGCACCCGGCCGCCCTCGATCGCGCCGCCCATCAGGAAGGCAGCGCTTGCCGTTCCATGATCCGTGCCACCCGTTCCGTTGGGCGCGGCGGTGCGCCCGAATTCGGTTGCAATCAGCACCGCGGTCTGGTTCCAGGCCGCGCCGAGCGATTGCCGCAGCGCCGCTGCTGCCGCATCCAGTTCGCCGAGCGCCTGCGCCAGGCGCCCGTCCGCGACGCCTTGCCCGCTGTGGGTGTCCCAGCCGTTGATCTCGAGCACGGCGATGCGCGGGCCGTTGGGATCGGCGAGGAACTTGCCCGCCGCTTCAGCGAGCACCTTCGCGGCGCCGCGCCGGTATCCCCCGCCCATCATCGGAGCCTGATTGTCACCCAGCGCCGTCGACGCCATGCGGTCGGCGGAGACCGCGCTTTCGAGCGCGGCCAGCAGCACGGGCGATTTCTGATACATCTGCGCCACCCGCGCGACCAAATCAGGATCGGCCCCCGGCAGCTTCTTGGGTGCCCAGGATGCGACGTCCGTCTCGCCGCGCAGGATCAGCGGCACCTGATCGGCGAGCGCGATGCCGCTGCTGTTCAACAGCGCCAAGGTCCGGTTGAGCCAGCCATCGGCGGTGCCATGCGGAACTTCGGTACCGTTCTCCAGCAGGTCCTGGCCGTCGAAATGCGAGCGGTCGCGGTAGGGCGTCGCGATCGCATGGGCGACGATCAATTGCTTCTGGTCATAGAGTGCCTTCAAGGTGGCGAGGCGCGGATGAAGGCCGAAGGCGCCGTCGAGATCGAGCGCGCCGTTCGCCTGCCCCGGCTCTGCGATGGCAAGCGCGCCGCGCAGATCGCGATAGGCTGGATCGGCGTACGGCGGAACGGCGCTCAAGCCATCCATCGCGCCGCGCAGGATGATGACCACAAAGCGCTGATCGATCGGCGCCGATGCGAGCGCGAGGCGTGCATTGCTGCTGGCGGCGAGAGCGATCGCGCCGAGACCGAGCAGGAAGGATCGACGATTGGTCATGGCATCACCGCAGCATGAATTCCGGGCTGACCAACAGCAGCGCTACAGCGTCTGCGGCGCTGGGCGCCCGTTCGATCTGGAGACGGCTCTCTTCCGTCACGCCAGATCCCAGGATCTGATCGGTCATGGTCGCGGGTTGAGCGACGCGGATGCGCTGCGCAGCGGCGCCGGCAAAATCGAGGCGCGCCATCAGCGCTTCGGGCCCCAACCAGCCGCTGGAATCTTCGGGCCAACCGGCCGGCGATGGGGCGGCGAAAGGCACCTGGCCCAGCTGCTGCAACACACCCACAGACTTGCGCGCCGGTACGTCACCATCGATCGCGAAGGCACGGCGCATCGCAATCAGCCATTCCTCCGGCGGCCGCGCCTTGATCATCGGCAGCGACCAGGATTCGGACAATGCGATCAGGCGCTGCGCCACCGCCGCCAGATCGCCGCCGCTTACGGTAAACGCGTCCGCCAGGGAAGCGACGGCGGTCTGGGGTGGTTCGTCAGCCAGGAAATGAAGCGCGATCTTGCGCGCGACATGCTGCGCGGTGGCGGGATGAGCGCAGAGATCGCGGATCGCGGCGATGCCCTCCGCCTCGCCATTGTCCGCGTAACGTCTGCCGAGCAGGATCTTCTCGCCGGGCTCGTGCGCGGCGGCGGCGAATCCGAACGTACCGGGCACGGCATCGAGGAAGCGCGCCATGCGGCCGGGCCGCGCGATGGTCCAGCCGGTCAGGATCTTCGCCAGCGCGCGGACGTCGTCCTGGCTATAGCCGCCATTGACGCCGAGCGTGTGCAATTCCATGAGCTCGCGCGCCAGGTTCTCGTTGAGGCCGGCCTCCTTGCGGCGTCCAAGCTGGGAGTTCGGCCCAATCGATCGCGCATTGTCGAGATAGAGCAGCATGGCGGGATGGCGCACCACCGCCAGGGCCAGATCGGCAAAACGCCCGAAGGCATGGGGCCGGACCGCCTCGTTCTCGAACGGCACGACCAGGCCGGAGATGATGGGCCGCGTGATCGATACCGTGAAGTGATTGGACCAGAAGCGGATCCAGCGTTCGGCGAACGGCGCTTCGCTCGCGATCGCGGCTCCAAGACGCGCCGAGACATCACTGAGATAGGCATCGCGCTGTTGCGCCTTCAGCTGGGCGAAGGCGTCGGAATTCTTGGCGTCCGCCTGCTTCATGGCGCGCACTTCCTGCCGCGCTTCGGCGAGCGCCACCACGCGCTCAGCAGAGGATGTGATACCAGGGATTGGTTCATCGACGCCGATCTGGCTCTGCAGCCACCCGCGCGGGTCGGATGCAACCTGCGCCAGTTCCCCGGGCCCTGCGCCAAGCCCGAAACGCTGGGTCGCGATCAGGGCCTGGGTCATGCTCACGGCTCCGGCTTCATGCGGAAGCGGTCCTTGGCCCAGCGGTCGGCCATCTCGCGCCGCAGCTCCGGCGGCAATTTCTGCGCGACGTCGATCAGGACCTGATGGCCGAATTTCTGCATCGCCTGCGATTCCTGCAGCAGGTTGCCGAGGGCCTGATCGAGCTGCGCCCGATCGATCGGATCCGCCTTCAACAGCTCCGCCACCTTCATGCGGGCCTGCTGGATCGCATCGCGATGGGAGTCGAATTCCGCCTTGTGCGATTCGAACACGTCCTTGATCAGCGGCCGCGCCTCCTCCGGGACATTGCCCATCAGGCCGGGGCCACCGAACGGACCATGCCGGCCGGGCCAATCGTGCCAGCGGCCGCCAATCAGGAAGCCGGCCAGCAGCAGATTGACGCAGATCGAGACGATCGCAGCCGCCAAAACTGCCGTCCCCGTACGGCCGGTCAACGTCATTGCTCTTCTCCCAAGGTTGTCGGCACGCTTGGGAACACCAGCGAGACCAACGCTTCATCATTGCTTGCGTAGGCCGTATCAGCGCTATCGCTGAGACCGCTGAAACCCAGCCAGAAACCGACGGCGAGCGACGCAAAGGCCGCCGTCATGCTCGCGGCCCACGGCGCAGATCCCGTATTGAACCAGCGCCGCCACGAAAACCTGCGCCGCTCCCCGCGCGGACGCGGATGCTCAAGCGGAATACGCGCTATCCGCCGCTGCAACTCCGCGGGCGCGGGGCGCGGTTCCATCGCTCGTCCCAATTCCCGTTCGAAAGGGTCACGTTCCGTCATGGCTGCATCCATCCTTGCCCGGCGAGGTACTCGCGCAGCTCGCGCTTGGCGCGCACCAGCAGGGCTTCAAACGCCTTGACCGAGATATCCATCACCAACGCCGCTTCGGCATTGCGCAGACCGGCCGTGTAGGTCATCACGATCGCTTCGCGCTGCCGATCCGGTAGTTCCGCCACCGCCGCTTCGAGGGCGCGGCTCCGCTCCACCTCGAGCAGGCTGTCCTCGGCATTGGCGTCGGGATCCTGCGGCTCCTCAACCGATTCGAGATCGGTGCCTTTCGGCCGGCGCTTCAGGTCGAGACAGCGGTTGACCACCACGCGATAGAGCCAGGTTGAAAACTGCGCCTGGCCCGGCCGCCAGGAATCCGGTTTCAGCCATAGGCGCAGGAACACGTCCTGCACCACATCCTGCGCGTCGGCGCGGCTGCCGGTCATGCGCAAGGCCACGCCATAGGCACGGTCGAGATGGCGCCGCGACAAGCGATCGAAGGCCGCACGATCGCCATCGGCAATCGCCCGCAGAAGCTCCGCGTCGCCATCGACCAGTTCCGTCGCCTGCACGCTTCGCGCCCCCGTCGCTGTCGCCAACGCCATCTCTTGTACCATGATCGCCCGCGCCGTCATGGCGCGAATCCCCCTCTAGCTTGTCCTATTGGGCCGGCGCGTCGCTCGCTGGGGCATCCTGCCGCTTGCGATGGTGCGGCATCTCGTCCTTCGCCAGCTTGCCATCGGCGTTCTTGTCGAGCTTGGCGAACACCTGCTCGCCGGCGGCGCTAAATTCCGCTTCCGTGATCTTGCCGTCGCTGTTGGTGTCCATGCGCTGCATGAAGCCGTGGTGCCGCTTACCTTCCGGTGATTGGTTGCCGGCGGCGTCCGCGGATTTCTGCATCCGCTGATGGAATTCCTCGCGCGCCTTGTCGAGCTCGGCCTGATCGACGACGCCGTCGCCATTGGCATCGAGCTTGGTGAACATGGCATTGCGGCCGGCAGCGAATTCTTCCTTGGTGACGAAACCATCGCCATTGGCGTCGGACCGTTCGAACAGGCCGGGCCCCTTGTCGGCCAGTGCGACGCCGCTCAAGGCGCCGAGGCCAAGGGTAGCGGAAATAACGAAAGCGAAAGCGTTACGCATATGGGTTCCTTTTGGCTCACAGGGTCGAATGCGACCCTCTGCCAATCTAACGAACCCGGAAGGGAATCCCTGCGAAGAGGCTAAGCTATTGAGCTTATTGGACTTCGTCGGGCGTGAGGCGGCCGTCGCCGTTGCGGTCCAGCTCGTTGAACACCGTCTGGCCGGAATCCAGGAATTCCGTGTAGGTGCACAGACCGTCGCCGTCGTTGTCCGAGCATTCAAACAGTTCCGAGCTGCTGGTACCCATGGCGCTCAACTGCTCTTCGCCGGACAAGGCGAAATCGCCGTCCATGTCGGCGGACTTGAAGAAGCTGTCGCGTGCCGCTTCGAAATCCATCATGCCCATGCCGCCGAAGGATTGCGCCAACGCCTGTGGCGCGATCGCCAGCAGGCCGAATGAAAGTGCCAATGCCGCCAGTGTTCCCGGCGTCCTGATCGTGATGATCTTGCGCCCCATATTGTCCTCTGCCTCGCTGTTGCGATGGACGGACTAAGCGGTGAGACCGCGCCGCCCCATCTCCAGGAACTTATCGCGCCGCTGTTCACGCAGCGTCGTTCCGTCCTGGTTCAGCATGGATTGTAGCGCACGCTCGACGGCGTCGCCTAGAGCCGCAATGGCTTGTTCCTTGGCACGATGGGAGCCGCCCAGCGGCTCGGTCACGATCTCGTCGATCACACCGAGGCCCTTGAGGTCGGACGCGGTCAGCTTCAACGCCTCCGCCGCATCCTGCGCGTTGGTTGCACTGCGCCAGAGGATCGAGGCGCAGCCTTCCGGTGAGATTACCGAATAGACCGAATGTTCCAGCATGATGACATGGTTTGCGGCTGCCAATGCGATAGCGCCACCGCTGCCGCCCTCGCCGATAATGGCGGAGACGAACGGCGCCTTCACCTTCAGGCAAGCCTCGATCGAGCGGGCGATAGCTTCGGCCTGGCCGCGCGCTTCGGCTTCGACGCCGGGATAGGCGCCAGGCGTATCCACCAACGTCACGACCGGCAAAGCAAAGCGGTCCGCCAGCTCCATCAGGCGCACGGCCTTGCGGTATCCTTCCGGCTTCGCCATGCCGAAATTATGCTTAACACGGGTCGAGGTATCGGAGCCCTTTTCATGTCCCATGATGACGATGGGAATACCGCGCAAGCGGCCGAGGCCGCCCTGGATCGCCTTGTCGTCGGCGAAGGACCGGTCGCCCGCCAGCGGTACGAAATCATCCACCAGCGCGCCGACATAATCGTAGAAATGCGGCCGCTCCGGATGGCGCGCGACCTGGGTCTTCTGCCAGGCGGAGAGCTTCGCGTAGGTCTGCTTCAGCAGCTTGTCGGACTTCACCTGCAGGCGCGAAATCTCGTCGGCGATGTTGATATCGTCGGCGTTCGACAGATGCCGCAATTCGGCGATCTTGCCTTCCAGCTCCGCGATCGGTTTTTCGAAATCGAGAAAGGTCGGCATGAATTGCGCCCAGGCCGCCGATCTCAGTGCGCGCCGGAGATCTGCTGGGCCTTGGCGACCAGGACCTCAGCCTGGCGGATCGAAGCCAAGTCGATGAGCCGGCCATCGAGCGCGACTGCCCCGCGGCCTTCCTTCTGCGCCTGGGCCATCGCTTCCAGGATGCGGCGCGCCTTCGTCACCTCGGCATCGCTCGGGCTGAAGATCTCATTGGCCAGCGCGACCTGGCTTGGGTGGATCGCCCACTTGCCTTCGCAGCCGAGCACACCCGCGCGGTTGCCGCCCGCGCGATAGCCATCCGGATCGGAGAAATCGCCGAACGGACCATCGATCGGACGCAGGCCGTTGGCGCGTGCCGCCACCACCATGCGGGCGATGGCGTAGTGCCACATGTCACCCCAATGAGTGTCGCGATGACCGGTGTCGTCCTTGTCGGTCAGCACGGAATAGTTTGGATTGGCGCCGCCAATATTGGTGGTGCGCGCCTTGGTCGAGGCCGCGTAGTCCGCGACGCCGAAGTGCAGGCTCTCATTGCGCTTCGAGGCCGCCGCGATCTCGTGCACGTTCTGCATGCCGAGCGCGGTCTCGATGATCATCTCGAAGCCGATGCGCTTCTTGCGCTTCGCGGCCGCTTCGCACTGGGTCACCAGCATGTCGACGGCATAGACATCGGCGGCGGTCCCGACCTTCGGGATCATGATGAGGTCGAGGCGTTCGCCCGCCTGCTCCATCACATCGACCACGTCGCGGTACATAAAATGGGTGTCGAGGCCGTTGATGCGCACCGACATCACCTTGTTGCCCCAGTCGATGTCGCGCAGAGCCTGGATGACGTTCTTGCGTGCCTGCGGCTTGTCGTCCGGCGCGACCGCGTCCTCGAGGTCGAGGAAGACGACATCCGCCGCCGACTTGGCAGCCTTCTCGAACAAATTGGGCTGAGAGCCGGGGACCGCCAGCTCGCTGCGATTCAAACGGGCCGGTGCCTGCTCGATGATCTTGAAGCTCATGGGAGAGAGTCCCTGAATTGGTTAACGCGACCGGGTGGGCGCCCCGCCCGCATCATTAACGATGTCCGTGGGTTTATTGGCGGCCTAATGGCAGCCTGTCAATCCCGCCCACCCTTGAGGTGCCATCCAAGGCCCGGTCACTGCTTGCGGGATCGCGACGCCTTTGCCAGCGGATGCGCTTCGGTGACCAGGGCAGCCAGCCGGCCAGTCGCCACATGGGTATAGATCTGCGTGGTAGCAATGTCGGCGTGGCCCAACATCTTCTGAAGGGCGCGCAGATCGGCGCCGTGGTCCAGCAGGTGCGTCGCAAAAGCATGACGCAGCACATGGGGCGAGACGCGTGCCGGGTCGATGCCCGCCTTAATGGCGGCCCCCTTCAGCAACTGGCCGAGGCGCTGGCGCGTGAGATGGCCGCTGTCGCCGCTCGACGGAAAGAGCCAGGGCGAAGCCTTCACGGAACGCGGCAGGAACTTGCCACGGACCTCGAGGTAGGTGGCGAGCGCGTGCTTCGCGGTCTCGTTCAAAGGCACCAGCCGTTCCTTGGACCCCTTGCCCCTGACCACCAGGAATGGCTGGTCGCGCTTGGCGGCGGCAAGCGGAAGGCTCACCACTTCGGAGACCCGCAGGCCGCTGGCATAGATCAGCTCCATCAGTGCGCCGAGGCGCAGCGCCGCAGCCTTATCCTCGCGCGCCACGACATCGATCATGGCGGCGACTTCGGTTTCGCTCAGCACCTTGGGCAGCGGTCGGCCGGGCTTGGGCGCGTCGAGCGCTGCGGTCGGATCATCCGTGCGCAGACCCTCCGTCACCAGGAACTTGAAATACTGCCGGAGCGCGCTCAGGCGCCGGGCGGCCGTCGTCGGCTTCAGTTTGTCCCGGCTCAGCGTTTCCAGATAGGAACGCAACACATCGACCGATGCGTCGGCCAGATCGCCCTGCCCGCCGAGGATTCTCTCGACGTGCCTCAAATCCTGGCGGTAGGCGTCGCGCGTATTGGCAGAGGCGTTGCGCTCCGCGGTCAGCATTTCGTGGAACGTTTCCCAGTGGCGGGTTGCCGGCTGCGTCTCGTCGAGCGGCAAAGCGCGCTGCCGGCCCAACTTACAATCCTGCCAGGATCGCCGCCTCGAGGCCAATGCGCCGCGCTTCGTCTTTCAGGCCGACGGCATTGAGGCCGCCCAGCGACTGCGCCAGGGTCGCGCTGTCCGCGCCCCCCAAGCCACGACCTCCGAGCGCGACCACGGCCAGAAGGACAGTTTCGCCGCGCCGTCCCGCTTGTGCGGCCTGGCTGATCGCGGCCGCTTCGCCGCTGGCCACCGGAGCGATGCCGCCGGGCAGGCCGAGCCCGGCCTCGATACTGCGCAGCCGTTCGGCGATGCCGGGATTGCCGCCGGTTTGCTGCCACGTCATCACCGGATCAGCGTCGTAATTGCCGGTCAGGCCCGCCATCTGGGCCAGGATCTGCAATCCCGGCAGCACACGCGCGATCTCTGGCTGCCCGGCGGCGGCGCCTTGCGCCAGATTGAGCCAGAAACCACCGCGCTCGACATTGCCCGACCAGAACATCAGACGCGCGCCTTCAGGGGCAAACCAGGCGAGGTTGGGCGACGGGGTGATCTTGTCGGCGATTGGGCGATAGACCGCGCCTTGCACGAAATAGGTGCCGCGCGCCCGTGCGGTCTCCAATGCTCGCTGTACGAACTGGGCGCGGCGCACCGGATCGAATGCCTGGTCCGCGGCCACATAGAGTTGCGCGCGCATCATCGGCGAATCCGGCATGGAGAGCGGATCGCCGGTGAACTTCGCCTGGCGATAAAGCTGGATCAGTTCGTCTATGCTGACCAGGCCACCGGCAAAGGCCAGCTCCGCCGCTTCGATCCGCTGGTCCAGCGGCAGCGATGCATCGCGCGCGGCCGCGGCAGCGCCGGCGAGGCCCGCAGGCTTGGGCGGCTCCGCGCTTTGCACGGCGCCGGGCTGCAGGCCCGCTTTCAGCATCATCGCCGCCAGCAGCGGATCGGGGCTGCCGGCCAGCTTCACTTTCTTGATCTTGGTTTCGCCGAGCAGGGTGGAGGCGAGAGAAATGAAATCCTTGGTATTCGCGTCCTTGTTCGGTGTTTCGCGGATGAGGTCGAGCCCAAGGCTCGCCTGATCCTGCTGATCGCGCGTGATCTGGCAGAACAGAAGCGCCTTGCGCCAGTAAAAGTCCATGACCTGCTGGCTCGCGAGCACTTCATCGACCTTGGCGCAAGCCGTGTTGGTGTCCTGCGCGTTCAGCGCCTTCTCGAACGCGTCCTTGGGATCGGTTGGCGCACCGTTGGCGGCGCCCTTCGTCAGCAGCAGCGCCTCCGCGCTGAAGCCCATCGCGTGCAGCCGTTCGGCCCGCAGCGGCACCAAAGGATCGATCCCGTTGCTGGCATTCGGCCCGGCCGCTTTGGTCAGCAGCAAGCGCAGCTGGAGATCGCGCAGCGAAGGCTGGGTCTGCGGCGCCGGCAGTTTCGGCAGCAGCGAGATGAGCTGCGCGCCGCTCGAGCCTTGCCAGATATTGGCGCCAAGACCGGCATTGCTGTCATCCAGCAATCCTGGCGCGCCGGTATCGGGCGCGGGCTGGGCGTTGGTAGCCGCTGGGGTCGCTGCCGGCTGAGCACCCGGCTCAAGTGGTTGCGCTGGCGGCTGGCCTTCCGCAGGCGGCATCGGCAATGGCGGCAAGGGCGCGCTGCCGATGCCGCTCTGGCTGCCCTGGTCCGGCGCGCGCGGCGGCGGGTTGGCCGGCTGATTCGCCGGTTGATCGGCAGGCTGGTCGCCCGGCTGAACAGGCGGCAGGCCGATCGGCGTCGGGTCCGACAATGCAAAGCTCGACGCCGGCATCATGCCGAGCAGGAGCGCACCAAGCGCAGCGCGCAGACTGCGCCGCACGCTGTTATTGCAGAGAGAGGCGGTCATTCGGGATCGGAATCTCCAATGTGCCGGGCTGCATCGGTGGTTCCCAGAATGCCAGGAACACGGCCATGCCTCCGGCCCCGACCAGAAGCAGCACCACCAGAACCATCACCAACTTAGCCATGCCACCAACTTCGCCCTATGGAGATCGATTATTGTCCCGTGAAATCCACGACATATGCCCGATTCGCGGCTGCCGCGGACGGTGGCTAACTTGCCACAGGGCTTTCGATTCATGCTAGTGTTCAAATATGGCCAAAACACGTCACATCCCTGCGAGGCAGCGGTGATTCCCGGCATGTCCGCGCAGTCGAGCGACGATGAAGGGGCGTCCCAGCGCGCCCTGCAAGCTCCGCGCGCCAATGGCCAGGCTTCGGCTCTGGGTTTGGCCCAGCGCCTGAACAAGACGATCGTCCTGGTCGGCCTGATGGGTGCCGGCAAGAGCTGCGTCGGCAAGCGGCTGGCCGCCTGCCTTGGCCTGCCCTTCGTCGATGCCGACCGCGAGATCGAGGCGGCGGCCGGCGGCTGTTCGATCTCCGACATCTTCGCCATCCACGGCGAAAAGGTGTTCCGAGATGGCGAGCGGCGGGTGATCCAGCGCCTGCTTGGCAACCCGATGCATGTGCTGGCGACGGGCGGCGGCGCCTTCATGGATCCGGCCACGCGCGCGCTGGTCAAGGACCAGGCACTTTCGGTCTGGCTCAAGGCCGAACTCGATCAGCTCCTGAGGCGGATCGGGCGGCGCAATGACAGGCCGCTTCTGCAGAATGTCGATCCGCGCGCCAAGCTCGCCGAGCTGATCGAAATGCGCTATCCGGTCTATGCCGAAGCCGATGTCACCGTCGAAAGTGCGGACGGTCCGCCCGAGGTGACGGTGCAGCGCGTGCTGCGTGCGATCGAAACGGAACTCAGCCGGACCGCTCAGCCATGACCATCATCGATCGGTCCGCGGTCGACGTGGTACGCGTCGATCTGGGAACCCGTAGCTATGACATCAAGATCGGCGGTGGGTTGGTGGCGCGCGCCGGCGAACTCATCGCCCCGGTACTGAAGCAAAAACGCGCCTTGATCGTGACAGATGCTCATGTGGCGCGGTGGTATCTCGACGAGCTGGAGCAATCCTTGCGCGGTGCCGGCATCGCCAACGAAGCGATCGTGCTGTCCGCCGGTGAAGGCATCAAGAGTTTCCGCGAGCTGGAATCGCTGTGCGATCAGCTGCTTGATCTGAAGATTGAGCGCTCGACCACCTTGATCGCGCTGGGCGGCGGTGTGATCGGCGATCTCACCGGTTTCGCGGCGTCGATCCTGCTGCGTGGGATCGACTTCATCCAGGTCCCGACCACCCTGCTGGCGCAGGTCGATTCCTCGGTCGGCGGCAAGACCGGCATCAATGCGGCACAGGGCAAGAACCTGATTGGCAGCTTCCACCAGCCGCTGCTGGTGCTGGCCGACATTGAAGTGCTCGATACGCTGCCGCGGCGCGAGCTGCTGGCGGGCTATGCCGAAGTGGTGAAATACGGCCTCATCAACGATCCCGCTTTCTTCGCGTGGTGCGAAGGCCATGGCGCCGGCATCATCTCCGGTGAAGCGAGCGCACGGCGCCAGGCGATCGCCGCCAGCTGCCGGGCAAAGGCCGCGATCGTCGGTGCGGATGAGCGAGAATCCGGCGCGCGGGCCTTGCTGAATCTCGGCCACACCTTCGGCCATGCATTGGAGGCCGAATGCGGCTATTCCGACGACCTGCTGCATGGCGAGGCGGTCGCGATCGGCATGGTGATGGCATACGACTTGTCGGCGCGGCTGGGGCTTTGCCCGCTGGAAGACGCGGCGCGGGTGCAACGGCATCTCGCCAGCATCGGCTTGCCGACGTCGCCCACCTGGATCGATGGGCGGAGCTGGTCGTCGGCGCGCCTCATCGAGCATATGTCGCAGGACAAGAAAGTGAAGGACGGACGCATCGGCTTCGTCCTGACGCGCGGCATCGGGCAGGCCTTCACGCCCGCTTTTGTGGAGCCGGCCGACGTTGCCGCCATGCTGGACGAAGCCATCGCCGCCTGATTTCGGCGTCATTCTCTGCCAACTGACTGGATGATCGGATCACCACCATGATCGTCGAACTCCTGACCCTCCTCCTCCTGCTGGCCTGTTCGGCATTCTTCGCCGGGTCGGAAACGGCACTGACCGCCGCCTCGCGTGCGCGGATGTATGCGCTGTCCAGCCAGGGCGACCGCGGCGCCACGCGGGTAGAAAGACTGCAGGAGCATATGGAGCGCGTGATCGCGACCATGCTGCTCGGCAACACCTTCGTGAACAACGCGGCCGCAGCGATCACGACCGTGGTCTTCGCGCAATATTTCGACGATGCGGGCGGTGCGCTCCCGCTGATCGCCGCGGCCAGCATTACCGCCGTCATCTTCATCGTCAGCGAAGTGCTGCCGAAGACCTATGCCATCAACAACGCGGAGCGGATGTCGCTCGCGGTGGCGCCGGTCGTCTCGGTCCTGATCAGGATCGCCTATCCCCTCACCCATCTGACACAGATCATCATCAACAGCGTGCTGGCTGTGTTCGGCGTCAAGGTGGAACGCGAACCGGGGGCGCAGGAGAGCATCGAGGAGCTGCGCGGCGCAATCGACCTGCATTCGGAATCCGCCGAGGAGATCCGCGAAGCCGGCGCCATGCTGCACTCGATCCTGGACCTGGACGAGGTGCCGGTCTCCGACATCATGGTGCACCGGCGCAACCTCACCATGATCGACGCCGACCTGCAACCTGATGAAATCGTGCGCCAGGTGCTCGACAGCCCGCACACGCGCATTCCGCTGTGGCGCAACGAGCCCGACAACATCATCGGCGTCTTGCATGCCAAGGGCCTGCTGCGCGCGCTGCACAACAATGATTGGCGCCTGCAGGGAATCGAGATCGTCAAGCTGTCTGCCAAGCCCTGGTTCATTCCCAACGGCACGACGTTGCTGAAGCAGCTCGAAGCCTTCAAGACGCGGCGCGAGCATTTCGCGATCGTGGTCGACGAGTATGGCGCGCTGATGGGCGTCGTGACCCTGGAGGACATCCTGGAGGAGATCGTCGGCGATATCGCAGACGAGCATGACATGAAGGTCGAAGGCGTGGTCCAGGAGGAGGAAGGCAGCTTCATCGTCGATGGCAGCGTCACCCTGCGCGACCTCAACCGCGAGCTGGATTGGAACCTGCCGGACGACCAAGCCTCGACCCTCGCCGGCCTTATCCTGCATGAAGCGCGGCAGATCCCCCTGCAGGGCCAGGTCTTCACGTTCTACAATCTCCGCTTCGAGATCCTGGAGCGGCAGCGCAACCAGATCCGCAAGATCCGTGTCACGCCGCTGGCAAAGGCGCTGGATGCCGACAAGGACGCCCCGGCCCAGCGGCAGGCCGGGGGGCACGGATGATCGTTTCCAGGATCCCTGCCATTGAAGGGCGGCCGTTCACGGATTACATCGGCACCGTGCATGGCTGTGCCGTGATGGGCAGCAACCTGTTCCGTGCTGGCTGAGCTGATTACCCGCGCTGAGGTCCTTGCGGGCGGATACGGTGGTGGGCGTCAGCTTCGGTCAAGATTCGATCGGCGGCGACTGCAAGACCATCCTGATGGTGAGCGCGACCGGGACGGCCGTCCGGCTCGCCTGAATTGGAGGCTTTCACGATGGCGAATTCCAGCAGCGCACAATTGAGCGCACCGGCCCCGCGCGAGGCGCAGCATTTCCGCGACTACCAGTTCGCCGGCTATCGCCGCGCCGATGGCTTGTTCGACATCGAAGGACGGATGACCGACCGCAAGAGCTATTCCTTCCCCAACGACTGGCGCGGGACGATCGCCGAGGATGAGCCGATCCACGACATGCGCATCCGGTTGACGCTGGATGAGCAGTTCATCATCCAGGACATCGAGTGCGTGACGGCCGCCGGACCCTACGAGATCTGTCCCGCCATCACGCCATCCTTCGCAGCCTTGACGGGCGAGCGCGTCGGGCGCGGCTGGTCGCGCATCCTGCGCGAGAAATTCGGCGGCCGGCATGGCTGCGTCCACCATGTCGAGATGCTGCGCGCGATGGCGACCGTCGCGTTCCAGACCCTGTACGGATACCAAGAGCGCCGCAAGCGCGAGGCCGGGTTGAGCAAGAGCGAGGGTCCGCCCAACCACGAAGCCAGCGGCGGCCGCAAACCCGGCTTCATCGATTCCTGCCACGCGCTGGCGAGCGACGGTGAAATTGTGCGCACGCAGTTTCCGCAGTTCTACGAAGCGCGGAAGTGAGCGGGTCCCGCTGCTCTATCGTCATGGGTCGCCGACGGACTTGGTCCGACCACCCACGAGTTTCATTGGGCAAGGCGAAGCTGTTCCACACAAACTCGTGGATGGTCGCGCCAAGCACGACCATGACGAATTGGGGAAGCGCCCGCACCCCCTATTCCGGCGCGTTCGCCGTCAGCGCCAGCGCATGCACCGGGCCTGCGAGTTCCTCGGCCAGCACCTGATAGACCGCGCGCTGGCGCTCGACGCGCGACTTGCCGGCGAAGGATTTGGCGACGATTTCGACCCGGAAGTGGGTCTCGCCGCTCTCGCGCCAGCCGGCATGGCCGTGATGCTGGTTGGTTTCATCAATCACGGCCAGCGTTTCAGGCTGGAATGCCATGCGCAATTTGCGTTCGATCTGGTCTGCGACTTTGCCCATATTCCGGCGGGTTCCAATTTTCAACAGCAATTCGCTCCTGCCTAGCAGGCAATTTGACCGGTACGCAATATGACCGTGAACGACGCTGCCATTTCCGGGTCCAAACCCAGCAAGCCCTTGTCCCGTACGGGTGCCTATGCGGTCCTGGCGGCCCTGGTGCTGATCTGGGGCCTCAACTGGCCGATCATGAAGCTGGTGGTGCATGCGATGCCGCCGCTGTGGTTCGTGGTGACACGGCTCACGGTCGGCGCCGCCTGCCTGTTCGCGTTCCTGATCGCAACCGGGCGGCTCGCCAAGCCGACGCGGGCGGACTGGCCGGTCATCGGCTCGGTCTCCGTTTTCCAGATGTGGCTGTTCATGGGGCTGACGACTATCGGGGTGCAGTTCATTCCGGCCGGCCGTTCCGCCATCATCGCCTACACCACACCGCTCTGGGTCTTGCCGGCGGCCGTGTTGCTGTTTGGTGAAAGGCTGACGCGCTGGAAGCTGCTCGGCATGGTGCTGGGCCTCGGCGGTCTCATCGTGCTGCTCAATCCCGCGAGCATCGACTGGTCGGACAGCAACGTGCTGCTCGGCAACTTCTTGTTGCTGATCGGCGCGGGCATGTGGGCGGTCGCGATTTTGCATACGCGCCGTCATCGCTGGCACCTGTCGCCGCTGCAGCTCGCGCCGTTCCAGATGGCGCTGCTGATCGTGCCCGCCTGTCTTGTCGCATGGACGGTCGAAGGGCCGTTCCGCGCCGAATGGTCGTGGCAATTGATCGCGATGCTGCTGTATAATGGACCGCTTGCCACCGCTTTCGCCTTCTGGGCATCGGTGAGCATTCAGCGTGCGCTGCCCTCGACCACGGTGTCGCTATCTTATCTCGCGGTGCCGGCCTGGGGCTTGACCGCATCGACCTTGTGGCTGGGCGAAGAATTGCCGGCCAGCCTCGTGCTTGGCGGTGTGTTGATCCTGCTGGGCGTGGCTGCCATCGCGGTCGCTGATACACGGCGCCGCTGATCAGCAAGATCGGGCGCTTTTCCTTGCGTGTGGCAAAGCGCCTTCGCATACTGCCATCATGACCAAAGGTAGCGCACAGACCGCACGATCGCCGCAAGCCGCGCCCAGTGAGAGCGCGCGCAAGCGGCGACCGCGCTTCTATGAGCCGGAGACGCCGCCGCAGCCGACGCATTGCCAGCATCCCGATTGCGATCTGCCCGGCGTCTATCGGGCGCCGAAGTCGCGCGCGCAGCTCAACGAGTATTTCTGGTTCTGCCTCGATCACGTGCGCGACTATAACAAGGCGTGGGACTATTATGCCGGCATGACCCAGGCCGAGATCGAGCGCCAGGTGCGCAACGACGTGGTCGGTCAGCGCCCGACCTGGCCGCTCGGCAAATGGGGCGCGCATGGGCCGGGCGGGCGCACCTATACGGCGCGCTCCACCTTCATCCCCGATGATGTCGCGGAAGCCTTGAACGGGGCAGCCCGGGCCAAGGAACAGCGCGAGCGCGAGAACCGCCGTCGCAATGCGCGACTCAGCAAGGAAGAGCAGGCGCTGGCGATCCTGGAGCTGACGGCGCCGGTGACCATGCAGGAGATCCGGACGCGGTACCGCACCCTGGTCAAGAAATTGCATCCGGACGCCAATGGCGGCGACAAATCGGCCGAAGAACGGTTGAAAGTCGTGAACCAGGCCTACAGCACCCTGAAGGCAGCTGCATTGCAGGGTTGACGCGGACGCAATTCCCCACGTGGGCTGTGGCCTAGCCGGGCTAGCTGGAATCGGCTAAAACACCGCGTCAATCAAAGAAATCGGGATTTTTCGAGATGGCGAACAATACCGCCGCGGCAGCGGAAACATCGACATTGCCGGACATCACCATTTCGGTGCGTCAGGTCTTCGGGCTCGATTCCGAGATGCAGGTGCCGGGCTTCAGCCAGAAGTCCGAGCATGTGCCGGATGTCGACGAAAGCTACCGCTTCGACCACGACACCACAATGGCGATCCTGGCGGGCTTTGCCTACAACCGCCGCGTCATGATCCAGGGCTATCACGGGACCGGCAAGTCGACCCATATCGAGCAGGTGGCGGCGCGCCTCAACTGGCCCTGCATCCGCGTCAATCTCGATTCCCACATCAGCCGCATCGATTTGATCGGCAAGGACGCGATCGTGCTGCGCGACGGCAAGCAGGTGACGGAATATCGCGAAGGCCTGCTGCCTTGGGCGCTCCAGCACCCGACCGCTTTGGTGTTCGACGAATATGACGCCGGCCGGCCGGACGTGATGTTCGTGATCCAGCGCGTGCTCGAAGTCGAAGGCAAGCTGACTTTGCTCGACCAGAACCGCGTCATCCGGCCGCATCCTGCCTTCCGCCTGTTCTCCACCTCCAACACGGTGGGCCTCGGCGACACGACCGGCCTCTATCACGGCACCCAGCAGATCAACCAGGGCCAGATGGACCGCTGGAACATCGTCGCGACCCTGAACTACCTCCCGCACGAGGATGAGGTCGGGATCGTCCTGTCGAAGTCGCAGAGCTACGACAACGAAGCCGGCCGCAAGACCATCAAGGCGATGGTCTCCTGCGCCGAGCTGACGCGCGCCGGCTTCATCAACGGCGACATCTCCACCGTCATGAGCCCCCGCACCGTCATCACCTGGGCTGAGAATGCGCGCATCTTCGGCGATATCGGCTTCGCGTTCCGTGTCTCGTTCCTCAACAAGTGCGACGAGCTGGAGCGGCCTGTCGTGGCCGAGTATTTCCAGCGCTGCTTCGGCACGGACCTGAAAGACAGCGTGGGAAAGGTACAGCTCGCCTGAGCCTGCGACGATGACCAGCAAGTCAGCCAACGCGGTCGAGGAGTTCCGGCGCGCCACCGGCGCGGCGATGCGCGCGATCGCGGAGCGCAACGATCTTCAGGCCAGCTTCGCGCCGGGGCCTGCGGCTTTGCTCGGCACCGAGGCGCGGCTGCCGCTGCCGTCGAAGAGCCTGCCGGCGAACGAAGTCGCGCAGACCCGCGGCGAAGCGGATGCGATCGCGCTGAAGCTGAAGCACCACAATGCCCGCGTCCATGCCAAGGAATGCCCGAAGACACCCTTGGCGCGCGATGTTTTCAACGCGGTCGAGCAGGCGCGCTATGAGGCGATCGGCTCGCGCCGCATGTCGGGCGTGAAGCAGAATCTGCGCGCGGCGCTCGATGAGCAGTGCCGGATCAAGGGCTATGCCCGCATCAATACGCGCGAGGAAGGCAATCTCGCCGAGGTCATGCGCCTGATGGTGCGCGAGGTGCTGAGCGGCGATGCGATCCCGGACTCGGCGCGTGCCATGGTCAATGCCTGGCGCAGCGATTTCGCCAAGAAGGTGATGGACGACGTGGCGGGGCTCAAGGACAAGCTCGCCAACCAGCGCAACTTCGCGAAGGCCGTCCGCCGCCTGCTGGCCGACATGGAGCTGGAGCAGACCGACGAGGAACTGGAGAGCGAGCGCGACGAGCAGGAAGACCAGGACCAGCAGGACCCCAACAAGCAGCAGCAACCGCAGCAAAAGAGCGGCAAGCAGCAGCAATCCGAATCCCAAACGCAGATGGATGCGCAGCAGGAGGCCGAAGCCGAGGCCGAGGAGATGGATTCGGGCGAGCAGGAAATGGAGATGCCGGCCCAGGGCGGCGAGGAGCAGCCCGGCAATCCCGGCCGCCGCAATGACGAGCCGATCCATCGCCGCCGCAACGAGCCGGCCTATAAGAACTTCACCACCCAGTTCGACGAGGTGGTGGAGGCACAAGAGCTGTGCGATCCGGACGAGCTGACGCGGCTGCGCGCCCTGCTGGACCAGCAGCTGAATGTCCTGCAGACGGTGGTGGCGAAGCTCGCGAACCGGCTGCAGCGCCGCCTGCTCGCGAAGCAGAACCGGTCCTGGGTGTTCGACCTGGAAGAAGGCTTGCTCGACAGCAAGCGGCTGCCGCGCGTGATCGTCAATCCGGACCTGCCGCTGTCCTACAAGCGCGAGACCGATACCGAGTTCCGCGACACCGTCGTCACGCTGCTGATCGACAATTCCGGTTCCATGCGCGGCCGGCCGATCACGGTTGCGGCCATGACCGGCGATATCCTCGCGCGCACGCTGGAGCGCTGCGGGGTGAAGGTGGAGATTCTCGGTTTCACCACCCGCATGTGGAAGGGCGGCCAGTCGCGCGAGGCCTGGATCAATGCCGGCAAGCCCGCCAATCCCGGCCGCCTCAACGACCTGCGCCACATCATCTACAAGGCCGCTGACGCGCCGTGGCGCCGCGCGCGCAAGAACCTCGGCCTGATGCTGCGCGAAGGCATCCTCAAGGAGAATATCGATGGCGAGGCGCTGCTCTGGGCGCATAACCGCCTGGTCCAGCGTACCGAGCAGCGCCGGATTCTCATGGTGATCTCGGACGGCGCGCCGGTCGACGATTCAACATTGTCGGTCAATCCCGGCAATTACCTGGAACAGCACCTGCGCGAAGTGATCGACTGGATCGAAACCAAGTCGCCGGTCGAACTGCTCGCCATCGGCATCGGCCACGACGTCACGCGCTATTACCGCCGCGCCGTCACCATCGTCGACGCCGAGCAACTCGGCGGCACGGTGCTGGAGCAGCTCGCCGCGTTGTTCGAGGAAGATGCCGGCGCCAAGGGCCGCCACGCGGCGCGACGCTGGGTGCTGGCGCATTAGGCGCTACTCTTATTGTCATCCCGGGCGAGCGTAGCGAGACCCGGGACCCACGCCACCCATCCGCGTGAGCGGCAATGCCGCATAGGCCCCGGCTTGCGCTGCGCTTGGCCGGGGTGACAGGTAGGTTGCACAGGTAGCCGATGACCGCGCGCGAGCGTTCGGATAGTCTTCGCACATGACAAATCCCGCTCAGATCCTCCACGATGTCTTCGGCTACCTCTCCTTCCGCCCTGGGCAGGAGGAAATCATTGATCTCATCCTTGCTGGCGAGAATGTGCTGGCGGTGATGCCGACTGGGTCGGGGAAGTCGCTCTG
The DNA here is from genome assembly GCA_035695765.1 of Dongiaceae bacterium. Taxonomy (GTDB): domain Bacteria; phylum Pseudomonadota; class Alphaproteobacteria; order Dongiales; family Dongiaceae; genus Dongia_A. The sequence goes on from DASRRI010000061.1 coordinate 68,586, forward strand.
CTACCAGATTCCAGCTCTCATCCTCGATCGGCCCACCATCGTCGTGTCACCGCTCAAGGCGCTGATGGATGATCAGGTCGCGGGGCTGCGCGCGGACGGGGTGGAGGCAGCCTGCATCCATTCCGGCATGCAGCGCGATGAGCAGATCGCGGAGTGGCGCAAGGTGACGGCGGGCAAGGCGAAGCTGCTCTATCTCGCGCCGGAGCGGCTGATGAATGACAACATGCTGGCGGCGCTGCATCGGCTCGATCCGCATCTGTTCGTGGTGGACGAAGCGCATTGCATCTCCAAATGGGGGCCGAGCTTCCGGCCGGAATATGAGCAGCTTTCGCGGCTGAAGGAGCTGTTCCCCGACGCGCGCATCGCCGCCTTCACCGCGACCGCCGACAAGGCGACGCGCGCAGACATCGCGCAGAAGCTGTTCAAGGGCGACAGCCGCATCATCGTCCATGGCTTCGACCGGCCCAACCTGCGCCTTGGCGTCGCGCAGAAGACTCATTGGTCGAAGCAATTGCTGGCGTTCCTCGCCGACAAGAAGGGACAGTCGGGGATCGTCTATTGCCTGTCGCGCAGATTCACCGACGAGGTCGCGACGTTCCTCCAGGAGGAAGGCTGGAACGCCATCCCCTATCACGCCGGCCAGGAAGCGGAGACGCGCAAGCGCAACCAGGACCGCTTCATGAGCGAGAACGAAGCGGTGATGGTGGCGACCATCGCCTTCGGCATGGGCATCGACAAGCCGGACATCCGCTATGTCTGCCACCTCAACCTGCCGGCCAGCATGGAGGCGTATTACCAGGAGATCGGCCGCGCGGGCCGCGACGGCGCGCCGGCGGAGACGATGCTGCTCTATGGCTATGACGATCTGCGCATGCGGCGCACCTTCCTCGAGGAGGAAGGCAAGGACGAGGAGCATCGGCGGCGCGAGCATCGGCGGCTCGATGCGCTGATCGCCTATTGCGAATCCGCCGAGTGCCGGCGCATCGCTCTGCTCGGTTATTTCGACGAGAAGACCGGGCCGTGCGGCAATTGCGACAATTGCCTCAACCCGCCGACCCTGGTCGACGCAACGCGCCAGGCGCAGATGCTGCTGTCAGCCATCCATCGCACCGGCCAGGCCTTCGGCGCCGGGCACGTCATCGACGTCCTGCTGGGCGCCGAGAGCGAGAAGGTGCGCCAACGCGGCCATGACCGGCTGCCGACCTATGGCATCGGCAAGGATTTCCCGAAGCAATATTGGCAGTCGGTGGTGCGCCAGGCGGTGGCCGGCGGACAGATCGCGATCAACATCGCGAAATATGGCGGACTCGAGATTACCGAGCGCGGGCGCGCGATCCTCAAAGGCGAGATGCCGTTCTTTTTCCGCGAGCCGGGCAAGAAGCAGCCGCGCGCATCGCGCCGGGCCGCGCGCGAAGCGGGGGGCGCGGATGTCGACCCCGCGCTGCTGGCGAAGCTGAAGGAGCTGCGCCTCGGCCTCGCCCGTGCGCAGCAGGTGCCGGCCTATGTCGTCTTTCCCGACGCGACCCTGATCGAGATGGCGCGCGCGCGGCCCGGCTCGCTGGACGAAATGCGCCAGATCAGCGGCGTCGGTCCGCGCAAGCTGGAGCAGTTCGGCACTCTCTTCCTGGCGGTCACACGCCAGTGATTGTGGTAAGTCACACAGAAAGTTGGCCACATACCGTGACTAGTCGCACATTTTATTAAGACAATCCGTGCCACTTCCATCAGCGTCAATCCCCGCTGGCTTCGGCCGATGGCCGCATGGAGAGCACCTTTATGACGCGATCCACAGCACGAATCGTCGGAACCTTCGCCTTTGCGACCGCAATGGTGGGCATGGGACCCGCCGCATGGGCGGCACCACCTCCTCGGCGCCAAGCGGCGGCATCCGCTGCACGCTGCCAAGCGGCCAGACGGTCGATTGCTCATTCAATACAAGCGACGGCTCGGCCGTTTGTCAGTGGTCGCGCGACCTGCCGCCAAAATCCGCCAAGGCGCTGATCGGCGATGTGCCGCCCGACAGCCTCGCTCCTACCACCGCTAAGCCACCGAAGGCGCCGGGCGCGCCGAGCACGGTCAATTAAAGGGCTCAGAACGGATAGGGCCCGTCGTATTTGCCGATATAGCTGAGGTGCGTGACGACGCCTGTGCCAGGCCGCCATTGATGCAGAGTGACTGCGGGCGGGTCCATCGAATACATCAGCGGCACATCGGGCGTGAGGTCGAGCGTTACCTGGTGCGCCGTGCTAGGCGAAGCGCAGGCAATGGTGCCGGCCCAGCGCACCTGGATCGGGCGGTGCACATGGCCGCACAGGATGCGCTCGATGTTCGGATGATCGCGCACGATCGCCGCGAGCCGTTCCGCACCCACATTGAGGCGCATGCCATCCAGCTCCGCGAGACCGCATTCGAACGGCGGATGATGCATGAAGAGGATGGTCGGCTTGCCGGATTCAGCGAGCCGCGCTTCCAGCCAATCGAGCCGCGTGGCGCATAATTCTCCATGCGGCGCGCCGGGCGTCAGCGTGTCCAACGCAACCAGGCGCACCGGCCCTGCATCAACCGCGTATTGCAGGAAACCGTCCGTTGGCAGATAGCGATGCGCCGTGAAAGCCGCCCGTAATGGCTCTCGCAGATCGTGATTACCGGGGATGAGATGGACCGGCATCGCGAGCGGCACCAGCAGCTCGCGCAGACGGGCGTATTCCTCCGGCTTGCCGGCATCGACCAGGTCGCCGGTCACCAGCACTATGTCCGGCGCAGGGCGCAGCGCGTTGATATGCGCAACCGCCCGCTTGAGATGGCTCGCCGTATCCACACGGCCCATCGCCAGCGTGCCCTTGGGCACGATATGGGTGTCGGAAATCTGCGCGATCAGCATGGCAGTACCGCTAACCGAGGGTCGATTTCAGGAACGCCACCGTGCGGTCCCACGCCGCGCGCGCATCTTCGGCATCGTAATGGTCGCCGGTTGGATTGGCGAATGCGTGGTTGGCGTCGTAGCGATGCACTTCCAGGACCTTGCCAGCTTGCTTCATCGCGGCCTCGAAGCCGTCGACCATCTTCGGGTTGATCCACTGATCCTCATTGGCGAACTGGCCGAGCACGGGGCCTTTCAGCGACTTGAGCTCGTCGGGCGAGCGCTGGACAAACCCATAATAGACCACCGTTGCATCAAGCGGGCGGTCGAGCGCCGCCTGCAAGGCCATGCCGCCGCCGAAGCACCAGCCGATCGAGGCGACCTTTCCGTTGCAATCGGGATGCTTGTGCAGCCAATCGACCCAGGTCGACATGGTCTCGCTCGCCTCCGCCGGCACCACCGCTTTCATCAGCGGCTCGGCCTCTTCCGGCTTGGCAGCAACCTTGCCGTTGTAGAGGTCGATGGCGAGGCCGAGATAGCCTTGTTTCGCGATCTCCGATGCCACCGACTTGATCTGGTCGTTGAGGCCCCACCACTCGTGCACCAGCATGACCGCCGCCGCCGGCTTCTGGTCCGGCAGCGCCAGCGCCGCCGAGACCGAGCGGCCCGAGGGCGTGGTCGTGGTGACTGTCTGCAAGGCCGCGGCCGCGCGCGCGACTTTCACCGGGTCGGCGAGCAGAGTGGCGAGGGAAAGCCCGGCGAGGCCGACGACGACTTGGCGGCGCGAGGAAGAATGGCTCGAAATATGGTGTGGTTTCATGTCTTGCCCCATCTCTGAGGTTGGCAGCGGCGGCAATGGTAGTGCTGCGGTCGCCCTCCGGCCAAGGGGTTCATTGTCCGCGTGCAATCACGCATGCGCGAGGTCAGGAATCGCCGGCGGTCTGCGCCTCGATCCGCTCCATATCCGCATCGGAGAATCCGAAATGGTGGCCGATCTCGTGGACAAGGACATGGCGCACCACTGCGCGCAGATCGTCCGCTCCTTCGCACCAATAATCGAGGATCGCCCGGCGATAGAGGAAGATGATGTCCGGCTGATGGCGGATGTCGAGGCTGCTCTGCTGGGTCAGCGGAATGCCTTGATAAAGGCCCATCAGGTCTAAGGGCGATTCGATCCCCATGTCGTCCAGGATCTCGTCATCCGCGAAATCCTCCACCCGGATCGCGACGCCGATGCAGCGGCTGCGCAGTTCCAGCGGGATATGCTCGAACTCCTGATAGGCGATCGATTCCATCTCCGCCAGGCTGGGCGGAACGCCGAACTCGCGCGGCTCATCGTGGCGGATGGTCATGGTAATGCCATCCTCGCCAAAGTGAAGCGATGAATCCAGGGAGAAATCGTCTACCGGAACGTGACGTGATACTGGTCGAGGATGCGCTGGATCGAGCCGTCTTCGTCCATCTCGCTGAGGCTGCGGTCGAAGCCCTTCATCGCGGCATCGGCGCCGGGCATCACGCGGCTCAGGCAGAAATAATAGGGGTTGCGGCGGATTTCCTTGTAGGCGATCGAGCCCGAGCGCGAACCGGATGCGATGAAGTGCTGGGTCGTGAGCTGATAGCCGTAGAGCAGGTCGACATTGCCGCCCACCAGCATGTCGAGCGCGGTCTTGTCGCTTGACGTCGCCTCGACGGTGGCGCCGGCCGTCACCAGTTCCGCTTCGAGATTGTAGCCGCCGACCGTCGCCACCTTGCGGCCTTTCAGGTCGGCAACCGAAGAGATGCCCGCAAGCGCGTCAGCCGAGCGCGCGAACAATCCGACCGACACCGCGCCCAGCTCCTTGCTGAACATGAGCTTGGCCTCGCGGTCCTTGGTGTAGGAGCAGGAGCAGAGCCCATCATAGTCGCCGCGCTCCGCCAGCTCCAGGGCGCGCTTCCAGGGCATGAAGGAAATCTGCGCCGACCGTCCTTGGCGTTTCAATGCTTCGGTGATGATGTCGACGTCGAAGCCGGCAAGGCCGTCGCCGCCCGGATGCTCGATCTTGTGCGGCGGGAAGTCGTTGCAGGCGAGGCGCAGGCTCTGCTCCGCCGCGCCGCCACCCGCCAGAGCCAGCGCTCCAAGAACGAAACCGACCATGGCAGCCATGAACCGCGCGCAACGCATCTCAACTCCGATCCCACCCGTCGCCTGATCCTGCGCCCAGATGGTTAACAACGCCTCTTCCAAGCCTCTGAAATAGCACCGAAAATTGCCGCACCTTGACCGCAAGAAGCGCTCATGTTAAATGATCATTCAATCAAAATACGAGAAATTAATAAGTCTTTGCAATAGGCTAGCGGGACCGTCATGAACAGCTTCATCGATATTCGCGACCCGGAGCGGATCTATGGGGCCGAGCCTTTGCCGGCCTGGACCTACTTGAACGCGGAGTTGCTGGAGCTGGAATATGAGCGCGTGATCCTGCCGTCCTGGCAGTTCGTCTGCCACCAGAACCAGGTGCGCGAGGCAGGCGATTTCGCGACTCTCGACCTGTGGCGCGATTCCATCATCGTGATGCGCGGCAAGGACGGAACCTTGCGCGCGTTCCAGAATGCGTGCCGGCATCGCGGCGCGAAGCTGCTGGATGGCGATGGCACCTGCAAGCATCGCATCACCTGCCCCTATCACGCCTGGTCGTACCAGCTGGACGGGCAGCTGGCCGCTGTCCCGTCCGAGAAGACCTTTCCAGGCCTCGACAAGTCACAGCTCGGCCTCAAGGAGCTGGAGCTGGAGGTGTTCTGCGGCCTCGTTTTCGTGCGCATCGCAGGCAGCGGGCCCATGATCGCCGAGCAATGGGGCGACCTTGCCAACGAGCTCGCGCCCTATCGGATCGAGGAGATGGTGCCGGCGGAAGGCGTGCAGATATCCGAGGAATGGGAATGCAACTGGAAGGTCGCGCTCGACAATTATCTCGACAATTATCATGTGCCGTTCGGCCATCCCGGCTTGCACCGGCTGATGGACAACGAGCTCGCCTGCACCATCAACCGGCACGGCATCTCCTTCTCCAAGAGCGTGATCCGCGAACGCGAATCCCAGGTCTGGTCGGAGCGGATGTATCAGCGCCTGGCGCCGCACGTCTTCGGCGACCTGCCGGAGCAAGTGCGCGCGACCTGGCTGTTCGGCTTCATGCCCGCCAATATCGGCTTCGATGTCTTTTCCGACAGCATGGACGTATTCCAGATCCTGCCGATCGGAGCGACGAAGTGCGTCATTCGCACGCCCCTGTTCGTGCGGCCGGGTGCGCGGCGCGGCGCGCAGGCCATGCAGTATCTGGCCAACCGCATCAATCTGCAGATCGGCCACGAGGACAAGGCATTGTGCGAGCGGGTACAGGCCGGTCTCTCCAGCTACAACTACCAGCCGGGGCCGCTCAGCGAATACGAGATGCCGGTGAAGGATATGCATGCGCGGTTGCGCGCCGCCTGCCCGGTCGTGACGCAGAAAGAGCGGCCGATGGACGGGACCTTGCGCCGGCTGAACGACAGGATGCTGGCGGGAGATCAGCCGGCCATCAGAAATTCGGCGATCGCAGCCATGGCCTGAGGGGAGGCGCTCCGCGGCAGAGCGCGCAACGGTGCAGCCGGCCAGCGCCGGGCGAGAGCGGCTGCGTTCTCAGCCAGCGGGACCGTGCTGCCGGGCGTCTCGTTCATGACAACGAGCGCGACCGGCACCCGCCGCGCTGCCAGCACCTCCAGCGCCGTCAGCGTATGGCTGAGAGTCCCGAGATAGGAGCCGGTTACCAGGATCGCCAGTACATTCAGATCCGCCATCCAGTCCAGCATAGTGCGGTCATCGCTGAGCGGCGCCATCACGCCGCCTGCTCCTTCGATCAGCGCGAGATCGTGTGGGCTATCGAGAAATCGCCGGCTGGCGGCGAGCACGGCATCGTACTTCACGCGCTTGCCCTCCTTGGCCGCGGCGGCATCGGGCGACAGCGGCGCGGCATAGCGCCAGGGCGAAATGGCATCCAGCGCCTGCGGCGAGATCGGCTGATCCAAAGCAGAGAGCAACTGGCCCGCATCACTGTCCGCTGCCTTGGCGGGATCGAAGCCGCTGAGAACCGGCTTGAAGGCACTCACGCGAAGCCCCTGCCCGCGCCAGGCGCGGATCAGGCCGCAGGCGAGGTAGGTCTTGCCAATATCGGTGCCGGTCGCGGTCATGAAAAAAGCGCGCATGGCCTTGCAATCCCAGGGCTTCACCCGCCTGTCAAGTTTGCTAGTGTCGGGGCCCGACCTTTCCGCAAGGATGATGAATATGACCAAGCCCGTGACGGGCCGATGCTTCTGCGGCGCAGTCCAGTTCAAGTTCGATGAGCCGCCGCTCGCTCTCCGCGCATGCTGGTGCCGGGATTGCCAGTACCTCGCGACGGGCAATGCATCCGTAAACGCTATCTTCAAGGCCGACAGCCTCAAGGTGACCGGCGAGGTCCGCGACTATGTCAGCTTGGCCGATAGCGGGAACACCATGCGTCGCCAATTCTGCCCCAAGTGCGGGACATCCCTGTTCGGCCATTCGTCACGGCGGTCGGACATCATGGTCGTGCGCGTCGGCACGCTTGATGATCGCAAGATCGGCGGCCCGCAAAGTTTCATCTGGACCAAGTCCGCCCCGAGCTGGGGCCACGTGGATCCGAACCTGCCCAATTGCGAGGCTCAGCCGGCGCCGGTCCCCAGCACATAGGACTATCTCCGGCTTGCTTGACAGGGTGGGACCCCGCCGATAGCGTCCGGCCAAACGACAGGCAGGGAGCACAGAATGGCCGACGCATCCGCAATTCCGGCGGACATCCGCCACGATTGGTCGGTGGCCGAGGCGGAGGCCCTGTTCGTCCTGCCCTTCAACGACCTGCTGTTCCGCGCCCAGACCATCCACCGCGCGCATTTCCCGGCCAACCAGGTGCAATTATCGACCCTGCTGTCCATCAAGACCGGCGGCTGCCCGGAGGATTGCGCCTATTGCCCGCAGGCCGCGCGCTATGACACCGGCGTCGAGGCGCAGAAGCTGATGGCGGTTGAGGCCGTGGTGACGGAGGCCAGGCGCGCCAAGGACTCCGGCGCCTCGCGCTATTGCATGGGTGCGGCCTGGCGCGAGCCGAAGGACCGCGACCTCGACGCCATCTGCGACATGGTGCAGGGCGTGAAGGCGCTGGGGCTCGAGACCTGCATGACCCTCGGCATGCTGACCGGATCGCAGGCGCGGCGACTGAAGGATGCCGGGCTCGATTACTACAACCACAATATCGATACCTCGCCCGAGTATTATGGCGAGATCATCACTACCCGGACCTATCAGGAGCGGCTGGACACGCTGTCCCACGTGCGCGACGCCGGCATGAAAGTGTGCTGCGGCGGGATCGTCGGCATGGGCGAAGGCGCCGAGGATCGCGCCGGCATGCTGGTGACCCTCGCCAATCTGCCGGCGCATCCGGAATCCGTGCCGATCAACATGCTGGTGCAGGTGCATGGCACGCCGCTCGACGGCGTGCAAAAGCTCGACCCACTGGATTTCGCGCGCACCATCGCGGTCGCGCGCATCATGATGCCGAAGAGCATGGTGCGCCTGTCCGCGGGGCGCGAGGAGATGAGCGATGAACTGCAGGCCCTCTGCTTCCTCGCCGGCGCCAACTCGATCTTCTGCGGACCGAAGCTGCTGACGACGCCCAATCCCGGCCACGATCACGACAGCGATCTGTTCCAGCGGCTCGGCATCGCGCCGATGCCGCTCGAAGCCACCCACGCGCATGGCTGAGGCCAAGACAGGCCGCGCCGATCCATCTCCCGACTGGCTCACCAGCGGCTTTCCGTATCTCTGGCTGCCTTATGCCCAGATGAAGATCGCGCCGACGCCTATTGCCGTGACGGCTGCGGAGGGTGCGCGGCTCAAGCTGGCGGATGGGCGGGAGCTGATCGACGGCGTGTCGTCCTGGTGGACGGTCTGCCACGGATACAATCATCCGCACATCCGCGAAGCCGTCGCCGCGCAGTTGCAGGCCGTGCCGCATGTAATGCTGGGCGGGCTCGCGACGGAACCCACACTGCGGCTCGCCAAGCGCCTGGCCGACCTGCTGCCCGGCGATCTCGACCATGTATTCTTTTCCGAATCGGGGTCCGTCTCGGTCGAGATCGCGATGAAGGTGGCGGTGCAATACTGGATCAACCGGGGGGAGAAAGGCCGGCATCGTTTCGTCTCGTTCCGGTTCGGCTATCACGGCGACACGCTCGGGGCCATGTCGGTGTGCGATCCCGATGAAGGGATGCATGGTCTGTTCAAGGGCTACCTGCCGCAGCAGATCATCGCCGATGTGCCGCGCACCAAGGAGCAGCAGGCGGAATTCACGCGCCTGCTGCGCACACATCGCGATGAGATCGCGGCTGTTATCATTGAGCCTTTGGTGCAAGGCGCCGGTGGCATGAAGTTCTATGAACCCGAGGTGCTGCATTTCCTGCGCCGCGCCTGTGATGAGGCGGGTTGCCTGCTGATCCTGGACGAGATCATGACCGGGTTCGGCCGCATCGGGCCGATGTTCGCCTGCCAGGAGGCGGAGATTGTGCCGGACATCATCACACTCTCCAAGGCGCTGACCGGCGGAACGCTGCCGCTGGCCGCGACCATTGCGCGCGCCCATGTATTCGAGGCATTCCTGTCGGACGATCCGTCCAAGGCGCTGATGCATGGCCCAACCTACATGGGCAATGCACTGGCTTGCGCGGCGGCCAATGCCTCGCTCGATCTGTTCGAGCGCGAGCCACGCCTCGCCCAGGTCCGCGCGGTCGAGGCGCAATTGCGGGCGGAGCTCGAACCTTGCCGCCATCTGAATGGCGTGGCCGACGTGCGCGTGCGTGGCGCGCTCGGCGTGGTGCAGCTGAACCGTGCCGGCGAGGGACCATGGTTCAGGCCGCGTTTCCTGGAGGATGGCGTGTGGATCCGCCCCTTCGGCGACATCATCTATGTCGCGCCGCCTTTCGTCATCCCGAGCGAAGAGCTCGCGCGCCTGGCCCAGGCGATGGTGCGCCACATCTCCGCCTGGTCGCAGCAGCGCGCGGCTGCCTGACCGCATCATGGTCCGACGACTGGATGAACTGGCGGCAGCACGCCTTGTAGAACTGGCGGAGGCCGGACGGCTGCGCCGTTTGCGCCCGTATCGGCGCGAGGGAACGCAGGTCATCCGCGCGGACGGCACGCGCCTCGTGGACTTCTCCGGCAACGATTATCTCGGCCTCAGCCGGCATCCGGCCCTGGTCGCACGGGCGCGCGAATGGACCGAGCGCTATGGTGCCGGTGCCAGTGCCTCGCGCCTCGTCACCGGAACGTTGGACGCCTATGTCGCAGTGGAAGAAAAGCTCGCTGCCTTCAAGGGAACGGAAGCGGCTTTGGTCTTCAATGCCGGGTTCCAGGCCAACGCCACCATTTTGCCGGCCCTGGCCGAGCTTCTGGGAGAGAACATCGTCTATGCCGACCGGCTCAACCATGCCAGCCTGCATCATGGAATCGCGGCGGCCGGCCTCAAGCAGCAACGGTTCCGCCACAACGACCTTGACCATCTGCGCACCCTGCTGACCCGCGATCGGGACAAGCCGGGATGGCGCCTCATCATCACCGAATCCGTCTTCAGCATGGATGGCGACCGCGCGCCGCTCGGGGACTTGGTCGTTTTGGCGGAAGAGTTCGGCGGGCATCTCTATGTCGATGAAGCCCACGCGACCGGTGTGCTGGGGCCGCAAGGCCGTGGCTTGACCGCCGCGCATCCCGACCGCATCGATGTGGTGATGGGGACAATCGGCAAGGCGCTGGGCGGTTTCGGCGCCTATGTCGCGGGGTCACGCAAGCTCATCGACTTCCTGATCAATCGCTGCGCCGGCTTCATCTATTCCACCGCCTTGCCGCCGTCGGTGTTCGGCGCGCTCGACGCAGCGCTCGATGCGGTGCCGGCGATGGACAGCGAGCGCGCGCGGGTTCGCGATCATGCCGAACGCTTCCGCCAGGCAGCAAAGCGCAGCGGCTTCTCCACCGGTGCCTCCGATACGCAGATCGTGCCGCTGCTGATCGGCGGCAACGAGGCGACACTGGCGGCGCAAGCGCGGCTGGAAGAGCAAGGACTGCTCGCCATCGCAATCCGGCCGCCGACCGTTCCCGAAGGCGAAGCGCGTTTGCGCTTGTCCTTCAGTGCCGCGCACAGCGACACGAATGTCACACATCTGTGCGACGCGGTCACCAAATTGGAGCCGCCGCGTTGATCCTGTTCGTGCATGGCTGGGGCTATGATGCGAGCTTGTGGGATCCCGTCCGCAAGGCGCTGGGTGCGCGCCCGAGCGCCGCGCTCGATCTCGGCTATTTCGGCGCCGCAAACACCACGGTTCCGGATGGCGTGACGCTGCTGGTCGGCCACTCCCTCGGATTCTTGTGGCTGGCGCGCCAGCCGGCGCTGCAGCATGCACCACTGATCGGCATCAATGCCTTTCCGCGCTTCCTGGAGGCCGACGAGTACCAACCCGCCATCGCGCCGCGCGTGCTGGAGCGCATGAAGCGGCGGCTTGCCGCGGATCCCGACGCTGTGCTGGCGGAATTCTGGCAGCGGGCCGGCGCGCCAGGGCCGGACAAGCCGTTCCATACCGCGGCGCTGGCGGAGGGGCTTGACCATCTCGCCGCCTGGGACGTGCGCGAAAATCTCGCACGCCGCGCAAGTTCCGTGCGCTTGATCGCGGGGGAGGAGGATGCCATCGTTCCGCCCGCAACGACCCGCATGGCATTCATGCATTTCATGGTCGACTGGCTGCCCGGCGGCCACGCCTTGCCGCGGAGTCATCCTGCGGAACTGGCGCGGCTGATGACGCCATGAGCGATCGCAAGCAGCAGATCGCGCGGCATTTCGGCGCGGCGGCACCGACCTACGACCGCTCCGCCCGCATCCAGGCGCGGATCGCGGAAGACCTTGCCACGAGCATCGCGGCCCTTGTCCAGCCGGAGACCGTCCTGGAATTCGGCTGCGGCACGGGCAACCTGACGCGTGCTCTTCTTGGCTCATTTCCGGACGCGCAGTTGATTGCCACCGACCTTGCGCCGCCGATGGCCGCGCTCTGCCGCAAGCGGATGGATATATCGCACCGGCTGAGTTACGCGGCGATGGATGCGGAAACGCCGTCCTTTCCGGCGGGACAGTTCGATCTGGTCTGCGGCAGCCTCGCGGCGCAATGGTTTGCAAAGCCCGCGCACGCCTTCGCCGAACTTGGCAAGATATTGCGGCGGGGCGGTGTGCTGGCCCTGACGACGCTGGGAACAGAGACGTTCCAGGAATGGCGCGCGGCCGCCGCCTTGCTCGGCCTCAATCCCGCTATCCCGCCTTATCCATCGCTTGCCCAGCTGGACTGGCAAAGGCCGCCGGGTTTCCTGGTGGAGCAGGCGCGCGAGCAAAGGCTGTGGGACGAGCATCCCTCCGCGCTCGATTTCTTGCAATCGCTGCGCCGGATCGGCGCCGATCTGCCGGCCGATCACGCGCGCCCGTTGTCAGCCGGAGCGCTGCGCCGCATCCTGCGGCACGTGGATGCGCAGGGCCGCGTCAACGCGACCTATCACGTGCTGACCGTGCTGTGGCGGAAGAGCTAATTCGTTACGTCGCGCAGCTTTACCCGGATCAATCCAAGCTTGACCAGGAAGGCGGCGTTGCGGGGCAGCAGGATGCGCTCCGCCTCGTTCAAATCCGCGCCGATATCCGAGAGGGTCACCGCGCGCTTCTCCGCCACTTTGCGTAGGACAAGATCGCACAGATCGAGCCGCAGCCGGTGCTTGGCGAAATTGAACAGCGGGTGCGCCACGATCATGGCGAGGTCGCCGGGAAAATCGCCGGGCTCCAGCCGGTGCAGCGGCGACAAGGTCTCGGTCGGATAGTCGACGAACAAGGTATAGGGGTCGGTGCGTGCCGGCCAATAGACCGGGCCCTGCGCTGGCGCCGATTCCACCGCCGAAGCCCGGCGCGCCGCCAGCTCCGCCCATAGCGCCTGATAGCGCGTGATGAGATGGCGCCAATCGAAATTCGCCGCGGCCGCCTCGCGCGCGGCTTCGCCCAACTTGGCGCGCAGTCCTGGATTTCCGATCAGGCTGATATAGGCCTCCGCCGTCGCGTTGATGTCGACGGCGATGAACTGGCAAACATAGCCGCAATAACGGTCATAGGTGTCAATCCCGATGGCATGCCCGTCGGCCAGATCGATGCCCTGCCCCGGCGGTGGCGCCAGGGTCGGCACGCGGAAGCCATGTTCGCCATGCTGGACGGTGTCCTTGTAGCCGTCCCAATCGCTGACCACGCTGGGTAGGCCCGCTGCCATCGCCTCGATCGGCGTCAGGCCAAAGGTCTCCTGGATATTGTCGGAGAGCGAGGTGAAGATGTCCGCCGCCTGCCAGATGGCGAAGCGAACCTCCGGCTTGCGCGCATCCAGAAAATGCGTGGTCACGCTCGGGCAGAAATCCCGCGCGCCGTCGCGGAACGAATTTTCGATGAAATCATTGGCGAACCAGCCGGCCTGGATCAAATGCAGCCGCTTGCCGGTCTGCTGTGCAGCGCGTTCCAGCGCCAGATACATGGGGAACGGATGGGCCTTGGCATGGAAGCTGAGCCGGCCGACGAACAAGAAGGCGATATCGTCCGCCGCGATGCCGAGCGCCTCGCGCTGGGCCGCGCGCATTGCGGCATTGGGCGTGAAACGCGCGCAATCGACGCCGAGCGGGATGACCGGCAGTTGCGGGCGCGGAATCCGCTGAGCTCCGAGCCGGTCCTTCAAATAGGCCGCCTGCTCGTCCAGTAAGGCCTCAGCCATGGTGCGCACGGTCTTGGCGGTGCAGATCACCGCGTCCCAGTCTTGCAACGGCGCCAGCGGAAACTCCGCGATCATGTCCATCGCGCCAGCCGAGGCCGTCGTATGCGTGATGCCGGTCAGGCTGTAGGCGCGCTGATCACGGCCGCGCCGGCGCCAGGCGTGGTCATGCAGGCTGGGATCGGGGATATAGAGCGCGCCAGGCTTGGCGAGGCCTGCCGGATTGGCCCAGGGAATCCATTCGACCGGCGTTGCCGTGTGGCTCTGTGACACCGCCGCGAACTGCTCCGCTGCCCTGCGCTCTGACGCGTAACAATAGAATCGCTCGACACCAGCGTGGCGGAGATAGGCGTCCAGGAACCCTTCACCAGCCGCCATGCGGCCCATCAGCTTCGGGCCCTTTGTGTCGTAGCCGGCGGGCACGTAATGAATGGCCGCATTGGATGCAGGCATGATTCCCCCGAACAGAGCTGCGCGATGAAGCTTAGACGATGGCCGGGATTCGATTCAAATCGCGCGATTAAGGGCTTTTTAGCACTCAGAGGGCACAAAATCCTCCGGTGCGGGGAAATCATCTGGTCTGAACCATGGCAAGCCGGCGTCCTATCTATCGCAAGCAGGAAAAACGATCGACCTCGAAGATCGGATTGATGTTCTGCCTGCTGCTGGCCGGCGGCGTCCTGCTGGTGCCGATCGGCGGCGATCTCGTTCACAAGGCCAAGATGAAGGTGCGCGATCTGGCGCTAAGCTCGGGCGTGGTGGATTTCAATGACTGCGTCGTGACGCCCGATCACGCGCTCGCCTGCACCAGCGATGCCGCCGGCATGCCACTGCCGGCAGCGCTGCGGCGGATGCAGGACACGGAATCGCAGGTTGCGGCGGAGCGGGCGCAACGCCTGAAAGCCGAAAGCGCTGTGCACCAGCTGGCCCTGGAGGTCGAGCGCCTCAGCACACAGGTGGCGCAGGGTCAGATCAGCGACCGAACCGTCCGTTTCTTCCCGGCGTTCGTCGGTGACGTCACGCCGACGGCCCGCACCGGCGCCGATGATCCGGCCAAGGTACCCGCCGCCCCGGCTCAAGCTGCGCCGAACGATGAGGGCGCGGCTCCCGACACCGTCATGCCGCCGTCGGAAGAGGACTAGACGTCCAGGTTCGCGACGTTGAGCGCGTTAGCCTGGATGAAGTCGCGGCGCGGCTCCACCAGATCGCCCATCAGGGTCGAGAACACCTCTTCTGCTTCGTCGACGTGGGTGACTTTGACCTGCAGGAGCGTGCGGGCGTTGGGGTCGAGCGTCGTCTTCCACAGCTGCTCGGCCTGCATTTCGCCGAGGCCCTTGTAGCGGCTGATCTCCATGCCCTTGCCGCCGATGTCCATCACCGCCTTGGCAAGGCCGATCGGGCCGTTGATGCGGATGTCGCGATCCTTGACCACAAACCTTGCCGGCGCCGCGTAGATTTCCGCGAGCTCGCCCTTCATCGCCTCGAGCCGGTGGCAATCGGTCGAGCGGATCAAGGTAGCATCGATGGTGTGGCTTTCCGTGATGCCGCGCAGGCGCCGCTTGAAAGCGAGGCCGCCATCCTGGTCGGCGAGGCCGGTCCAGCCGCGCTCCGCCTCCGGCGCCAGGGCATCCAGGCGCGCCGCGACTGCGGCGGCGACGCCAGGATCGGCAGCCGATTGCGGGTTGAGCGCACCTAGGATCGCCGCCTGTTCCACCACGTCGGGCGAGCCGACCTTGCGCGCCATCGGTTCCAGCAGGTGCTTGGCGTTCATCGCCTGGTCGAGCACCCGCCGGAGGTCGCGGCCGGCGATCTGGGCGCCGCTGCCCAGGGTGAGCATCGCGCCTTCGAGGCCGAGATTGAGCAGGAACTCCTCGAGCGCGCGATTATCCTTGAGGAAGGTCTCCGACTTGCCCCGCGCCGCGCGGAACAAGGGCGGCTGGGCGATGTAGAGGTAGCCTTTCTCGATTATCTCCGGCATCTGCCGATAGAAGAAGGTCAGCAACAAGGTGCGGATGTGGGAGCCGTCGACATCGGCGTCCGTCATGATGATGATCTTGTGATACCGCGCCTTGGCGATGTCGAACTCTTCCGGCCCGATGCTGGTGCCGACGGCCGCGATCAGCGTGCCGATCTCCGCCGAGCTCAGCATCTTGTCGAAGCGCGCGCGCTCGACATTCAGGATCTTGCCCCGCAGCGGCAGGATCGCCTGGGTCTTTCGGTCGCGGCCGCTCTTGGCGGTCCCGCCGGCGCTGTCGCCCTCGACCACGAACAATTCGGACAAAGCCGGATCGCGCTCCTGGCAATCCGCCAGCTTGCCCGGCAATGAATTGACATCCAGCGCGCCCTTGCGGCGCGTCAGATCGCGGGCCTTGCGCGCCGCTTCGCGCGCCGCCGCCGCTTCCACCACCTTGGCGATGATCTTCTTGGCGTCGGTCGGATGCTCTTCCAGCCACTGGCCGAGCTTTTCGTTCACCACCGCTTCGACGATCGGCCTGACTTCGGAGGAGACCAGCTTGTCCTTGGTCTGGGAGGAGAACTTGGGATCCGGCACCTTCACGGAGAGCACGCAGGTCAGGCCTTCGCGCACGTCGTCGCCGGTCAGCTCCACCTTCTCGCGCTTCGCGATTCCGCTTTCCTCGGCGTATTTGTTGATCTGCCGCGTGAGCGCCCCACGATAGCCGGCAAGATGCGTGCCGCCGTCGCGCTGCGGGATGTTGTTGGTGAAGCAGAACATGTTCTCGTGATAGGCGTCGGTCCATTCCATCGCGGCTTCGACCGTGATGCCGTCCCTCTCGCCCGCCAGTACGATCGGCGGCTCATGCAGCGCGTTCTTGGCACGGTCGATATAGCGCACGAAGGCCTCGATGCCGCCTTCGTAATGGAATTCGGCCTGCTTCGGCTCCACCCCGCGCGCGTCGGTGAGGATGAGGCGTACGCCCGAATTGAGGAATGCCAGCTCGCGCAGGCGATGCTCCAGCGTCGCATAGTCGAATTCGGTCTTGGTGAAGATCTTGTCCGACGGCCAGAAGGTGACTTCGGTCCCGCGCTTGCCGTGAGCGTCGCCGACCACCGCCAACGGCGCCTCGACATCGCCCATGCGGAAACGCACGAAATGCTCGTGCCCGTCGCGCCAGATCTTGAGGTCGAGATGCTCCGAGAGTGCATTCACGACCGAGACGCCGACGCCGTGCAGTCCGCCCGACACCTTGTAGGAGTTCTGGTCGAACTTACCGCCGGCATGAAGCTGGGTCATGATGACCTCGGCCGCCGAGACACCCTCTTCCTTATGGATGTCGACCGGGATGCCGCGGCCATTGTCGCGCACCGTCACCGAGCCGTCGCCATTCAGCATCACGTCGACGCGGTCGCAGAAGCCGGCGAGGGATTCGTCGATCGCATTGTCCACGACTTCGTAGACCATGTGATGCAGACCCGACCCATCATCGGTGTCGCCGATATACATGCCGGGGCGCTTGCGCACCGCGTCGAGGCCCTTCAGGACCTTGATCGAATCGGCATCGTAGCTTTCGCCATCGCCAGCCGGATTCGGCGGAATATCGTTCTTGTCATCAGTCATCATAGTTCACTCAATGTCATCGGCGGAATAAAGCCGGGATTTCTAGAGAGAATGGACGCGGCCGTCTTCGACCGCGAAAAACTGGGCGCTGCCGGCAAGCGGGCGGAACAGATCGCGATCCGTCCCTGTCAGCCAAGCCTGCAGGCCGAGCGCCAGGATCTCCGCAAACAATGCCTCGCGCCGCCGCCCATCGAGATGCGAGACCGCTTCATCCAGCAGCAAGAGCGGCGCTTGGCCACGGCGGCGCTTGGTCAGGCGCGCCTCCGCCAAGGCGATCGAGAGCAGCAGAGCGCGCTGCTCGCCGGTCGAACATTCGGCCGCGCGCAACGGCGCATTGCCGAGCGCCCGGCCGAGATAGATCACCTCCAGGTCGCTCCGATGCGTGCCCCATTCGGTGATTCCCGAGGCCGCATCGCCGGCGCGCGCGCCCTTGAGGTGCGCCTTCAATCTGTCCTCCGCCGCCAGCGCAGGACCCTCCGCGAGCCAGATCTCCACCGCGCCGGCAGCCGCCAGGCTGGCGCGCGGGAATGGACCGTCGCTTTCGCCCAGCGCGAGGTTGAGCGCATCGATCGCCTCGCGCCGCGAGGCCGCGATGGCAACTGCCGCTCCGGACATCTCTGCCTCCAGCGCGTCGAGCCAGGCATCCAGATCCATTTGCGGCGCACTCACCTCGCCGCGCAGCAGGCGCGCGCGTTCGCGCATCGCCGCCTCATAGGCCGCCACCCGCGCAGCGTGGCTGGGATCAATCCCGGTCACCAGCCGGTCGAGATAGCGTCGGCGGGCAGAAGCGGTATCGTCGAACAGCCCATCCATCGCCGGCACCAGCCATTGCACCGACAGGACGTCGGCGAAGTCGGCCTGCGAGCGGGCCGGCGCGCCGTTGATGCGGGCGAGCCGCCGATCGCGTCCGATCTGCGCCTGCGCCATTGGATCGCGACCCGTGCCGAGCGCATATTCGCCGCCGGCCGTCTGCAGCTTGGCGTGCACGGCCCAAGCCATGTTGGCCTGGTTGCCGACACCCCTGAAATCGATCTCCGACAGCTTGGCGCGGTTGAGACCGCTGCCGGGTCCGAGCAGCGAGAGCGCCTCCAGCAAATTCGTCTTGCCCGCGCCGTTGCCCCCGACCAGCACCACGGGCAGCAGTTCCAGGTCCAGCGCGAGGTGGCGATAGTTGCGAAACCGGGTCAGGGCGAGATGTGTCAATCCAACCGCAACCGCCGGCGAGGCGCCGGTCGCGGTCATTGCATCTTGGGTCCTTGGTTCCTGCGCGTAGCCTGCCAAGCCGTCACACCCGCATCGGCATCAGCACGTAGAGCGCCATGGCGTCGGCCATGTCACGCACCAGAGTCGGCGCGACCGCGTCGGCCAGCACCATCTGCAAGCCGTCGCCGTCGATCTCGTCGGCCACGTCCAATAGATAGCGCGAGTTGAAGCCGATTTCGAGGGGCGCGCCCTCGTATTTGACTTCCAGCTCTTCGATCGCCGTCCCGTTCTCCGGCGAGGTGGCGGAGATCACGACCACCCCCGATTTGAGGGCGAGCTTCACCGCGCGCGATTTCTCGCTGGAGATGGTGGAGACGCGGTCTACGGCATCGCGGAACGCGCGCCGGTCGACTTCCAGCACCTTGTCGTTGCCGGTCGGGATCACCCGCTGGTAATCGGGGAACGACCCGTCGATCAGCTTCGAGGTCAGCACGATATCGTCGAAGGCGAAGCGCACGCGGGTGTCGGAGAGGGAGACCTCCACCGTGCCGTCGATCTCCTCGATCAGCTTCCTTACCTCGCCCACCATCTTGCGCGGGATGATGACGCCGGGGATCTTCTCCGCCCCTTCCGGCAGCGGCATCTCGACCCGCGCCAGGCGATGGCCGTCCGTCGCCACCGCGCGCAAGACATGCTGCTTGCCGCCGGTATGGGCATGGAGATAGATGCCGTTCAGGTAATACCGGGTCTCCTCGGTCGAGATCGCGAAGCGCGTATGGTCGATCAGGCTCCGGAGATCGACCGCCGAGAGCGGGAACCGGTGGGGCAGATCGCCGGCCGCTGTCGAGGGAAAATCCTCCTTGGGCAGGGTCTGCAACGTAAAGCGTGAGCGGCCGGCCCTGATCGCCACCTGGCCGCCGTCGCCAGCCAGCTCCAGCTGGATCTGCGAACCTTCGGGCAGCTTGCGCACGATGTCATAGAGCATGTGGGCGGGAACAGTGGCGGCGCCAGGAGCCGCGATCTCCGCGGTCGTATGGTCGACGATCGCCAGGTCCATGTCGGTGGCGGTGAGGCCGACCCGGTCGCCTTTGGCGTCCACCAGCACGTTGCTGAGGATCGGAATGGTGTTGCGCCGCTCCACCACGCTTTGGACGTGGCCCAGGGATTTCAGCAATGCAGTCCGTTCGATCGTCAGTTTCATGGTCCTTGCAACCCCATCGCAAATCTTTGACGACCGGTCCTTCAAGGCTGGAACAAGGGGTTCCGGCCGCTCCGGTCGTTGCTTATTTTTCCTTGCTGGAGTGCCCGGAGAAGCCCGGCGGATCGGCCCGAATCAAGGGGCCCATACAGCAAGTCAGGGATTATATCAGGCCGGGCGGGAAGCAACAGCCAAAAGCGCGATAGATAGCCGTCCGGAGCGGCCGATGACCCGCTCCGGCTGAGCCATTTTGGGCTTTTTGCCGCCCTTCCCCCAGCGATTTCCGGCGGGCTTGCCCGCGGGTTCCCCGGACGGTCGGCGGCTGGTCTCAATGCCGGCCTGCCGACCGCCTGAAGGCCCCTACGCTACACACACGCCCCAAGAACCCCCCAGGCAAAAGCCCTGAGCGTCGCGCTTAGCCATCCAGCATGCGCTTCAGCAGATCGACATCCTCGGCAAAACCGCTGTCGGCGGCGCACAATTCCTCGACCTTCTTGACCGCATGCATGACCGTCGTGTGGTCGCGCCCACCGAACTTGCGGCCGATCTCCGGCAGCGAGCGGGTGGTCAGCTGCTTGGCCAGGAACATCGCGATCTGGCGGGGCCGGGCGACCTGGCGGGCGCGGCGCGGCGACTGCATGTCGGCAAGCTTGATGTTGAAATGCTCGGCCACGCGCTTCTGGATCTCCTCGATCGTGACCCGCCGGTCGTTGGCGCGGAGCAGGTCGCGCAGCAGCTCCTGCGCCGATTCCAGGGTTACGGGATGGCCGACCAGGGTCGCGTGGGCCGTGATGCGGGTCAGCGCCCCCTCCAGCTCGCGCACGTTCGAGGAGATGCGGTGCGCCAGGAACTCCAGCACCTTGTGGGGGATCGGAACGCCCGATTGCTCGGCGCGCGATTGCAAGATGCCGAGGCGGAGCTCGTAGGTGGTCGGATGGATGTCCGCGACCAGGCCCCAGCCGAGGCGGGAACGCATGCGCTCCTCGAGCCCCTCGAGATCGGAGGGCGACTTGTCGGCGGAGAGCACGACTTGCCGGTTCTGGTCGGCAAGGGCGTTGAAGGTGTGGAAGAACTCTTCCTGGGTCGAATCCTTGCCGATGATGAATTGCACGTCATCCACCATCAGGATGTCAACCGAGCGGAACAGCTCCTTGAACGACATGGTGTTCTTGTTCCGGATGGCGCGGATGAACTGGTACATGAACTTTTCGGCCGAGAGATAGATGACCTTTTTGCCCGGCTTCTTGGTGCGCATGTGCCAGGCGATGGCGTTCATCAAATGCGTCTTGCCAAGCCCGACGCCGCCATAGAGGAACAAAGGATTGAAGGGCACGCTGTCGGCTTCCGCCACGCGCAGCGCCGCGGCGTGCGCCAGCTCGTTGGACTTGCCGACCACGAAATTCTCGAACGTGAGGCGCGGGTCCAGTGGCGCGGAAACGCTTTCCACGCTGTCATCCTCGCGGATCGGCGTCGCCGGCACCGGGGAGATGGCAACCGGTGCATCATCGTCCAGGGTGGGATTGTCGAGATTGTCGAGTTCCAGCTCCGGCACCGGACGGTGGGAATCCACAATGACCTCGACCGTGCGCACTTCCGGGTTCTCCGAGCTCCAGAGCGCCTTCAGCCGGTCCGCATAATGCGTCGCCACCCAATCGCGCATGAAGCGCGACGGAACTGAGACGCGCAGGTCCGGCCCACGCTTGCCGGCCAGGTTCAATGGCTTCAGCCAGGAGCGGAAGGTCGCCTCGCCGAATTCCGCCCTCAGCCTTCCACGCACCCGCGCCCATTGCGCATTGAGCATGGAATCGCTGTTCAATTCCGTCATTGCCAACCCCCAAAAATCTTGCGTACGCGCGTTCATTGCTGCACCCACGGCAGATTGCTGGCCTTCCAGCCATTGGACCCGCCCCGATGGCCGTGGCTGTCGATATCCCCCTCGAAGCCACCAGCGACGTTGAAACATGTGCTGTAGCCTGCCGCGGTCAGCGCCTGGGCCGCTGATCTGGAGCGTGCGCCGCTGCGGCAGATGAAATAGAGCGGCGCGCTCTTGTCCCCACTGGTCATCTGCTCGACCTTGGCGACGAAATCCGGATCGACCTGCATCTGCGGATAGACCTGCCAGCACAGGAAGGCGGCCTTCTTGCCGAGGCTGCGCAAATCGGGCACCCCGACGAAGCTCCATTCCGGCTGCGTGCGTACATCGATCAGTACCGCCTTGGGATCCTGCGAGAGGCCCTTCCAGGCCTCGGCTGGCGATACGTCCCCCGCGTAGCTCATGCTGTCACCCGCTGCGCCTTGTTCAAAATCGATACCGTCCCCGCTCGGCGCGGGATTCAACCAATGGATGACCGCCGCTCAGATCGATCGAACGGTCACTTTTTCGCCGGACCGGCCGCTGGAATCAGGCCGATCCGGCGCCTCTAGGGCGCAACTTAGAATTGAAATAGCTAGTACATATTTCCGACAGGACCGCGGACCAGACAGACCTGTCGCGGCCCGCTATCGGCCCTGTGGCGTCATCACCACAGCATAGCGCCTCGGCGTGCCAAGGCAAGCTGTGGGGCCTCCCATTACCCATCGCCCCAGGAGTTGTCTGAGGAGTGGGCGTTAACGTCTTGACCTGCAGCATATCTATCTGTTTTTTTTAAGTTATTTTTGCCTAGCCCGACTGCCGCGTTCGGCTGCGGCACCCCTGTTTTCGGCTGGGGATAACTCTAACGCGGGGCTCTCTCCGCGCGCAACATGACCGAATCAAGAACGTCAAAATGGCGGTTAATGGATGGCCGACTGTGGCCCGGCTGCCACAGATATTGGTCAGACAATTGCGCAACGCAGGGTCGCGTAAATACATCATTCGCCCTGTGAAACGGCAATCGCCGCGAAGCGGCCTTCGCGGCGATTGCAACAATTGCGACCGGTTAGAGCGCGAACCTGATCAGGTTCGCGAAGCTGTAACAATCAGCCGAGGGCCTTCAGGCGCTTGGTCAGGCGCGAAATCTTGCGCGCCACCGTGTTGCGGTGCATCACGCCCTTGGAAACGCCACGCTGCATCGCCGGCTCGGCAGCCCGGAGAGCGGCAAGCGCCGCGGCCTTGTCGCCGGAGGCGAGCGCGGTCTCCGCCTTTTTCACTTCGGTCTTGATCTGGCTGACGCGCGCCCGGTTGCGCAGGGTGCGCTTGGGCGTCTGGCGGATGCGCTTTTCAGCCGATTTGTGGTGAGCCATGAGACAATTATCCATATCAGTCGGTCAAACTCGGGCGCGGGTTATATAGGCGGTGCCCTATAAGGTCAACCCGCACCTATCCGCCGCCGAGAACCGGGGCTATGGACGAATGAGCCGGCGCAGCGCATATACCACCCGCGACCGGATAAAGGATTGCAGATGGCGGCGCTGCCGTTCCTGAAAATGCATGGGCTGGGCAATGATTTCGTGGTGATCGACACGCGCGATCGCCCGGTCGCCCTCACCTTGCCGCAGCGCCGCTGGATCGCCGACCGCAAGCGGGGGATCGGCTGCGACCAGCTGATCCTTTTGGAGCCGCCGAAGCAGCGGGTCGCGGACGTGTTCATGCGTATCCACAATCCCGACGGCGGAGAGGCTGGTGCCTGCGGCAATGCCACGCGCTGCATCGCCGCCAAGGTGATGGCCGAGAAGGCCAGCAAGCATGTGATCGTCGAGACTGTATCCGGCCTGCTCGATGCCGACGCCATGGATGGCGGACGCATCGCCGTCGATATGGGGCTGGTCCTGCTGGATTGGCGCGAGATTCCGTTGGCGGAAGCGCACGATACACTTCATCTGCCGCTCAGTCTTGGACCGCTCAGCGATCCGGTCGGGGTCAATGTCGGCAATCCGCATGCGGTATTCTTCGTACCGGATGCGGAGCAGATCGATCTTTCCAGTTTAGGCCCGGTGCTGGAGCACCATCGGCTGTTCCCGGAACGCGCCAATATCGAGGCCGCGCAGATCCTGTCGCCCGAGCGCATCCGCATGCGGGTGTGGGAGCGCGGCGCCGGCATCACCCAGGCCTGCGGCAGCGGCGCCTGCGCGACGTTGGTGGCAGCGGCGCGGCGCAAGCTTACGGGCCATAGCGCGACCATCGTGCTGGATGGCGGCGAGCTGCTGATCGAATGGCTGGCAGACAATCATGTGCGCATGACCGGCGACTGGGCGGAAAGCTTCCGCGGCGAGATCGACATTGCCGAGCTGGAGCGTGCCGTTGCCTGAAGCCAAGCTCATCACCTTCGGCTGCCGACTAAACGCCTTCGAAACCGAGGTGATGCGCGGCCATGCCGCAGCGGCCGGCCTCGGCGATGCCATCATCGTCAACACCTGCGCCGTGACCGCCGAAGCCGAGCGGCAGGCGCGCCAGGCGATCCGCAAGGTGCGGCGCGAGAATCCCAGCGCCCGCATCATCGCAACCGGGTGTGCGGTGCAGATCTCGCCCGACCGATATGCGGCGATGCCGGAGATCGACCACGTCATCGGCAACGAAGAGAAGCTGAAGGCGGAGAGTTTCTTCGCCCTCGCGGGTTATGATGCGCCGCGTGTTGCCGTGGCCGATATCATGGGCGTGAAGGAGACCGCCGGGCACCTCATCTCGGGCTATGCCGAGCGCACGCGGGCCTTTGTCGAGATCCAGCAGGGCTGCGACCACCGCTGCACCTTCTGCATCATCCCCTATGGGCGCGGCAACAACCGGTCGGTGCCGATCGGCGAAGTGGTGGCGCAGGTGCGCACCCTGGTCGAGAACGGCGTCAAGGAAGTCGTGCTGACGGGGGTCGACATCACCGGCTATGGCGGCGATCTGCCGGGCCAGCCCAGCCTCGGTCAGTTGTGCCGGCGGCTGCTGGCCCTGGTCCCAGATTTGCCGCGGCTGCGCTTGAGCTCGATCGACGTGGTCGAGATCGACGCGGATTTGAAGCGCTTGATCGCAGAAGAGCCGCGGCTGATGCCACATCTGCATCTCAGCCTGCAGGCCGGCGACGATATGATCCTGAAACGCATGAAGCGGCGGCATCTGCGCGATGACGCAATCCGGTTCTGCCGCGAAGCGCGCGCATTGCGGCCCGACATCGTGTTCGGTGCCGACCTGATCGCCGGCTTCCCGACTGAAACGGAAGAGATGTTCGCGAATTCCCTGGCACTGGTCGAGGAATGCGGGCTCACCTTCCTGCATGTCTTTCCGTTCTCCGCGCGCGTAGGAACGCCGGCAGCGCGCATGCCCCAGCTGGCCGGGCCGGTGCGCAAGGAGCGCGCCGCGCGGTTGCGCGCAACAGGCCAGCGGGCGCTAGGCCAGTATCTTTCCGGCAGGATCGGTGCGGCGACGCGCTTGCTGGTAGAGCGCAGCGAGGACGGCGAAGCGTTCGGCCACAACGATCATTTCGCGCCCGTTCGCCTCAAGGGGAGCGCGCCGCAGGGCGCCATTGTTGACGCGCGGGTGACCGCCGCCACGGAAGAGCATCTGATCGCCGCATGACCATCGAAAATTCGGAGAGCGAAAAGCGCGGCTGGTTCCAGCGCCTGAAAGCGGGGCTTACCCGCACCTCCACCAAGATCACCGGCAGCATCTCCGGCCTTTTCACAAAGAAGAAGCTGGACCGGGAGTTGTTGAACGAATTGGAAGAGGCGCTGATCGCCGCCGACCTCGGCCCGGCGACGGCGGCGCGCCTGACCCAGGCGCTCGCCAAGGACCGCTTCGAGAAGGAGATCACCGAGCAGGAGGTGCGCGAGATCTTCGCCGCCGAGATCGCGGCGATTTTGAAACCGGTGGCGCAGCCGCTGACCTTGAGCCAGCGCAAGCCGCATGTCGTGCTGGTGATCGGCGTCAACGGCTCCGGCAAGACCACCACCATCGGCAAGCTGGCGCAGAGCTACAAGCGCACCGGCAAGCAGGTGATGCTGGCAGCCGGCGATACCTTCCGTGCGGCGGCGGTGGAGCAGCTCAAGATCTGGGGGGACCGCGCCGGCGTCAAGGTCGTGGCGCGCGAGACCGGCGCCGATGCCGCGGGGCTTGCCTATGACGCGCTGGCGGCGGCAAAAGCGGAAGGCACGGACCTGCTGCTGATCGATACCGCCGGCCGCCTGCAGAACAAGACCGATTTGATGGCCGAGCTGCAGAAGATCCTGCGCGTCATCCGCAAGCTTGACCCCGAGGCGCCGCACAGCACCCTTCTGGTGCTGGACGCGACCACCGGGCAGAACGCCCATTCCCAGGTCGAGATCTTCAAGGCGATGTGCAACGTTAGCGGCCTCATCGTCACCAAGCTCGACGGCTCGGCCAAGGGCGGCGTGCTGGTGGCGCTGGCGGAAAAGTTCAAGCTGCCGGTGCATGCCGTCGGCGTCGGCGAAACGGCGGAGGATCTGCGCCCGTTCGACGCCGAGGTGTTCGCGAAGGATCTGATGGACGTTTAGGCGCTCAAGGAGCGCTACGCACCACGAACGACTCGAGATCCGCCCCGACCTGCTCCGAGACGCGGAATGAACGCGCCAGCTTGGTACCGGCCACCATGATGCCGATCCGGTGCCCTTCCATGTCGCGCATGCTCATGCAGACGTGGACTGGCGACTGATCCGTCTTGGTTGCGCCGCAGAGCAGGATGTGAGGCCGTTCGAGCCCGCTGGAAGGGCGGAACAGAATGACCCCCGGCCCACCGGCCTTTTTGTCCGCGCGCTTGCCTTGGAGCAGATCGGCTTCGAGATACGAGAATTCAAAGTGCTGCAGAATCCCGGATTCATCTACCGGAACATCCGCCGCGAACCCCTCGTCTGAGCCCGGTGTCGAGGCGTTCTGCATGATACTGGCGGCGATCAATTTCATGAACTGGTCGAAGCCGTTCTGACCGCTTGCGCTATCGGCAGCGCCCACGATCGTTTCGCCGATCCAGGCGCGCGCCAAGGTCAACTCGAGCTCATTGCCGGCCGCCGGTTTGTCCTTGGTGGGGCGGGGGATCGGCTCATCGCCCTGCCAGGCCATCCAATCCACCCCATCCGAGGTGAGCAGATAGCGTTCGTTGCCACCTGGGACACAGAGCAGCAGGCCATCAAAATCGCGCCCCGCCGCGCCGGGCGGGCAGTGATTGCCGGCATTCTGGGATGCGGCGCTGGCCATACCGGGCGCAGCGAGACAAGCCAGCACGGCAGCGACGTGAAGGATGAAGCGCATTGTGTTAGACAGACCCTCTTCCACCGGACCACACTGGCGGTCGCATTCGAAACGAAGCTCCAGCCATGCGCAAAGATAAACGGACTGATCCGAAATTGCACCGCCCCCGTGAGGCCGGCATCAAGACCGATTTCGCCGGCAAGGGGCGCGAGACCTATTCGGATTTCCTGCAGCTCGATGTTCTGCTCGGTCTGCAGGCGACCTTGCACGACCCGCCGCAGCGCGACGAGCTACTGTTCATCGTGATCCATCAGGTAAGCGAATTGTGGCTGAAGCTGATGCATCACGAGCTGAACGAAGCGCGGCGCGAGATCGCGGACGACCAGCTGCCCCAGGCGCTGAAGCATTTCGCCCGCGTGAAGGCGATCCAGGAGCAGCTGATCGCGGCCTGGCGGGTGCTCAACACCATGACGCCGGCGGATTACCTGGAGTTCCGCCATGTGCTCGGCAAGTCCTCAGGCTTCCAGAGCTGGGGCTACCGCCTGGTCGAATACATTCTCGGCAACAAGGACCCGGGCTACATCAAAGTCCACGGGCACGACCCCGCGGTTGTCGCGCGGCTGGAGGCTGCCCTCGGCGAGCCTTCGCTCTATGACGAGGTGCTGCGGCTGCTGGCCCGGCGCGGCTTCAAGCTGCCGGCCGCCGTGCTGAAGCGCGATTGGCGCAAGCCGTTCGGCGGGCACAAGACCGTGGTCGATGCCTGGCTCATCATCTATCGCAAACCGCGCGACCATTGGGATCTCTACGACCTCGCCGAAAAGCTAATGGACATGGAGACGCTGTTCCAGCGCTGGCGCTTCGATCACGTGAGCGCAGTCGAGCGCGTGATCGGCCAGCAGCCCGGCACAGGCGGCTCCAGCGGCGTCGCGTTCCTCAAGAAGGCGCTCGATCTGCGCTTCTTCCACGATCTCTATGAAGTCCGCAATCGGCTGATCTATGGATAATTCCATCTTCTATAACGTATTGCGTTATGCCGACGGAAAGATTTGGCGTGGGGGCGGAGCCGCCATTTGCCTTATGCCATTCAGAACACCGCCTTGCGCAAGTTGCGCCTACTGCATGCAGCCAAGTCGCTCGTGGATTTACGCATTCCGCCTGGCAATCATCTGGAAGCGCTCAAGGGCAATCGCAAAGGCCAATGGAGCATCCGCATAAATGATCAGAGGCGGATATGCTTTCACTGGAGCCCGAATCAAGGAGGTCCAAGCGATGTCGAAGTCGCCGACTACCACTGAGCTTCATAATCCTCACCCAGGAGAAATCCTGCTCGAAGAATTCCTGGAGCCGATGGGCGTGTCGCAGAATGCGCTCGGGCGAGCGATTGGAGTGCCGCCGCGACGCATCAACGAGATCGTCCATGGCCTCCGGGGAATTACTGCGGATACCGATTTGAGGTTTGCACGGTTCTTCGGGATCTCGGAAGGCTTCTTCATGACTCTGCAAAGCGAATATGATCTGATGCTGAGGCGCCGCGAAATTGCCCCTGAGCTGAAGTCGATCAAGCCGCGCGCAGCATGACGAACGATTGGCCCGAACTCTCCGAAATCCGGGCGACGCAGGCGTTGCTGGCGCCGCATATCGTGCGTACACCGACGATTGCTTGGGCGTCGCCCACCCTGGCGCGGCGTCTAGGTGATCGGACGGAGCTGTTCCTGAAGCTCGAGCTGTTCCAGGTGACGGGCACCTTCAAGGTGCGCGGGGCGCTGACCTGGGCGCTGTCTCTGACGCCGGAGCAAAAGGCGCGCGGCGTCACGGCAGTCAGTGCGGGCAATCATGCGATCGCGGCAGCCTTCGCGGCGAAAGCGATCGGCGCGCCGGCCAAGATCGTCGTGCTCAAGAGCTGCAATCCATTGCGCCTAGCCATGGCGCGGGAGCTCGGCGCGGATATCCAGATCGCGGAGAACGGACCGGAAGGCTTCGCCATCATCGACTGGCTGGTGAAGGAAGAAGGCCTCACCTTCATTCATCCGTTCGATGGGCCGAATGTGGCGCGCGGTACCGGAACGCTCGGCGCCGAGATCGCGGACGATGTGCCCGATCTCGACGCGGTGGTTGTGGCGGTGGGCGGTGGCGGCCTTGCCTCGGGCATGGCGCGCGCGATCAAGCTGCTACAGCCCAACTGCAAGGTCTATGGCGTGGAGCCGGTCGGGGCGCCAAGCATGCGCCGCTCCTTCGACCAGGGCGCGCCAGTCAAGCTCGACCGCATCGATACGATCGCGGATTCCCTCGCCCCGCCGATGTCCCTGCCCTACAGCTTCGGCCTGGCGCGCGCCCATATGGATGACATCGTGCTGGTTGACGACGATTCCATGTGTGCTGCTCTCGCCTTGCTGCAGGCCGAAGCCAAGCTGGCAGTCGAACCAGCCGCTGCTGCGCCGACCGCGGCCGCCACGGGCCCGTTGCGCGAGCGGCTCATCGGCAAGCGCGTCTGCCTCGTCATCTGCGGCGCCAATATCGACGCCGATACCTACGGAAACCTTCTGGAGCGCGGGCGAAAGGCCCAGGCGGCCCATTAGCGCCGGACGATGATCGACCTGATCGATCACAATAAGTGAAATAATCCGGTTTACTATTTGCGAATCATTCGCAATATCCTGCATGGAAGGTGCAAGGAGCATCGCCATGAAGGATATGGCCACGACCATCGGATCAATTGGACGCTTGCCCGTCCCGCACCGGGGCACGGGCTCGTCGCTCCTCGCCTTCGGGCGCAAACTGCTGGCATTCGGCGGGCCAGGCTATCTGGTGGCGGTCGGCTATATGGACCCGGGCAACTGGGCGACCGACCTCGCCGGCGGATCGGCCTTCGGCTACGCGCTGCTGTCGGTCGTCCTGCTGTCCAGCCTGATGGCCATGGTGCTGCAATATCTCAGCGCCAAGCTCGGCATCGCAACCGGCCGCGACCTTGCCCAATTGTGCCGCGAGCATTTCCCGCCCCGCGTTGCGGTCGCATTGTGGGCTTTATGCGAACTCGCGATCGTCGCCTGTGACCTGGCGGAGCTGCTGGGGACAGCCATCGCGCTCAACCTGCTGTTCGGCATTTCGCTCGGCTGGGGCGCGGGCATCGCGGCAATCGGCACGCTCGCCATCCTTGCCTTGGTGCAGGAGCGCGGCCGCGGCCTGGAGATTCTCATCACCGCCCTGCTTCTGGTGATCGCCGGCTGCTTCGCTGCCGAACTCGTCTTCGCACGACCGGTGCTGAGCGAAGTGCTGGGCGGCCTTGTCCCGCAGGCGCGAATCGTCAGCGATCCCACGATGCTCTATGTTGCGGTTGGCATCATCGGCGCGACCGTGATGCCGCATAACCTCTATCTGCATTCGGCGATCGTGCAGGCGAAACCCTTCGCACGCACGCAGGCGGGCCGGCGCGAGGCCATCCGCTTCGCCGGCATCGATTCGACGATTGCCCTCTCGCTCGCCTTGCTGATCAACGCCGCGATCCTGATCCTGGCGGCCGCGACCTTCCACAGCCAGGGCCGGACGGAGATCGCCGAACTCGCGGACGCCTATCACCTGCTCTCGCCGATGCTAGGCGCGCCGCTGGCCGGTACCTTGTTCGCTCTGGCGCTGCTGGCTGCCGGACAGAATTCGTCGGTCACCGGCACCTTGGCGGGGCAAATTGTCATGGAAGGGTTCCTGTCGATCCGGCTGCCCGTGTGGCTGCGGCGGATTGCGACCCGCCTTGCCGCCATCGTGCCCGTGCTCGTTACCATGGCCCTGTTCGGCGAAAGCGCGACCGGCAAATTGCTGGTGCTGAGCCAGGTCGTGCTGAGCCTGCAGCTGCCCTTCGCCATCATCCCGCTGGTCTATTTCACCAGCGACAAGCGCCGGATGGGCCAATTCGCCAACGCGCGCTGGCTGACAATTGCGGCCTGGGTCATTGCGGCGGCGATCGTCGGGCTCAATCTATGGCTGCTGGCTTACAGCTTCCTGTGATCACTGTTGCGAGTCACACATTATAAGTGGAAGATATGGCAATCCGAAATGCCGCGCCGGAGGCGAGGTGGATTTCATCTTCATGCTCACGCGCCAGGATCGCACCATCACCGATTGCCTGGCCGTGCTTGACCTCATCCAGCCGCTGAAGCTGCGGCATATCGGATTCAAGGATGTCGGCGTCGATAAACCGACGCTCGTCATACTCGCGGACCGCATCCGCCAGGCCAGCGTGATATCCTATATGGAAGTTGTCAGCACCAGCCCTGCCGACACACTCAATTCCGCGCGCGTTGCCGTCGAGCTCGGCATCGATCGGCTGTTGGGCGGCACCGAGGTGGAGCGCATCCAATCGATCCTGCGTGGCAGCCGTATTGAATACTACCCCTTCTGCGGCTTTCCCTCCGGCCATCCAACCAGCTTGGGCGGAAGGCCGGACCAGGTCGAGGCGCATTGCCGTGAATTCATGAAACAGGGCTGCGCCGGGACAGACCTGCTGGCTTATCGCGCGACCTCGGCCGAGCCGATCGCGCTGGTGAAGGCGGCGCGGCGCGGGCTCGGCAAAGGACGCCTGATCGTTGCCGGCAGCATCTCGAACGCCAACCAGATCGCCGCCCTAGGAGGCGCGGGGGCCGATGCCTTCACGATTGGAACGGCGGCGTTCGAGGGTGGCTATGCGCATGACAAAGGCTCGATCCTGTCCCAGCTTGCCGCAATCGAGGCTGATTGCGCCGCGATTTCCTGAACCCACCGTCTCAGCGCACGTAACTCGCGCCATTGATGTCGAAGGTCGCGCCGGTCATGTGGCGGACCTGGTCCGAGCACAGGAAGGCCGCCAGCGCGCCACACTCAGCGGGGCTCACCATGCTGCCCAATGGAATGTCGGCAAGAACGCGTTCGACCCCTGCATCGTCCAGGCTCGTATAGGCCATGTCGGTGTCGGTGAAGCCCGGCGCGATGGCGAAGGCGAGGACGTTGTCCTTCGCAAAGCCGCGCGCGATCGTCTTGGTCAACGCCACCAGTGCGCCCTTCGACGCCGCATAGGGCCATTGGTCCGGTGCATCGCCGCGGTGGGCAGCACGGCTGGCGACATTGATGATCTTGCCGCCGCCATGACCGCGGAAATGCCCGATGGCGAGCTTGCAGAGCTCGGCAGGGGCATAGAGGTTCACCTGCGTGACCCGGGCCCAGGCGCCGTGCCAAGCCTCGCTCGGTGCGTCGACCGAGACCGGCTCGAAAATGCCGGCATTGTTGATGAGCACGTCGATGCGCGGCGCTGCCTTTGTCGCCGCCCGCCACAGATCGGCCGCCGCAGAGGCTTGCTCCAGATCCGCCTGGACCAGCTTGCAGGATTGCGGGCCGATTTCCTTCTGGATGGCCTCCGCCGCCTCCCGGCTCCTGGAATAGTGCAGCAGCACGGTGCCGCCAGCCGCGGCCACAGACCGGACGATGGCCTCTCCGATGCCGCGTGAACCGCCCGTCACCAGTATCGTTTTGCCGTTGAGATCGATCATGGCTCTGCCTCCGAATTCAGCACATCGCTGACCTTAACAAGAATCAGCGGCCCTTGCAGAAGCCATTGATTATTTTTGGAAATTCCAAAGCCTTGAAAATATGATAAGCGTGCTTATTATAACATATGCTATGAATTTCTGGGACAAGGCATGAAGACCGGCAAGGACACGATCGGGTTTCTGGTGAATGACGCGGCGCGGCTGATGCGGCGGGATTTCGAGCGCCGAACCCGTTCGCTTGGTCTCACCCGCGCGCAGTGGCAGACCCTGTTCCACCTGCACCGCAACGAAGGTTGCAACCAGGCGACCCTCGCCGACCTGCTGGACGTCGAGCCCATCACGTTGACACGCGTGATCGATCGATTGGCGTCGAGCGGGCTGGTCGAGCGGCGGGCCGATCCCGGCGACCGCCGCGCGCGCCTGTTGTTCCTGGGAGAGCGGGCGCATCCGCTGCTCGAGGAGTTGAAAGCCCTCGGCGCCGAGACACGCGAGACTGCGCTTGCCGGCATCAGCGACGACGAGCGCACGCAGCTCATGACCCTGCTTACCAAGATGCGCGCCAACCTGTCCGGCCGCGAGGCCGCGACCGCGGCGGCCTAGACCAACACAAAGACGAAGAAGAACCGAAATGCCTGATGGATCGAAAGCCATGACGGAAAGTGCTGCGGAAACGCCGCAGCCGAAAGCCAATCGCCGTCAGCGGTTGCGCCGGCTGTTGATGATCGGTGGCCCGCTCGCCGTCCTCGTCGGCGTTGGCACCGCCTATCTCAGTGGCGGGCGCTATGCCGATACCGACAATGCCTATGTCCATACCCACAAGGTGTCGGTCAGTGCGGACATTTCCGGCCGCGTGGTCGATCTCAACGTGCATGAGAACCAGCCGGTGAAAACCGGCGACGTCCTGTTCCAGCTCGACCCCGAGCCGCTGCAGATCGCCATCGACCAGGCGCGCGCCAATGTCGAGGACAGCCGCAACAAGATCATCGGCCTCAAGGCGGCGTATCGCCAGCGCCAGGAGGATCTGAAAGCGGCGGAAGCCAATGTCGGCTTCGCACAGCGCGAGTTGCAGCGGCGCGAGAAGCTGGTGGCGGGGAAGATCATCTCCCAGTCCGACTACGACGAGGCGCGCAACCGCTATGATGTGACGGTCAACGAAGCCGCGTCGATCCGGCAGGACATCTCGCGCATCATTTCCGAGCTGGGTGGCGATCCCGACGTCGATCCGGAAACGCATCCGAGCTATCGCATGGCGCAGGCGGCGCTGGCACAGGCCGAGCTCAATATGCGGCGTGGCACCGTGGTCGCGCCGGTGGACGGCGTGGTGGCGCAGGTCGATCAGCTGCGCGCCGGCGACTACATCAATGCCGGAGCGCCGGTCTTCAGCATCGTCAGCCAGCAGGATGCCTGGATCGAGGCCAACCTCAAGGAGACCGACCTCACCTATGTAAAGCCGGGGCAAAAGGCCGATGTCACCATCGACACCTATCCCGGCCGCACCTTCACGGCCGTGGTTGACAGCATCGGCATGGCGACCGGCGCGGAATTCAGCGTACTGCCCGCACAGAATGCCAGCGGCAACTGGGTCAAGGTGGTGCAGCGCATCCCCGTCCGGCTGCACGTGGTCGACGTGCCCGCCGGCACCACGCTGCGCGCCGGCATGAGCGCGGTGGTGGAGATCGATACCGAGCACCGCCGCGGATTGTTCAACGTGCTCAGCCGCGCGCTGGCGTGGGATGAGCCGAAGCAGGCTCCGACGCAGTAGGCAGCATCATGAGTTCCACGGCGCAGGAGCCAAAGCGCGAAACCCATCCCGGCCTGGTTGCCATCTCGGTCATGCTGGCGACCATCATGCAGGCGCTGGATACGACCATCGCCAATGTCGCGCTGCCGCATATGCAGGGCAGCCTGGCGGCGACGCAGGATCAGATTTCCTGGGTGCTGACCTCCTACATCGTCGCGGCGGCCATTACCATGCCGGCGACCGGCTTCATCGCGGCCAAGATCGGGCGCAAGCGGCTGCTGCTGATCTCCATCGGCGGATTCATCGTCACCTCCATGCTGTGCGGCATTGCGCTGTCACTGGAGCAGATCGTGATCTACCGCCTGCTGCAGGGCATCTTCGGCGCTTCGCTGGTGCCGCTGTCGCAAGCCGTCCTGCTCGACGCGTACCCGAAGGAAAAGCACGGCGCGGCGATGGCGATGTGGGGCGTCGGCGTGATGGTGGGGCCGATCCTAGGCCCGACGCTCGGCGGATACCTGACCGAGAACTTCGACTGGCGCTGGGTGTTCTTCATCAACCTGCCGTTCGGGTTGCTGGCACTCGCCGGCGCCATGGCCTTCGTCAGCGAATCGGTGCGCCAGACCAAGCTGCGCTTCGATGCCATGGGTTTCCTGTTCCTCGGTGTCGCCATCGGCGCGCTGCAGATGATGCTGGACCGCGGCGAGCTGCTGGATTGGTTCGGCTCCACCGAGATCATCGCGGAAGGCGTGATCGCCGCCCTCGCCTTCTATCTCTTCATCGTGCACATGTTCACGCACCGCAAGCCGTTCCTCGAGCCGCGCCTGTTCCAGGATCGGAATTTCGTGGTGGGCACCAGCTTCATGTTCGCGGTCGGCGTCATCCTGCTTGCCACCATGACCCTGCTGCCGCCGATGCTGCAGCAGCTGGCCGGCTTTCCGGTGCTGACCACCGGCTATGTGCTGGCGCCGCGCGGCATCGGCACCATGATCGCGATGTTCCTGGTCGGGCGCCTGGTGGGCAAGGTCGACCCGCGCCTGCTGCTGCTGGCGGGGCTTGGCATGGCGGCGTTCTCGCTGTGGGAGATGACGGAGTTCAACATCGAAGTCGGCGTGTGGGACATCGTGCGCACCGGCGTGGTGCAGGGTGCGGGCCTCGGCCTCATCTTCGTGCCGCTGAGTGCGATCACCTTCTCGACGCTTGCGGCCGACCTGCGCACGGAGGCGGCGGGCCTGTTCAGCCTGATGCGCAATATCGGCAGCTCGGTCGGCATCTCGATCGTCACGGCGTTCCTGACGCGCGGCACGCAGATCAATCACGCGCAGCTGGCGGAGCATGTCACGCCCTATATGGGCGCATTAAAGGCACCGGGCTATCCAGCCATGTGGTCGCTGAACTCGACCGGCGGCCTCGCGGCGCTCAACGCAGAGCTGACACGGCAAGCGCAGATGGTCGCTTATCTCGACGATTTCAAGTTGCTGATGTGGGTGACTATCGCTGCCTTGCCGCTCATTCTGCTGCTGCGCAAGAACCGCCAGCCGGTCACCAAGGCGGCGATGGAGGCGGCGGTCGAATAAAGGTTTTCTTGCACTTTGGTACGATTGCGAAGCCCCGGAGATTGACGCAGGCTTTCGGACTTGCCGCGGCCGAGACAGCCTCCGCAAAGGATGTTTTGTGTGCAAACCGAAGGGGCGAGCGAGCCGTGAAAGCCCAGCAATCTGAACCACACCGGCTCGAAACCGAAGCAGCGGGCGACAAGGACCGGCTGATCGCCGAGCTCGCCAACCGCATCGGCTCGCTGGGCGTCGAGATGGCGGACATCGCCGGCAACCTCGACCAGGTGACCCACCGCTTCGACCACCAGGCGAGCCAGTTCAAGAGCCTGCAGCAGACCGCCACCACCATGGTGGCCGCCAATCGCGCGATCGACGTTGCAGCGCGGACGGCCCAGGGCGCGGCGGCCGACGCCGGATCGGGTATCGCGCAATCCCGCGAGACGGTGACCGGCGCGGTTGGCCACATCGCGGATCTGATCGCGGCGGTCGCGCGCATCGAAGGACGCCTGGCCAGCGTCCGCTCCGTCCTGGAGCAGGTGACGGGCCTCTCCAGCACCATCGAGGCCATCGCCAAGCAGACCAACCTGCTGGCGCTCAACGCCACCATCGAGGCGGCGCGCGCCGGCGATGCAGGGCGCGGCTTCGGCGTCGTCGCGGGAGAGGTCAAGAACCTCGCCGAACAAACCCGTAAGGCCAACCGGCAGATCGACGATACCGTGCGCCAGCTGGCCGGCGAGATTGGGAATCTGATCGCCGACAGCGGCGCGGCCACCCGCCATGCCAAGGAAGCCGGCAGCGGCGCCGACCGGATTCAGGGCGTGGTCGCCCATGTGCATGATGGGTTCTCCGCCGTCGACCGAGAGGTCAACGCCATCGCCGATACCACGGCCGCCAATCTGCAGCATTGCGATACGGTGCTGACGGAATTGGGTGATCTGGTCGGCGGGGTCCAGCTGTCTTCCGAGAATCTGCAGCAAGCCGACAAGCGGGTAGAGGGTCTCCTGAAGCTGAGCGAGACCTTGATCGAATTTATCGCGGAAAGCGGTGTCGAAACACCCGACACGCCGCTGATCCGCATGGTGACCGAGACGGCGCGACGGATCAGCGACGTTTTCCAGACCGCGATCGGGCGCGGCGAGATTACGCTCGAGCAATTCTTCGACGAAAAATACCGGGAGATCCCCGGCACCAATCCGACGCAATATATGACCGACTATGTCGAGCTGACGGACCGCCTGCTGCCGCCGATCCAGGATCCCATCCAGCAGTCCGATCCCCGCATCGTGTTCTGCGTCGCCTGGGCCAAAGGCGGGTACCTGCCGACGCACAATCCGAACTATCGCAAGCCGCAGGGGCCGGACCCGGTGTGGAACTCGGCCAACTGCCGCAACCGGCGCATCTTCAACGATCGCGCGGTGCAGAAGGTGGCGGCCAACACCAAGCCGTTCCTGCTGCAGACCTATCGCCGCGACATGGGCGGCGGCAACTTCGTGCTCATGAAAGACCTGTCATCGCCGATCTATATCCATGGGCGGCACTGGGGCGCCTTCCGCATGGGATACAGGCAGGTCTAACCGATACCTTTCAGCGCCGCGTGATAGATCAGCATGATGGTCTTTGCATCGATGATCCCACCACGCTCGATCATCGCGAGCGCGTCCTTCAGCGTCACTTCGACAACCTCGATATCCTCGCCCTCGCCTTCATGGCCGCCCCCTTGGCTCACGCGATCGGCGGCGCTGTATGAGGCGGTGAAGAAATGCAGCCGCTCGGTGACCGAGCCGGGGCTCATATAAGCCGAGAAGACTTCCTTCACGTCCTTGATGCGATAGCCGGTCTCCTCCTCCGCTTCTCGGCGGATCGCCGTCGCGGGGTCGTCGTCATCCAGCAAGCCAGCCGGCAATTCGAGCAGCATGCCGTCCGGGTTGCCGTTGACGAAGGTCGGCAGGCGGAACTGCCGCGTCAGGATGATGGTGCCGCGCTCCCTGTTGTGGAGCAGGATGACCGCGCCGTTGCCGCGATCATAGGCCTCGCGCTCCTGCCGCTGCTCCGTCCCGTCGTTGCGGCGATAGGCGAAGGTATATTTGCGCAGGTGATACCAATTGTCGCTCAGCACATCCACGCGCTCGATCCGCACGCGGTCGGAGGTGGAGAGATGCTCGGTCATGGAAGGTCCTTCAGCCGCCACAGCGCCAGGCTCTTGTCCGCGTAAGCCCCGCCGGCCTCAGTGCAACGCTCGTTGATGATCTCCAGCGGCGCCGGCCAATTCAGCGGCGCGATCTCGAAATTGAGCGGCCGCCAATCCGCATCCTCGATGTCTTCATTGCGCTCCAGCTCCGGAAAGGTCGTGGTCAGCAGCCAAACGGCGCCCGAGGCTTTCAGGTTCCGCACAGTCCGGTCCAAGGTTGCGAAGGAAAAATGCACGAGGCAGTCACGGCTGAAGATGAGGTCGCAGTGCGGCAATGCATCGCGCGTCAAGTCACCGAGCAGGAAGCTGCGCCGTGCATCGTCCCGATAGCGTTGCTGCAATGCTTCGATAATCGACGGCACGATATCCATCCCGACATAGCAGTCGAGTTCGAGATCGAGGCTTGCCATCCAGCGATGGTCACCGCACGGCGCATCGAGCAGCGAGCGAACGCCAAGCTCTTTCAGCAGGCCCGGCAACCGCTCCCGGATTGCCGCCGTCGCGTCCAGCTCCGACCCGACGCCCGAGACGCTGCTATCCGCGCCCCAGAGGTTTGTCTCATGAATCCGCTCGAACCGCTGCGCGAGATCGAGCCCCTGAAACTCCGCACGCCGCGCGGCAAATCGCTGCTGGGCGATGGCGGGAGGACGCTTTGACGTTGTCATCGTGAAGGACTTATGGCCGCTGCGTCCGCATGGCGCGTTTGATGGCCCGCCTATCCCACCACCACAGCCAGCCATACATCATGCAGCCGAATGCCACGGCACCGACCAAGCCAATAGCGATCAAGCGATAGTCGACACCTTGTATCACATCATCGGCCACCCGTTTCGCAGCATAGAAGAAAAGACCGGCGACGGCCGCCTTGCGCACGCGCGTGCCCATAAGCATTGCAGAACCCCCTAATGCGCCTCCGCCCAGTTCATGCCGACGCCGGCTTCGCAGGTCAGCGGCACCGATAGCTTGCGCGCGGGTTCGTGGGCTTTTTCCATGATGGCGCGGGCGACTTCTGATGTCTCCTCGATCTCCGCGTCGGGCACTTCGAACACCAGCTCGTCGTGCACTTGCAGCAGCATCCGCGCTTTCAGCCCCCGCTCCTTCAGCGCGGGTGGGATGCGGATCATGGCGCGCTTGATGATGTCGGCGGCGGTCCCTTGCAGGGGAGCGTTGATGGCGGCGCGTTCCATGTAGCTGCGGCGCGCCGGATTCTTGTCGTTGATGCCGGGCACGTGGCAGCGGCGGCCGAACAGTGTCTCCACATAACCACGCTCGCGCGCATATTTCTTGGTGCGCTCCATATATTCGCGGATGCCGGGATAGCGTCCGAAATAGGCGCCGATATAGTCGCGCGCCTCGGCTTGCGGAATGCCGAGCTGCTGGGCGAGGCCGAAGGCGCTGATGCCGTAGATGATGCCGAAATTGATCGCCTTGGCGCGCCGGCGCACCATCGGGTCCATGCCTTCGATCGGGACACCGAACACCTGGCTCGCGGTCATGGCGTGGATGTCCTTGCCCTCGCGGAAGGCATCGCGCAAGGCCGGGATGTCGGCCATGTCGGCGGCGAGGCGCAGCTCGATCTGCGAATAGTCGACCGAGACCAGCTTATGCCCCTTCTCCGCCACGAAGGCATGGCGGATCTTGCGCCCCTCTTCGGTGCGGACCGGGATGTTCTGCAGGTTGGGATCGCTGGAGGACAAGCGACCCGTCGGGGTAAGCGCCAGAGCGTACGAGGTATGGACGCGGCCGGTGGTCGGATCGATCTCGTTCTGCAGCGTGTCGGTATAGGTGCTCTTGAGCTTCGTCAGCTGCCGCCAGTCGAGGATCTTCTGCGGCAGCGGATGGCCGGAGACGACGGTCAGCTCCTCCAGCACGTCGGCGCCGGTCGCATAGGCGCCGGTCTTGCCCTTCTTGCCGCCGGGCAGCTTCAGCTTGTCGAACAGCACTT
Organism: Dongiaceae bacterium; assembly: GCA_035695765.1. Classification (GTDB taxonomy): domain Bacteria; phylum Pseudomonadota; class Alphaproteobacteria; order Dongiales; family Dongiaceae; genus Dongia_A. The sequence continues at coordinate 108,311 of DASRRI010000061.1, forward strand.
CGCCGAGCTGCTTGGGTGAGCCGGGATTGAACCCGAACCCGGCAATGTCCTGGATCTCACGCTCGATCTCCGCAATCCGCCCGGCAAAATCCTTGGACAAATCCTGCAACGCCTTGGCGTCGATTTTCACGCCGGCGCATTCCATCGCGGCGACGACCGGCACCAGCGGCCGCTCGATGGTTTCGTACATGGTGAGCAGCCGTTCCTGGACCAGGCGCGGCCTCAGCGCCTGATGCAGCCGCAACGTGACGTCCGCATCCTCGGCGGCATAGTGCAGCGCCTTGTCGAGCGCCACCTTGTCGAAGGTGATCGCGTTCTTGCCGGTGCCGCACACATCGCCATAGGCGATCGGCTTGTGGCCGAGATGCATCTCCGACAATTCATCCATGCCATGGCCATGCGCGCCGCCCTCGAGCGTGTAGGAGATCAGCATGGTGTCGTCGATCGGCGCGACCTCGATGCCGTATTTGCTGAGGATGCAGACGTCGAACTTGATGTTGTGGCCGATCTTCATCACCGACGGGTCTTCCAGCATCGGCTTCAGGATCGCGAGCGCCTCGTTGATCGGAATCTGCTTCGGCCGCTCCACCGCGCCGCCAAGCAGATCGCCGGTCGCTCCGCCATGGCCGAACGGGATGTAGCAGGCCTTGCCCGGCGACAGCGCCAGCGAGATGCCGCACAATTCGACCGCGATGACATGCAGCGATGTGGTTTCGGTATCGAAGGCGACAAAACCCTGCGCGCGCGCCTCGCGCACCCAGCGCTCCAGCGTCGCCTTGTCCTGAACCAGCTCATACTGGTCGAAGCTGACCGGCGCGGCCGCCGGCGGCGCGGGCAGCGCGGGTGCGGGCACCGAGGCGAGCGCGGTGCTGGAAATAGCAGGTGCGGCCGGCGGCGCGGTGTCGACCTTCGGTCCGGCGCCGTTGCCTTCGCCGCCATGGCGCGCCATCACGCGGGTCGCCAGCGAGCGGAACTCGTTGGCTTTCACGAAATCCAGCAGGCGCCCAACGTCGAGCTTGCGCCGCTCCAGCCCTTCCAGCGGCGTATCCAGCGTCACATCGCAGCTCAAGGTGACCAGCTTCTTCGAGATGCGCGCCAGCTCGGCGTTGGCGAGCAGGTTCTCGCGCCGCTTTGGCTGCTTGATCTCGCCCGCGCGCTTTAGGAGCTCTTCCAGGCTGCCATAGGTGTTGATCAGCTCCGCCGCTGTCTTGATGCCGATGCCCGGAACGCCCGGCACGTTATCGGTGGAATCGCCAGCCAGGGCCTGGATGTCGATCACCTTGTCCGGCGTGACGCCGAACTTTTCCTGCACCTCGGGATAGGAGATCGGCTTGTTCTTGATCGGATCCAGCATGCGCACCCTGTCGTTGACAAGCTGCATCAGGTCCTTGTCGGAGGAGACGATGGTGACGTCCGCCCCAGCCTCCTTTGCGCGGCAGGAATAGGTCGCGATGATGTCGTCCGCCTCATAGCCTACCATCTCCACGCAGGCGACGTTGCAGGCGCGCGTCGCATCGCGCACCAGCGAGAATTGCGGGATCAGTTCGGGCGGCGCTTCCGGCCGGTTGGCCTTGTATTGGGCATAGATCTCGTTGCGGAAGCTGGTGCGGCCGGCATCGAAGATGACGCCGATATGGTCGGCATCGGTCTCGTCCAGCAGCTTCAGGAGCATGTTGGTGAAGCCCAGCACGGCATTCACCTGCACGCCGTCCGACCGGCTCAGCGGCGGCAGCGCGTGAAAAGCCCGGAAAATATAGCCGGACCCGTCGACCAGGTAGACATGCTTGGGTTTGGACATCGGCCGCCTCTGCTACGCCACTCTGTAAGCCAATCCGGCGGCTCTTCCCGTCAGGATCAATGGGACGCCCTCAATGGGCCACCGCTGCGGCGCCTTCCTTCAGCACGTATCGGCGGCTGCAATAGGGGCATTCAATCTCTCCCTCCTTGCCGAGGGTGAGGTAGACGCGCGGATGGCCGAGCGGCCCGTCGCCGTCGCAGGCGACCGTGGTGGTTTCGACGGGAATGATCTCGAACGGTTCCATTTTCATCCAACTCTGCGGGATTTGCGTAAGACCAGGGTGGCCGGAAAGCCCACATCGGACCCGGCGTTGACCCCATTTCGGCCCGATGATACCCATGCGCCCATCGGTGAATCAACCACCGCGCACTGCAAGCCCAAGACGTGCCCCAAGCCCCTTCCCTGCCCGATTCCGCCATCTCCATCCGCGGCCTCACCAAGGTCTATGCGCCGTCCAACGGGACAGCCGGGCCAAAGCGCGCCTTGGACAAGGTGGACCTCGAGATTCCGCGCGGCAGCCTGTTCGCCCTGCTGGGGCCCAACGGCGCGGGCAAATCGACCCTGATCAACATCATGGCCCAGCTGGTCATCAAGAGCTCCGGCGAGGTGCGAATCTGGGACATCGATCTGGACCGCGATCCGCGCCACGCGGCGGCAGCCATCGGCGTGGTGCCGCAGGAACTGAACATCGACCCCTTTTTTACGCCGGCGACCCTGCTGGACATCCAGGCCGGCATGTATGGCGTGCCGAAGGCGGAGCGGCGGACCGAGGAGCTGCTGCGGGCGCTCGCTTTGTCGGATCGGGCCGGGTCCTATGCCCGCACCTTGTCGGGGGGCATGCGGCGGCGCCTGATGGTGGCGAAGGCCATGGTGCACAACCCGCCGGTCCTGGTGCTGGACGAGCCGACCGCCGGCGTCGACGTGGAATTGCGCCAGCAGCTCTGGGGCTATGTGCGCGAATTGAACCGGCAGGGTGTCACCGTCCTTCTCACCACGCATTACCTCGAAGAAGCCGAGGAGCTGTGCGACCGCATCGCCATCATCAACCATGGCAAGGTCATCGCGAATGAGCGCAAGGAAGATCTGTTGGCGCGGGTGGACAGCAAGGAGCTGGTGATCACCTTGGCGCATGACATCGCCGCCATTCCGCAAAGCCTGCAGCGCTGGCACGTCGAAGGCGGTGCGCCGCATCAGCTGAAGCTGCGCTACCGCCCGTCCGAGACCAAAGTGTCCGACATCCTGGACCAGGTGCGCGCCAGCCACCTCGACATCGTCGACCTCACCACCGTCGAGACCGACCTCGAAGACATCTTCCTGCAGCTGACGCGGCGGAGTCCCAGCGGAGAATGATGGGAGCTGTGGCATGCGATGATGGCAACCCACAAGAGGACTCCCCTTCCCCCCTTGTGGGGGAAGGTTGCGCAGGCTTAGCGAGCGACGCGAGCTTAGCCGGAGCTGGATGGGGGGTAGCGCGGCGAAAGCCGCGCGCGCTCGGTAGAGCGCCACGCGTCGAGAATCCAGCACTGCATCACCCCCCATCCCAACCTTCCCCCACTCGTCGGCGAAGGCCGACATTCGTCAGCGGGGGGGAAGGGGCTCACCGAGTTCGACGAGCCAGCCCAGCAAAATTTGTACGACTAGCGGCATTCATCCTCCTGCCGCTATTCCTCGCCGCGTGTGCGCCGCGGCTGCAGGAGATCGGGCCGGCGGTGGATCCGCCGCGGATCATCGAGAATGGCGGGCATGAAACAGCGTTCCATATGCCGGATGGCGTGGATCTGCCGCTGCGGGTCTGGTATCCGTGGGACCGGCCGGCCGAAGCAGTGATCCTGGCGCTGCACGGCTTCAATGATTACTCCAAGGGCATGGCATCGCCCGGCAAGGGCATGGCGCGGCGCGGCTTCATCGTCTACGCGTTTGACCAGCGCGGCTTTGGACGGGCGCCGCAGCATGGCATCTGGGCGGGCGAGAAGCAGATGATCGAGGATCTGCGTGTCGCCGCGCGCCTCGTCAAGGCGAAGCATCCCGCTCTGCCACTGTACTTGTTGGGCGAGAGCATGGGCGGATCAGTGATCATGACAGCTGCGGTCGGCGATGATCCGCCGGTGGCGGATGGGCTGATCCTCGCTGCCCCGGGAATCTGGGGCTGGCAGACTCTCTCGTCGCTGGCGCGCAAGATCACCGAAGGCGCGGCGCAGATCATTCCGTGGGTGACGGTGGTGCCGACCGGCATACACGCCCAGGCTTCCAGCAACCGCGCAGCGCTGCGCGACCTCGCGCGTGATCCGCTGGTCATCAAGGAGACCAGGATCGATACCGCACTCGGCCTCGTCGATCTGATGACAGACGCGTTCGATGCTGCGTCCAAGCTGGAGAAGCCACGGTGGCTGCTGCTGTTTGGCGAGCATGAGGCGATCCTCGACCGCGGCGCCGTCAATAAGGCGCTGCCGCATTTCGCCGATCTGCCGCCGGAGCAAGGGCGCATCGCGATCTATCCGCGCGGCTATCACTTGCTGCTGCGCGACTTCAACCAGTATGCGGTCTATGACGATATCGCGGCGTGGATCCGCGACCCCACGGCGCCGCTGCCCAGCGGCGCGGATCAGCGCGGCGCGGACAAATCGATCAATTGAGAAGTGGCGCGCCCGGCAGCTTCTGGCGAGAGTGCGCGATGATCTCCGGCGCGACGCCGTGCTCCTCGGAGAAGCTCATCAGCAGCGGCTCCCAGGCGAGCAGATAATCCAGCACGGCGCCGAGCGATTCCGGGTGGGTGGCAGTGGCGCGCAAGCCGCGTGGCGTGAGGCCGCTCAAGTTGAGAAACCGCACCAGCCGCTCTTCATCGCTCGCCAGCCACGCAAGGGCCTGGAGGCCCAGAGTATGCGGGTCGGGCAGGGTTTGCTTTGCCGTCATGGGGCTATGCTACGCCTCATCGTTCTGGAATGCACGCTGGCATTTCGGGGCATCCGTATGGGGCATTTGCTTGCCGCTCGCGACCATTCGTCTTAAGATTTGCACTGGTCTGCGGGATCGTGGCCCGCTTTCGCAATTGGCGAAAGGAGGCGTGCATGACCATTGCGAATATCCTTCACGGCAAACCACACCGGCTGATCTCTGTTGCGCCCGATGATACCCTGCAACAGGCGACGGAGGTCCTGACACAGGAGCGGATCGGCGCCCTGCTCGTCCTGAAGCCGAACGGCGATATCGCCGGCATCATCTCGGAGCGCGACATCGTACGGGCGGTCGGCGTCAAGGGTAGCGAGGTGCTGGCCCGGCCGGTGGCGGAGCTGATGACCAAGGAGGTCACCTGCTGCGCACCGGAAGACACGGTCGACCAGGCCATGGCGATGATGACGGAGCGGCGGTTCCGCCATCTGCCCGTGCGCCAGGCCGGCAAGATCGTCGCGATGATCTCGATCGGCGACGTGGTGAAGCAGAAGGTCGAGGAAGCCGAGGCCGAGAGCCAGTCACTGCGCGAATATATCGCGCGCGGCTGAATGCGCTTTCAGCGTGGCGAATGGACCGGCGGCGGGCCGCATCCGGCTTGTTTTTGTGTGCGGTCATAGGTTAGCTAGGCTGGCTTATTTCCAGGCGGCCAAGGGAAGGGGGTCGCCCTTGAGGAAATAAAGTTGAGCACGGGGAATGAAGCAACGCACCCCGCCATCCAGGGAGGATTCGGACATCATGAAGAGACGTACCTTTATCGCGACCGCCGGTCTTGGCGCCGCGGCAGCTGCCACCACGATCGCTGCGCCCGCCATTGCCCAGAGCGCGCCGGACATCAAGTGGCGCCTGACCTCCAGCTTCCCGAAGAGCCTGGACACGATCTATGGCGCAGCTGAAACCTTCTCGAAATTCGTCGCGGAAGCCACCGACAACAAGTTCCAGGTCCAGGTCTTTCCGGCGGGCGAGATTGCGCCGGGCCTCGAGGCGGCCAACGAGGTCAGCAAGGGCTCGATCGAGATGTGCCACACCGCGTCCTATTACTACTGGGGCAAGGACCCGACCTTCGCTCTTGGCTGCGCCGTGCCGTTCGGCCTCAACGCCCGCATGCAGAACGCGTGGATGTATTACGGCGGCGGCATCGACCTGATGAACGAGTTCTATGCGACCCACAACCTGATCGGATTCCCCTGCGGCAACACCGGCGCGCAGATGGGCGGCTGGTTCCGCAAGGAGATCAAGTCGGCTGCCGACCTCAATGGCGTGAAAATGCGCATCGGCGGATTCGCCGGCAAGATCATCTCCAAGCTCGGTGTCGTGCCGCAGCAGATCGCCGGCGGCGATATCTATCCCGCGCTGGAGAAGGGCACGATCGACGCGGCGGAATGGGTTGGACCCTATGACGACGAGAAGCTCGGCTTCTACAAGGTCGCGCCGTTCTATTACTATCCCGGCTGGTGGGAAGGCGGTCCCGTGCTCCATACCATGGTGAACACGGCGAAATGGGCGGAGCTGCCCAAGACCTATCAGTCGATCGTGAAGACAGCGTGCGAAGCGGCCAATTGCGACATGATGGCCAAGTATGACTTCGGCAATCCGGTCGCCCTGAAGAAGCTGGCTGCGGGCGGTGCCAAGTTGCGGCCCTATCCACAAGACGTGATGGAAGCCGCGTTCAAGGCCTCGAAGGAGACCTATGACGAGGTGATGGCCAGCAACGCCGCATTCAAGAAGATCTATGAATCGATGGCGGCTCTCCGCGCGGACGAGTATCTGTGGTTCCAGATCTCGGAGCACACCTACGACACATTCATGATGGGCCAGCAGCGCAAGAAGCTGCTGTAATCTTTCATTCATGAGCGATGTGGAAAGGGCCCCTTTCGGGGCCCTTTCTCATGGCGATTGCTGCTGTTGCTGCTCGCCGCCAAGATCTGGCGGCTGGCTGAGATCGAGGTCCGGCGGCGGCGCGATGCCGTTGTCCTCGCCTTCGGCAGGCGGCAGCTCAATCTGGATGTTCTTCAAATCGACCTCAGGGCCGCGCGCGGCGATCGAGAGCTGCGGGAACGCCAGCACGACCACGATCATGATCGATTGCAGGACGATAAAGGAGACGGCACCGCGATAGATCTGAAGCGTGCTGACGCCGGCGATGGTGCGCTTGCTGACCTTGTCGAACCAGGGCGCGGCGGGCGCGACGGAGCGCATGTAGAACAATGCAAAGCCGAAGGGCGGGGTCAGGAAGCTGGTCTGCAGGTTAACGGCGAGCACGATGCCGAACCAGACCAGGTCGATGCCGAACTTGTCGGCGACCGGCGCCAGCAATGGCACCACGATGAAGGCGATCTCGAAGAAATCGATGAAGCAGCCGAGGATGAAGACCAGGATGTTGACGGCGACGAGAAAACCCCACTCTCCGCCCGGCAGCGCGATGAACAACTCCTCCACCCAGATATGACCGTTGATGCCATAGAAGGTGAGCGAGAAGATGCGCGAGCCGATCAGGATGAAGAGCACGAAACAAGCCAGGCGCGTGGTCGCTTCCAGCGCGTCGCTCATGATCTTGAAATCGAGCCGCCGCTTGGCGAAGGCAAGGATGAGCGCGCCGGTCGCGCCCATGGCGCCGCCTTCGGTCGGCGTCGCGATGCCGAGGAAGATGGTGCCGAGCACCAGGAAGATCAGCGCCAGCGGCGGGATGAGGACGATGATCACCTGCTGAGCCAGGCGCGAGAGAACCCCAAAGCCCAGCATCTTGTCGAGAAGCGCGCCGCCATAGATGACAGCGACCGCGATGGTCGCCGCCCAGATCGCCGCGCCGTTCTCGATCTCATCCTGCAACAGGTAATTGGCCGCAAAGCCGATGGCGACGGCGGCCGACAGCGCCACGATCAACGACGTAACGCCGCCGCCGAGGGTGCGGACCTCCGCCGGCAGGGCCGGCACCGCTGATGGCTTTACGATGCTGACGACGAAGATATAGGCGCAATAGAGCCCGGTCAGAAGCAGGCCGGGGATCAGCGCGCCGGCATACATGTCGCCCACCGAGCGACCGAGCTGGTCGGCAAGGACGATCAGCACCAGCGAAGGCGGGATGATCTGCGCCAGGGTGCCGGAGGCGGCGATGACGCCGCTCGCCAGCGGCCGCTCATAGCCGTAGCGCAGCATGATCGGCAGCGAAATGAGGCCCATAGCGATGACGGACGCCGCGACGACTCCGGTCGTGGCCGCCAGCAGCGCGCCGACCAGGATCACCGCATAAGCGAGGCCGCCGCGAATCGGGCCAAAGAGCTGCCCGATCGTGTCCAGCAGGTCCTCCGCCATGCCCGATTTCTCGAGGATGATCCCCATGAAGGTGAAGAACGGAATCGCCAGTAGCGTGTCGTTACGCATCACATCGAGCACGCGCGCCGGCAGGGTCTGGATCAACGGCCAGCTGAGGCGGATGTCGTTCGAATAGGGCGACAATTCGACGGCAACAAAGAAGAAAAGCAGGCCGTTGAATGCGAGCGAGAATGCGACGGGATAACCGAGCAGCAGAAAAACGATCAACGACGCGAACATGATCGGCGCAAGGTTGTGGGCGATGAGCTCGATCATTTCTGGGGACCTCCGTGCACGCCGAGATCCTCGGGCGTCAATCCATGCGTTGCCTCTGGCTCGGCCTCCTTCAAGGCACCGGTCAGGAAGCCGACGCGCTTGATGACCTCCGAGATCACCTGGAACAGCAGCAGCACGAAGCCGAGCAGGATGAAGAGCTTGGACGGCCAGACCACCAGGCCGCCGGCGTTGGTGGAGATTTCATGCCCTTGGTAGGATTCCGCCACGAAGGGAATGGTCAGCCAGATCATCGCCAGGACCAGCGGCAGCAGCATCAGGATATGGCAGAAGAGATCGATCCATTCCCGCGTGCGTTCGCTGAGGCGGTTCGACACCACGTCGATCCGCACATGGCCGTTGCGCTGGAGGACATAGGCGGCGGCCATCATGAAGACTGCACCGAACAGATACCATTGCAGCTCCAGCCAGGCGTTGGAGCTGATGTCGAACAGCTTGCGGATGATGGCATTGACCGCGCTGACCAGGACGGCGGCGAGGATGAGCCAGCGGATGTGATGGCCGATGAAGCCCGTCACCGCGTCGATCGCGCGGCTGACAGCCAGGAGTGCTTGCACCTAATTGATCCTCCCTGCGAGGAACCCCGTTCGCCGAGGCATTGCTTAGGAATGCAGACTACGTGCAAACCTTCATGCAGAACAAGGGTTTATGCCGGGAAAGACCCTCGACTTTGGTCCTGATGGACCAAGCAGGCTACGATTCGGTTGGAAGCGGCCAACCGATTGAATAACTTAGGGATTTGAACCAAGCGAGCACTTGATGCCCGCAAGACGGTCGAGTATGGTGCGCCGCCGACCGCATCGATGCACCCGTAGCTCAGCTGGATAGAGCGCTGCCCTCCGAAGGCAGAGGTCGTGAGTTCGAATCTCGCCGGGTGCGCCATTTATTTCAATGGTTTAGGCAGGACCATCTATTTAGCGATTTCGTGGAAAACACCCACCAGGTCACCCACAATGAATCATCGCGCCAAAGCCGCAGAGATCGAGACGTGGAACCAAGAAAGCGATGCTGCGTGGGCGCGGATGAAGGATCTCGAGGCACGTGGGCTCGCAATCGCTCAAAACGGCCATTATCCGCCAGCGGAGCTGTGCGAGCAGCTCGACGCTGCGGTCCGTTCATTTCAGGACGTCTTGAGGCGGATGCCTCGGCTGCCGACGCGCTGAGCTAAGTTCGTGCTGATTATCGATGACCGAGCCGCGCCTCAAGCCATCTGAACTACCTGGCTGGCCACGCTGGCTGAGTGAGGACCTGGCTGCCGCTTATGTCGGCGTTTCGCAAACGACCTTTCGCCATGAGATAGCAGCAGGTGTTTGGCCGAAGCCCCGTAGGGCGGGAAGGCATGGCGGCCGAAACGTGTGGGATCGCCATTCGCTCGATCGAGCTTCAGATGAGCTATCCAATCCTTCCCGGATCGAAAAAGAGCAGATGCTGAAGGCAGTCCGCGGCAAAATCTAAGCTGGGGAGTTGTCGGTGGAGACGATGATGCACGGATCATTTCGGGACCTGACGTGCAATGCGTTTGGAGCGAACACAATGGCGCGATCGTGAGTTGAGCCTTCGCCATCTCCAGTGAGGCTAGGCATCCGGCAAGCGGTGTCGATTTCCTGATGGTCTGCCTGATCGAGTTCAAAGAGCCACGGCGCGGAGGTCAATCTTCTCAGCCCAAGCATTCGCGCCCTATACGCTTTGGCCGATGCCGGCCGCATTCCGTTCCTTCTGGGATGTATTGGCCAGACACCTGGACCTTCCA
>DASRRI010000062.1:0-9291 GCA_035695765.1 Dongiaceae bacterium
CAGCCGTGCGTCGGCATCGTCGGCGCGCGCAACGCATCGGCCAATGGACAGAAGCTGGCGCGCGAGCTGGCACATGGGTTGGCGGCGGCCGGCTGGTGCGTCGTCTCCGGCCTCGCGCGCGGGATCGATGGCGCGGCGCACCAGGGTGCGCTCTCCGCTGGACCCGACAAGGGCGGGACGATCGCGGTGGTGGCCGGCGGGGTCGACAACATCTATCCGCAGGAGAATGCGGCCATGCGCGAGCGCATCCTGGAAGCAGGCCTGGTGGTCTCCGAAATGCCGCCCGGCTTCAAGCCGCGGGACATCCATTTCCCGCGCCGCAACCGGATCATCTCCGGCCTCTCCAAGGGGGTCGTGGTGGTGGAGGCGGCCGTGCGTTCCGGCTCCCTCATCACCGCACGGATGGCGGGGGAACAGGGCCGTGAGGTGATGGCCGTTCCGGGCTCTCCGCTCGATCCAAGATGTCGCGGCGCCAACCGCTTGATCCGGGAGGGAGCGGCCCTAATTGAGGACGCGGAGCAGATTCTGGAAATCTTAACCGGTCTGGCGCACCAATCTATCGAGGTCGACCAGCCCTTGAGCGAAATCGACCAACCCATTGATTTTACGGCAGAGCAGGATGTCGATAAGACGCGCCGAGATATCCTGGGCCGGCTCGGGCCCAGTCCCATCGCGGTTGACGAATTGCTCCGACAGTGCCAATCCTCACCGCCCGTTATTGGGCAGGTGCTCCTGGAACTCGACCTGGCGGGTCGTCTGGAACGCCATCCCGGCAATCGCGTGTCGTTGCTGGCTGCTCCCTGAGCGCGCGTTCAGGGCGCCGCTGGTGGTGGCTGCCGGCGCCCCAAAATGACAGTAGAGAGCCGCAAGACCCAGATGAAAGTCGTCGTTGTCGAGTCCCCGGCAAAAGCCAAGACGATCAATAAGTACCTAGGGCGCGACTACCGCGTGCTGGCCTCGTTCGGCCATGTGCGCGACCTGCCCTCCAAGGACGGCTCGGTGCAGCCGGAAAACGACTTCCTCATGAACTGGGAAGTCGAGGGCCGCGGCCAGAAGCAGCTCAAGGAAATCGCCGACGCGGTCAAGGACGCCGATAAGCTGATCCTGGCGACCGACCCTGACCGCGAGGGCGAGGCGATCTCCTGGCACATCATCGAGGCGCTCAAGGCCAAGCGCGGCCTCGGCAAGGTGCCATTCGAGCGGGTCGCCTTCAACGAGATCACCAAGCGCGCCGTCCTCGATGCCATCAACAATCCGCGCAAGATCGACCAGGAGCTGGTCGACGCATATCTGGCGCGCCGCGCGCTGGATTATCTGGTCGGCTTTACATTGTCGCCGGTGCTTTGGCGCAAGCTGCCGGGCAGCCGCTCGGCCGGCCGCGTCCAATCGGTCGCGCTGCGCCTCATCTGCGAGCGCGAGGCGGAGATCGAAGCCTTCAAGGCGCGTGAATACTGGACCATCGAAGCGGACTTCACCGCGCCGGACGGGACCCAGTTCACCGCGCGCCTGACTCACGTCGACGGCAAGAAGCTCGACAAGTTCGACCTGCCCGACGAAGCTTCGGCCCAGGCTGCAGCAGCCAAGGTGCGCGCCGGCGCGCCCTTCAAGGTCTCCGATGTCGAGCGCAAATCGGTCAAGCGCCACCCCTTCCCGCCCTTCACGACCTCGACCCTGCAGCAGGAGGCCTCGCGCAAGCTCGGCTTCGGCGCGAGCCAGACCATGCGCATCGCGCAGCGGCTCTATGAAGGCATCGACATCGAGGGCGAAACCATCGGCGTCATCACCTATATGCGCACCGACGGCGTCACGCTCGCGCAGGACGCCATCGAGGCCAGCCGCAAGCTGATCGCCGAGCAATACGGGGCCGAGTTCCTGCCCGGCGCGCCGCGCGTCTACAAGACCACCGCCAAGAACGCCCAGGAAGCCCACGAGGCCATCCGGCCGACCGACCTGTTCCGCCGGCCAGACGGCATCCGCCGCCACCTGCGCGAGGACGAGGCTGCCCTCTATGACCTGATCTGGAAGCGCACGTTGGCGAGCCAGATGGAAAGCGCGGAGCTGGACCAGGTCGCCATCGACGTGGCGAGCACGGACGGCAAGACTATCCTGCGCACCACTGGCTCGGTCATCAAATTCGCCGGCTTCCTCACGCTCTATCACGAGGACCGCGACGATCCGGCCGACGAGGACGATAGCGGCAGGCGCCTGCCCGACCTCAAGGCCAGCGATCCGGTTCAGGCCGGCGCGGTCAAGCCGGAGCAGCATTTCACCCAGCCGCCGCCGCGCTACAGCGAAGCCAGCCTGATCAAGCGGCTGGAGGAACTCGGCATCGGCCGGCCTTCGACCTACACCTCGATCCTGCAGACCTTGGAGGACCGCAGCTACGTGCGGTTCGAGAAGAAAAGGCTGGTGCCGGAAGATCGAGGGCGTCTCGTCACCGCCTTCCTCACCAATTTCTTCGAGCGCTATGTGCAGTACGGCTTCACCGCCGACCTCGAAGAGAAGCTGGACGACATCTCCGGCGGGCGCGCACAGTGGAAAGACGTGCTGCGCGACTTCTGGATGGATTTCAGCCGCCTGCATCAGCCGGCCAACGACCAGGACGACACGCTGCCGTCGATGGATGACGCGGTCAGTTTCCTCGATTCCGGCATCGGCAAGCGCTCGGCTGTCATCGATGCGCTGAACGACGCGCTGGCACCGCACTTCTTCCCACCGACGGACGACGGGCGCGACACGCGCGTGTGCCCGGCCTGCAAGAACGGGCAGCTCGGCATCAAGCTCGGCAAGACCGGGGCCTTCATCGGCTGCAGCAACTATCCGGAATGCCGCTACACCCGCCCGCTCGCAGTCGCCAGTGGCGAGGAGAGCGAGCAGGTCGGTCCGCTCGAGCTCGGCGTCGATCCGAAGAGCGGCAAGAACGCGACGTTGCGCAAGGGCCCATACGGCCACTATGTGCAGCTGGATGAAGAGGGCGATGAAAAGCCCAAGCGCGTCTCGCTGCCGCGCGGCGTTACGCCGGACCAGATGACGCTCGACCTGGCGCTCGGCTTGCTGTCGCTGCCCCGCGTGGTCGGCGATCATCCGGAAACCAAGAAGCCGATCATGGCCGGCATCGGACGCTTCGGTCCCTACCTTCAGCACGATGGCAAATACAAGTCGATCCCGAAGGATGACGACGTGCTGAGCATCGGACTCAACCGCGCAGTCGATCTGCTGGCGCAGGAGAGCAAGGGCCGCGGCCGCGGCGCGCCCGCGCCGGGCAAGCCGGTCGGCAACCACCCGGAGGACAATCAGCCAGTCACCCTGCATGATGGCCGCTACGGCCATTATGTGAAGTGGGGCAAGATCAACGCCACCATCCCGAAAGAGCTGGCGCCGGACTCCATCACCCTGGATCAGGCCGTTGGCCTGATCGCTGAACGCGCAGCCAAGGCGGGTGGCGGCCGGTTCGGCAAGAAGCCGGCGGCGAAGAAAACAGCCAAGAAGGCAGCGCCCAAGCAAGAGCTGAGCGAACCCGCGCCCAAGGCCGTGAAGCCGAAGGCCGCGAAGAAGGCCGCCGTCAAGGCTCCGAAAGCTGCGAAGAAAAGCGCCGAGTAGCACGCTCTATCTGCTTTCCAATCGTCATCCTGGATCGCGCGGCTTGTCCGGGATGACAATTGGGAGAGCTGCTCTGTATGATCGGGCATCAGAAGAGAGTGTGAGTCGCATGCCCCGTCCCGCCGCCGTCCCCACGATCCAGATCGACAATGACCGCGTCCTTGCCACCGAGTGGCGGTTCGCACCGGGCGCGGAGACGACGTGGCACCGGCATGGCTACGACTATGTCGTGGTGCCGCTGACCACGGGAAAGCTGAAGATCGAGGACGGGAAAACCGAGCGCATCGCGGAACTGACGGCGGGCCAATCCTATTACCGTCCTGTCGGCATCGAGCATAACGTTATCAACGCCAACGAGTACGAATTCGTCTTTGTCGAAATCGAATTCAAGACACCGTAGGCCTGACAGGTCTCAGGCAGAAGAGGACGCGCCCGCCAACAAGGGCGGTGCGAAGCATGTCCCCTTCCCCACCAAGGAGCAGGTGCTGGCTTTCATCCGCGAGAGCGAGGGGCCGGTCGGCAAGCGCGAGATTGCGCGTGCGTTCCACCTGAAAGGCGCCGACCGCATCCCGCTCAAGGCGATGCTGAAGGAGCTGGAGAAGGAAGGCCAGATCGACCGCAACCGCAGGCAACTGGCCGCGGCCGGCGTATTGCCGGAGGTGACGGTGGTCCAGGTCATCGGGCCCGACGCCGATGGCGACCTATGGGCCCGCCCAGTCGACTTGCGGCCCGACGACGCCGAGCCGCAGATCGTCATTGTCGATGACAAGAAGATCGATCGGCCGCTGGCCGCCGGCGACCGCGTGCTGGTCCAGCTCAAGCAGACCGACGCGGACGTCTATGAGGCGCGCGCCATCCGCCGCCTCGAAAGCCGCGCGCAGCGGGTGGTTGGGCTGTTCGAGAAGGGCAATGACGGGTTCGGGCGCATCACCCCCACCGACAAGCGCATCAAGACCCAATTCTCCATCCATCCGCGCGAGATCGGGACCGCGCGCACCGGTGACCTGGTCATCGTCGAAGCGGAGCCGGCACGGCGCCTCGGCACACCCAAGGCGCGCGTGGTGGAGCGGATCGGCCGCGCCGACGAGCCGCGCTCGATCAGCCTCATCTCCGTTGCCGAGCACCAGATCCCGTTCCAGTTCTCGCCCGCCGCGACGACCCAGGCGAAAGAAGCGGGACCGGCAACGCTCGGCCAACGCACGGATCTGCGCCAGGCGCCGCTGGTCACCATCGATGGCGATGATGCGCGCGACTTCGACGACGCGGTGTTCGCCGAACCCGATACCGACGCCAAGAACGAAGGCGGCTGGCGCCTGCTGGTGGCGATCGCCGATGTCGCGCATTACGTCCGCACCGGCGACGCGCTCGACAAGACCGCCCGCGAGCGTGGCAACTCGGTCTATTTCCCCGACCGCGTCGTGCCGATGCTGCCGGAGGAATTGTCCAACGGCTGGTGCTCGCTGAAGCCCAACGAGGATCGCCCCTGCATGGCGGTCGAGATCGTGATCGATGCCAAGGGCAACAAGCTGCGCCATCGCTTCATGCGCGGCCTGATGCGCTCGCAGGCGCGCCTTACCTACGAGCAGGTGCAGGCGGCGCATGACGGCGCGCTGAACGATCTGACCCGACCGCTGGTGAAGCCGATCATCGCCCCCCTCTACGGCGCCTTCCGCGCGCTCCTGAAGGCGCGCGAGGCACGCGGCACGCTCGACCTCGACATACCGGAGCGGCGCGTGTTCTTAGGCGAAGACGGCCATATCGAGCGGATCGTGCCGCGCAGCCGGCTCGATTCCCATCGCCTGATCGAGGAGTTCATGATCGCGGCCAACGTCGCGGCGGCGGAGGCTTTGGAGAAGCGCAATCAGCCCTGCATGTACCGCGTGCACGACCAGCCTGATCCGGCGCGGGTGGAGGCGTTGCGGCAATTCCTCGATGGCCTGGGCCTGAAGCTGGCGAGCGGCCAGGTCATAAGGCCGAAGCATTTCACCCGCCTGCTGGAGCAAGCGAAGAACACGCCCTACGCGGCAATGATCCACACGCTGACTTTGCGTTCGCAGATGCCGGCCGTCTATTCGCCCATCAATCTCGGCCATTTCGGACTGGCGCTGCAGCGTTATGCGCACTTCACCTCGCCGATCCGGCGCTACTCCGACCTGCTGGTGCATCGCGCCCTGATCTCGGCCTACAATTTCGGCGAGGACGGCTTGCCGAAAGAAACAGCCGGCGCGTTCGAAGCCACCGGCCAGCATATCTCGGCGACCGAACGCCGCGCGGCAGCGGCGGAGCGCGATGCCATCGACCGCTATGTCGCACATTTCATGTCCGAGCGCGTGGGCGAGAATTTCGCGGGACGGATCAACGGTGTCGCCCGCTTCGGACTGTTCGTCACCTTGGATGAAACCGGCGCCGACGGGCTGCTGCCGGTCACGCTGCTGCCCGCCGATTTCTATGACCATGACGAGCGGTCCCACGCCCTGGTTGGCCGCCGCAATGGCCGGGCGTTCCAGCTGGGCACAACGATCACCGTGCGCTTGGCGGCGGCGCAGCCCCTGACGGGAGGGCTTACTTTCGAGCTGGTGACGGGCGGAAGCGCTCACCAGGATGATCGGGCGGTCCGCAAACTGGTGGGCGACGATCGCCGGTCCAGCCAGCGCCGTTCGGCTGCGACCTTTACAAAGCGCCCTAAACCAGCGAAATCACGAGGAAAGAGGCCCAAGCGCCGATAATCTGCTGGCGTCCGCCTCGAAACATGAAGATCGTGCGTAAGTCGTCCAACTGGCAGTGGCACGACTCTCCGAATTTGATAGTGTAGCCGCGCTGTTAACCTCTTCTTGGCGGCTGCCGCCTAGCTTGGCGCAAACTCATGGTAAGACCGATTCGAATGCCGTCTCTTGATCTTTCTAGGTACGTCCGCGGCGCGGCCCTGCTCGCGCTGTTCGGGCTCGCGGTTGCCGGCTGCGCCAGTAGCCGCTCGAGCACCGACCCATCCGGCATGTCCCGCCAGATGTTCGAGGCGGGCTTTGAGGACATCGACGCGGTCTATATCGACAAGCCGAATATCGGCAACCTGGCCATGGCCGGCTTGCAGCAGCTCAGCACCATCGATTCCGACGTGACCGCGCGCCGCACCGGCGACCAGGTCGAACTGCTGCTGAAGAACCAGATCGCCTACAGCCGGACGGTCGATAGCGACTACGACGCCGAGGATTGGGGCGACCTGACCAGCGATGTCCTGACCGAAGCCAATCAGGATTCGGAAAAGATCAAGGCCGCGTCGACCGAAAAGGTCTATGAGGCGATGTTCAGCGGCATCGTTGGCAAGCTTGATCAGTTCTCGCGCTATGCCGGGGCGCAGAATGCGCGCGAAAACCGTGCCGCGCGCGACGGCTTCGGCGGCATCGGCGTACGGATCTCGGTCGAGGACGATCAGGTGCGCGTCATCTCCGTCATGCATTACACGCCCGCCGAGCGGATGGGCTTGAGGACCGACGACATCATCCAGGAGATCGACGGCGAGGCCACCAAGGGCCTCAACCAGCAGCAGGTGGTGGACCGCCTGCGCGGTCCGGTGGACAGCAAGGTTGATATCACCCTCAAGCGCGCCGAGGAGCCAAATCCGTTCGTCGTCGCGATCACCCGCGCCCATGTGGTGCCGGAGACGGTGAATTACCGTCGCGAGGGGGATGTCGGTTATTTCCGGATCTACAGCTTCAATTCCGAGACTGCGGAGAGCCTGAAGCGTGCCGTGGCCGACGCCGAGCAGGAAATCGGCCCGCGCCTCAAAGGCCTCATCATCGATCTCCGCGACAATCCCGGCGGGCTGCTCAACCAATCGGTTGCGGTCTCCAACCTCTTCCTGACCGAAGGGCGTGTGGTTTCCACCCACGGCCGTCACCCGGACAGCCACCAGTATTTCGAAGCCAGCGGCGATGACATCACCAACGGCAAGCCGATCGTCGTGCTGGTGGATGGCAACTCCGCCTCCGCCGCAGAGATCGTGGCGGCTGCCTTGCAGGATAACCGCCGCGCGGTCGTGATCGGCAGCAACACCTACGGCAAGGGGACAGTGCAGACCGTATTGCCGCTGCCCAACCAGGGCGAGATCACGCTGACCTGGGCGCGGTTCCATGCGCCGTCCGGCTACACCTTGCATCACCTGGGTGTCCTGCCCAGCATCTGCACCTCGCTCTATCGCAGCGCCGACGAGGTGATGCAGGACTTGCAGACCGGCCATCTGCCGCTGGTGCCCACCGACCGCCGCAATGCCGTGAAGCCTGAGGATACCAAGGGGCTGGAGGCACTGCGCAAGACCTGCCCTGCCCGGCAGCAGGAGAACCCGATCGACCTCGAGGTCGCGCTGCGGCTGGTCTCGACGCCCGACATGTTCGCGAGCGCGGTGCATCTCGCGGAGCCGCCGCAGCTCGGCCAGAACGCCAGCGACGACGAGGGCGCGCCGCTCTCTCAATGAACTCGCGCAAACCGGTGCGACCGGTCGATGCGGCCGGCCTCATCCTGCTGCGCGGACGACGCGACGCGCCGGAGATCCTGCTGGGGCGGCGCCACGCCAAGGCGGCTTTTCTGCCCGACGTCTATGTCGTGCCCGGCGGCCGCGTGGATCCTGAAGATCACCTGCCATCAGGCTTCCGCGAACGGCTCCATCCCCTTGTTGCTGAAGCATTGAGCGTCGGCAATGCGCGACGGCCGCCAAGCGCGTTCCTGCGCGCGGCGCTGCGCGAGCTGCATGAAGAGACAGGCCTCATCATCGGCCAGCGCGGCGCCGGAAAAGCGGGCCTACATCCGGTCTGGCGAACCTACGCGAAGGCTGGCATCGCCCCCGATTTCAGCGCGTTTGATTTCCTGTTGCGTGCCATCACGCCGGTCGGATCGCGGCGACGCTACAACACGCGCTTCTTTCTGGGGGACGGCGGCGACGCCATCGGCGCCGTGCGGGGCAATGGCGAGCTGAAGGATCTCGGCTGGCGCAAGCTCGCGGACCTGGACCGGCTCCACATCGTCGACGTGACTTGGGCGCTGATCCGGCTGGCAGTTGCGCGCTGGCGAGATCGTGTTCCAGTCGGGTCGGAGATGCCCAAGCTCTTGATATACCGGAGCAATTCTCTGATCCTGCGGCCTATCACCGGGCCGCGCGGACGCCGCCGGGCTTGACTTTGGGCCTTCCCTGGCTATGGTGCGGCACCTTTTTCGACCCCTATCGCACTGATGAGATTTAAGAAATGGCCAAGTCAAGTACGGTCCTGATCAAGCTGGTGAGCACGGCGGACACCGGCTACTACTACGTGACCAAGAAGAACCCCCGCACCTCGACCGAGAAGTTCGAGTTCAAGAAGTACGATCCCGTCGCGCGCAAGCACGTCGCCTTCAAGGAATCGAAGATCAAGTAGCTTCGAGCGGATCGCCAGGTTTCAAAAAAGGGCGCTCGGCGATGGCCGCAGCGCCCTTTGTGTTTTGCTCCACTTTCACAACCTGTCATCCCGGCCGAGCGCAGCGAGAGCCGGGATCCATGCGATTTGTCCCGGGCACGGACGGATGGCATGATAGGGGTCGGGATCGGTGTTTGCCGACCCCGCCCTCCGAACCGTACGGGCGGTTTTCTCGCATACGGCTCTCCAGTCGGTGGTTTCTTCATCGAGACTGTCTCGCTGATTGCCAAGCTGTGTGAAGCGCGAACAA
>DASRRI010000063.1:0-11638 GCA_035695765.1 Dongiaceae bacterium
TCACCTCGCGCAGCAGCAGCGCGATGCGCATCTCGTTTTCCTTGCGCGCGGTGATGTCCTGGGTAACGCCGGTCACGCGCCGCTCGCTCCGGTCGACCACCGTGCGATAGGTCTGCAGCCAGACAATCCGCCCGTCCGGACGCTGGAAGCGGAACTCGTCGACCGGCGCCGGTTCCGCTTTGCCGGCCAGATAGCTGCGCAACCGGGACATGCGCGGCCGGTCGTCGGGATGTATGTGGGCGAGATAGGTGTCGAGCGACGGCGGATGGCGCTTCGGGTCGAGGCCGGTGACCTCATAGAACGTGCGATCCCAGCGGACCTCCTGACCTATCCATTCCCAGGTGCCTGCATTGGCGGCGCGCAGCGCGAGCTGGAGCCGTTCGCGCTCCGCCCGCAGCCGGCTGACGGCGTTGTCCAGCAGATCGACGATGAAGATGATGAGGGTGCCGGTGCACAGATAGAAGATGAGAAGCGTCCAGCCCCACCCGCTCGCCGGCATCGCGAATTGCGGCTCGAAGAAGAATGGCGCAGCGATCGCGGTGGCGATCAGGGCCAGCAAGCCGGCGATCCGCCCGCCGACAAAGGCGCTCAAGAGCACGGCGGGAAAGAAAGTCAGGAACGGCGGCAATTCTGGAATCGTTGCGCGGACCGCGATCGCCGCGCCGCTCAGCAGGGCCGCCGCGGCGAGACCAACCGCGCGATGCTGTCGCAGCCGCGGCAGCCGCCGTTCAATCCACATGAACACCTTCCCCTTGCCCGCGCGATCAATGCTAGTGCCTGTCCGCCCTCTGTGCAAATAGCGTTGATTGCCGACAACTTGCCGAGCTGAAGCAGCACGAAAGCGGTCCTAGGTTGTCAGGCTGATTTTGCTGCGACTAGGATGAAGCGTCCCGCATTCTCACGGACGAGCCGACCGCTGAAGCATTCGGAGCGCGGCGCGAGCGCCCCAACTTCATGCTGCTTGGCCCGACGCGATGGATATTCTGTACCGGCGTGCGGCATCATATCCGATGAGGACGAGTCCGCCCGCGATTCTGGTCAGGTAGCTCGCCGCGTGCGCCCACGCATCCGCTATGAAGGCGACTTCATGGTCCGAGGGAATACCCCAGCGCGCCAATTCAACTTGGCCTTGCCGTGCCAGCACTGCGCCCACAACGCCGGCAATGAACGCGCACGCCGCCATCGCGATCAGCAGAACCAGGGCCGGCTAGCTGCCGCCATCCCAGCTGCGGCCACCCACCAATCCGCGCAACCAGCGCCAGCAGCAACCCCAGCGGCAACCCAACCCACCAGGTCGCCGCGGTGCTCCATCCAATTCCTAGCCAGAACGGCGACTGCGTCGGAAACAAGGGCGGATGCGCGATGGTGAAATATTCGACGCACAGATGCGCCGCCACCTGATCATGCAGGGGGGCCATAGCCGATCACAGCAATGAGGGCGAGGAGCGTGATCTTGATGAAATCCATGGACTCCCTGCCTTGAAGCAACGAATCCCCGATTTGCGTTGCCGAGATATTGCCACCGCCGGTTGTTGAACGGCAATAGCGCACGTGCCATCATCGCCGCGGCTTCGAACCGGGGAACAGCTTCGTACTCATGACCGCTCGCGTCCGCACTGTCGCTTTCCAGGGCATCGATGTGCTGGGCGTAGATGTCCAGGTGCAGATGGCGGGCGGGCTGCCGGCCTTTGCCATCGTCGGGCTGCCCGACAAACAGGTGGCGGAGAGCAAGGAGCGGGTGCGCGGCGCGCTCGCCGCCATCGGGCTCGGCCTCCCGGGCAAGCGCATCATCGTCAATCTCGCGCCCGCCGACCTTGCCAAGGAAGGCACGCATTTCGACCTGCCGATCGCGCTCGCCATGCTGATCGCGCTCGGCGCGCTTACCGAAGACGAAATCGCGCAGCATGTGTGCCTCGGCGAGCTGGGTCTCGACGGATCGATCGCAGCGGTCGCGGGTGTTCTGCCGGCCGCGATGTTCGCGGCGCGCCAGGGGCTCGGCCTCATCTGCCCGAAGATACAAGGCGGCGAAGCAGCCTGGGCCGGCGAGATCGACGTACTGGCGCCCGATCATCTCGTCGCCCTCATCAATCACTGCAAGGGCCGCCAGGTGCTGAGCGCGCCCAAGCCGCAATTGGCGGAGGAGGAAGCGAGCTATCCCGACCTCAAGGACATCAAGGGCCAGGAGAGCGCCAAGCGCGCGCTGGAGATCGCGGCCGCCGGCAGCCACAACCTGCTGATGGTCGGGCCCCCAGGTTCGGGCAAGTCGATGCTGGCGCAGCGCCTGCCGGGCCTGCTGCCACCGCTCGACCCCAAGGAGGCGCTGGAGACCAGCATGATCCATTCGCTGGCCGGCCATCTGCAGGATGGCAAGCTGAAGCGCCGCCGCCCTTTTCGCGATCCGCATCATTCGGCCTCGCTGCCCTCGCTGGTCGGCGGCGGCCAGCGCGCCAGGCCCGGCGAGATCTCGCTCTCGCACTTGGGCGTCCTCTTCCTCGACGAGCTGCCGGAATTCCAGCGCGCCACGCTGGAAGCCTTGCGCCAGCCGATGGAATCGGGCCGCGTCTCGATCGCCCGGGTCAACGCGCACGTGACGTATCCCGCGCGCGTGCAGCTGGTCGCCGCGATGAACCCGTGCCCCTGCGGCCACTTGGATGACGCCGCGCTGGCCTGCGGCCGCGCGCCCAAATGCGCGCAGGATTACCAGAGCCGCATCTCCGGCCCTTTGTTCGACCGCATCGACCTCCACATCGACGTCCCCGCCGTCAGCGCCGCCGATTTGACATTGCCGCCGCCCGCCGAAGGCAGCGCACAAGTGGCCGCGCGCGTCGCAAGCGCGCGTGCCATCCAGACCGAGCGCTACAAGAGCAAGGCCAACGGCATCCGCACCAACGCCGAATGCGACGGCGAACTGCTGGAGCAAGTCGCCCCGCTCGACGAGCCAAGCCGCAAGCTCATCACCCAAGCGATCGAACGGTTTCGTCTCAGCGCGCGCGGGTTCCACCGCGTACTGCGCGTGGCAAGGACGCTCGCAGATTTGGAAGGCGTCGGCGCGGTGAAACAGATCCACGTGGCGGAGGCGCTTACCTACAGAAGGGTGCTGCCGGGAAGATAGGCAGCATTTCCGGAGGAAGGCATGACATCTCGTTTGGAGAAGCTGCAGATGGCAGCATCTAGCTACGGCCAGGAATCAATTAGAATCAACCGGCTCGCACAAAACTCCGGTGAAGCGATTCTAAATGGGCTGGCAGCTTATCTCGGTATTCGTCCTAACGACGTATTCGGAGTTCCGGTCCGCCTCAAGCCCGGGCAGTTCTTCGGCGAGATTGCCCTGCTGCGCGACCTGAACCGCACGGCCACGGTGACCGCCGTCCGGGAGTGCCGCCTGTTGGCCCTCGACATCGCCGACTTCCGCAACCTCACGACGCAATACCCGGACTTGAGACGCCAGGTCGAGCTGGTGGCTGCGGAGCGCCAGCCCGCAACCGGCGAAGAAACACGGTCGAGCTAGAGCCGCGGCAAGCTTCCATGAAGCATGCCTCCTCCGCCGCACTTGACGCGCTTGAAGAGCTGCTCGCCAGGCTGCGCGCTCTCCCGGCCCTCAAGGAAAAAGCGCGCGGCACCTTCCATCTGAAGTCGCGCGCGTTCCTGCATTTTCACGAGGACCCGGCCGGGCTGTTCGCGGATCTGCGGACGGGCGTGGCGTTCGAACGGTTTCCGGTCGATACGCGCGCCGGGCGGGAGAGCCTGCTGCGCAAGATCCAGGGCGCGCTCAAGGAGCACCCCTGACACCCTTTGCCTTCGTCCACCGGGTTGAAGCACAAGCGACGCGGCGGCAAACGGATTGATGCGCCCCAGCCAAGGCAGGGCTATACTCTTTCAACACAGGACGTCCAGGCGTTGGTGCGGCGGTTATTGCTCTTCGATGACTCCGCAAGGCGCCGGCAGGCCTGTGCATGATTCTCGGGACACGGACGATGCGACGTGCTCTCGCCTGGCTTGTAGCTGCTTCTCTTTCGCTGGCGCTTGGATCTGCCATACCGCCCGCGGCGAGGGCTGCTGACGCTGACATCGTCGGCGCCGCCGCCGTGCTGACGGACGGGTCATTGCGAGTCAACGCCAGCTGGGTCCGATTGTACGGGATCTACATTCCGCCGAGCGGCCAGAAGTGCCTGTTCGTCCTCAGCCCCGCGCGCTGCAGCAGCCGCGCCGCGCTGGCGCTCGAGACGAGAATTCAAGGCTTTGTGTTCTGCCATTCGGTCGATCGCAACAGCGACGGCAGCGTGAATGCCGTCTGCTTTATCCGGAGCACCTTCTACACGCCGGGCGAGGATCTGGCCGCCTTCCTCGTTGCCGAAGGGCTTGCTTTGGCGCTGCCAGGAGCGCCCTTCGAGTACGTCGCGCTCGAGCGCGTCGCCCAGACGCGGCAATTGGGCATCTGGGGCTTTTCGGTCGATGCCTTCTCGCGCGGTCGGCGATGACGCGGCCACTGCGTGGTCCGGGGCAGTTGAAGGAGGCGAGGATGTCTCTGATGGCACGGTTGATTATCCTTGGTGCCGCTGTTTCGGTGGCAGGCTGCACGACGCCCATGTTCACCATGCCGCCCGGTCCGCACGCGTATCGCGTCGGGTACTACGATGGCTGCGATAGCGGCTATGGCTATGCCGGCAGTCCCTTCTACCAGCAGATCGAAGTAGCGCCGCCGGCGCCGGGGACCGAGCCCTATCGGTCCGGCTGGCAGGCCGGATTTGACCGGTGCCGAGCGAACTACCAGCACATCCAGCGCACCGTGAATTTCCTGATCGGGCCGCCTTGAGGCGGCTCATCCACGTCCCTGACAAAAAGTGGCGCGACGCCGTCGCATCTTGTTCGCCACGGATCAACTGGCGACCGAGCGATCCATGCCCCTGCAGAACCGCGTGAACCCGTTCGGCGAGATCGTTGCGACCGCGGCGCGCGGCACCATGATGGGCAATCGCGGCGGCCGGTTTCATCGCGATGACCGCACACTTGGCGGCCGCCGCTGGACCAGCCAGCATTGGATCTGCTGCGACATCCACTACAAGGGCAAGCAGCATGAGGCGATGGGGAAGTATTATACCTCGCTGTTCTTCCTCGACGAGGTGACGGCGCTGAGCGCAGGGCATCGGCCCTGCTTCTTCTGCCGGCGCAAGGCAGCGCAGCATTTCCTCGCGCTCGCCGACCCGCCCCTGATGGCGGATGAAGCGGACCGCATCCTGCATGAGCAGCGCCACGCCTCACGCAAGAATGCCGCGCCGCAGGATTGCCGCATCGCCGGCCTGCCCGATGGCGCCATGGTCGCAATCGACGGCGCGCCTTATGCCGTGCGCGGCGATTACCTGCTGCGCTGGACGTTCGGCGGCTACACGGAGATGAGGCTGCGCCGGCCGGTGGCGCGCGCCGCGCTCATCACGCCGCCGCTTTTCGTCACCATCCTTGCGCAGGGCTATCAGCCCCGCTGGCATCAGAGCGCGCTCCGTCTGGCCGCTGCCTAACCTCGGCCACGGAGCAATTCCTTCTTCGGTTTCGCGCGGACGTATGGTGCATGTGCTGGATGGCGGTCACTTCGCGCTCGAGGTCCATGAGCCAGAGATCGCCGCGAGCTATGCTTGCCTTCGTCGAGCGGCTTCCTGCCCTCAAGTGATCTGTGCCCACAGCATGACCAGCACCGCGCCGCAGCCGAGCAGGGTGCGGCCGGCATGCAGCTGACCCCAGCGCTGCAACAAGGCGCGGCTCTCGGATCCGGCTTGCGCGGGATCCGTTGCCGTCAGCCTGCGGTTGGTTGGCATGATGCAGAGAAGCGTGTAGGGCCAGTTCGCGACCAGGATCGCCGCGCCCAGCAGCCAGCGCCAATCGCCGCTTTGCCACCATGCCCACAGCCCGAGCAGGAATCCGACGATCGCGAGCGAGGCCTGCATGCGCGCGCCGCGCTCATAGGCCGGCCGCCACTCAGCGAGCGCCGCGCGATCATCGAGCGTGAGGCGTGCCGGATGTTCCGCGACCGAGATATAGATTGCGGCGCCGGCAAACAATGCCGCGACGATGAGCGCGAACGGGCCTGCGAGCATGGGCGCTCTACTTCCGCGCCCTGTCCGCCTTCAACCAGCGGAACAATTCTTCCATCCGCGCGCTGAGCAGCGCCTGGCCGTCGCGCTGCGACCAGTCATAGACGCCCTTGCCGTTCGCGATGCCGTTGGCGCCCTCGGCGATCAGCCTGGCGATGGCAGGGTCAGGCTCCGGCCGCGCATCGAGATGAGGCATCAGCGACTTCCCGAAATGATACATGGTCGAAAGGCCGCCGGCGTCCGCTGATTCGATCGGTCCGGTGATGCCGACGCGGCGGCCGAAGCTGTTGCGCACCACCGTGTCGATCGCCTCCGCACTCGCCGCGCCTGACGCCCACAGCGCCCAGGCCTCGCGCAGCATCGCGAATTGCAATCGGTTGCCGATGAAGCCCGGGATCTCCTGGTCGATCACCGCCGGTTCCTTGCCCGCTGCGCGCAGCACCTCGCACACCCACAAGGTCACGTCGATCAAGGTCTTCGGGCTTGCGCATACTTCGACCAGGGGGATGAGCTGCGGCGGATACCAGAAATGCGTCGCGATCACGCGCTCCGGATGCGCGACCTCCGTGATCAGAGCGCTGGCCGGCTGGCCGCTCGACGATGCCAGCACGACACTGGGTGCGCAGATCTTGTCGAGCCGCCCGAACAGGCCGAGCTTCAGCTTCAGATCCTCCGTCACCGCTTCGATGACGAGCTGCGCTCCGCCGGCATCCTCCAGGCGGAGGGAGGTGCGGATGCGCCCGAGGGTTTCCGGAATCGCATCGCGCGCGATCAGGTCATGGCTGGCGAAGTCACCGAGGCTGGCGGCGATCTTGTCCAGCGCGCGGCCGAGCGAGGCCTCATCGCGCCCGATCATCACGACGTTCTTGCCGGCCATCGCGAACACCTGCGCAATACCGTGGCCGATGATGCCGTTGCCGATGACGGCGACTGTTTCCAGCGGATTCATGACAACCCCCGCAGACTGCTTCGTCCTATTCTACCGCCGGCAGCAGCAGCGGGGCCAGCGGCAGCAGGCGCGAATCCTCGAGCGCTGCCGTGCGGTGGCCAAGGCCGGCGAGATAGCCCTCATGTGCCGCAAACGCCATGAAGGCCTGAATGCTGCTCTGGCGGATCAGCATGACGCGATCCATCTTTCGCCCGCCGGCCCGATCAGGAATGGACCGCCCTCGCCGAGGAACAAGAGTTCGCCGCCGCTCTCCCGCAGATAGGGCATGGTGTGGGCGACATAGCGCTCATAGGCCTCCGCCCCGCTGATGGGCGCCGCCGGCGCCAGCGCGGGGCTCGCCCAATAATCTGCCACGGCGCGGAAGCGCAGCAGGTTCAGTATCACCACCTCGCCCACGATCCCGCGCTGAAAGAACGCGCGGCCCGCCTCCCGGGTCGGTTCGAGATAGCGGCTCTGTGCATCACTCTTCGTCATTGCCTCGATGGCCTCCTCACCCGATAGCGGATCACGCCGCACAGGCGTCCGCCATCGTGAGACTCCTCACGTTCCATAATCCCCCGTAGTGCAGACCGCAGGATCGAAAGGCTAACGGGTCTTCTTGCGCGCCAACTCTTCTTCGTATTTGAACGAGACCTTGAGCTTGGTGCGGAAGGCCTCGACCTTGCCCTCGGTGATGACCAGGTCCTGCTCCACCACTTCCGCGACGCGCAGGTCGCGCAAGGTGCGCGAGGCGCGCCTGACCGCAGCCATCGCCGCATCTTCCCAGGATTTGTTGCTGGTCCCGATCAGCTCGAGGACTTTATAGACGCTCTCGGCCATCTTGTTCCTCCCGCACAGTGGGCCGCGCCGCGAAGATGGGCGCGGGTTTCCCCTTATAGCCGCCCGGCGGTGGTCTTGTCAGCCCTTCGGCCATTCCCTGCGATTCGGCATGGCAGGCGCCATCGGCGTATACTGGCATGGCTGCTCCCGGAGGAGCCGCGCATGGCGACCAGCCCCGCAACCCAGCGGTTTAAGACAACCGACATCCTGCGCATGTTCCCCTCCTTCGTGTGGAAGGGAGAGCTGGGACGCGACGTTACCGAGTCGATCAATGCGGCGCTGCTCGCGGCGCTGGCGGAGATCGGCGCGCCGCTCGACCTCGCGCATCGCGAAAGCTGGCAGTCGCCCCACGATCTGCATGAGCGCGCGCCGTTCGCGGCGCTCGCGCCCTACATCCATGCGGCGGCGGCAAGTGCGCTTGCGCGGCTCAAGATCGCACGCTCGGACATGGTCGTCACCGGCTGCTGGGCCAACCTGAACGCGCCGGGCGCCGCGCATCCCGAGCATAGCCACCCGAACAACTATCTGAGCGGCGTCTACTACGTGCGAACGCCTGCCGGGGCCGACACGATCGCCTTCCACGATCCGCGGCCCCAGGCCGCCATCATGCGCCCGCCCGTCACCGCCCTCACTGCGGACAATGCGGACGAAGTCATGGTCAGGGTGCGGGAAGGCATGCTGCTGCTGTTCCCGGCCTGGCTGCCTCATTCGGTCGAAGCCAATGCCAGCACAGAGCTGCGCATCAGCATCTCCTTCAATTTGATGTTCGCGGCCTATGCGGAGACCATGGGCCGGCCGCTCTGGGAGCCCGGTATCCGGTCCCCCAATCATTGATTAACCAAGCGCGGCTAGCATTCTTGCCGCCATGGCAACGCTCGGCGCACCGTCACCGACCTCCCGTCTTCTCCTCGGCTTGCTCTGCATCGCGAGCGGGATCATCCCGGTGCTTGCCGTCTTCAATCTGGGACCCCTCGACCGCAGCGCCATCAACGGACCGCCCTGGCTCGGCTTACTCGCCGGCAGCGTCTTCATCGCAGCGGGCATCGCACTCATGCTGGGCGAGCGATTGCGCAACAGCACTCTCTCCTACGGATTGTTCGCGGGCATCATCGGTGCATTCGCCTGCATCGCCAGCTGGATCGCGTTCGGCCCCGGCGCGCGCGAATGCGCGGTCGCTCTCGCGGGGATGCTGTTCGAATCCGGAGCCTGGACGAATGACATCGTGTGCCGTGGCGGCTTCGGCGTCGGTGCTGCGCTGCTCGACGGCTTCGTCATCTGGATGATCGCCAGCGCCCTGCGCGGCATCATCGGCCCAGGCCTGCTCTCGACCGTGATCGAAAAGATCGGCATCGCCATCCTGCTGATCGCACTCGCGCCAATCATCCTCCCCCTCCTGCTCTTCCTGATCGGCAAAATTTTGCTCGAAAGCGTGGCAACTGGCGGAGGACCGGACACTGGCCGCGCAACGATGCCTTCATCCAGCGCATGAAAGCCAAACACGCAGAAAAGCGCTGACGGAATCCCCTGACTTCACGTCGTAAGCAGGCCTGCGTTCCCAACGTTTGATTAAGGATCGGCGGGCTAGGCTCGGCCGAAAGACATAGTTGGGGAAATTACATTGGCGAGCAGAAGTTTGATTGCTGAGTTGATTCAGTCGCGCGATGCAAGCGCATCAGAAGCACTCGCGATCTTCCGCGATCACATGAATGTCTTCAGGTCGCGCTTGGCAGCAAACCGCAGTAGCCACGGCGGTCGCGTCGGGCTGGTCATCCTCGCCGGGGCACTCGGTGCTCTTCTCATCATGGCCGCAAATTCACGTTGGATGCAGGATCTTCGGCCGACCGTCGCGATCGTCGCAACCGTGATTTTCGCCGCCGTGGCTCTTCGTGCGTGGGTGCACGTCTACTATCGGCGCTGTGCCGAAGTATATCGTGACAGCTTCAAGGCCGATCGGCGGTTTCGCATCGAAGAGCATGCGGTCATTGCGACCAATTCCTCTGGAGTGGTGTCATCGATTCCTTGGACGGCCATCTCCGATATCGTCATCGGCAGAGACAGTTTGACGATCTATCTTTCGCCTGCCGAGGCATTTTCACTGCCGAAGGGCGCCTGCGAGAATCAGGATGTCGACGCGTTCTGCGTCGAGCTGCAACGACGTTGGCGGGATCAAGGCGGGCGACTCAAAGGACCCTCGGCATGACCCTCGTCACCCACGTCCTTTCCGTCCCGCTGGAGCCGCAGGATGCGGCGGCGGCGGCCAGGCTGCGCAAGCGGCTGGATGCCATGTGCGCGCAGGATGCGACGCTGGGCGTGGAGACGGGGCCTCTCGAGGAGATCGTGCTGAAGGGCATCAGCGAGACCCAGCTGGAGTGGGTGGTCGGGCATCTGCAGCGTGAGCCGGGCCTTGGCTTCACAGTCGGCGCGCCGGAGGTGCAGTATCGCGAGAGCATCACGCGCACCACCGAATGGACCTATACCCACAAGCAACCGGACCCAGCGCTCTATGCGGTGCTGCGCATCCAGCTGACGCCGCTCGCCCGCGGCGCCGGGATCGAGACCGAGATCCGCTGCCCGTCCGATGAGATTCCGCCGCACATTCCCCTGGCCGACTTGCAGCGCGCGATCGATACCGGAATTCACGCCGGCTGCAAGGCGGGCGCGGTCGCCGGATTCCCGCTGACCGATCTGCAGGCGGTCATCCTCGATGCCGGCTGGCACGAGACTGATTCGACGCCCGAAGCCTTCGAGATCGCCGCCCGCCTCGGTCTGCACGAGGCCCTGCCGCGCGCGCGGCCATGCCTCCTCGAGCCGGTGATGGTGGTGGTCGCGCTGACGCCGGAGGATTTCCTCGGTGAGGTGATCGGCGATTTCAACAAGCGCCGTGGCCAGGTGCAGGGGCTGGTCACGCATGGCACGATCCTTGCCGCCACCGCGATGGTGCCGTTCGCGAACCTGCCAGGTTATGAGAATGACCTGCGTGCGATGACTCAACGGCGCGGCGCCTGCACGATGGCGTTCGATCATTATGAGCTCGTGCCGCCGGGGCGTAGCAGTGACGACAATTTTCCGATGGCCGCCGCCTTGCGCGGGTAGCGCGCTCCTATTTCGCAACGCTCGACGTGATGGAGGCGATCACCTCGGACGCCATCTTGAATTGCGGGTCGCGGCTGGCGATCTGGTGACGCGCGGCGATATAGGCGAAGTCGGTATATTCCGCCCACACTGCGCCCGCCTGGTCCTGATAGACCAGCACGCGCACCGGCCAGTCGATGCCGGCCTGCGGATTGGCGGTGATGAATTGGGTGCCGAGCGCCGGGTTGCCGAACACCAGCAGGGTCGACGGCTGGGTCGCGATGCCGGCATCCGCCGCCAGCTTCTGCTGGTCGATTTCCTCGAAGAACACCAGACCCTTGGCCGCTACGTCGGCTTTCAGCCGCGCCACGGTATCGGCGAACGGATGAGCGCTCTTGACCGCGACGATGCCGTACTCGCTGGCCGCCGGATTGGCGGCGAGGCTCGTCGATTGCTGCGACGCGCAGCCCGCGAGGCTGGCGGCGATCAAGGCGGCCGCGGCGAGGCCGGCGATGCGGATGGACATGGTGGCTTCCTTTGGCTGGCGGCCGCGCGTGAGGCTCGGCCTTCACCGGCATCATGGCGATGGGACACCACCGGCGGAAATGCCAGCTGGCTATGATCTCGATGCGTGCGAACTATCGCCCACCACTACGCACCGCCGGCGGCTTGCCCCGACCAGGATTGCAGCGCGCGGTACCAATCGCTTTGGCGG
>DASRRI010000064.1:0-56727 GCA_035695765.1 Dongiaceae bacterium
TGTGATCAGTCCGGTGACTTCTTCGGGCGTCGTTTCCTTGGTGTGCTTGTCGGCGACCTTGGCACCCCGCCGCAGAACAATGATCCGGTCGGACACGGCGAACACGTCCGGCATGCGGTGGCTGATGAGAATGACCGAGACCCCTTGCATCTTCAGGCGCCCGATGAGCCCGAGCACTTCGGCGACCTGCCGGACCGAGATGGCGGCCGTCGGCTCATCCATCAGGATCAGCTTTGGTTCCGAAAGCCTTGTGCGCGCAATGGCGACCGCCTGGCGCTGGCCGCCGGACATCTTCTTGACGAGGTCGCGCGGCCGCGTCTCTGACTTGAGTTCCTGGAACAGCTCGCCCGCGCGCTCGAGCATGGCGCGCTTATCGAGAACCCGGACCGGCCAGAAGCCCTTCTTGATCTCGCGGCCAAGAAAGACATTCTGCGCCGCGGTCAGATTATCCGCCAGGGCGAGGTCCTGATAGACGACCTCGATGCCCTTCGCACGCGCGTCGACCGGCTTATGGAAGTGGCACACTTCGCCATCCACGGCGATCTCGCCCTCAGTCGGCGGGAAATTGCCGGCGATGATCTTGACCATGGTGGATTTGCCGGCGCCGTTGTCGCCCATCAATCCGACCACCTCTCCAGGCCCAATGGAAAAGCTCAGATCCGTCAGCGCATGGATGGCGCCAAAGCTCATTGAGATGCTGCGAACATCGAGCAACGCCACGTGGATCCTCCCCTGTCGCGCGGTCGCAGCTGTGGTGGCTGCTTCGTACCGCCACGTTCGGGTGATTTTTGTGGTAAAGAGGTCATCCTGCAACAACTATCTCGCCGCCTCGGTACCAAGCGATTGCTAGTTGAAGATCACCGGCTTTTCGACCAGGCGGATCGCGACGGAGCGGTTCTCGGCCAGCGATTGAAGCCCGGCCTCGGCGACCGCCGCTGCGGCATAGCCATCCCAGGCGCTCGCCCCCGCGTTCGCCGCCGCGCTCGTCGCCGCCGCGATCGCCCTGATCCACGCCTGCGCCTGCAGGCGATACGCATCGGCGAAGCGCGGCCGCCAATCGGCCGGATAGGCGGTTCCCTGTGTCAGGTTGATGCTGGTCTCGGTGCGGATCGGCGCACGCAGGGATGTGGTCCCCTGTTCGCAGACGAGCTCGCCGCGCACATCGTAGCCGTATGCGGCGTCAATGAAGATCTCGATCGTCACCAGCTGCCCATTCGAAGTCTCAAGAACAAGAAACACGGGAGCGCCCGGCGAGCTCGAGGCTGCTGCCTTCGGCCGGAACACCTGGATGCCGGTCAGTTCCGCGTCGAGGACCCAGCGCGCGATGTCGAATTCATGGACGGCCGAATTGCTGATCGCCATCCTGGAATCGAACCAGGCGGGGGCTGACACGTTGCGATGGAAGCAGTGGAACATCAGCGGCGCTCCGAGACGGCCGGTCAGCGCGCTCGACTTCATCTCGACATAAGCAGGATCGAACCGGCGCATATAGCCGATCTGCACCAGCCGGCGCCCCAGCTTCGATTCCGCGGCGACCACCTCGAGACACTCGGCCACGGTCGGCGCCAACGGCTTTTCACAGAGCACCGGCTTGCGCGCCGCAATGCAGGCCAGCACCAGCTCCTTGTGCGTATTGTCTGGCGCGGCCACCAGCACGGCATCGATTGCGGGATCACCGATGAGCGCATGGGCATCGCCAACCACCGTGCGGGCACCGGTCTCATCCGCAACCGCCTTGGCGCGAGCCGGGTCGGCATCATACAGCGCCTGGATTGTAGCGCCGGGCACTTGCGAGCCAAGGATGCGCGCATGATCAGCGCCCATCACGCCCACGCCGATGATCCCGACCCGTATGCTCACACTCGTCCTCCAGTTTGCGGCATCAACCTACTATGACTCGGTGTCCTCGCCAAAGTCGGTGCGAGATGCCTTGGTCCGAGCTTGCTCAGGCCGCCTGCCAGAGTGAGAGGAGCGGTCCGCCTGCTCCAGAAACCGGATCGGTGGCCGGAAATGGCAGGCTGGCGATCCGCGCAATCATCTCCGGCGTTGGCGCCTCGCGGCAGAGGTCCGGCCTCTGCCTGGGTGGATACGCACCGACGACCAGGAAGCCGGCACTCGCTTGCAGCCGGCAGTGCGCCGTGCCAGCAGGCAACAGGGCTACATCGCCAGCCTTGACCGTGACCTCGTGGCCATCGGGACCGCCGAGCATGAGCCGAGCGGTTCCTCCAGCGAAGCCGAGCACCTCGTGTGCCGTGGTGTGATAGTGGTGGTACGGATAGACGCCGTTGCGCCATGCAGGGGGCCAACCATTGCTGTCGAACATCTCCTCAAACCGGGCTGCCGGGTCCTTGCCTGAAATCTCGACCACATCCCGGTAAAGGAGGACCGGCAATCGGGGATTGTTTGGCACCCAACTGCTCGGGCCTAGCCGCAGAGCCTCGGGCTTTGGCGCCATGGCGGCCGCTTCCGCTACGGCCCCCGAGCTCGTGGCCACTCCCATCTCTTCAGGATTCCGCCTGCTGAACTGAGCCATTGAACTCTCCCTTGGAGAAGGAACTCTAATGTCCCCTGAGCGCCTGCGCCTTACTCGATACATGTTGGTATCGCGTGTGATTAACACAGGCACTGCTGAACGGGTCCCTCCACGCCCAAATCGCGGGAGCCTCCTGCAGATGCGGCCAGATTTTTGGGAGCCGGGATAGCTGCCCGGGCCTGATCTTGCTTTGACAGGCTGGACTGGAATTGGTTTAATTGGCCTTGAAATGGCTCAGAAGCGGTCTAGTGCCTTGCCCCTACCGGTGGCCGCCTTGGTCCAGTCCCCGGGAAATGGCTAGGATGGGCTTCTGTGCCGCCCGGCGATCAAGGGAGCGCGCCGGCACACGGTCGATGTCAACGCCTAAGCAAGGGAGAGCGGTGGGATGAGCGACATCAAGATGTGGGGCAAGGATCCATTCTGGGGCCTCGGCTATGAGTTCGATCCGCAGTGGCTGCTGACCGACGAGCAGAAGAAGCTGCAGAGCAAGCTCATCGAGCTCTGCCAGACGTCGATGCGCGAGAATGCGGTGGAGAGCGACAAGAAGCTGATCTACCCGCGCAAGAACTTCCAGACCCTCGCCAAGCACGGCTTCCTCGGCCTCCTGGTGCCGAAGGAGCTGGGCGGCATGGGGCAGAACCATGTGGCCGCTGCGATGGCGGTCGAGACCATCGCGCGCTATGGCTGCCCCTCGACCGCCATGTGCTACACCATGCACACCGGCGCGGTCGCCGCGGCTTTGTTCCGCTACCACAACAATCCCGCCCTCAAGGACATCTTGAGCCGCATCGACAAGGATTGCCTGGTCGGCACGCTCTCCTATTCCGATCCCGAAACCGGCTCTCACTTCTGGTATCCCGTCTCATCCAGCGCCAAGAAAGTCGATGGCGGCTGGCAGGTCACCAAGAAGGCGTCCTGGACCACCTCGGGCGGCTTCGCCGATTGGTATATCGTGCAGACCACCAGCCCGGATTTCGGCGGCAACTACGCCAACCTCTCCTGCTTCCTGATCATGGGCAACGAGGTTGAAGCCGATCCCGCCAGCTGGGACGGCCTCGGCCTGCGCGGCAACCAGTCCGGCCCGCTGGTCGTCAACAACAAGACCATCCCCGACAATCGCCTGGTCGGCCCGATCAATGACGGCGCCAATTCCAACGACGAATGCGTCGATCCGTTCTTCCTGCTGTGCTCGTCCGCCTGCTGGAACGGCATCTCGCTGGCAATGATCGACATCGCGAAGTCGCACACCACCAAGAAGAAGCACGTCGACGTCGGCCTGCGCGTCTGCGACTACCCGACCATCCAGGATTACGTGGGCGAGGCGATCATCGACACCAATGCCTGCCGCCTGATGGATTATTCCCTGGCGCAGGCGATGGATGCCGCCACCAACAATTGCGACTGGTCGATCCACAAGGACCTGACCGCCCTGCCGCGCGCGCAATATCTCTCCTGGATGTGGCAAGTGAAGTTCGCGGCAGCGAAAAACGTGGCGCACGTCACCGACAAGATGCTGCATGCCTGCGGCGGCACCGGCTACAAGCCCGGCCTCGGCATCGAGCGTTATCTGCGCGACGGCAAGGCCGGCTGGGTCATGGGCCCGACCAACGAAGTGCTGCGGCAATTTGTTGGCAAATTCGCTCTCCTGGGCATCGAATCCCTCGACTACTGGAACCAGGCCATCAACGAACGCGCCATCCAGAACGAAGTGAAGAAGATGACGCCCGAGCAGAAGAAAGCCCTGGCGCAGCAGCTCCTGTCGGAAGGCGCCGGCAAGGCGGCACAGTAGCAAATCGCTCTCTTTGGGAAACGGCCGGGCTTTCCAGTCCGGCCGTTTTTCTTTGCGAGGCTAC
Source organism: Dongiaceae bacterium (assembly GCA_035695765.1). GTDB lineage: Bacteria > Pseudomonadota > Alphaproteobacteria > Dongiales > Dongiaceae > Dongia_A. Next base: position 4,387 of record DASRRI010000064.1, read on the forward strand.
CCAATCAGCTTGAGCACATTCTGATAGCGCGGGTGCGGGCGGATCGGATCGAGATCCGAATCGTGCTTGATCCACTCGAGGGTCTCAGGATTCGCATGCGGCAGCAGCCGCTCGAGCAGGGAGATGGCCTCTTCGACCTCACCCAATTGCGCGTGGAAACAGGCGATATTGTATTGCGTTAGGATATCGTCGGGATCGATCGCTAGGGCGCGTGATGCCCATTCCCTGGCCCGGTCGATATCGCCAAGCAGCAGGAGCCCCATGGCTCCCAGATAGGCCGGCCTTGGATCCTCGGGATGGCGGGCAAGCTCCTCTTCTGCACGCTTGACGCCGGCATGCGCCGCATCCATCAGGTCCTGCTCCCGACCGAGCGCACGATAGATCCCGATCAAAAGCAGCATGGATTGATAATCGTCGGGCTTGATGTCCGCTGCCCGCTTGAACCATTCGGCTGCCAGTTCCATCTCGCCCCACGCGAAGTTAGCGCGGGCATAAAGGTACGCTACCTCGAAGGAATTCGGCGCAAGCGTGACGGCCTTCTTGAACTCGGCGTCCGATTCGGAGAAGCGCCGGACCAGAGACAGAGCCAGGCCCCGCGAGGCATGCGCTTCGGCCAGATCGCCCTCGAGTTCAAGGGCCTTCGCGCTCGTCGCCAGAATGCGTTCGACCGGCACTTGCATGTTGTAGTGCAGGAAGAGGAACGAATCGCAGTCCGCGACCCCGGCATAGGCCCGCGCATAGAGTGGATCGAGCTCGATCGCCTTCATGAACATGCGCTTGGCCAGAAGATAGTAGGATTTCGAGTGTCGGTGCAGGAACTGCCGGCCGCGCAAGTAGTGCGTATATGCTTCCATGCTCTCGGTCGGCACCTGACCGACGGCCTCCTTCTCTCGCGGCAGCAGCTTGACCTTCAATTGGTCGACGATCGTGCGCGTGATGTCATCCTGGATGGCGAAGATGTCCGTGAGGTCGCGGTCATAGCGATCGGCCCACACATGCCCGCCATCGGTTCCGTTGATCAGCTGTGCGGTGATGCGCACGCGCGATCCGGCCTTTCGAACGCTGCCTTCCAGGACATAGCTGACGCCCAATTCCCGGCTGACTTGCTGCACCTTCACGGGCTTGCCCTTGAAGGTGAAGACCGAGTTGCGCGCCACCACAAACAGCCCGGAGATTTTCGAGAGGTCGGTTATGATGTCTTCGGAAATGCCGTCGCTGAAATATTCCTGTTCCGGATCCCCGCTCATGTTGAGGAAAGGAAGGACCGCGACCGACGGTCTTCCACCCGCCGGCACCTGCCCATTTCCTTCCGATGCTCTCTTGGCAGGCGCCACGGGTGCCTTGTCGAGGCGCGCGCAATAGACCCGGACCGGTCGTTCGATATTCTTGACGGCATGTTCGCCGATATCCTCGAACGCGATGGCGAGCTTGCTCCCGACGTGCTCCCGCACCGTCGCCGAAACCGCGATGCCGCCTGGCGCCGCCAACGATTGCACTCGGGCGGCGACATTGACGCCGTCGCCATAGATGTCGTCGTCATCGATCATGATGTCGCCGAGATTGATGCCGATCCGAAACCGGACCCGGCGCTCATCGGCGACATCGGGCTCGGCCTCGACCATCGCGCGCTGGATTTCGACAGCGCAGGCTACGGCGTCAACAACGCTGGCGAATTCGACCAGGGCGCCGTCGCCCATCAGCTTGACGATGCGGCCGCTGCATGCGGCGATGCGGGGCTCGATGAGTCGGCGGCGCAGTGATTTGAGGCGCTCCAGCGTGTCAGCCTCGTCGATTTCCATCAACCGGCTGTAGCCCACAACGTCCGCGGACAGAATTGCGGTCAATCTGCGCTGAACTGCCATCCAGGCCCCGCCGCCAGCGACGCTGCCAGCCCATAAATGCGTGCGACCAACGCGCAGAGACTAGCAAGATGCCGGAGCCGTTGAAAGCAAAGACCCGCGTCGGCCAATGCTGCCGCGGATGAACAAGGATTATTCTATTGCCGCAAGTGCTTGGCCCAAGAGCGCATAATTTTTCCGATCTGGACGACAACCGGCCCCGGACAGAGATCGTTCGAAAACTGTATCGGCAGGCCACCAACAAGATCGCGCGTGTCTCGGGCGAAGCGGCTTTCAGAGAACTACTCGGTGAACCCGCAAACTACTGCAGCCGCCATGCCATTGCTGTTCTCCGGCGGCGAGAGGATAATCCTGTTCTGCATAGAATCTGAGAAAGGCGGCGCGGAGAAGTGGTACGATCGCGTCTTTTAGGTCTCGTGTTCGGCTTGGCTGTTTTCCCGGCGCTGGCCGCGGCAGAAGGCACGGTGCAACCGAAATATCCGCCTAGCTTTGATTGCTCCGCCGTTCCGGCCGGTTCGCAGCGTCAGGCCTGCAACAGTTCGCATCTGGATCCGCCGATGGGTGCGATCCCGAAGTCCAAGCGCACCCAGCCGAACGGCATCACCCTCCCGCAGCCTCAGCCGCCAAACGTGCCGACGGACCAGCCGCCGACCATTCCACGGCTGCCGGGGACCATCCAAGACGGCAACTAACAGGACGGCTACACCCTGACTCTTGTCTTCTCCGGATCATAGTGCGGGAAGCGCACGACCTTCGCCGGGATGCGCTTCATCTTGCCGTCAAGCTTGCCGATTTCGACCTCGGTGCCGAGCGCTGCATGCACAACGTCGAGGCGCGCCAGGGCGATGGTTTTCTTGAGGATCGGCGAACGGGTGCCGCTGGTGACGACGCCCACCTGGTTGCGGCCGATGAACACGCCGTCGCCGTGCACCGCCATCTCGTTGTCAGCAATGTCGAGGCCGACCAGCTGCCGTTGCGGATGGTCCTTGCGCTTGAGCAGCGCCTCGCGGCCGACGAAGTCTTCCGTCTTCGTTTTCAGCGGGACAGTGAACCCGATGCCGGCTTCGAACGGATCGGTCTGGTCGCAGAATTCGTAGCCGTAGAAGATGAGCCCGGCTTCGATGCGCAGCATGTCGAGCGCTTCGAGTCCGCATGGCGCGATGTCGAACGGCTTGCCGGCCTCCGCGATCGCGTCGAACACTGTCAGCGCATCCTTGGGATGGCAGAACACTTCATACCCCAACTCGCCGGTATAGCCGGTACGCGACACGACAATCGGCGCGCCGTTGAAATCGCCGATGCGCCCGATGGTGAACCGGAACCATTGCAGCTCTTCGATCGAGGTCTGCGCTGGCGGCGTCCATACTACCTGCTTCAGGATCTCGCGGCTCTTCGGCCCCTGGACCGAGAGGTTATGCAACTGGTCGGTCGACGATCGCACCCAGGCACGCAAGCCCTGCTTCTGCGCCAGCTCGCGCAAGCTGAGCCCGCTCGCCTCGTCGCCGCCGATGAAGCGGAAATTGTCGCGCCCCAAGCGGAAGATCGTGCAATCGTCGAGCATGCCGCCGGTCTCGTGGCACATGGCGGAATAGACCACCTGTCCCTCCGATAGCTTGCGCACGTCGCGCGTCACCGCGCGCTGCAGCAGGGTCTCGGCATCCGGGCCCGTCACTTCGAATTTACGCAAAGGCGAGAGGTCGATCATCACTGCGCGTTCGCGGCACGCCCAATATTCGCCGATCGGTCCTTCGTTGTTGAAGCGGCTGGGCAGCCAATAGCCGCGGTACTCCGCATAGTTGCGCGTAAGCGCGGAGAGACGCGGATGAAACGCGGTTTCCTTGGTCATCTGGGGCTCTGCATCGGGGGTCACGCGGAAGGCAACCGAACGCGAGAAGCGCTCCTTGCCGGGATAAGTGCGGATGTGGACCGGCGTCGGGTTCCAGCCGTTTGCGGCGTCGATATCGTCGGGGCAGGCCGACGAGACGCAGACCAGATCGGTCAGCGCGCGGAACAAGACGAAGTCGCCGGGCCGCGACCAGGGTTCGTCGAGATACAAGACGTTATTGTGATCGATCGCCGTATTGTAGAAGAGGTTGAGCGCCGCCCAGCCGCGCCGCCGTTTCACCCCATAGGGTGCGAGCGCGTCGCTGAAATTGTCCGAGCAGTTGGGATGGCCCGGATAGCCCATGTCCTCGTAGTATTTCGCGGTGCAGGCGAGCGCGAAATTGTCATGCCGCCCGCAAGTGTCCTGCACCAGCTCGACCATCGGCTGGAAATCCTGGTCGAACACTTTGGCGAACAGGCCCGGCCCCGGATAGCCGCGGCCCAGCAAGGTGCGCGTGACGGTGTTGTCGAGGTCGCGCTCGATCCCCTTCTGCAAGGCGCGCGCGTTGAAGCAGTGGAAGTCGGAGCACTGCCGGCCGAAGAGATCGACGATCTGGATATAGTCGCCTTCCTTGACCTCGTAAGCGCGCGCCGAAGAACGCGGTACTTCGAAATCGAGCACCGCATCGGCCAGCGGATCGGGCAGCAGCGAAAACTCGTCCGAGCGCGGCGCCGCGCGCGCAATCCGGACCTCGATTTCGGTAGCCATCTCCTGAGTTTCGGGCGTCATCGCCGCGCTCGGCGCCGCAACGATCAGCACGCCTGCACCCTGCGCCGTGAATTCTGCATTCGCGCCGGCCGCACTGTCGCCGCCGAACAGGCGCACCACCTTGGCATCGGAAAGGTCGATGTTGCGCCGGCGCAATGCGGCAGTGACTGCGCGCGCACCTTCCGACCCGCTTGCCAGGATGGCGCGCAGCCCATCGGCGGCCCCGCAGAGCTTGCCGCCGATCAGGCCCGGATCGATCCGGCCCGCCGCGTCGGCGGCCAGCACCTCGCACGGCTGGCGCCCTTCGACATCGACGATGGTGATCCGGTCGCCGGCGGAGATCGGCATTACGCCCGCCCCGCCGCCCGGCACGCGGTAACGCTCGACCCCGCTGGGCAGGTTGGGCACGCGACGATCGATCAGCATGGCTTGTTCCCCTCAAAGGGACAGGTGCCTTGCGCCTCACGCTTCCGCACTACGCTGGCGCCCGAAGAAATGCTAAAAGATGCGGTGATTCCGATCAACGACCAAAAGGGATGGTCGGTCGGCAATTGGTCTGGATTGGTTGCAAATACAAGGCTTCGATGCAGCAGGACACAGGGCTACAGGCTTCCGGGATCGACCCGCGCGAATTCCGCAGCGCGCTGGGCTGTTTCCCGACCGGCGTCACCATCATCACCACCTTGGATCCGCGCGGACAGTGCATCGGGATCACCGCCAATTCCTTCAATTCGGTCTCGATGGACCCGCCTTTGATCCTCTTCAGCCTGGGGCGCAGCGCCTATTCCCTGCGGGCCTTCCTCTCGACCGACCATTTCGCCGTCAATGTCCTCAGCCTGGAGCAGGCCGAGCTCTCCACCCGCTTCGCCAAGGCCTCGGCCGACAAATGGGTGGAGATCGATTTCGAACTGTGGGATTCCGGCTGCCCGATCCTGCCCGGCTGCGCTGCCAATTTCGAATGCCGGACCGAGCACACCTATGACGGCGGCGACCACGTGATCTTCGTCGGTCGCGTCATCCGCATGCGCCACGACCCCGTGATTAAGCCGCTCCTGTTCCACCAGGGCAAATACCGCTCGGTGGAATCGCCGCTATGACGGACAGCGCGAAGGTCGTGCTGACGGAAGCCGCGGCCCAGCAATTGCGCGACGATTTTCTGGGCTGGCAATGCCGCCTGCGGCAGCTCTCTGCGCGCCAGGCCGGCGGGCGGCCGCTGGATGGCATGCGGCCCAAGGTGCTCTCGCCCAATGGTGACGAGCTCTCCGCCGGCATCATCGTGCTGCTCGTCGAGCACGAGCCCGCCAACAACACCCAGATGCTGCGCTTCCAGTGCCAGAAGACCCACGACCCGATCGAGCGCTATGACAAGGTGCTGGAGCTGCTCTCATCGGCCTATTTCCAATATCCGCAGAATTTCAGCGACGAGATGACGGCGCTATTCGGGCCCGCCTCGGAGCTGCCCGCGACCCTCTTGCATCTCGGCCGCTGCGTCCTGGAATTCGAACAATTCACCGAAGCCTACCGCGTGCCCTGCACCGTCACCGAGTTGCCCGAGACGCACGCGTTCTATCAAGCGACCTACTGGCACAACCACATGTTCAATCCCAACATGCCGCCCCAGATCCGCGTGCTGAGCTTCAAGCCCGATTGGCCGCATGCGAGCACGTGGCGGACGCCCACATAACTGTCATCTTGGGCAAGCGAAGCGCGACCCGGGACCCATGCGGCTTATCAACGTATCCGCTATCAGACAATCTCGTCGAACAAATCGCGCCACTCCGGATTCTGCGACCGAATGAGCTCAATCTTCCAAGCGCGGGCCCAGCGTTTGATCCGCTTCTCGCGCTCGATGGCCTCCACGACGTTGGCATGCTCCTCGAAGTAGACGAGCATCTTCACGCCATAAGTCTTAGTGAAGCCAGGTACGGTGCCCTCTTGATGCTCTGCAACGCGCCGAACAAGATTATTGGTGACGCCGACATAAAGCGTCCCGCGCGGGCGGCTCGCCAGGATATAGACCCAATAAGACACCATGCCCCACCATGTCACCCCGGCCGAGCGCAGCGAGAGCCGGGGCCTATGCGATGTTTCAGCATAGCATAAGACGCAGCGGTGAATTGGCTAGCGACGCATGGGCCCCGGATCAGCCGCTGCGCGGCTGTCCGGGGTGACATACTAAGGGTGCGTGGAAGAAGGTCGCGTCAGAACTTCTTATAAGCCCGCTTCAGATCCCACAGCGGGTGCTTCTTCGACATCTGGAACTTGATCAGCAGCTCGCGGGCCATCATGTCGCGGCCTTGCTGGTCTTCGGGCAGCTTCAGATCGGCGGGGATGGTGACCCAGCCGTTGCAGTTGCGGTCGAAGATGGCGGGTCGCCCTTCCTCGTAGCCCATGTGGACGTCCTCCAGCCAGTTGAGGTCGTCCCAGCCCATCATCTCGATATACTTCTCGAGGAAGGGCGTGATGCGGGAATAGTCCGGCACCAAGTTCACATCGTAGCGATAGCCGATATGCTGGCCGATCTCCTTCTCGCGCTTGGTGTCGAGGCCGGCGGCGTCCTTGATGAATTTGTCGACGTCTTGAGTCTTCGTAGCCATGGCTCAAGTCTCCCCTAGTAGCGCGTCATGTCGGGCCGGCCGACCGTGTGCTGGGTGCCGGCGAGCGGCACCATCGCCATCGCCGAGGCTTCCATCGTCAAAGCCGCGAGGTCTTCAGGCTCCAGCGAATGCACGTCGGTCTTGCCGCAGGCGCGCGCCATCATCTGCGCTTCGATGGTGAGCGTGTGCAGGAAGTTGTAGACCCGTTCCGCCGCTGCATCGGGATCGAGCCGCTTGCGCAGCTCCGGATCCTGCGTCGTCACGCCGACCGGGCAGCGCCCGGTGTGACAGTGATAGCAATAGCCCGCTTCGACGCCGACCTCTTTTTCGTAATCCGCTTCCGGCGTGTCCTTGTTGCAGTTCAAGGCCATCAGCGCCGAGTGTCCGATCGCGATCGCATCGGCGCCAAGCGCCAGCGCCTTCGCGACATCGGAACCGTTGCGGATGCCGCCGGCATAAACCAGCGAGATCTCCCCCGTCTTGCCGAGATCATCCAGCGCCTTGCGCGCCTGGCGGATCGCCGCCATGCCCGGGACACCGGTATCCTCGGTCGCGAGATGCGGGCCCGCGCCGGTCGAACCCTCCATGCCGTCGATATAGATCGAATCCGGCCCGCATTTGATCGCCATGCGCACGTCGTCATAGACGCGCGCCGCGCCAAGCTTCAGCTGGATCGGGATCTCGTGGTTGGTCGCCTCGCGGATCTCCTGGATCTTGAGCGCGAGATCGTCGGGGCCGAGCCAGTCCGGATGGCGCGCCGGCGAACGCTGATCGATGCCCGCGGGCAGCGAGCGCATCTCCGCCACCTGGTCCGTCACCTTCTGGCCCATGAGATGGCCGCCGAGACCCACCTTGCAGCCCTGGCCGATGAAGAACTCGCAGGCGTCGGCCAGCTGCAGATGGTGCGGGTTGAAGCCGTAACGCGACTGGATGCACTGATAGAACCACTTGGACGAATAGCGCCGCTCGTCCGGGATCATGCCGCCTTCGCCGGAGCAGGTCGCCGTCCCGGCCATGGTGGCGCCACGCGCCAGCGCGATCTTCGCCTCGAACGACAAGGCGCCGAAGCTCATGCCGGTGATGTAGACCGGGATATCGAGCTCGAGCGGCCGCTTGGCCTTGGGCCCGATCAATGTCTTGGTCAGGCACTTCTCGCGATAGCCTTCGATCACGAAGCGCGTCAGCGTGCCCGGCAGGAACGTCAAATCATCCCAATGCGGGATCTTCTTGAACAGGGAGAAGCCGCGCATGCGATAGCGGCCGAGCTCCGACTTGATATGGATGTCGTCGATGACTTCCGGCGTGAAGATGCGGCTCTGGCCGAGGCGGCTGGTATCCCGCTTCGCCTTCTTCACGGGTTGGGCCTGCGGCGCCACTTTCTCTTGCGTCATGATGCGGGTCCTTTCCCGTGAATCCTAAAGCACGATCTTCTTTTCAGAAGGCTCGAGATTGTCGTAGTTCCAGAGCTGCTTGCCGGCGACGATCTTGGTGAGGTTCTTGACGCCGTTCGGCGCCTGCAATCCATAGAGCTTCAGCTTGCGCTCCAGCCACTGCACCTCGAGGTCCGTCATCTCGCCTTCGACCGCATCGACGCCGAGGCCGGCGATCTTGCCGCCGACATAGATCGTGCCGTCATACATCGAATCGCCGAGATTCTTGCCGGCATCGCCGAGGATGACCATGCGCCCGCGCTGCATCATGAAGCCGCAGAACGCGCCGGCCCGGCCGCCGATCAGGATCGTCCCGCCCTTCTGGTCGATGCCGACACGCGCGCCGACATCGCCCTTGCACACCAAGTCGCCGCCGCGGATCGCCGCGCCGAAAGTGGAGCCGGCATTCTTCTCGATCACGATCCGGCCCGACAGCATGTTCTCTGCGCAGGACCAGCCCACGCGGCCCGAAATGCTGATATTCGGGCCATCAATGAGACCGCAGCCGAAATAGCCGAGGCTGCCTTCGATGCGCAGGTTGAGCCGCTGCAGAAGCCCGACCGCAACGCTGTGCTTGGCTCCCGGATTGTGCATGACGATGCTGCCATGGCCCTGGGCCATCAGCTCGCGCAGCTTGAGATTGATCTGCTGCGGCGACAGCGGCCCGGCATCGAACTCGGCGCGCTTGTTGAAATCGACGTCGTAGCCGTCGGGATAGAGGAAATTCTCCTCCTCCGTCGGCGAGAAGAAGCGCTGCTGGGTCTTGCCCGACAGCTTCTCGGTGTGCATGCCCATCTGCATTGAACGTAGAGCCATGGGTTGTCTTTCTCCCGGAACTTGGCCTGCAATATCGCGCGGGCTGATCAGGCCCGCGACCCTTCCGCTTTCCACACCCGCACTTCGCCTTCGTACGGATCCCAGGTATCGATCTCGTGCGGGAACACGCTGCGGATCGCCACCTCTTCCGAGGCGAGCGCGATGAAATCGTCGCTCTCGTAGAGCACCATCGGCTTTGCCGCCATCACGTCCTTCGCCATGCCGAGCGAATCGGCCGTGGCGACGAGATAGGTGAAGACGCCGTCGAGTTCCGAGATCGAATCCTTCATCGCGTCCTCGAGCTTGGAACCCTGCTGCATCTTGTCGGCGAGATAGACGGCGATCAGCTCGGAATCGCAGTTCGACATGAAGCGGTGGCCGCGATGCTCGAGCGCCCGCCTGCCTTTCCAGTAATTGGTGAGCTGCCCGTTATGCACCACCGAGACGTCGGCGAACGGATAGGCCCAGTACGGATGCGCCGAGCGGATATCGACATCGGACTCGGTCGCCATGCGGGTATGGCCGATGGCATGGGTGCCGACGAACCCGTTCAGATGATACTGGTCCGACACGCGCGCCGCATCGCCCAGGTCCTTGATCAGCTCGAGCCCGAGGCCGAGGGACAGGATCTCCGCGCCCTCGATATCCTCGATATAGTCCGCGAGCTTGCGCCGGTCGCCGCCAAAATCGATGCGATAGCGGAAGGCGTATTCGGTCGCCTCTTCCACCTTCACCAGCTTGGCACCCAGCTCCTTCAGCCGCTTGTCGACCTCGGCCCGGCGGTCTTTCACCTTGCCGTGGATGTCGAAGCCCTTCGACATCTCATCCTGCTCGGCGACCTTGAAACGCAGGACCAGCTCAGTCCCCTTGGGCTGGCCGTAAAGCGCGAAGCCGGTGGAATCCGGCCCGCGGTGCTTCAGCGACTTCAGCATGCTGGTCATCTCGGTGCCGACGTCGCCGGTCTTGCGGCGATGAATCAATCCAGCAATTCCGCACATTTTCGTTCCCTCCGTATCAGGGCAGAATGTCCCAATATTGCTGCAGGTCCCAGTTCGTGACGGTGGCGTTGAACTTCTCCCACTCGTCGCGCTTGTAGTGCATGAACACGCGGTACATCTCGTCGGGCATGGCGCGCTTGATGGTCTCGTTACCTTCCAGCGCATCCAAGGCTTCGCCCAGCGACATCGGCAGCTTCTGCACCTTCTTGCCGGCCTTCATAGCTTCGTAGATGTTGCGCTCTTCCGGCTCGCCCGGGTCGATGTTGTTGGTGATGCCGTCGTCGAACGCCTGCAGCAGAGCCCCCGCCATCAGGTACGGGTTCACCGCCGCATCGACCGAGCGGTATTCGAAGCGGCCGGGCGCGGAGATGCGCAGCGCGCAGGTGCGGTTCTGATAGCCCCAGTCGGCATAGACCGGCGCCCAGAAGCCGGTATCCCACAGCCGGCGATAGGAATTGACGGTGGAGGAGCCGATCGCGGTCAGCGCGCGCACGTTCTTGACGACGCCGCCGATGCAATTGAGGCCGATCGGGCCCGGCTTGGCCTCGCCCGGCAAAGGCATGAAGGTGTTATCGCCGCCCTTGCGGTAGGTGAACACATCGACCATGCCCGGTAGCGAATCGCCGTTGCCGAGCACGTTCACCTTCTCCTCGCCGCCCTTCCAGAGCGACAGGTTGTGGTGGCAGCCGCTCGCCGACACGCCCATGAAGGGCTTCGGCATGAAGCAGGCGATGATGTTGAACTCGCGCGCCACCTGGGCGCAGATCTGGCGATAGGTTGTCAGGCGGTCGCTGGTGCGCAGCGCATCGTCGAACATGAAATTGAGCTCGAGCTGCCCCGGCGCGTCCTCGTGATCGCCCTGGATCATGTCGAGGCCCATGGCGCGGCCATATTCGATGACGCGCAGGAAGACCGGCCGCAGCGATTCGAACTGGTCGATGTGATAGCAGTTCGGCTTGGTATAGCCGCCGTGAGGCAGGCCATCGTCGCCCTTCTTCAGCCACATCATCTCCGGCTCGCAGCCGTGGCGCAGATGCAGCCCGTGATGCTTCTTCTTGAACTCCTCATGCAGGATGCGCAGGTTGCCGCGGCAATCCGACGTCAGGTGACCACCAGGATTGACCCTTTCCTCGCGGTTGCGGAAGCAGGTGCAGAAGACGCGCGCGACCCGCTTGTCCCACGGCAATTGCACGAAAGTCTCGGGATCGGGGATGCCGACCAGCTCGGAGGCTTCCGGGCCGTAGCCGATATATTGCCTGTGGCGGTCGACGAACAGGTTGGCGGTCGAGCCGTAGACCAGCTGGAACCCGCGCTCCGCGGTCGTTTCCCAATGATCGGCGGGGATGCCCTTGCCGACGATGCGGCCCGTCACGGAGACGAACTGGTAGTAGATGTAGGTGATGCCCAGTTCGTTGATCTTCTCCCGGACTTTCTTCACCAGCTCGGCGCGGCCAGGCTGTTGGACATGGGCTTCCAAATCGGTCATCGCGGTTCTCCTCTCCCTATCTGCATCCGTAGCGCCGCGCTTAACGCGCAACGCGTGCTCCCTGCCAGCATTTTAATGCGTCTTCGGTCGATCTCCCCAAAAACTGTCATCCCGGCCAAGCAGCGAAGCTGCGCAGAGCCGGGACCCATGCGGTCCATCAGCGCCGCTGCGATGCCCCATAGGCCCCGGATCACTCGCCCCATCGCTACGCTCCGGGCGGCTGTCCGGGGTGACAGCAAAGTAACCGCCCCTCATCCGCCTCAGCTCCACGGGAACGGCGAGTGCGAGGTCGGATGCAGCTTGCCTTCAGCGAAGCGCGAGAAGCGGAACGGGCGCAGCAGCTCGCTCTCGTTGCCGCACACGTCATCCGCCACCAGCTTGCCGACGCCGATCATCTTGTAGCCGTGGTTGCTGTCGGCGATCACATAGACGTTGTCGCAGAACCGGTCGAACACCGGGAACGAGTCCGCCGTGAAGCTGCCGATGCCGCCCGACGGCTCCTTCTTGTATTTCGGCATGGTGCCTTCGAAGCGCTTCTGGCAGAAGGCCAATGCCGACACCCACATATGGGCGAAATCGTCGCCGACGATGAAGTCCGGGCTCTCCGGCCCGTAGGGGTCGATCTTCACAGATTCCGGTGCGGTCTTCACCTTGAACGGCATGGCGCCGCCCTGCACGCCGCCGAAATGGAAGTCCGGCTTGTAATAGATGCCCCAGAGCTTGTCGGTGATGACCTTGCCGTCGACGTCGGAATGCAGCGGCGCATCGGTATCGACATGGATCACAGGCGGCATGTTGCCGTCATTGGTGCGCTGCAGCTTCGGATCGACGCCTAAGGTGCCTTCCTGCAGCGACCAGAAGGTCCACATCGGCACATTATCGTGCAGCTTGCCGTCGCGGCCCTTGATCGAGATCGCCTTGGGCAGTTCCAGCATGTCCCAGATCTGCTTCACCCACGGCCCGGTCCCGATGATGACCTGGTCGCAGCCGATCTTGCCCTGGTCAGTGACGACCGCCTTGACCGCGCCTGAGGCGTCCTTCTCGAAGCCGGTGACCTTCACGCCGGTCGCGATCCGCACATCCTCGTTCTCCGCCTTCTTGGCGAGACCGTAGATCGAGCGCGTGTTGTTGGCGTAGCCGCCCTTCTTCTCATGCAGGACGGAGGTGATGCCCTTGGCCTGCCAGTCCGAGAACAGCCCCTGCATGTAACCCATGCAATCCTTCTCGCCCTCGATGAAGACCGACGGGTAGCCGATCTCCTTCTGCTGCTTGTAGATGCTGGCGACATCCTCGTGCATCACCTCGGGGCTGATCTGCATGTAGCCGACCGGGTGATAGGAGAAGGCTTCCGGGTCGCTGTCCCAGACCGAGACGCTGTGCGCCATCAGGCGGCGCATGGCGGGCTGGAAGTAGTTGTTGCGCACGACCCCGCAGGCGATGCCGGAGGCGCCGGCCGCGATCCCGGTCTTGTCGATGACCAGGATGTCCTTGCCGCTGCCCTTGCCGCTCTTGCGGAGGTTTTCGCCCAGGTGCCAGGCGGTGCTGAGGCCGTGGATGCCGGCGCCGACGATGACGTATTTGACGTGACTTGGAAGAGCCATGGAGTCCGTTTCCCAGATCGGCTGACAGGCGCTCGGGCCACTATAGCCGCCTGCAGGCCGGTGACAAACCAATTTTTCCAAAGGCACAGAAATGGGTTTGATTGGTTGTTATTGGCTGGCGCAGGACCGGCATTCTGACGTAAAATCGGCGCGAACCCGGCACTCGAGACGTTGGGAAAGATCAGGGAGATTCCATGGTGAAGCTCGTGAATGACCCGGTCCGCGGGTCGTCCTGGATCACCGGGCAACTAAGACAGGCGATTCAGGGCGGCCAATACGGCCATGGCGACAAGCTGCCGGCCGAACGCCAGCTCGCCGAAGCGTTCGGAACATCCCGCACCACGGTGCGCGCCGCGCTCGACCAGTTGGAGACGGAGCGTCTGGTCAGCCGCCGCATCGGCAGCGGCACTTTCGTCAATTCTCCGCTGCGGCTGCCGGCCGAGGACGTCGCGGACCAGACCAGCCCGCTCGAGCTGATCGACGTGCGCATAGCGCTCGAGCCCTATATGACCCGCCTTGCCTGCATCAACGCCGCGGCGCGCGACATCGACCGGATGTCCGAGCTGATGGAACGGCAGGAGCGCGAGTGCCAGGACCGCGAGACTTTCTCGCGCTGGGACGAGGCGTTCCACCTCTCGATCGCGGAAGCGACGCGCAATCCTTTGCTCATTTCTCTCTATCGTCAGATCAACGAAGTCCGCGCGCACCAGCAATGGATGGCAATGAAGGACAAGGTGCTGACGCCCGAGCGCATCGCCGACTACAATCGCGACCACGCCAACCTGTTCGACGCGATCCGCGCGCGCGATGTCGACAGCGCCGTCGCCATGATCACGAACCATCTGCACTATGCGCGCCGGCAATTGGTCGGCGCTGTGATGGACTGAACGGTCTGGCGGCGTTGGATTATTGGATTGCATTTGAACCAATTCCAGACCAATCCGATAAAATTGATCTAGATTGGCGCGGCAATCTGGCGCATCATTAATTTGATCCGGCCTGACCCTGCGAGTCGGGTTTGGCTGGCGCAATCGGAAGCTTGGCATGGGCCAGGCTCAGGGGATCGAAGGATCTGAGATCAGCGCAATGCGTATTGGCCGGCGGCGGGAGAGCCGGCGGCCTGCGGCTCGCAATCTGAGTGCGACTTGAACCTGGGGGAAGGAACTATGTCGGTCAGTAGCGCAACGACTACCACTGCAAACGGCGAAAACGCGCTGAAGCGAGCCATCGATTGGCGCGGCGCATTCTGGGTTGCCAGCGGGGTGCCCGCCCTGGTCGTTTTCTCGATCGGCGGCATCGCCGGCACGGTCGGCATCCCGGCCTATGCGGTCTGGATCGTCTCCATGCTCATGGGCTTCATCCAGTCCTTCACCTACGCGGAAATCGCGGGCCTGTTCCCGAACAAGTCGGGCGGCGCCTCGGTCTATGGCGCGGCCGCCTGGCTGCGCTACGGCAAGTTCATCGCACCCCTGTCGGTATGGTGCAATTGGATCGCCTGGACCCCGGTGCTCTCGCTCGGCTCCGCGATCGCGGCGGGCTATATCCTCAACCTGATGGAGCCAGCGCCGGCGGCGGACGCCATCGCCGCCTATATTTCGCAACAGGCGAGCGCAGGCGTGACCGTGGACGACGCAGCGGCCACCATCGCGCTGATGCCGATCCATAATTGGTCACTGTTCACGATTCCGTTCGGCGATGTGGTGTCGCTCTCGGTCAACTGGACCTTCTTCATCGGCGCGATCCTGATGCTGCTGGCCTTCGCCATTCAGCATCGCGGCATTCTCGGCACCGCAAGCGTGCAGACCGTCGTCGGTCTGGTGATCGTCATTACGCTCCTGGTGGTCGGCGTGATCCCGTTCTTCAATGGCAACTTCCATTCGGAGAACTTTTCGCCCTTCGTGCCGCTGGCAGCGCCTTATGTGCCCGATCCGGGCGCGTGGAACGTCAATGGCTGGACCCTCGTGCTGGGCGGCATGTTCATTGCGGCCTGGTCGACCTACGGGTTCGAGACTGCCGTCTGCTACACCAGCGAGTTCAAGAACCCGGCGACCGACACCTTCAAGGCCATCTTCTATTCCGGCCTGCTGTGCCTGGTGCTGTTCATCCTGGTGCCGATCACCTTCCAGGGCTATCTCGGCCTCGAAGGCATGCTCGCAGGTGACATCGTGGCCGGCACGGGCGTGGCGCATGCCATGGGTGCGATGGTCGCTGGCGGCAGCGCCATTATCAACACGCTGTTCGTGATCCTGATGATCGCGGCCTTGATCCTGATCATCATCACGGCGATGGCGGGCTCTTCGCGCACGCTCTATCAGGGCTCGGTCGACGGCTGGTTGCCGCGCTATCTTTCGCACGTCAACCACAATGGCGCGCCGACCGCGGCGATGTGGACGGACCTCTGCTTCAACCTGGTCCTGCTCTCTATCGCCTCGACCGATGCGACCGCCTACTACTTCATCCTGGCGGTCAGCAATTGCGGATACATCATCTTCAACTTCCTCAACCTCAATGCCGGCTGGATCCATCGCATGGATAGCGGCCACATCAAGCGGCCCTATAAGGCCCCGACCATCATCCTGGCGCTGGGTGGAGTCTTTGCCTTCGTGAACGCGATGTTCATGGGTGCTGGCGCCAAGGTGTGGAATGCGGACGCACTGTGGTACGGCCTCGGCGCCGCCGCGCTCATCATCCCGGTGTTCGCCTTCCGGCACTACGTCCAGGACAAGGGCCAGTTCCCACCGCGGATGCTGGAAGACCTCGGCCTCAAGGAAGGCGATCTCGGCCAGAAGAAGGCCGGTGTTCTGCCCTACGTCGTCCTGATCGGCGGCTTGGCAGTAGTGCTCCTGGCGAACAGGTTCTTCGTGCTCGGCTAAGCCCGGGCGTTTCAACAAGCTTGAGGGCAGGGCGAAAGCCCTGCCCTACTTCTTTCGGCCTATTTGCACGCGGCGCAGCGCGCACTCATGGATCGTTCAGAGACGGACCTGTATGATCCCCGACTATAGTGGGGACATTCCCCGATTCGGGGCTGCGATCTTGCGCAAGGAAGCGATCAAGACGGATGAGACGGTCGATGCCGCAGCCGCGCTGGCGGAGCTGGCGCGCCGCACTGCCATGCTCGACGCCATCTCCTACGCCGCGGCCCAGATCGTCGGGGTCGAGGATTGGCGCATCGGCATCCAGGAGCTGCTGAACCGACTCGGCCGCGCCACCGAGGTCAGCCGCGTCACCCTGTTCGAGATCCACGACGGGCCCGACGGCCAGCCGGCGGAAAGCTGCCGCTACGATTGGGCCGAGCCCGGCTATGCCCGCCTCAGCGACGATCTGCGCTACCACAACATCCCGCTGGCAGAGCCCGAAGGCCAGCTGCGCGACTGGGTGGCGGCCCGCCAGCGCGGCGAGATCGTCCAGGCGACCCTGAAAGACGTGACCGGCGAAACCCGCCAGACCTTCCTGGAGCACGGCACGCAGGCCTTCATCTCCGTCCCCATCATGCTGCGCGCCGGCGTGTGGGGGTTCCTCGGCCTCGATGATTGCCGGGCGGAGCGGGTCTGGCGCGGGCTCGAGATCGACGTCTTGAAGACCGCCGCCGCCCTCATCGCCGGCGCGATCGAGCGCGCCGAGGCGGACGAGGCGCTGCGCCGCAGCCGTGAGCGCTACGCCCTCGCGGCGCGCGGCGCCAATGACGGTCTCATGGACTGGGACCTGGCCGAAGACACCGCCTTTTTCGCGCCCCGGGTCTACGAGATTCTCGGCCTGCCGGAAGGCGTGCTGCGGAACTCGCGCGAGGCCTTCTTCAAGCGCCTGGTCGACGAGGATCGGGTATCCGCCCGCGCCTATCTCGAGCGCACGATCGAGCGGCGCATCCGCAAGTTCTCGTTCGAAGCGCGCCTGAAGGAGCCAGATACTGCGATCCGCTGGATCGTCGCGCGTGGTCTCATCGTCTATCAGCATGGCAAGGCCGTGCGCATGGTCGGCTCGGTGCGCGACATCACCGATCGCAAGAACGTGGAAACCGAGCTGCGCGCCAGCGAACGCCGGCTGCGCGCCATTCTCGATACAGCGTTCGATGCGATCCTGACCTTCGACTCCATTGGGCGCATCATCGGCTTCAATGAGGCGGCCAGCCGCATCTTCGGCTACGAGCGCGCAGACGCGGTCGGCAAGACCATCACCCGGCTCTTGCTGCCGCCAATCTACCGGCCGCTCTACGAGACCGAGATGCGCCGCTACCTGCAGTCCGGCTCGTCCGAGATCTTCCACCGGCTGATCGAAGTCGAGGCGCTGCGCGCCGACGGCACGCACATCCCGATCGAAGCCTCGATCACCGAGGTGCCGGTTGCCAAGGGCCGCCTCTTCACCTGCATCATGCGCGACATCTCCGAGCGCAAGCGCTTCGAATCGCGCCTTGCTGTGGCTGAGCGGCAGCGCGCGCAGCTGACGCGCCACTTCTCGCCCAACATGGTCGAGGAGCTGATGCAGGCGGGCGGGCGCATCGGCATCGCGCGCACCCAGCCGATGGCGGTCCTGTTCGCCGATCTCTTCGACTACACCGAGATGAGTGCGGCCATGTCGGGCGAGCAGGTCATCGCCCTGCTGCGCGAGTTCCACGCCATCGTAGAGGATGCCGTGTTCAACCACGGCGGCACGCTCGACAAGTATATCGGCGACGGGTTGATGGCGACCTTCGGGACACCCAGTCCCGGACCCATGGATGCCACCAACGCCATTGCCGCCACCCGCCAGATGCTGCGCGAGATCAACCGCTGGAACCAGCGCCGCGAAGCCAAAGGCGAACGCCGCATCCGCATCGGCGTCGGCCTGCATTTCGGCCCAGCCACGTTGGGCGATGTCGGAACCGACCAGCGCTTCGAGCTGACTGTCGTCGGCGACACCGTCAATGTCGCCAGCCGGATCGAGCAGATGAGCCGCCTCGTCCGCACCGCCGTCGTCGCCAGCGACGACCTCATCCAGCGCGCCATCGCCGAGTGCGGCCAGGAAGCCGTCGAAAGCTTCCGCGATCTAGGCGAACACCGCGTACGCGGGCGCCAGGCCCTGATCCGCCTCTGGGGCCTAAGCGCAGAATCGCAGAAGCCGTAGAGAGCATCCTCCCACACTTGTCATTCCGGCCGAGCGCAGCGAGCGCCGGGATCCATGCCATCCACCAGCGTCGCGGTGGCATCGCGTGGGCTCCGGCTCCCAGGGTGCCACGGGGCCGGGAGACAGTTAGAGTATGCTCCGCAGCTTCCGCCAGCCGCGTCGGCAACCAAATCTCCCCTTAGCGCTTTATCCTCCTGACCCTTTCTCACGAACGGGGGCACTGGCGGAACGGAGCGGGCGACATGGTCGAGGCGAGGACTGCACTCCGGGGGACGGCGTGGGTGTTCTACGCGGTTTTCGTGCTGGAGATCCTGTTCATGATCAGCCCGGCCGGACTCTATTTCTATTCGATCTATGGGCCGGTGCTACGCTTTCTCGGCGAATCCCCGTCGACAGCCTGGCTGACCCAGTTCTTCCTCCCGCACATCTCGACGACGGCTGATCCATTGCTCAATATCGTGGAGCCGCTTGGCTTGCTGCTGCTTGGGCTCGGCATCATCGTCTTTCTCGGCAGCGCGATCCCGCTTTATTGGGCGAAGCTGATGCAGCGCGGCGAGGTCACGGTCGGCCTCTACCGCTTTATCCGCCACCCGCAATATCTCGGCCTCGCCCTCATGGGATTCGGTGCGCTGCTGATCTGGCCGCGCTTCCTCGCGCTCGTCCTGCTCATCATCATGCTGGCCCTCTACCGCGTGCTTGCGGGCTGGGAGGAGCAGCAGTGCTTGGCGCGCTTCGGCAACAGCTATCGCGGCTACCTGGCGAAGACCGGCCGGTTCCTGCCGCGCGCCTGGACCAAACACCTGCCGCGCCTGTTGCCGGAAACGGGCCTCCCCCGCGCGATGGCCGGGCTGGCGGTCTTCGCCACGGTTCTGGTGCTGTCGGTCGCCGCCGCCTTCGGGCTCCGGAACTATTCGCTCTCGCAGGTCGCAGCCATCTATGGCGACAAAGAGGTCATCCTTTCGCCGGCGCATCTCACTGCGGAAGAGCTGGACGCCGCCTACCGAACCGCGATGGCGGACAGCGCGGTGCGCGCCGCGCTCGACGCTGCTCCAGCCGGAAATCGGCTGATCTACGTGATCCCGCAGGACTGGTATCTGCCCGATCTTCCGCTCGAGGCTCAGCCGCCCGCAGGCGAGGTTCCGCGTGGTTCCTCCACGTTCGACCGGACCCACGACAAGCTGCTGTTCGCCAATGCGCGCAGCCATGATCCCGCGGCGAGCGGCCCCGATGTCGTGAAGGCCGCCTATCGCCTCGACCCGATCATCGTCGCACGGGTCGACATCGCCGCCCGCAAGGTCATCGCCATGGAGAAGCCGCCTGCGCATGTGCGCTGGGGCGACATTCCAACCCCGACGTTTTGAGGGTGCGTGCCGCCTAATACTCCGGCCGCAGCCCTAGCGGCGCGTGGCTGAGCAGCTCGTACCCGCTCTCCGTCACCAGCACCTGCTGTTCCAGCTTCACGCATTCCTTGCCGCCGACGGCGCCGATCAGCGCTTCGACGCAGATGGTCATGCCGGCCTGCAGCTCGCCATCGAAACCCCAGCGCTGCCAATCCTGCGGATAGACCGCGAACGGATATTCGTCGGCGAGGCCGACGCCGTGCATGATGCAGGAATAGCGCCGCGCCACGAACTCCTCGGGCAGCCTGAAGCTCTTCTCGGTGAACTCGCGGAACGACAAGCCCGCTTTCACCAGCGCCAGATTGTGGTGGAGGTTGTCGAGCGCGACGCCATAGAGCCGCTGCTGCTCGTTCGTCGGCCGCACCTCGCCGGCGACCCAGGCGCGGCTGATGTCGGCGCAATAGCCGTTGGGCCCGATGAGGTCAGTGTCGAAGGCGACGATGTCGCCTGCCTGGATCACGCTGTCGGAGCATTCCTGGAACCAGGGATTGGTGCGCTCGCCCGACGTCAGCAGCCGGCATTCGATCCACTCCCCGCCTTTGGCGATATTGGTGGCGTGGAGATGCGCCCACAGCTCATTCTCCGTCATGCCGGGCTTCAGCGCCCGCCACATCGCCTCGATTCCGGCCTCGCAGGCGGCGATCGCCTCCTTCATCGCCAGCACTTCGTCCACGTTCTTGATGGTACGCGCCCACTCCATCAGCTCTTCGCCGTCCGCGATGGTCACGCCGGCCTGCGTGAGCGCATGGGTCGCGGGCGGATCGAGCTTGTCCACCGCCAGCCGCTTGTTGCCGCCGCCATGCTGGCGCACCAGGTCGGCGATCTCGGCCGCCCAGTTCCCGATGAACTCGGGGTGCCGCCCGCCATTGGTGAAGAAGGTGTGGGGGAAGGCGGTGCGGGTCTCCTCCACCAGCTCATAGCCGTCGCTGAGATGCCGGGCGCAGCCATAATCGAACAGGATGACCGGCCCCTCGGTCGCCACATAGGCATAGCGGCACTTGTTGTGCAGGGCCCAGACCTGCATGTTGGCGACATCGGTCGCGTGCCGGATGTTGCATGGATCGAACAGCAGCGCCCCGCCATAGCCGCGCTGGCGCAGCTGCCCGCGGATGCGCTCCAGCCGGTAGCGGCGGAGGCTGCGCCGGTCGACCTTGCTGTCGTGATAGGCGGTCATGCCGAATTCTCCCCGGCTCCAGAAGTTAAGCGGTGACGTTAGGCGGTGCGGCGGCGCCCGCCATATGAGAAATCCGCAACGTCATCCGGCGTTCGGCGCAACGGCGTCCTGCCTGCCGGCGCGACGGGCGGCGCCGGGCCGTGAATTGTCGCTGCCAACCAAAGCGGTGTCGTCATTGACGCGTTGCGCGACCGCCGATATCGTAACAATGAGCAGCTAAATGCCCGTGCCATAAGGGCTTGTGGGGTTCCTGACCATCGCCGAAACGCGATTGCCCGGCGGCCCCGATCTCGAAGTGGCCAACGGCTGAGTTCGGCGAACTACCGAACCACGAGAGGGAGGGTATTGCAGGTGCGTTCCGGTTCGCGCTGGCTTTTCTGACGCTGATAGACTGGTTTTGAAGTCACGCCGAAACGGCGCTGGCGAGCGTACTGCCGCCGGGCTGCTGGTTTGATCCAGGCTGGTGCCGCTGGCGGTGGCTCGAGATCGGAGGGCTGAGGGCACGTTGGCCCGCGCGGGAAAGGGCGCAGCGGCTTCGCCCGGGCGACGTCGGCTGGTCTATTCCCCCGCCGACGGAAGGGTAGAAAGCAGAAATCTAAACAATGGGAGACGGCAGATGACCATGTTCAAGAGCAACAGCGACCGCGTTCCGACGACTATCAAGACGCTCGCGGAAAGCGCCAAGGCGGGCAAGATGGATCGCCGCGAGTTCCTGGCGATGGCCAGCGTCATGGGCGCATCGACCGCCCTGGCATACGGCATGATGGGCCTTGCCGCGCCGACGCCCGCCATGGCCGAGGAGGGCAAGAAGGGCGGTGTCCTCAAGATGCAGATGATCATCAAGGAGATGAAGGACCCGCGCACCTGGGACTGGTCGGAAATGGCGAACGTGATGCGCCAGTGCAACGACTATCTCGTGCGCTACACCAAGGACTACACGTTCGACGGCCATCTGATTGAAAGCTGGGAGATCAGCGACGATGCCACCGAATACACCTTGCATGTCCGCAAGGGCGTGAAATGGTCCAATGGCGATGACTTCATCGCCGATGACGTGATCCATAATCTCGAGCGGTGGTGCGACAAGTCCGCCGAAGGCAATTCCATGGCCGGCCGCATGGCGTCCCTGATCGACGACAAGACCGGCAAGGCGGCCGCGGGTGCAATCAAGAAGGTCGACGATCATACCATCAAGCTGAAGACCAAGCAGTCCGACATCACCATCGTTCCCGGCATGGCCGACTATCCCGCCATCGTCGTGCACCGCGACTTCGAAAAGTCGGGCGGCGACATGCTGAAGACGCCCGGCACCGGGCCCTACGAAGTGGTGTCCTACGACGTCGGCAAATCGTCGGTCCTCAAGCGCCGCGAGAATTTCAAGTGGTGGGGTGGCGAGCCTTATCTCGACGGCGTCGAGTTCACGGATTACGGCGTCGAGGCGAATGCCATCATCAGCGCCCTGGAAGCCCAGGAAATCGACGCGAACTATCAGACTGTCGGCGAAACCGTGGCGGTGCTCGACGGCATGGGAATGGTGAAGGAGGAAGTGGTCACCGCAGCCACCATCGTGCTGCGCACCAATATCAAGAACAAGCCGTTCGAGGACAAGAAGGTGCGCAACGCGCTGCAGCTGGCGGTCGACAACGCGACGGTGCTCAAGCTCGGCTACAACGATGCCGGAACGGTGGGCGAGAATCATCACGTCGCTCCCATCCATCCGGAATATTACGAGCTGCCCAAGGTCCCGCGCGACCTTGCCAAGGCCAAGAAACTGATGACCGACGCCGGGCAGATGGATCACGAATTCGAGCTCATCTCCTATGACGCCGAATACGTGAAGAGCCCGGGCGACGTGATCGCCGCCCAGTGCCGCGAAGCCGGCTTCAAGGTGAAGCGGACGGTGATCCCCGGTTCCAGCTTCTGGAACGACTGGACGAAATATGCCTGGTCCACGACCGAATGGAACATGCGCCCGCTCGGCGTCCAGGTACTTGCCCTCGCTTATCGCACGGGCGAAGCCTGGAACGAGGCGGCCTATTCGAATCCGGAGTTCGACAAGAAGCTGAATGCCGCCCTTGCCATTGCCGATGATAACAAGCGCAAGGAACTGATGAAGGATATCGAGGCCATTCTCCAGGACTCTGGTATCCTGATCCAGCCGTTCTGGCGCTCGCTGTACCGCCACCATGCGGACTATGTGAAAGGCTTGTTCATGCACCAGACGTTCGAGCTGCAGCTCGAAAAGGTCTGGCTCGACAAGGCGTAGAGCCCGGCGCTGCGGGAGGGGCGCGCCGCCCCTCCCGGTCCGCTGCGCCGAGGGAGCCGGCGGCGATGGTAGACAGGAGCAGCCATGCTTGCATTCATCATCCGGCGGCTGGGCGTCATGCTCCTCACGATGCTGTGTCTCAGCTTCGTGGTGTTCTTCTTCGTCAATCTCGATCCCAATCTGCGCAAGCTCGCGATCTTTCAGACCGAAATGCGCGCCAGCGACCAGGATCTCGAGAACTGGCTCCAGCGCAACGGCTATCGCGATAACTTCGCCTTGCGCTTCGGCCGCTGGGTGGGAGTGTGGCCAAAGGAACCGGTTATCGATCAGGCAACCGGGCAACCGGTCGCGCGCTTCAGGTTCTGCTCCGAGCCTACCGAATCGCGCTTCTCCGGCGTACTGCAGGGGGATTTCGGCTGTTCCACCGCGTTCCGGACGACCGTTTCGCAGCGCCTGCCCGAAGCCCTGAAGGCGACCGGAATCCTCATGTTCTGGGTCATGATCGTGATGGTCCCGCTCGCGCTGCTGGTCGGCGTGCTCGCCGGGATGCGCGAAGGGTCAAAGCTCGACCGCGCCTTATCGGTCGCCTCGATCGCCTCCACGGCGACGCCCGAATATGTCTCCGGCATCATCTTCACCGCGATCTTCGCGTCGTGGCTGGGCCTGCTCAACGGGTCGGCCGCCACCGCGATGAGCAAGGGCATCAGCTTCAGCAACTTCACCCTGCCGGTGATGACGATGGCGATCTATGGGACCGGCTACATCGCGCGCATGACCCGCGCCTCGATGGCTGAGGTCATGACCGCCCAGTACATCCGCACCGCGCGGCTCAAGGGGCTCGGCTTTGCCAAGGTGGTCGTCAAGCATGCCTTGCGCAATGCGTTGATCGCGCCTTTCACGGTCATCATGCTGCAGTTCCCGTGGCTGCTGACGGGCGTGGTGGTGGTCGAATCGATATTCAACTACAAGGGCTTCGGCTGGCTCCTCGTGCAGGCGGCCTCCAACAACGACATCGATCTTGTGCTGGCCTGCGGACTCATCTCGGTGCTGCTGGTTCTGCTCACGCAACTGATTTCCGATGTCGGCTACGCGGTGCTCAATCCGCGCATCCGCGTCTCGTAGGAGCCGAACATGGAATCGGTGGGGTCGTTCGGCATCATTGTCGGCATCGCGGCGCGGTTCTGGCCGGTGTGGATCGCGCTGGCGCTGCTGCTTGCCGGGGTTGTGCGGTACAAGCGCAAGCTCGGCCTGCTCGGCCATCTGTTCGACAGCCTGATCGGCATCGGCGGGGTGCTGATCTGCGCCTTCTGGCTGTTCACCGCGATCTTCGCCCACTGGATCGCGCCGCTGGATCCGCGCGTGCAGGTCTCGGTCATGAAGAACGCCCTGCCCGGCGCAATCGATCCGGAGACCGGCATGGTCTTCCTGCTCGGCGGCGACCAGCTTGCGCGTGACGTCTTCAGCCGCGTCATCTACGGCGCCCGGATCGTGCTGACCATTGCGCCGGCCGCCACCCTGATCGCGCTGCTGGTCGGGATCACGCTCGGCCTGCCGGCCGGCTATTTCGGCAGGGGTGTCGACCACGTGCTGTCGTTCCTGGCCAACCTGGTCCTCGCCTTCCCGGTCATTCTGTTGTTCTACCTCCTGGTGACGCCGGGCATCATGGAAACCGCGATCCCCTATGTGATGGCGGGCGTCCTGTTCCTGTTTCCGATCATCTTCTTCTGCACCCTGTTCTACACGCGCTACAAGGAGCGGCCGGAGAAGCTCTACATCTATCTTGCGGTCACGCTGGTCGTCGGGTTCTGGATCTATGCCGGCCTGGTGTTCAACGCCGATCCGCTCGGCATCATCTCGATCGAGCCGAACGAGCTGAACATATTCGTCGCCGTCGTGTTCGCATCCAGCCCGGGCGTCTTCCGGATCGTGCGCGGCCTCGCCATGGACATCAAGACGCGCGACTACGTGTCGGCCGCCCAGACCCGCGGCGAGCACCCGTGGTACATCATGCTGTGGGAAATGCTGCCGAATGCGCGCGGTCCGCTCATCGTCGATACCTGCCTGCGCATCGGCTACACGACGATCCTGCTGGGAACCCTCGGCTTCTTCGGCCTAGGCATGGGTCCGGAGAGCCCCGACTGGGGAACGGCGATCAAGGATGGCAGCCAGGTGGCGCAGCTGCGGCTGTATTTCTGGGAGGGCCTGACGCCGGCCCTCGCGCTCATGTCGCTCGTGCTCGGCCTCAATCTGCTCGCCGACTCGATGCGCGAACAATCGTTGAAGGACTGACCGGAGGCCGCCGTGAACGACATCGCCCCGAAGAATGCCGCGCCAATCCTGGAGATCGAGAACCTCTCGATCTCGTTCTTCGCGCGCGCGTTCGAGATCCCGGCAGTCATGGACTTCTCGTGCACCGTCATGCCGGGCGAGGCGATGGGCATCGTCGGGGAGTCAGGCTGCGGCAAGTCCACCGTCGCCCTCGGCATCATGCGCGACCTCTCCAACATCGGGAAGATTGTCGGCGGGCGGATCAAATTCCAGGGCCGCGACATGGGGGACATGTCGGACGCGGAACTGCGCAGCCTGCGCGGCTCGAAGATCGCGATGATCTACCAGGAGCCGATGGCAAGCCTCAATCCTGCGATGAAGGTCGGCAAGCAGCTGATGGAGGTCCCGCTCATCCACGAGAAGGTCTCGAAGGCCGAGGCCCATCAGCGCTCGGTCGAGATGCTGAAGGCCGTGCGCCTGCCCGATCCCGAGCGGATGATGCGCTCCTATCCGCACCAGCTCTCGGGCGGCCAGCAGCAGCGCATCGTCATCGCGATGGCGCTGCTCTCGAAGCCGGCGCTCCTGCTGCTCGACGAGCCGACGACCGCGCTCGACGTCACTGTCGAGGCCGGCATCGTCGACCTCGTGAAGGATCTCAGCCGGCGCTACGGCACGTCGATGATCTTCGTCTCGCACAATCTGGGCCTGATCCTGGAGACCTGTGATCGCATCACGGTCATGTATTCGGGCGAGGCCGTCGAAACCGGCGCGGTCCGCGACGTGTTCGACCGCATGCGCCACCCCTACACACAGGGCTTGTTCCGGTCGATCCCGCTGCCCGGCGCCGACAAGAACAAGCGACCGTTGATTGCCATACCGGGCCAGCTGCCGCTGCCGCATGAGCGGCCGAAGGGCTGCAATTTCGGGCCGCGCTGCCATCATTTCGTCAAGGGACTCTGCGACGCCGCGGAGATCCCGATGATCCCGGTCAGCGGGCACGACAATCACTTCAGCCGTTGCGTCCGCTTCAACGAGATCGACTGGTCGGCGACGCCGCCAGGGGCGAAGACCCAGGCCGAGCCCGTGAAGCCCGGCGCGCCGGTGCTCCAGGTCGCCGATCTCCGGAAATACTACCGGGTCGCGGCTAACGAGGTGTTCGGCGGCGGCGAAGGCCGCGTCGTGAAGGCGAACGAGAGCATCAGCTTCGAGGCGCGCGAATCAGAGACCGTCGCGATCGTCGGCGAGTCCGGCTGCGGCAAGTCGACCTTGGCCAAGGTGCTGCTCGGCCTCGAGACCGCGAGCGCGGGAAGCGTCAAGCTCGGCAACAAGGAGATCCAGTCGACCGGCGTCGAGATGCGCGACGTGCAGACCGTCGCGTCGATCCAGATGGTATTCCAGAACCCGTTCGACACGCTGAACCCCAGCCACACCGTGGGTTCGCAGATCATCCGCACGCTGGAAAAGTTCAAGGTCGGCAAGAATGCGGAGGAGCGCCGCCAGAAGATGCTGGCGCTTCTGGACCTGGTGAAGCTGCCGCGCGCGTTCGAGACACGCAAGCCGCGCCAGCTTTCGGGTGGCCAGAAGCAGCGGATCGGCGTCGCACGCGCGTTCGCAGGAAATGCGAAAGTCGTGGTGGCCGATGAGCCGGTCTCGGCGCTGGACGTTTCGGTGCAGGCCGCCGTGACCGAGCTGCTGATGGACATTCAGCGCAAGAACAAGACGACGATGCTCTTCATCAGCCATGATCTCTCGGTGGTGCGCTACATCGCCGACCGGGTCATCGTGATGTATCTCGGTTATATCGTGGAGCAGGGCACGACCGATCAGATCTTCGCGCCGCCCTATCATCCCTACACCGAAGCCCTGCTGTCCGCGATTCCGATCGCGGACACCAGCGTGGTGAAGAAGCACATCGTCCTCGAAGGCGAGATTCCCTCGGCGATGAACCCGCCCACCGGCTGCCCGTTCCAGACGCGCTGCCGCTACAAGCATCTCGTGCCCGATAGTCTCTGCGAGAAGGAAGTGCCGCCGTCACGCGATCTCGGTCAGGGTCACCGGTCGCTGTGCTGGCTCTCGGACGACGTCCTGGCGAAGATGGAGCCGGTCATCACCGTCACTTGAAGCGGCGATCAGAGCCACTCATCTTCCGCGATTCCCTCTCTTCCCAGAGCCTGCCGCACGCGGTCGTGGAAGTAGCGCACGCCGGCCTCGTGCTTCGGGCTCAAGGGGCCGCGCCGGAAGATGCCGGCTTGAAGATTGGCTTGCGAGCGCTCGCAGATGCCGAAATCCTCGCGCACGATATCGCAATTGGTTTCGATCGTGCGCTCGTTCTGCTCTCTCACGGCATCGCTGATATCGCGGAAGAAGAAGCTGTAGACGAGGCGCGTGCGCGCCTCATCCACCGGCACGATGCGCGAGCAATTCATGCCGCCGGGATAGACCGACAGCGTGAAGTTGGGCCAGCCCCATAGCCACAACCCGCCATAGATCGAGCCGTTCTTCTGCGGCGCGGTCATGATGACCAGCGCATCGGCATGGGTGGTCTCGAACTTCGAATAATCGATCACGGCGTGGAAGCTCGGATGGATGCCGGGGATGTGGTAGCCCTCGACGAAATTGTCGGTGTAGTTCTTCCAGTTGCAGCGCATCTCGAACTCCACCTGGCGCACCTTGGTGAAGCTCTCGATCGGGTACTCCTTCACCGTCTCCGGCAGGCTGCCCAGCGAATCCGCCAGCGCCGGCGCCGCCTGGTCGAAATTCGCGAACGCCAACCCGCGCCACGTCTCGACGCGGATCGGCATGAGGCCATGCTCGTCCTTGCGGAACCAGTCCGCTTCGCCGAAATCCGGCGCGCGGCGCAGATTGCCGGCGGTGTCGAACACCCAGCCGTGATAGCGGCAGCGCAGCAGGTCGCAATGACCCGCGCCATCGTCGAGCAGCTGCGAGGCGCGATGCGGACAGACATTGTGGAAGCCGCGCAATGCGCCGTCGCGGTCGCGGATCACGAAGAACCGGTAGCCCGCGACCTCCGCCGCCACGTAATCGCCGGGCCGTGGTAGATCGCTCACCGGACAGACCAGCTGCCATTCGCGGGCAAAGATCTGCCGGCGCTCCGCCTGATGGATCGCGCGCTCCCAATACCAGCGCGCCGGCAAACCATAGACTCCGCGCGCCGCTTGCGTCGGTCTCTGCTCCTGAAGCCCGCCGTCAGGTATTGCCGCCATTGCCGTCGTCCCCTCGCCTAACGCCCCCGCTCAGGTCGCCGCCGTCACGCCCACCGGGCAGCTGACGCCGGTCCCGCCTAGCCCACAGTAACCGTTTGGATTCTTTGCCAGATACTGCTGGTGATAATCCTCGGCATAATAGAACGGCGGAGCGTCCAGGATTTCCGTTGTGATCTTCCCGTGGCCCGCCTTGGCGAGGCTTTGCTGATAGGCTTGGCGGGTCTCTTCTGCGATCCGCCGCTGCTCCGGCGACGTGACGTATATGCCGGAGCGATATTGGGTCCCGACATCATTGCCCTGTTGCATGCCCTGGGTCGGGTCATGGCTTTCCCAGAACGTCTTCAGCAGGGCTTCGTAGCTGACCTGGCGCGGGTCGAACACCACCAGGACCACTTCATTATGGCCGGTCATGCCGGTGCAGACCTCCTGGTAGGTCGGATTGGGCGTCACGCCGGCCGCATAGCCGACCGCCGTGGAATAGACCCCCTTGCGTTCCGCGCCCCAGAAGCAGCCGAGCCCGAAGATCGCCGTCTCCATCCCCGCCGGGAACGGCGGCTTCAAGGTATTGCCGCTGACCCAATGGGTCGCGGGCGTCGGCAAAGGCGTCGACCGGCCGGGCAGGGCCTCGGCGGCATTCGGGATTTTCAGGGGCTTCTGCTTGAAAGCGAACATTGGAGCGTCTCCTCGGGATCAGGCGCAGCTATGCACAGAATCTAGGCCGCGCGCCGGAAATTGCCAGAGCCGTGCCGGCCATCATCTTGATGCATTCACGACATCGCCAGCGGCTGGGATTTCCGAGGCGTTGGAAACTCCCGGTCGAGATCCATCAGATCCTCTGCCGACAGCACGATGTCCGCAGCCTGCACGTTCTCGCGCACGCGCTCCGGCTTCGAGGATTTGGGAATCGCGATCACGTGCTCGTGCCGCAGCACCCAGGCCAGCATGATCTGCGCCGGCGTCGCATGATGGCGCGCCGCCACGCGCTTGATCACCGGCGTATCGGGGATCGTGCCCTGCGACAGCGGGCAATAGGCCATCAGCGCGATCTTGCGATCCAGGCACCAGGCCAGCAGGTCGAAATCCACGCCGCGGCTGTCGATGCTGTACTTCACCTGGTTGACCAAAGTCTTGTCGGCGCGGCTCACCGCCAGCCACTCGGTCAGTTCCTTGAGATCGAGATTCGAGACGCCGAAGCCGCGGATCTTCCCCGCCTGCATCAGATCGTCGAA
This sequence comes from Dongiaceae bacterium, assembly GCA_035695765.1. Lineage (GTDB taxonomy): Bacteria > Pseudomonadota > Alphaproteobacteria > Dongiales > Dongiaceae > Dongia_A. The sequence continues at coordinate 34,425 of DASRRI010000064.1, forward strand.
CCCCGCCATGGTCTCCGCGAACGGGACCTGGCCGCGCCAGTGCAGCAGGTAGAGGTCGATGCGGTCGGTCTTCAACCGCTTCAGCGAGGCTTCGCACGCCTTTACGGTTCCGGCGCGGCTGGCATTCTGCGGCAGCACCTTGCTCACCAGATAGATCGAATCGCGCCGCCCCTTCACCGCGGCGGCGACCACCTCTTCGGCGCGGCCTGAGCCATACATCTCCGCCGTGTCGATCAGCGTCGCGCCGAGATCGATGCCGGTCTGCAGCGCCCGCACCTCCTGCGCGCGCTGGCGCACGTCCTCGCCCATATTCCAGGTGCCAAGGCCCAGTGCCGGCACGCGTGTTCCGTTCCGCAACGCGCCCTGCCGCATGCTATCGTTCCCACCATACAGCTCTTGTTCCCATCAGAAGTCCTCCACCAGATGGTTGTCGCCGGCTCGACCCAGTAGTGTGCCGCGCGGTGCGTGGTCTGGCGAGGCGGGAATTCGAAGCCGCGCACCGCCCGTGAACACGATATCGATATCGTCGGCCCAGGAGACCGCCTGTACCCTTTCTCCGATCAGGGGCCAGAGTGCCGCAAGCTCGCCGGTGTGCGCCACCGGATCAATGCGGATCTCGATCCCGCCTTGTGTCGTCAGCCAGAATGTCGCTCCGACATCAGCCCCCAGTCCTCGAGTTCGAAGCGGACCTGGTACGTCTCGAGCCCGAGCCGGATGAGCTCTTTTCCCTGGATCGGCTCGGAACCCGGTTCTGCGGTCATGTTATTTCGCCCCATAGGTACATTGAAACTTAGCTCTGTGCGCGTTTCTGGCAAGCCGATATAGTACCGCACATGGCAACGTTTTTCATGATTCTGACCGCGATCTTCGCTGTCGCCACCCTGGTTTCGCTGATGGTGGGCGTGGTCTCCATGGGCAAGGCCAGCGAGTTCAATCGCAAATACAGCAACAAGCTGATGCGGATGCGCGTGCTGTTCCAGATGCTGACCATCGCGAGCCTGCTGCTTGCCATGCTCGCTTATCACACGAAGTAGCGCGCCATGGTGCGGCTGACGCGGATCTATACCAAGAGCGGCGACAAGGGCACGACGGCCCTCGGCACCGGCAAGCGCGTGCCCAAGCATGATCTGCGCGTCGAAGCTTTTGGCACGGTCGACGAGGCCAACGCCGCGATCGGCATCGCGCGCCTGCACACCAGCGGCGACGCCGACGCGGCGCTGGCGCGTATCCAGAACGATCTGTTCGATCTCGGCGCCGATCTGTGCGCGCCCGAAGGAGACGGCTCCAAGGAACGCCTGCGCATCATCGATGCGCAGGTCGAGCGCCTGGAGCAGGAGATCGACCGCATGAACGAGGAGCTGGCGCCCCTCAATTCCTTCGTCCTGCCCGGCGGCAGCGCCGCCTCCGCGCACCTGCACCTCGCCCGCACCATCGCCCGTCGGGCCGAACGCGACATGACGCGGCTGGCCGAAACGGAACCGGTCAACCCGGCGGCCATCCGCTACATCAACCGCCTCTCCGATCACCTGTTCGTGCTGGCGCGCTGGCTGAACGACAAGGGCGCGGGCGACGTGCTCTGGAAGCCCGGCGCCAACCGCTGAAGGATCGACAGGCGGTGAAGTGCGCGCAGTTGCGTTTGCTGTTGCCATCCTGTCGGACTAACGACCGGTGAGCGCTGGCGCAATCTCATCCATGCCCGCGAAAAACAAAGTGGGCGACAGCGAACGCAGAAACTCGGGATGGGCGTAGCCCCACGCGACCGCCCCGCTGCCGACTCCCGCGTCACGCGCAGCCGCAACGTCACGCGCCTCGTCGCCGACGAAAATGGCGGCACGTGGATCTGCGCGGGTCGCGCCCAACGCGGCGCGGATCTTCGCCTCCTTGCCGAATAGGCTGGCGCCGCACGCGAAGTGCGCGACATGCGCAGCCGCCGGGCCCAGGACGCGCCGCACATTCTCCTCGGCATTCGAGCTGACGACTGCCACCTGGACTCCGCCCGCCTTCACCGCAGCCAGCATTTCCGCCGCGCCTGGGAACAGGCGAATCTTGTCGACGTCGCGCGTGGCGAGCGCCCGCACATGGCGTGCGATCAGGGGCAGCTTCCATGCGGGTATACCCAGGTCGCGGAGGATCGCGCGGGTCTCCAGTCCACGCAGCCGCTCCCGGTCGCCCGGTGCAAGGCGCCGGTAGCCAAATCGATCCGCTACCTCGTCGAAGATGCCGAGGAACCAGTCCTGGCTGTCGGCCAGCGTGCCGTCGAAATCAAACAGGGCAAGGCGGAAGCGCATGGGACTCCTGCTGGCGGGTGGATCGGATCGGATCGGCTTTCTAGCAGGCGGCGACCATTTTGCGCAGGTGCGGGATGGCGCCGGCGGTGCCACCCAGCCCCTTGAAATTTCGCCAAATAGCTGCTTCCCGGCGTATTTGGGCAAGTCCGGGGGCCGCGTTGACACCAGGATAGGGTAACCCTATTGTGCGCCCGCGAAATGCCCGGTTGGCATCAATGCCATGGCAGTTTTGCAGCCTTCGGGGGATGAGGCAGACGGGACACAAACGGCCGCAACAGGCCGGAGCCCATTACTGCCAGGGACACAGACTCATTTTTTCGAGCCGAGCATAACAAATGAAAGTACTGGTCGCCGTTAAGCGGGTGGTTGACTTCAACGTGAAGGTGCGCGTGAAAGCGGACGGCACCGGCGTCGAGACCGCCAACGTCAAGATGTCCATGAACCCGTTCGACGAGATCGGGGTCGAAGAAGCGGTCCGCCTCAAGGAAGGCGGCAAGGCGACCGAAGTGATCGCCGTTTCGCTCGGCCCGACGCAGTGCCAGGAAACCATTCGTACCGCTCTCGCCATGGGCGCCGACCGCGGCATCCACGTCCAGACCGATGTCGAGCTGCAGCCCCTTGCGGTTGCCAAGCTCTTGAAGGCGGTGGTGGACAAGGAGCAGCCGCAGCTCTGCATCCTCGGCAAGCAGGCGATCGACGACGACGCCAACCAGACCGGCCAGATGCTGTCCGCGTTGCTCGGCTGGTCGCAGGCGACCTTCGCCTCCAAGCTGGTGATCAATGGCGACGGCTCGGCCAACGTGACGCGCGAGGTCGATGGCGGGCTCGAGACCATCCAGGTCAAGCTGCCGCTGGTCATGACGACGGACCTGCGCCTCAACGAACCGCGCTATGCCTCGCTCCCCAACATCATGAAGGCGAAGAAGAAGCCGATCGAGGCCCTGACGCCGGAAGCGCTCAGCGTCGATCCGGCCCCGCGCCTCAAGACCTTGAAAGTGGTGGAACCGCCGAAGCGCAAGTCCGGCGTGAAGGTGAAGTCGGTCGCGGAGCTGGTGGACAAGCTGCGCAACGAAGCCAAGGTCATCTGACCGCCATCATCCGCAATTCAGTCTGGGATTTGCTGAACCATGACCAACCTCGTTCTCGTTGAACATGACAACAGCGCCGTGAAATCGGCGACGTTGCATGTCGTGCCTGCCGCGCAGAAGATCGGCGGCGATATCCATCTGCTGGTCGCTGGCCAGAACTGCCGCGCCGTCGCCGAAGAGGCCGCGAAGATTCCCGGCATCGCCAAGGTGCTGCTGGCCGATGACGCGGCCTATGGCAATCGCCTGGCGGAAAATCTCGCCAAGCTGATCGTGGCCTTAGCGCCAAATTACAGCCACGTGCTCGCGCCGACCACGGCTAGCGGCAAGAACGTGATGCCGCGCGTCGCAGCCCTGCTCGACGTCCAGCAGGTCTCCGACATCAGCGCGGTCGAGAGCGCCGACACCTTCGTGCGCACCATCTATGCCGGCAACGCGCTGGCAACCGTGCAATCCGCCGACAAGATCAAGGTCGTCACCGTGCGTCCCACCGCGTTCGAGGCAGCGGCCGCGACCGGCGGCTCCGCTGCGATCGAAACCGTCGCCGCGGCCGGCGAGACCGGCCTTGCCAGCTTCGTCGGCCAGGAACTCTCCAAGTCCGAGCGGCCGGAGCTCACCTCCGCCCGCATCGTCATTTCCGGCGGCCGCGGCATGCAGTCCGGCGACAATTTCCATCTGCTGGACAAGATCGCGGACAAGCTGGGCGCCGCCGTCGGCGCATCGCGCGCGGCGGTCGATGCCGGCTTCGTACCCAACGACTACCAGGTCGGCCAGACCGGCAAGATCGTGGCGCCGGAGCTTTACATCGCCGTCGGAATTTCCGGCGCGATCCAGCATCTCGCCGGCATGAAGGACAGCAAGGTGATCGTCGCCATCAACAAGGACGAGGACGCGCCGATCTTCCAGGTCGCCGATTACGGCCTCGTCGCGGATCTGTTCCAGGCCGTCCCGGAACTGGAACAGGCCCTTTCGAAATGACGCGGTTCAAATACATGCCGGACGGTGAAGGTCGTGGAGCTGGGCAGCAGGAAAGCAAGGTCGCGATGATCGACAAAGTCGGTGTGATCGGCGCGGGTGCGATGGGCAACGGCATTGCCCACGTCTGTGCGCTGGCCAAGCTGGACGTGACGCTGATCGATGTCAGCCAGGCCCAGCTCGACAAGGCAATGGACACAATCCGCTACAACATGGAGCGGCAGGTCAAGCGCAACCTCATTACGTCGGCCGACGAGAAAGCGGCGCTGGGCCGCATCCAGACCGGCCTCAAGGTCGACGTGCTCGGCGATTGCGACATGGTGATCGAGGCCGCGACCGAAAAGGAAGCGGTCAAGAAGGACATCCTGAAGGGGCTGTGCCCGGTCCTGAAGCCGACCGCGCTCATCGCCTCCAACACCTCGTCGATCTCGATCACGCGCCTTGCCGCCGTGACCGACCGGCCGTCCAAGTTCATCGGCATGCATTTCATGAATCCGGTGCCGGTGATGCAGCTGGTGGAGCTGATCCGCGGGCTCGCCACCGACGACGACACGTTCTCCGCGACCAGGTTGCTGGCGGAAAAGCTGGGCAAGACCACCGCGACCTCGGAGGACTTCCCCGCTTTCATCGTCAACCGCATCCTGCAGCCGATGATCAACGAGGCGATCTACACCCTCTATGAAGGCGTCGGCACGGTCGATTCGATCGACACCGCCATGCATCTCGGCGCCAACCACCCGATGGGCCCGTTGGCTCTCGCCGACTTCATCGGCCTTGATGTGTGCCTTGCCGTCATGCAGGTGCTCTATGAGGGCCTGGCCGACAGCAAATACCGCCCCTGCCCGCTCCTGGTGAAATACGTCGAAGCCGGCTGGCTCGGCCGCAAAACCGGCCGCGGCTTCTACGACTACTCCGGCGAGAAACCGGTCCCGACGCGGTAGACGCAAGCACGCGGTCCCGAGACAGGCGCCCACTAAGATTCCCCTTCCCCCCCTTGCGGGGGAAGGATGCGGAGCCTTAGCGAACGAAGTGCGCTTAGGCGAAGCTGGATGGGGGTGGCGCACCGATAGGTGCGCGCGCTCGAAAGAGCGCCATTCATCGAAGCCGCAGCGCTGCATAAGACTACAGAATGCACCGCCTCCTAACAGTCGGCCCGCTCAGCGCGTGCGAGTGGAGCCCGTTTTCGTTTCTGCCGTCTTATTGCGCCGCGTGGATCTGCCCCAGCGCCATGTCCATCGCGTAGTTCTTCTTCATGAAATCGATAAAGTTGTCGCGGAACTGCCGCGTGTGCACGTGCGCGAGCTGGTCGGCGCGCTCCACGTCCTTCGCCTTGATCGCGGCCAGCATCTCATGGTGCTCGTCCGTCAGGAGATAGCCTTCGCGCGTGCGCTCCAGGAACTCGAAATGCAGGTGCAGCATCCGACGCCCCTGATCGAGCAGCTTCTCATAGAACTGAGCGAGATACGGATTGCGCCCGGCATGGGCGATCGCCATGTGGAAGTCCTTGTTGGTCTCGGACATGGCGAGGTGGTCGCCCGACTTGACCGCGGCCTCGAACCGGCACTGGCGGCTGGCGATCGTCTCGAGATCGGCTTCGGTCCGAAGCTCCGCCGCGAGGCGCGTGTTGATGCGTTGCGCGATGTCGAGCGCGTCGACGTATTTCGGAAAACTGGCGAGCTCGATCGGAGCGACGATCGTGCTGCGGTTGGGCAGCGTGAGGACAAGCTCCTCGGCGGCGAGGCGGATGAGGGCCTCCCGGACCGGCGAGCGCGACAGATCGAAGCGCTCTGCCAGGCTCGTCTCATCGAGCAGCTGCCCCGGCGGCAGGGTCAGAGCGAGAATTTCGGTCCGCAGCGTGTCATAGACGCTCTTCCAGCCAGCTCCCTTGGCCCGTCTGCCCTCGTCCATGCCCATGGAATAGCTCTCCTTTGCGCCACCATCCCCGGAAACGTACCAGCCCGGGAGCCTAGTGTCGACACGTTGTATTTTTGGATAGACTGCGCCGCTTTGCGCGGATATATTGTCGACAGTCAGTCGACAATGGAGGCTCCTGTGGAGCTCAAGGGAATTTTGCCGGCCCTCGTCACGCCCTTCGACGATGCGGGCGAAACCGACTTCAAGACACTTGAGCGCCTGATCGAGCACCACCTGGCGAAAGGCGTGCACGGCTTCGTCCCGATGGGCTCGACCGGCGAGTATTACGCCATGTCGGACAGCGAGCGGGTCGACGTGCTGCGATGCGTGAGGGAGGTTGTGGGACAGCGCGGCCAGCTTGTCGCCGGAACCAATGCGGGCTCGACCCGCGATGTCATTCGGCATACCGAAGCCGCCAGAAAGCTCGGCTATGAAGCGGTGCTGCTCCCGCCGCCCTATTACTCGCTGCCGTCCCAAGAGGAGTTGCTGGCCCACTACATCGCGGTCCTCGATGCGGTCGATGTCGAGATCGTCCTCTACAACTTTCCGCTTCGCGCGGGGGTCGAGGTCGGCTTTGAGGTGCTCGACGCGCTCGCGGACAATCCCCGCGTCATTGGCATCAAGGAAAGCAGCGGCAATCTCGTGCGCGCGCTCGAAATTCATCGGCGCTATGGATCCAAGTATCAGCTGTCATGCGGCAGCGACGATCAGGCCTTCGACTTCTTTATGTGGGGCGCGACGAGCTGGATCTGCGGCCCGGCCAATTGCTTGGTCGAACCGTGCGTCAAGTTCTACGAGGCGTTCGCTGCCGGCGATCTGAAGAAGGCGCAGGCGATCATGTCCGCGCTGTATCCCGCGATGACCAATCTGGAGTCCGGCAAGTTCGTGCAGAAGGTCAAGTATGGCTGCGAGCTGATGGGCATCCCGGTCGGCGAACCACGCCGCCCGTTGCTGCCGCTCAGCGACGTCGAAAAGCGGGACCTCGCAAGGGCAATTGCGGCGGCAAGTGCGTGACGCAATGCGGTGGGCCCATTCGATCGAGCTCATCCAGGTTCATTGCCAGGGGGAAATAGGCAAGGTCATCGTGAATGGTGCGCCCGCGATTCCCGGCGCAACTGCGCTCGACAAGATGAACCACATCAACAAAGTCGACGACAGCCTGAGGCGCTTCGTCGCGTTCGAGCCGCGTGCCAGCGCGCAGATGTCCGTCAATCTGCTCATCGAGCCGACGCGCCCCGAAGCCGACGCCGGATTCATCGTGCTGCAAGCGGACCGCGCCCACCCGATGTCCGGCAGCAATTGCATGTGCGTGGTGACGGCTCTTCTCGAGAGCGGCCGCGTCCCAATGAAGGAGCCCGAGACGATCGTCCGTCTCGACACGCCGGCGGGCCTGATTACCGCTCGGGCACGCTGCGCGGCCGGACGCTGCCTCTCCGTCAGCCTCGACAACGTTCCAGCGTTCGTGGAAGCGCTCGATCGGGAGATCAGCACGCAGCGCTGGGGAACCATCAGGGCGGACATCGCCTTCGGCGGCGTCTACTACGCCATCATCGATGTGGACCAGCTGGGACTGAGGATCGATCCCAGTTATGCGCGTGACCTTGCCGAAGCCGGCATTCAGTTGAAAGATACCGTGGCGGCACAAGTTGCCATCCGTCATCCGGAGCTGGAGGGTGTTGGCGAGATCGCCTACGTCATGTTCCGAAGCAATGAACCGGATGGCGCCATTCGCACCTGCACGACCTTGAAGCCCGGCAGGGTTGACCGCTCGCCCTGCGGCACCGGCAGTTCCGCCAACCTCGCAATCCTTCATGCCCGCGGCGAACTGAAGGTGGGCGACGTGCGGCGGTCGCGATCGATCATCGGCGGCGAGTTCACGGTCGAGGCGATCGGTGAGACCAGAGTTGGCGGTCGCCCGGCTATCTTGCCGCGCATCACCGGCCAGGCGTGGATCTACGGCAAGGAAGAGCTTCGCGTGGATGGCGGCGATCCCTTCCCCAAGGGATTCTCTCTTTCCGATACCTGGGGACCGCACATCTCCTGACGCCATCGCCCGTGAAACAGCAACCACCGCGCGGCGATGCAACCGCGTGGTGGTCGCTGTCACGCGGCGCTCAGGTCCGCGTGATCGAAAGACCGCCGTCGAGCAGCGAGGCCGTGCCGGTCACGAAGGCCGAATCGTCCGACGCCAGATAGAGGACGGAGCGGGCGATTTCTTCCGGCGTGCCGACCCGCTTCAGCGCATGCAGGTTGGTGAGCCAGGCCCGCTGCTCGGGCGTGTTGTTCACTTCGCGGTACATCGGCGTGTCCACCGCACCCGGCAGGATCGCGTTCACGCGCACGCCTTGCGGGCCGTACTCCGACGCCAAGGACTGGGTGAGGCCGATCAGCCCTGACTTGCTGGCCGCGTATGCCGCAACGCCCGGAAATGCGACCGTGTAGCCGACGAAGGTCGAAGTGAAGATGATCGAGCCGCCGCCCTGCTTCACCATCGCCGGGATCTGATGCTTCGCGCCGAGGAAGGCGCTGGTGAGATTGACCGCGAGGGCGCTGGTCCAGTCCTTCTCGGCAATCTCCGTGGTCGGACCGGCTGGGCCGATCGTGCCGGCATTGTTGAACGCGATGTCGAGCTTGCCGAACGTCTTGACCGCCGCAGCCACCAGGTCCTTCGCATAGGTTTCCGACTGCACGTCGCCGGCGAGCGCCAGGGCTTCGCCACCCTCTGCGTTGATCTCGCGCACCAGTTCGGCGAGTTCTGCCTCGCGCCGCGCGCCCACCACCACCTTGGCGCCTTCCTTGGCGAATAACTTGGCTGTCGCGCGGCCGATCCCGGAGCTTGCGCCGGTGATGATGGCGACCTTTCCGCTCAATCTCGACATGGCATCCTCTTTTATGTAACGGTTGATACAAAACACAGGTAGGGAGCTTGCAAAGCGAAGTCAAGAGAATTATGTATTAACCGACACAGAAATAGGAGATGGGATGGTCACCCGCGGCCGACCGCGCAGCTTTGACCGGGATGCAGCCCTGCGTGCCGCCATGAAATGCTTCTGGAAATTCGGCTACGAGAGCGCCTCGATGGCCGAATTGACGAGCGCCATGGGCATCAATTCGCCCAGCCTCTATGCCGCTTTCGGCTCCAAGGAAGGGCTGTTCCGCGAGGTGGTGCAGCTTTATCTCGAGACCGAAGACAGCAAGGGCAAGGCGATCCTCGAAGACGAGCCGACCGCGCGCGGCGCGATCCACGCGATGCTGCGGAACAGCGTCTCGAATCTGGCGCGCCCCGGTCAGCCGCACGGCTGCCTGCTGATTCTCGGCGACAGCAACGCCACGCCCGAGAATGACAGCATCCGCCGATATCTCTGCCAGCGCCGCCAGGACATCCAGGCCGGGCTCGAGGCTCGCCTGCGCCGCGGCATTGCCGAGGGCGATGTGCCGGCAGACGCCGATATCAAGGCCATGGCCGGCTTCTACATGACTGTGCTGCAGGGCTTGTCGCTGCGCGCCCGCGATGGTGCTGCGCGTGAAGCCCTGGCGCAGGTGGTCGAGTCCGCGATGGCGGCATGGGACAGTTTGCTCAAAGCGCCGCTGGCCAAGCCGCTGCGTGGGAAAGCTGTCAGTGCGAGGGAAAGATAGCCTTGTGGCAGCGGATCAAAGTCCGCGAGACTTTCCACCGACAGAATTGCATTGCGGTGCACCGCAGAGTGACGAACGTCATAGCGTGCATTGCTTCGTTGTCGTATCGTCCTGCCACTACCCTGGAGCATTGGACTCGGGTCGCCCCTTTTTCGATTACAGTCAATTTGGAGGACGCGCCATGTTGCCGTTGGACTCCTACCGTGACGTGCTCCTCGAGCACGCGCGGGGCCATCATTTCGTGACCAGCGCATGGATGATCGTAGCGGTCTTGGCGGTGCTGGTGGTGATTTTCGCCTGAGACGCTTGCCGAAGCAGCATCTACTCGCACGGGTCCAGCACATCCTGGTTGACCGTCCCGTCGGCGACGAACGCCTTCACCGCTTCCAGCGCCTTGCCGCAGTTCCAACGCGCATCGCCGCTTAGCATCGCCTTCACCTTGCCGTCGCTGTCGACCAGCAGGCTGGTCGGCAGCGCACTCACCTGCGCGACCGTGTCGATGGTCCGATTGAGGTCGATCAGCGTCGGCAGGTTGCCCGCGCCGTGCGCTGCCAGGAACGGCTCGATCTTCGCAGGGTCGCGCTCGTCGATCGCGATGGTCACGACCTGGAATTTGTCTCCGCCCAGGTCCTGCTGCAGCTTGCCCAGCGACGGCAGCTCCTGGATGCAGGGCGCGCACCAGGTGGCCCACAGATTGACCAGCAGCGCCTTGCCGCGATAGGGCGCCATGTCGGCCGGCTGCCCCTTGCCGTCGACCGGCGCGACCGTGCTGAAATCCGCGCCGGAGAGTGCGACGAACCGGCCCTCCGGTGCCGCGGGCGCCGGCGTGCTCGCGGCCGGTGCCGGCGCAGGTTCCGGCGCCGTGGAGGTCAGGACCGCCGCCGCCAACGCGGCAATCGCCACCACGACGATGATTGCGGCGATGAGCGCCCGGTTCATCGAAAGCCGCCTGTCTTGGCCGGCTTGACCCGGCCGGCTTGGTCCGTCACAAGTCGGGGGCAATCGGGGACGAAACTGCGCGCAATGGACAAGAAACCCTCCAAACCGGCGAACCTCAAGAATACGCCATCCGGCGCCAGCCGGATGTGGGGCGGGCGCTTTGCCGCCGGCCCTGCCGCAATCATGCAGGAGATAAATGCCTCCATCGACGTCGACAAGCGGCTCTACAAGGAAGACATCGAAGGCTCCCTCGCCCATGCCGCGATGCTGGTCGCGCAAGGCATCCTGACCAAAGCCGACGGCGACGCCATCGCGGACGGCCTCGCGCGCATCCGCAAGGAAATCGACCAGGGCAAGTTCGAGTTCCAGGTCGCGCTCGAAGACATCCACATGAACGTGGAATCGCGCCTGCGCGAGCTGATCGGCGATGCCGCCGGAAGGCTGCACACCGCGCGCTCGCGCAACGACCAGGTCGCGACCGATTTCCGCCTCTGGGTGCGTAGCGCGATCGACGAGCTGTCCGCGGCGCTCAAGGACCTGGTCCACGCGCTGATCGACCGCGCCGAAGAACACGCCGCGACAGTGATGCCCGGCTACACGCACCTGCAGCCGGCACAGCCCGTCACCTTCGGCCATCACCTGATGGCCTATGTGGAGATGCTGGGCCGCGATCTCGGCCGTCTCGCCGATTGCCGCACGCGGTTGAATGAATGCCCGCTTGGCGCCGCCGCTCTCGCCGGCACGCCGTTCCCGATCGACCGGCACGCAACCGCCAAGACACTCGGCTTCGACCGGCCGACCGCCAACTCCATGGACAGCGTGTCGAGCCGCGACTTCGCGCTCGAATATCTCGCCGCGCTCTCGATCCTCGGCGCGCATCTGTCGCGCCTCGCGGAGGAGATCGTGATCTGGATGAGCGACGGCTTCCGCTTCGTCGCCTTGAGCGATGCCTACACCACCGGCTCTTCCATCATGCCGCAGAAGCGCAACCCCGACGCCGCCGAGCTGGTGCGCGGCAAGGTCGGGCAGGTGGTCGGCGCGCTGACCCAGCTCCTCATCATCGTCAAGGGATTGCCGCTCAGCTACGGCAAGGATCTGCAGGACGACAAGGCGCCGACCTTCGCCGCCAGCGATGCGATGGCGCTCAGCGTCGCCGCGATGGCCGGCATGGTGCGCGACATGACCGTCAATGCCGATCGCATGCGCCAGGCGACCGATGGCGGATTCCTGACCGCCACCGACCTCGCCGACTGGCTGGTGCGCACCCTCGGCCTGCCGTTCCGCAATGCCCATCACGTGACGGGCGAGCTGGTACGGCTGGCGGAAACCAAAGGCTGCCGGCTGCAGGATCTGGCGCTGGCGGAGATGCAAAAGGTGGAGCCGCGCATCGATGATGGGGTATTCTCCGTCCTCGGCGTGGATCAATCGGTGGCGAGCCGCAAATCATACGGCGGCACGGCTCCGGACAATGTACGGCGCGCCATCAAGGACGCACGGGAGCGGTTCAAATGAGACGGCAGAATATCTGGTTGCGTGTGACGTTGGCGGCATTGTTGGGCGCCCTCGCCCTGGCTCCCGCCGCCTGCGGCAAGAAAGGCGCGCCAGTCCTGCCTCCGCCGCAGACCGACCAGTTCCCGCAGCAATATCCCAAGAACACCGACCCCCAGACGGGCGTGTTCAACTGAACCAGCGCGGAGCCGGCTTTCCAATCATGACTCACTTCCCCTATGTCGACGGCGAATTGCACGTCGAGCAGGTCCCGGTGCGGCGCATCGCTGAGCAGGCCGGCACGCCGTTCTATTGCTATTCGACCGCCACCCTCGCCGACAATTACCAGGCCTACGTCAAGACGCTCGGCCAGCTCGGCGTCGGCATCTTCTATTCGCTGAAGGCCAATTCCAACCAGGCCGTCATCCGAACCCTGGGCAAGCTCGGCGCCGGCGCCGACGTGGTCTCTGTAGGCGAGATGCATCGCGCGCTGAAGGCCGGCATCCCCGCCGACCAGATCGTGTTCGCCGGCGTCGGCAAGACCGAACTGGAGATGGAAGCGGCGCTCAAAGCCGGCATCTACCAGTTCAACGTCGAATCGTTCGGCGAGCTTGAGACGTTGAGCGACGTCGCCGCCAGGCTGGGCGTGACGGCGCCGGTCACCCTGCGCATCAATCCCGATGTCGATGCCAAGACCCACGCGAAGATCTCCACCGGCAAGTCGGAGAACAAGTTCGGCATCGATATCGATCATGCGGCGCAGTACTACTCCGCCGCGGCGCGCATGAAGGGCATCAAGATCGTCGGCCTCGCGGTGCATATCGGCTCGCAGCTGACCGACATCGCGCCCTATCGCGCCGCCTTCCTGAAGATCGCCGAGCTGGCGCAGACCTTGCGCAAGGCCGGCCTCCCGGTCGAGCGCGTCGACCTGGGCGGGGGCATCGGCATCGCCTATCGCGATGAGAGCACGATCAACCTCACGGAATACGCAGCGCTGGTGAAGGAGATCATCGCGCCCCTCGGCACCAAGATCGAGATCGAGCCGGGCCGCAGCATCGTCGGCAATGCCGGCCTGCTGGTCTCGCGTGTCATCAATGTCAAGGAAGGCGTCAGCCGCAAGTTCGTCATCGTCGATGCGGCGATGAACGACCTGATCCGGCCCAGCCTCTACGACGCCTATCACGGCATCATCCCGGTGGCACAGCCGGCCAGCGATGCGCCGGTGGAACGCTGCGACGTGGTGGGGCCGATCTGCGAAAGCGGCGACCGGTTCGCCGAACAGCGGCCCTTGCCGCCCGTGAAACCGGGTGACCTGATGGCCTTCGCGACCGCGGGAGCCTATGGGGCGGTCATGTCCTCGACCTACAATACACGGCTGCCGGCGGCCGAAGTGCTGGTCCAGGGCGGCCGTTACGACATCGTGCGGCCCCGGCCATCTTATGACCACATTATTGACCTAGATAAGATTCCTGACTGGCTCTCGTAATCGAACCAAACGTCGGATACAGTGTTAACCAATCTGGGTTAGGATCCGACGGGAAAGCCGGCGCTGCCCATGCAAGACCAAAGGCCCTCTTTCCGCTCGCGGGCTCCCATCGATCCGATGGCAGCGGTGCCGGCGCGCGTACGGGGCTGGGCCTGGGCGGCCTGGGGCCTCATGGTCCTGGAGCAGATGGGCCGAGCCATCGCCCCGGCCGCCGCCGTTGTCCTCGTTTTCGTCATCCTCGGCCTGTTCGACGCTTTCAGCATCCTGCCTTTGTGGCTGCATTGGACCCTGCTCGGTCTGTTCGCCGCTGCCTTGGCCGCTGCCTTGTGGTTCGGCTTCAGGGGCTGGCGGGCGCCTGTCCGGGCCGACGCCCTGCACCGGCTGGAGGCCGATAGCGGCCTCATTAACCGGCCCTTGACCCACCTGACCGACCGGCAGGCCAGCAACCTGGTCGACCCCTGGGCCACGGTGCTCTGGGCCCACCATCAGAAGCGGCTGCTGGCCGGCCTTGGCCAACTGACCCTGGCGGCCCCGCGCAGCGACATCGCGCGCCGGGATCCCATGGCCCTGCGCGGCCTCGCCATCCTTCTGCTGGCCCTCGGCATCGGCATCGCGTGGGAGCAATCTGGCAGCCGCCTCATCGCGTCGATCGCGCCCCAGCCGCGCGGCACCTCTGCCGATCTTGCCGCCATCACGGTCGAGGCCTGGATCACCCCGCCCGACTACACCCGCCTGGCACCGATCGCCCTCAAGGCCGACCCCGCCGGCGCGCCGCCCGAGGCCGATCAGACTCCGATCGAGGTCCCCATCGGCAGCAAGCTCCTGGTCCAGATCCAGGGCCTCGGCTCCGCCGCCAACCTCAGCGCCAACAATGGCACCAAGCCGATGGAGATGCTGGACGAGGAGACCCAGCGGGCCGAGCTGGTGCTGAAGCAAGGCGACCGGATCGGAATCGCGGGCGGCGGGCTCGATGTCGGCTGGCCGATCGCGCTCAAGGCCGACCTGGCGCCGACCGCCACCATGCAGGAGCCGAGCGCGACCGAGCGCGGCGTCCTGCACGTGACCTATGCCGGCAAGGATGATTTCGGCGTCGCCCACATGCGCCTCGTCATCACCCAGGGCAAGGAATCGATGGAGCTGCCGCTGACCAGCCAGGGCGCCGATCCGCGCCAGGTGAAGGGCGCGAGCTATCAGGATCTGACCGCGCACCCCTGGGCCGGCCTACCCGTGGAGCTGCGTGCGGTGGCGCGTGACGCGCTGGGACAGATCGGCGCCTCCGCCCCGGTCGCGATGACCTTGCCGGAGCGCAAGTTCTATCACCCGGTCGCCCGCGCCATCATCGAGCAGCGCAAGCACCTCGCCAAGGACGCCGGCGCCAGCGCACTGGTGGTCGCGCGCCGGCTGGTGCAATTGCTGACCCAGCCGGACGCGTTCGATGGCAACGTCACGACCTTCCTGGCGCTCGATTTCATGGTCCAGCGCCTGACCTCCCAGCCGCTCGAAAAACCGGAGCTCGCCAACGTCCTGCAGCTGATGTGGGACACTGCCCTCGCGCTCGAGGATGGCGGCATCAGCATGGCGATGCGCGAGCTGCGCCGCCTGCAGCGCGAGCTGGAAGACGCGCTGGCGCGCGGCGCCTCCGATGAGGAGATCGAGCGCCTGATGAACGAGCTGCAGCAGGCAATGAACGAATATCTGCGCCAGATGCAGGAGCAGCTTGCCCAGGCGATGCAGAAGGGCATGCCGATGAAGCAGCTCGATCCCAATTCGCTGCAGCTCTCGCAGCAGGATCTGAACGAGATGCTGAACCAGGCGCGCCGTATGGCGCAGAACGGCGCGCGCGATTCGGCGCAGCAGATGCTGCAGCAGCTGCAGAACATGCTGGAGAACCTGCAGATGGGCATGCCGACGCCCGGCGAAGGCAACGGCCAGGCGCAGCGCATGCTGAACGACCTCGGCAAGATCATGCAGGGCCAGCAGCAGTTGCTGCAGGACACCTTCCGCCGCCAGCGCGGCCAGCAGCCGGGCGATCAGTCCGGTGAAGGCCAGAGCGAGGGCATGGGCGAAGGCCAGGGCCAGGGTCAGCCCGGCGGCAACGGTGCCGCGGCACAGGAAGCGCTGCGCCAGCAGCTCGGCGAGCTGATGCGGCGTTTCTCCAACATGACCGGCGACATCCCGCAAGGCATGGGCCAGGCCGAGCAATATATGCGCGGCGCGACCGACGCCCTGCGCGGCGAAGATCTGGACAATGCGGCCCAGGCACAGAATGACGCGCTCGAGCAGCTGAAGCAGGGCATGCAGCAGATGAACCAGGCGATGCGCCAGCAGATGGGCGCCCAGCGCGGCCCCGGCCAGCGCGACCCCATGGACCCCTTCGGCCGCGCCCTCAACGACGACGAAGGCCCCGGCGGCGACGCCTTCGCCCGCGAAGGCTCGGACGTGGTCCCGATGGAGCAGCAGCTCGACCGCAGCCGCCAGATCTTCGAAGAACTCCGCAACCGCCGCAACCAGCCCCAGCGCCCGAAGATCGAACGCGACTATCTCGACCGGCTGCTCCGGCAGTTCTAGCGAGCGATCTCTCCCGCTACATCATCACCGGGCCGATGCGAACATCAGCCCCGGTGATCCAGAATGATCCAGGTCTCGTTTCTTGAAGCCTTTTTTCCCGCGCGGGGGCAGTACGCGGAGGCTTGGAAGAACATGCTCTAAAGAGCGTGTCAGCTCACCCTTCCCGCGGAAGGACAGAGAGGACCCTGCCGATGAATGCATGGAACTGGACCATGTAGTTGCGCAGGAACTCTTCGGTGGATGGGACGGTGACCTCACCATCATCCGTGATCATGCCCGGCTTGAATTGGATGTAGGCTTCCGGCGCATTCATCTGGGGCGAGTTGCAGTAGCTGAGCACGCCACGCAGGCTTTGTTGGGCGAGGGCGGTGCCGATCGACCCCGGCGATGTGCCGATCACGGCCGAAGGCTTGCGCGTGAAGGCATTGGTTCCGTGGGGGCGGCTGGCCCAATCGATCGCGTTCTTGAGGCCGCCGGGTATGGACCGGTTGTATTCCGGCGTCACGAACAAAATGGCGTCGGACGCGGTGATGGCGGCCTTGAAGGCGCGCGCAATCTCAGGGAAATCATCGTCGTAATCGTAGCTGTAGAGCGGCAGGTCCTTGAACGAGATCTCGTTGAATTCCAGCTCCTTCGGCGCGAGCCGGATCAGGGCGCGGGCGAGCTTGCGATTGATCGATCCAGTGGCAAGGCTGCCGACCAGGTAGCCGACCTTGTACCGCGTCATGGCGTCCTCCCATACCGGCAATCCAGGCGGTCGAGCCAGTCGCGCCGGAAGTCGTTGTAGACGCACCGTCAACATGGTGCCGGTCGGCGCCGTTCCACGCCGCGCGGTCCTCATCGGAGAAGAACACAGCCTGCCGGTCATTGCCGCGCTGGATCACATGCTGCGTTTGATCAATGGACAAGAGGATGGTGGCGCCATCGTTGGGAAAATGGGTCAGAGGGTCAGAGTCGATTTAGCTCATGAACTCGATCGAGTCAGAGGCATCCTCAAGAAATCGACTGACCCCATTCTCCAAACTGTAGCACGCAGTCAATGAGCCGCCGGTCCCTTCATAGGCACGCTCTCGCTCCATCCCGTAGAAGACGACCGCCCCGTTCGGCACAAGCTGCTCCAGGGAGCTGATCGCGAAGATAGCTCCGCGCCCCGGGGAAGGAATGCCGTCAAGCGGTATCGCCGTCCGGATCCTGATATGAAACTCCTTCCATGACTGCCTCGGCAATCGCAGCCTTGTAGATGGCTTCCGCGAACCGCCGGTCACCGAGCGCTTCGACGAGAGTCCTGTGCTGCAGTTGCGGCACCGTCAGGATCGCGGCCTCGAGGAAATCCAAGTCGATCGGTATGCCGATCCCTGCGGTCATGACGAAGTCGGCAGGCGTGTAGTACCTGGTCGCAAACATGGCGCCCTCGGCCAACGATTGCTCAAGCCCTTCGTCCAGCAGCCAGAGATCGGTCTGCCGGAAGACGTCGGTGACAAGCAAGCCAGCCACGGGATGTTGACGCTGCACGGCTAGAATTGCGAACCGCGCGCCGCACATCGCCGCGAGCATCACCGCCTCATCGGAGCCTTGAGGGAACAGCGTCGATCGGGCGTAGCGGTCGACCGCGCGGGAGCGACCGGCAGGTGCTGTGTAGATCGCAAGGTCGAATGCCAGGGTAAGCTCATCCGGACTGTCGACCAGGATCGTCCTGCCAGTGGCCAGACCCAGGCGGCGCGCTTGCTGCAAGACCGCGTCGCGAGGCAGGAAGCCCAATACGTTGGAATGATGCTGCTTGCCGATCTCACGCAGGTGCCGATAGCCCGCCAGGACGTCGCCGCGGCTCGCCGTGGGCCCTTGGTGTTCCGAACCACCGTGCGCGCGAAGCACTGCCGTGCCCATGCCTTGCCTCCAATCTTTGCGACCGGCCACCGGCGATCCATGCATGCGGCGGCGTTGAGCATCCTAGCCATGAACACTGATTCGCGGAACCGGCCTGACGCTCCTCGCCACCCACTTGCGGCAATCGAGGTCACTTGGTGGATTTACTATATCGGTGGTGGGGAGAGGGTCGAATGGTGCGGAGACAGCCGGAAGCGGCTGAAGGAGCAGCGGCTCCGTGAAGCGGAAGCCATGGAGAAAGCGAGTCAGTCATGAGCTACAACGTTTTCGCCGATCTGGATTTGCCGAATCCCGATGAACTCTTCTTGCGGGCTGCGCTCTTGCGCGCGGTGCGCGATGTGATGCGCAAAGTCCGGGCTGATACAGGAGCAGCTGGCGGAGAGGACCGGACTGAAGCAGCCCGACGTTTCAAAGATCCTGAATGGCCACGAGCGCGGTTTTTCGACCGATCGACTCGCGCGCATCGCGTTCAAGCTGGGCTATCTGCCGGCGGTTGATCTGCGGCCGCTTCCGCGCGAAGAGAAAGCGCGATCGAAGGCGAAGGAGTCTGGGAAGGCGGCATGAGCCGCGTGTGGTAGCCCCGCCCGGATTCGAACCGGGATAGCTCTCCAGTCCGGAGACAAGCCGCGTATAAGGCGGGTGTTTTGCCAGTTAAACTACGGGGCCGCGATCAGGCGTGCGACGTCCGTATTCGATCGATCGTGGCAGCAGCCATTTGGCGCGGGCCGAGCATGTGGCGACCCCTACGCAATCCCCCGCGCCTGCAGCGCGTCTGCGACCACGGCGCAGATCTCTTTCAGCGAGAACGGCTTGCTCACCACGCGGTCGACCAGCGCATCGAGATTGTGTGCGCGCTGCCGCTCCGCGGCGAAGCCGGTCATCAGCACTACAGGCAGAGCGGGCCGGTCCTTCGTCGCCTTCAACGCGAGCGCGATGCCGTCCATGCCGGGCATGACGATGTCGGTCAGCAGCAGGTCGTACGGACTCTCTTCCAGCGCCGCAAGCGCGGAGCCGCCATCGCTTACTGCCGTGACGTTGTGGCCGTAATGCGCCAATGCGCGCTTGACGAATTCGCGCACGGCTTCGTCGTCTTCCGCCAGCAGGATTGCTGCCACCGCTTCACCGCTCGATTGGCCGGCGTTCTCCGGGTCGTCCCCACGCTCCGGTTGCCGGTCTAGCCCATCGCTCATTCTGGCTCAACTCGTCCTTGGTCATACAGGGCCTCTACGCCCCGCACAGTGCCTCAGAAGGATAGCCGCGCCGGCTTAACAATTGGTGACGGAGATGCCCTATTGCGCTTCCGCGACGGTGACCACCGCGTTGGCCGCATTGGCCGGCCAATTGTCGAAAGATTTCTGAAACTTAATGCTTTGGCCCGGCTCCACCACCAGCTCCTGCAACCGGAACCGCATCGGTTCCATCTGGCTGCCGACATCATCGATCGGGATGACCATCAAGGTCGGCCTCGTCACCGGGTATTCGGTTTGGTTGAAGATCGTCGCAGTGAGATCGAGAATCTTGTGCCCGGTCTTCTCGTCCGTGTTGATGTTGGCGACGACGTTCGAGATCTCGAGATTGTCGGCCGGCATGGCGGTCGAGATGTTGAGCAGCGAATAGATCACGTCGGCGCCCGGCACGCTCCGCGCGATCACGGCGGCGAAGACATAAGCCGCCGCCAGCAGGCCGATGAGGCAGCCCGCCAGCACGATGAACCCGACGCGCGAGCGGCGCTTGGCCGGGCGCATCGGGCGCATGCGCGGCGGGACGGTAATCGGCCCCGGGGGCGCGCGCCGCGCCAGGCGCGAGATCGGATTCTGCGGCGCCGACTGCGGGGCTTCGCCGACAGTGTAGCCCTCCCCCCGCACTCCTGCGACCTGCTCGGCGATCGCGGCCAGGGACTCGGCCATCTCCGCCGGTGTCTCAGGCGGGCTGGGCGGATGGGATTCGGGCTCTTCCGGCGGGGGCGCGGCCGGCTCGGCTGCCGGTTCGGCGGCTGGCTCGGGCGGCGGCGCGAAGCCCTCGGTCTCCGGCGCGGGCTCCTCGACGCCTTCCGGCATCTGGCGCCAGCGATAGTCGCATTTGGCGCAGCGCACATTGCGCCCGGCCGGCAGCAGCTTGGCTGAATCCAGATTGAACCGGGCTCCGCAGGACGGGCAGGCGATGATCACGCTCTTATGGGTCCCCTAACAAGCGCTTCTGAAAGGTTATAGTTCTGCCGTATCAGGGCCGGCAAGCCTGGACCTTAACAGGGCGAGCGTGCAATTCTCCCCGCCTGAGGGCGACTCAGGGTCGATTGTGGGGCCTGGATAGTGGTTTTGTTCGACGGCGTCGCCGTGCGGTATGGCGCTGGGCCGGAAGTATTGCGCGGCATCTCCTTCACCTTGGCGCCCGGCTCGTTCCACTTCCTGGTGGGGCCGAGCGGCGCCGGCAAGTCCTCGCTGCTCAAGCTGATCTATCTGGGCCTCCGCCCCGCCGCCGGCCGGGTCGAGCTGTTCGGGCGCGACGTTTCGGTCCTGAAGCGCTCCGATTACCCCGCCATGCGGCGCCGGATCGGGGTGGTGTTCCAGGATTTCCGCCTGATCGAGCATCTCTCCGCCATGGACAATGTCGCGCTGCCGTTGCGCATCGCCGGCGTCCGCGAAAGCGACATCAAGCGCCATGTGCCGGAGCTGCTGGGATGGGTCGGCCTCAAGCATCATCTCGACGCTCTGCCCGCCACCTTGTCCGGCGGGCAGCAGCAGCGCGTGGCGATCGCGCGCGCCGTCATCTCGCGCCCCAGCCTGCTGCTGGCGGACGAGCCTACGGGCAATGTCGACGACACGATCGGCGTGCGCCTGATGTACCTGTTCGAGGAATTGAACAAGATGGGCACGACCGTCGTGATCGCGACCCACAATGAAGGGCTGGTCGGCCGCTTCTCGCACCGCCAGCTGCGCATCACCGGCGGCACCGTGCGCCTCACGGACCCGACGGCGGATCCGACGGCATCGGCAGGACCGGCATCAGAGCAAGAAGAAGCGAGCGCCTGAGCCATGCTGCGCTTCCGCACCGACCTGCCGCTCGACCGCGATACGACCGCGCACTTCCTGCCCTGGATCATCGGCTTCATGGTCTATCTCGCGATCATCGCGGCGACCGTGGCGCTGGTCGTCGATCACGTCACCAGCCGCTGGCAGCGCGACCTCAGCGGACAATTGACCGTGGAGCTCCCGGCCGTCACCGGCGAAGACGGTGCCGCGCGCAAGCAGCGCGTCGCCGCCGCGGTCGACGAGATCTCCGACACCAATGGCGTAGTCGGCACCCGCCTGCTCGACGCGGCGGAGGTGAAGCGCCTGCTCTCGCCCTGGCTGGGCGATGCGGCCGGCCAGCTCGGTGTCACGCTGCCGGACCTGGTCGCGGTGTCGCTGCAGCCGGGCTTGCGTCCCAACCTATCCGAGCTGGCGGAGCGCTTGCAGGCTGCCTCGCCCGGCGCTGTCATCGATGACCACGCCGACTTCAACGAGCGCGCGATGAATTTCCTCAAGACCATCGAGGTGCTGGCCGTCAGTCTCTTGGCGTTAGTGCTGGCGGCGACCGCCGTCGTCGTCGCTTTTACGGCGCGCGCTGGACTCTCGATCCATCGCCGCATCGTGGAGATCGTGCATCTGGTCGGCGCGCACGATTCCTACGTCGCGCGCCAGTTCCAGGCCCAGGCTTTCCGCTATGGATTCCTCGGCGCGATGATTGGCACCTTGCTGGCGATCTTGACCCTGATCGCCGCCGGCATTTTCGCAGTGCGCGGCGCGGCCCCGATGGGTGCCGCCATTCGCGCGTTCGAGCCCTGGATGATCTGGCCCCTCGCCCTCATCCCGCTCGCTGCCGTCCTCATCGCCATGATCACCGTGCGCCTCGCGGTCCTGCATTCGCTACGAAGAATGGCGTACTAAGGAGAGTCGCGAAGCGCCTGCATTCCCCTCCCCCGAAACGGGGGAGGGATGGGGAGGGGGAAGCCGCGTTTCAGACGGACGGATCCTCCGCTCGCTTCCCCCACCCCAACCCTC
>DASRRI010000065.1:0-11759 GCA_035695765.1 Dongiaceae bacterium
GTTCAGGGCCGCGGTCGGCGGGATCTGGGCGATGCGCAATTGCAGCTGCAATGCCTGGCGCATCGGCAGCTTGGCGCGCCAAGCGAGCGCAGTGACGGCCTTGGCGCTCTTGGAGGCGAGGATGCTGGAGACGACCGAGGCTGGCAGCTTGGTATCGCGCGCCAGGGCGGCGGCGACGGCGTCGCGCTTGCCGGCGCCGATCGCGGCGGCAATCGCCTCCTCGCCGACCAGCGGCGCAACGGAGGCGGCGCCGTCCGCTTCAAGCCGGCGCTGCACCAGCTTGGCGACGTCTTTGGCGGTGGCGGCGTCGAGGTCGGGGCGCTGCTGCAAGGCTTCCAGCAGGCTGCGCCCGACGAATTCGGCCAGGCGCTTGATCGCCTTCATGGGCAGGGTCGGACGCTGCACCAGCGGCTCGTGCCAGACCGGGACCTTGCCGGCCCGATCGAGGATACGATCCAGCGTGTCCTCCCGAATCTGCGCGCTCTGATTCTGCAACAAGCGGCGCACGGCATTGGATTCGTCTGGATTGGCGAGCGCCGCGTTTGCCACGCCATCGCTCAGCCTGTCGCTCAATTGCCGGCGCTTGGCGATGGCAGTGAGCGCACCCTTGATCGGACCGGCGGAGATGATCTCCAGTAGGTCTTCATCGGTCAGCAGCGGTGAGTGTTCGAGGATCGGGCCCGCCACCTGGATCTCGATATCGCGCGCCAGCTTGTGGATAACGGCGAGTGGCGCATCGACCGAGTCCTTCAGCGCTTCCGCCACGATCTGGCGCACCTTGACCGCCTGGTCGCGTGCCAATGTCTCCAGCACCTTGTCGCTGAGGGCGCGGATCTTCTCGCGCTCCTCGGTCGCGAATTCCGGAACCAGCGCGCCGACCTTGGCCGCCAGCCGCTCGCGCACGGTCACATCGGCATCGCGCGTGAGGATGAGGTCGGCCTGACGCGGAGTTGCATTGTTCTGCGCGACCGCGCGGCGCACGCCGGGGTCGCCGTCATCGGCCAGATAGAACAGGATCTCCGGCCGCACGTCCGGCTGCTGCGCGACGCTGAGGCGCACCTTCGCATCCGGATTGGTCGAGAGCTGCTTGGCCTGTTCATAATCCAATTTGGGCGATCCCTTATTCATCCAGCAGCGCGACGCCGCCCTTGGTGCCGTGCTTGACGTGGTACATTGCGCGGTCGGCGAGGGCGATGAGTTCGCCGTGGCTCAACTCCCGGCCCGGCCGCAGCACCGCGATGCCGATCGAGAATCCGACCTTCTGCTCGACGTCCGGTGCGAAGCGCTGGAGCGAAGCGGCTGCCGCCGCCAGTTCCTGTCCGCGGCGCAGGATTTCGGTACCATCAACGCCGTTCATCCAGGCCGCGAATTCATCGCCGCCGAGCCGGCCCACCAGATCGCCGGCGCGGAACGACCGGCGCAGCAATTCGGCGGCGGCGCGCAGGGCCGCGTCGCCCTGGGCATGGCCATGGCGGTCGTTGATCTGCTTGAAATTGTCGAGATCGACATAGACGAGCGCGCCGCCACCGCCGGTCGCGCACGAGGACGCCACCGCGTCCTTCAGCCGCGCATCGAAACCGCGCCGGTTGAGCAGGCCAGTCAGGGCGTCGGTCTGGCTGAGGCGCGAGAGGGCCGCTTGCTCCTCCGCCTGGGTGATCGCCACCGCGAGCTGGTCGGTCAGCTCGCGCAGCAGGAACAGGTCATCCTCCGGCCAATCGGGCTGATCCTCCAGACGCCACAAGACGAGAACACTCGCCACGCGTCCGCCAAGCTCTCCCGGCAACACCAGCAAGCGCCGGCCTGCGGCTACAGACCGGCAAGCCTGCCGGCCCGCAATCGCCTGGCGCGCCAGATCGGGTGCCGCGGCCGGAGTGCCGAATTGCGCGATCACGTCGCCCGGCTCGCCGCCCAGGACCGCGCACAGCATCGCGCCGGCGGCGCCGGTCGCCTGAGCCGCGGTCGCCACACCCATGTCCATGGCCGCCTTCGGATCGGCGGCCTGGCGCGAGGCGCGGAACAGCTGGATCAGCGAGCGCTCGCGGTGGTGCGCAGCCGCCAAGGCGGCATCGCGGTTCTGTTCCTGGGTCACGTCGCGGCAGGCGCCGCGCACGCAGTGGAATTCGCCGTGCTCATCGAAAATCGCCCGCGCCCGCAGATGCAGGCAGCGGGCGCCGCCGCCCTTGGCGCCAGCCCAGACCAGCACGCCCTCCGCAGGGGAGTCCGCCTGGAAGTGCCGCCCGTCTTCGGGGGAGAGCATCAAATCGGCGGGATCGCTGCCCAGCAGGTCCAATGTCTCGTGCCCCAGCGCCCCGCCGGCGGTCACGAAGCTGAAGAGGCCATTGGAATCCGTCTCCCAGGCGAAGTCGCAGGACAGGTCCAGCAATTCCTTCATCCGCTGCCGGGATTCGATCAGGGCTGCCCGCAACGTGCCGTCGAGGTCCCCCGGCGCCGAGGCGGCGCGGGTGGATGGATCGGAGGGCGGGCTGGACGGGGATCGGGGCATCCTGGCCAC
The DNA here is from genome assembly GCA_035695765.1 of Dongiaceae bacterium. Lineage (GTDB taxonomy): Bacteria > Pseudomonadota > Alphaproteobacteria > Dongiales > Dongiaceae > Dongia_A. Next base: position 2,513 of record DASRRI010000065.1, read on the forward strand.
CCTGAAACCTCGGCCTTAATACGCGGTTAAGCGTCGCTCCAACTCTTGCGCTCGGAGAGGAGCCTCCGTAACGTGCCGGCCGTCTTGCCCCGGAATTACGACTTTTGTCTTATGCGGCCTGCCGACGCCCAATGCTGGATCTTCGACCTGGATAACACCCTCTATCCGGCGTCCTGCCGGCTATTCGACCAGGTCGAGCGGCGGATCGGGGAATATGTCCAGCAGCTGCTCAACCTGGAGCCCGATGCAGCGCGCATTCTGCAAAAGCAGTATTTCCGCGATCACCAGACCACTCTCAACGGCCTCATGATCCATCATGGCGTCCGGCCGCAGGACTTCCTGGAATTCGTGCACCAGATTGACCTCTCGCCCGTCGCGGCCGACGCGCGGCTGGATGAAGTGCTGGAGCGTCTGCCCGGCCGCAAGCTGGTCTACACCAACGGCTCGGTCCGCCATGCGGAGAACGTGATGGGGCGCCTTGGCGTCGCGCGCCATTTCGAGAGCGTGTTCGACATCGCCGAGGCGGCCTTCGTGCCCAAGCCGGACATCAGCGCCTATCGCGCCCTGGTCGCGCGCCATGGCATCGATCCTGAGCACGCCATCATGCTGGACGACATGCCGCGCAACCTGGCACCGGCGGCGGAGCTCGGCATGACGACGGTCTGGGTCAAGACCGATGTCTCCTGGGCGCAGCCGGCGGAGCAGACCCATTACATTCACCACATCGCCGAAAATCTGGCCGATTGGCTTCACGAGATCAGCAAGGACGGGATCAGGGCATGAACACCAAAGAGCTGCAGAAAGTGATCGACGCCGCGTGGGAGCGGCGCGCGGATATCAACCCACAGACCGAAGGCCATGTTCTGGATGCCGTGCATGCGGCACTGAACGCACTGGATCGCGGCGAGGTGCGCGTCGCCGAGAAACGTGACGGCAAGTGGGAAACCAACCAGTGGCTGAAGAAGGCCGTGCTGCTGTCCTTCCGCTTCATGGAGTCCGAGCTGATCACCGGCGGCGGGAACTATCCGCATTTCGGCGAAGCGTCCTGGTACGACAAGGTGCCGTCCAAGTTCGCCGGCTGGACCGAAGAGAATTTCCGGCAGGCCGGCTTTCGCGCGGTTCCCAATTGCATCGTGCGGCGCAGCGCCTATGTCGCGCCGGGCGCGATCCTGATGCCGAGCTTCCTCAATGTCGGCGCCTATGTCGATAGCGGCACCATGGTCGATACCTGGGTGACCATCGGTTCCTGCGCCCAGATCGGGAAGAACTGCCATATCTCCGGCGGCGTCGGGATCGGCGGTGTGCTGGAGCCGATCCAGGCCGGGCCAGTCATCATCGAGGACAATTGCTTCATCGGCGCACGCTCCGAAGTGGTCGAAGGCGTCATCGTCGGCGAAGGCTCGGTCATCTCCATGGGCGTCTTCATCGGCGCCTCAACCAAGATCGTCGACCGCGCTACCGGCGAAGTGCATTACGGCAAGGTGCCGCCTTATTCCGTCGTGGTCTCCGGCAGCCTGCCCGGCAAGCCCTTCCCCAACAACGAGCCCGGCCCCAGCCTGTATTGCGCCGTGATCGTGAAGCGCGTCGACGAAAAGACGCGCGCGAAGACATCGATCAACGAGCTGCTGCGGGATTGAGTTGATCGACCCTGTCGCCCTCGCCCAAGCGCTGATCCGCTGCCCGAGTGTCACGCCGGCTGACGCGGGCGCACTGGGCGCGCTCTCCAATGCGTTGAAGCCGGTCGGCTTCGCCTGCCGGCGCATGCCGTTCGAGGCACCGGGGACGGCACGGATCGACAACCTCTATGCCAAGCTCAGCGGCAAGCGAGCGGGCAGGCATTTCAGCTTCGCCGGTCATTCCGACGTCGTGCCGGTCGGCAGGCGGGAGAGCTGGAGCGTCGATCCATTCGCGGCGGAGATCATCGACGACAGGCTCTATGGCCGCGGCGCCGCCGACATGAAGGGCGCGATCGCGGCTTTCTCGGCAGCGGCCGCCCGCTTTTTCGGCAAGAACGGCGGCGATTTCGCCGGCACAATCTCGCTGCTCATCACCGGCGATGAAGAGGGGCCATCGGTCAACGGCACCAAGCCGATGCTGCAGGCCCTCGCCGCCGAGGGCGAGCGTTTCGATGCCTGCCTGGTGGGCGAGCCGACCAATCCCAGGCGCCTGGGCGAAATGGCGAAGATCGGCCGGCGCGGCTCCTGGACCGGACACCTGACTGTCAAGGGCGTGCAGGGCCACATCGCCTATCCGCACCTTGCCGACAATCCGACCCATCGCCTGGCGCGCATGATCGTCGCGCTGACCGAGACGCCGCTCGATCCCGGGACCGCCCATTTCGAGCCGAGCACGTTGCAGGTCTCCACCATCGATGTCGGCAATCCCGCCACCAACGTCATCCCCGCCGAAGCGCGCGCCAGTTTCAACAGCAGGTTCAACGACGGATTCAATCCGGTGAGCCTGGAAGCGGAGGTGCGCCGCCGCCTCTATTCCGTCGGCGGCGAGTACGAGCTGCGAGTCGAATGTTCTGGCGTGTCATTCGTGACGCCGCCCGGCCCCTTGAGCGTGCTTGTGACTGATGCCGTCAAGGCCGTGACGGGCCTGACGCCGGGGCTATCGACCACCGGCGGCACCTCCGATGCACGATTCATCAAGGATTATTGCCCGGTGATCGAGTTCGGCCTGGCGGGTGCGACCATGCACAAGGTAGACGAGAATGTCCCGATCGCCGATATTCTCCAGCTGTCCGATATCTACGAACGCATTCTTGAATCCTATTTCAATGCCAAGCTGGACTGAGCTCCGCCTTGCTATCCTGGGCCTGTTGCGCCTGGCGCGATTCAATTCCGACTTCCCGCGATTTTTCGATCGTTCGCCGCGCGGAGCGCTGCGCTCCTTCTGGCTCGCCGTGCCGATTTTTCCCGTGATGCTGCTGGTCATCGCGCGTTCCGATGTGATCACCCATGTGAGCGACATGACGCAATTCACCATTGCGATGTCGATTGGCTACATCTTCCTGTGGCTGCTGCCGCCGGCCATTCTGACCTGGGTCGCGCCTCTGATCGGCCGCCAGACGGAGAGTCCCGGCTGCATCGCAATGTACAACTGGCTCAACCTGCTCAACATCGGCGCCGGCCTGCCGCTTCTGCTGCTGGAATTCGCGGGTGTCCCTGCGGACATCGTGTCCGTTCCCGACAATCTCCTGCTGGTGGTCACGCTGGTCTGGGAAGCCTTCCTGCTGGTGCACGCACTCCGGATCGCGATCTGGCAGGCGGCGTTGGCGAGTGTCGCCGACTACCTGATCATGCATCACGTTGTCATACCGATCTTCCTGCTGATCGGCGGCGTGTCCTTGACCTAGCGGTCGGACTGAGACTCGTATTTCACGCCCGTCAGATACAGCCCCTGCGGCGGCGCGGTCGGACCGCCCTTGGTGCGGTCGCGCGCTTCCAGCGCAGCGCGCAAATTGTCCTTGCTCCATTTGCCATCGCCCACCAGGCGCAGGGTCCCGACGATGTTGCGCACCTGGTGATGGAGAAAGGAGCGTGCCTCGGCGATGATATCGATCTCCTCGCCCGCGCGTGAGACCGAGAGGCGCGTCAGCGTCTTCACCGGCGATTGCGCCTGGCACAGGCTGGCGCGGAAGGTCGAGAAATCGTGCTTGCCCACCAGTACCTGCGCGGCTTCATGCATCGCGGATGCATCGAGCGGCGTGTTGACCAGCCACGCCCTGCCCTCTTCCAGCGCCAAGGGCGGGCGGCGGTTGATGATGCGGTAGAGATAGGCGCGGCCGGTGGCGCTGAACCGGGCATGGAAATCCGGCGGCGCGATTTCTGCGGTGATGATCGCGACCGGCCAGGGCTTCAAGTGGAAGTTCAGTGCCGCCTGTAATTTGTCCGCCGTGAATTCCTTCTCGACATCGACATGCGCCACCTGGCCGGTGGCATGGACGCCGGCATCGGTGCGGCCTGCGGCGTGGGCCGTGATGACCTCGCCACAGGTCTTGAACACCGCCTCTTCCAGCGCCTGCTGCACCGACATGCCGTTGTCCTGGCGCTGCCAGCCGACGAAGGCGGAGCCGTCATATTCCAGGGTGAATTTGAAGCGCGTCACGAGAGAGGCGTGCCTTTCGGCACCGGGAAGCCCCGCAGCATCTCCTCGACATCCATCGCGCGCTTGCCGGCACGCTTGACCAGGGTTGGCCGGAGCGAACCTTTTCCGCACGCAATGGTCAGGCGATCGTCGATCGTCAGGCCGGGCGTGCCGGACTGAACAATTTTCTCCGCGGCCAGAATGGTGATGCGCTCTCCCTTGAGCTCGGTAAAGGCGCCCGGCGCCGGCGACAGACCACGAATATGTCGATCCAATTCGGCCGCGCTGCGGCGCCAGTCGATGCGGCACTCCTCCTTGGTGATCTTGGCGGCGTAGGTGACGCCCTCCGGCGGCTGCGATACCGGCTTCAGTCCGTCCAGTTTTTCAAGCGCCTCGCAGATCAGACGCGCACCCAGCTCCGCCAGCGCATCGTGCAGAGCGCCGGCATTCATATCGGGAGTAATCGGCACCGCCTCCTTCAGCAGCATCGGGCCGGTATCCAGCCCCTCTTCCATCTGCATGATGGTGACGCCGGTTTCGGCATCGCCCGCCATGATCGCGCGCTGGATCGGCGACGCGCCGCGCCAGCGCGGCAGCAGCGAGGCATGGATATTGAGGCAGCCGTAGCGCGGGGCGTCCAGGATCGCCTTGGGCAGGATGAGGCCGTAGGCCGCGACCACTGCGACGTCGGCCTTCAGCGCCGCAAAGGCCGCGATCTCATCCGCGCTCTTGAGCGAGACGGGCGTGCGCACAGGGATGCCTTGCTCTTCCGAGAACGCGTGCACCGGCGATTTCTGCAATTCGAGCCCACGGCGGCCGCCCGGTCGCGGCGGCTGGCTATAGGCCGCGGCGATGTCGTGTCCGGCATCGATCAGCGCCTTCAGCGCCACCGCGGCGAAGGCCGGGGTTCCCATGAAAACGATTCGGAGCGCCCCCATCCGGCGCGCTCACATCGCCGCGTCGGCTGCGGCCTTTTTCGCCTTCAGCAGCTTGCGCAAGATGATGTTGCGCTTGAGCGAAGTGAGGTGGTCGATGAACAGCACGCCGTCGAGATGATCGATCTCGTGCTGCAGACAGGTCGCCAGCAGTCCTTCGGCCGCGATCTCCCGCGACTTGTTCTCGTGGTCTAGATATGTCACCCGGCAGGCGGCCGGGCGCACGACGTCGGCGTAATGCTCCGGCACGCTGAGGCAGCCTTCGTTGTAGGTCGCGTCCTCGTCCGATACCCAGACGACCTCCGGGTTGGCGAGGCGCAAAGGCTGCGGTTCCTCGCCTTCGCGCGCAATGTCGAGCACGATGACGCGCTTCAACTCGCCGACCTGCGGGGCAGCGAGGCCGATGCCGGGCGCCTGGTACATGGTCTCCAGCATATCGTCCATCAGCTTGCGCACGCCGGCGTCCACCTGTTTGACGGGCGTGGATATCTGTTTCAGGCGCGGATCGGGCGCGACCAGGATGGGCAGCAAGGCCATGGTTTCTCCTTCGGCGCTTTACCTAGGGTTTCGGCGCTGTATCGTCAAGCGAGGTGGGGCCCGGACGGCTCCCGAGTCGAGGGCGAAAAGCCATGGAACTTCAAGATATTGCGGTTTGGGCGGCAATCCTGGTGGGGAGCCTGGCGCTCGCATTCCTGGCATTCGGCAGGCGCGGGGCTGACGGCGGGGCGCAGCAATTGACCGGCCGGCTGGACCAGCTGGCGGCGCAGCAGGCCGCCGCGCAGAACGCCCTTTCCGAGCGCCTGCAGGCGCAGGAGCGCGCCCTGGCGACGAAACTCGATGAGCGCCTCAACTCCCTACAGGACCGGGTCGGCCAGACCCTGCAATCCAATGCCGAGCAGGCCGGCCAGACCATGACGGAGCTGCGCGAGCGGTTGGCGGTCATCGACGCCGCGCAGAAGAACATCGTCGAATTGTCGAGCCAGGTGGTCGACCTGCAGAACGTTCTTTCCAACAAGCAGGCACGCGGCGCCTTCGGCGAGGTGCAGCTGCAGGACATCGTGCAATCCTCGCTGCCCGCGCAGAGCTACACGTTCCAGGCGCAGCTGGGCGGCAAGCGGGTCGATTGCCTGCTGACCTTGCCCAACCCGCCGGGCGCCATCGGCATCGACGCAAAGTTTCCGCTGGAAGCCTATCGCGCATTGCGCGAGGCAAAGGACGAAGTCGCGACGGCCCAGGCGCGGCGCGATTTCACCGTCGCGATCAGGCTGCACGTCAAGGCGATCGCCGAGAAATACATCGTGCCAGGCGAAACGGCCGATTCCGCCTTGATGTTCCTGCCCTCGGAAGCAGTTTATGCGGAGCTGCATGCCAGCTTTCCCAACCTAGTCGAAGAGGCCGGCAGGGCACGGGTGTGGATCGTATCCCCCACCACGCTCATGGCAACGCTCACCACCATCCGCGCGGTGCTCAAAGATGTGCGCATGCGGGAGCAGGCCCACCTCATCCAGAAAAAGGTCGGCGAGTTGGGGGTCGACGTGAACCGTTTGGGCGACCGCGTCGACAAACTGCAAAGACACTTCGGTCAGGCGGTCGAAGACGTGCGACAGATCGGCGTTTCAAGCGACAAGATTGCCCAGAAGGCGGCCGCCATTCAGGACGTCGAGGTTGGTCCAACCGACGGAAACATCACGCAAATTCCAGAACAGCCGGTAGCGGCACGCTTGAATTAACGATGCTGAAATACAAATACTCCGATTGTTCGGCTTTCATCGCTCGGCTTATGGCCTAGATCAGGCCTCTTGGGGAGGGTCCTTTGGAAGCGGTCGTTACGCCTTTCACCATCTTCGTCATCGCCATCGTCGTCCTTGTCTTCCTGTTCGTCATCATGGCGGTCAAATCCGTGCCGCAGGGTCACGAATGGACGATCGAGCGGTTCGGCCGCTACACCGGATCGCTGCGGCCGGGCCTGGGCTTCATCGTGCCCTTCATTGACCGCATCGGCGCCAAGATCAACATGATGGAATCGGTGCTGGAAGTGCCGACCCAGGAAGTGATCACCAAGGATAACGCCATGGTGTCGGTCGACGGCGTGGTGTTCTACCAGGTGCTGGACGCGGCCAAGGCGGCGTACGAAGTGAACAACCTGGAGAACGCGATCCTCAACCTCACCATGACCAACGTGCGTACCGTCATGGGCTCGATGGATCTGGACGAGCTGCTCTCCCAGCGCGACAAGATCAATCTGCAGCTGCTGCACGTGGTCGACGACGCGACCCAGCCCTGGGGCATCAAGGTAACGCGCATCGAGATCCGCGACATTTCCCCGCCGCGTGACCTCGTCGATTCCATGGCGCGGCAGATGAAAGCAGAGCGCGAGAAGCGCGCACAGATCCTCGAAGCGGAGGGCCACCGCGCCGCGGCGATCCTGCGCGCCGAGGGCGAGAAGCAATCCGCCATCCTCGAGGCAGAGGGCCAGCGCGAAGCGGCATTCCGCACTGCCGAAGCGCGCGAACGGCAAGCCGAAGCCGAAGCCAAGGCGACGCAGATGGTGTCCGATGCCATCGCCAAGGGCAGCGTCCAGGCGATCAACTACTTCCTCGGCACCAAATATGTCGAGGCGCTGCGGGACGTGGCGAGCGCGCCCAACCAGAAGGTCATCATGATCCCGCTCGACGCCGCCAACGTGATCGGCGCCCTGGGCGGTATCGCCGAGCTGGCGAAGGACGCGATGCAGAACCGTTCAGGTGGCGGTGGCGCCCCCAGCGGCGGCGCGCCCGGACCCTGGCAGCAGCCGCGCACGTGATGTGAGCGGAGGGAGCCATGGACATCTTGACCTGGTTGGACAGCCTGCAATTCTGGCACTGGTGGATCCTGGCGGCCGTGTTCGCCGGCATCGAGATGCTAGCGCCGGGCGTATTCTTCATCTGGCTCGCCGCGGCGGCGGCACTGACCGGCCTCAGCGCGCTATTCATCCCCGGCATGGGCTGGCAGATCGAGGCGCTGATCTTTGCTGTCCTGGCGGTGGCAAGCGTCGTGTTCTGGCGCAACTATCTCAAGAAGAACGGGAACAAGAACGATCCTGCTGCCACCCTCAACCGCCGCGGCGAACAGATGATAGGCCGCACCGCTGTCCTCAGCGAACCGATCCAGAACGGCCGCGGCAAGGCCAAGATCGACGACAGCGTGTGGCGCGTCGAAGGCAGCGACCTGCCCGCCGGGGCGCAGGTCAAGGTGACGGGCGTCGACGGAGCGGTCCTGAAGGTCGAGGCGGCGGCGCGCTAAGCCCGTTCCGCGCCGTAGTAGAGCGTCACCGTGTGCTTTGCTTCGGCGAAGAACAGCCAGCGCTCAGTGACTGTGCCGATGGCATTCAGAAGTATGGCGACGGCCACCAGCGCGATGTCCATCACATGCGGCGTCAATAGTGCGGCGAGCACTGCTGCGAGCGGCGCGATGAAACCGACGATGAGCGCGATGCGGCGCAGTTTTGTCGCGTGCTTGCGCGCGATGCGGAAACCCATCTCCTTCAGCAGGTAGTTCTCTTCGGTATGCGGCGCGGTCAGCATGCGGACCTTGCCGAATGATCCGAGGCCGGTGGCGCCTTCTGCGGTCGCCGCATGTGCACCGGAATCGACGAAATGCCAGTAGAACAGCTTGACCGCGGCTGACAGCGCGAGGCCGATGGCGGCGAAATCGTAGGCCGGCTTCTCGACCGCCGGCATCACCTCCGCCCACAAAGTGAACCAGAGCGCGCCGCTGGCGAGGCCCATCGCCAGATAGCCCGGCAGCGTCCAAAGATTGTTCCAGGCGCGGATCGGCTTCAGGCTGGCATAGATCATGGCCGTCGCGCAGATGGTCGCGATCGCGCTGATGCTCAGCACCAGTCCAGCCCAGCGCCAGATCTCGCCCAGGAACAGCCAGCCGATGGCGTAGATGCCGGCCGGCACGAAGGTGAAGACCGACAGCACACCCTCGCGCGACAGCCAGGAGGAGCGCCATTGCGAGAAGGCGCGCCAGGCGCGCTCCGGATGAGAGAGATGCAGGGTCGAGGAGACGAGGCCGATGCTCACCATCCCCAGCGACCAGACGAACGCGATCCAGCCGGAGAGTGGATCGGGCGAAAGCGCGCCGCCCGCACCGAACAACCCCAGCAACGCCAGCATCGCATAGCCGCCGCCGGACGCGCTGGTGAAGAGGATGACGGAGAGCGCGGGATGCATTAG
>DASRRI010000066.1:0-6323 GCA_035695765.1 Dongiaceae bacterium
CATCACCACACCGCCACTGATCCGCTGGTCAATCCAGGAAATCCGCCGCATCGCCATCAGACTCGCTCGAAAGCGGATCCAACCCGCGCAGATCATCGCATGGTCACTCTGGCGTAGAGCTCATCAGGCAGCCGCTCAGCGGGCGCACCTCAGATCAAAAAGACAACTGTAATGCTAGAGACCTATCAAGGAGAACTGCTAGGCAAGGCTAAGCACATGCGCACTTTTCTTGACCAGCGCTGCAAGATGCCGACGTATGACTATTCCAAAATGGAGAAAGTGCTCGACATAATCTGCAAGACCGCTGTCACGATGCGCGAGGCAGTGACCCTCAAAGAGTATTCGGGGCCCCTTGAGGACTACATAGAGGAGGAGAATTAGAGAACTAGATAGTGGAAATGGGGTCAGGGTCGACTTCCATCTTCACGCCGCATGCGGTATGACTTCTTTCTTCACACGCGCCGCCAGTTCGATCTCTGCGCACTCCAGATCGTAATGCGCCTGCAGATTGAGCCACGACCGCGCGTCGGTTCCGAAGAAGCACGCCAGCCGCAGCGCCAGCTCCGCATTGATCGGCCGCTTGCCATGCACCACGTCGTGGATGCGCGAGGCCGGCACCTTGAGCAACATCGCGAGCCGGTACTGGGTGATGCCCATCGGTTTCAGGAAGTCCTCGAGAAGCACCTCACCGGGCGGCACGGGATCGGTGTCCTGCATCACGTCACCTCTCATGCCCTCTCCCCCTTCGCCCCTGCATGCGGCCCCAGCCTGCGCCGCGCGTGCTCGATGGTGAAGACGTGGCTGTAGAGATTGGCGATCCACTGCTTGCCCTCGATGGTCAGCTCGAGGTAGCCGAGCGCGTCTCCGATGTAGGGCTCGACGTTCTCCCAGAAGAAAGCGGGATACTTTTCGATCATGTCGGCGGGGCTGGTGTAACCGCAGCGTTCGGCCATGCCGGTTTCCAGGAACTCGTAGTACAGCGCGTTCAGACGGCGCAGGTATAACGGATCGGCAAGCTGGCCGATCAGGTCAGCGGCGCGCACCAGCCCCGCCTCGGTGTCGGTCTCGTCATGCTGGCTGTCCTTCGGCACCGGATAGCGGGTCATCTCGATCGCGCGCGCGATGCGCTCCGCATCCACGCCGGGTACCGACTTGAAGCGGTCGCGCACGAAGATCTTCGACCGGTCGACATGATAGGGCGCCAGCGCCGCATCGGACGCGCCGCGCTTCAGCGTCACCGTCGCGCCGCTCTCGTCGATCACGAACCGGTCGGCTTCGTCGCCCGGACACACGCCGCGCACGTAGCCGATGTCGTGCGTGATCAGGGCCAGCGTGAAATGCAGCCAGTCGGCCGGTTCCAGCGGTTGCCGCAGCAACCGCCCGCGCAGGACGGCCTCGCCGACGAGTGTCGCCAGCGCGGTGTGATTGGTGCTGTGATAGAGCGCATCGCTGTTCGCGATCCATTCGATCACCAGCCGGCCGGCGCTGTCGAGGATGCGCCCGAATTCCGGCTCCCGGCCGCCATATCTCCGGTCGTAGGTCTCTGCGAGATGGCGCCCCAACGCCTCCGATAACAAGCTGGTCGGATTGAACATCCGCGCCTCCATCGAGCCCGTGAGAGCTTGCCTATTATAGGCCTCTCCGGTACCCCAGCGGTAGTCCGGCCTCGAGCGGGACGCGCCTTCGTGATGTCGATGCATCCTCCGCCCCTGGCGCGACGCGAATGACGGCGCGTTCGCGGCGACGTTTGAGGACCCGGCGGTCAACCAGCGTGATGCCTACTTCTCGTACTGATAGCGGAAGGTGCAGCAGGGCGCGCCTTGCATGATCGTTTGCTTGCGCTCGAGGGAGATGTTCGGGTCATAGCCCTGGCAGAACGTGCCATCGCGGTTGCAGGATAGCAGGTGGCCGATGTTGCCGAGCCCCATCTCTTTGTAAGTCTCGGCATAGCGGCAGCGGACGACATCGAAATCGAAGCGTTCGTTGCTCGCTTCCAGTACCTTCATCTCCAGCCCGCCGTCGGCGGTCCACAATTCATAAAGCTTGATGAAGCCCGCCATTGACGTGACCCCGCCGGGCGCGCGTTTCGCGAATTCCTTTCCTTCGGCGATGGCTGCCTTGCGGATCGCGGCATCGAGGATTGCGGACGCCTTCTCCTCCCCGATCGCCGCCACCATCTCGCGATAGATCGGCCCGATCACCTGGGCCTGCAGCCGGCGCTTGGTGAGGGTCGGGATGTTGGTCGATTCCGATGGTGTCGTCGTTGCCATTGCAACCTCCAGGCTATCCGGATGAAAGCAGCGGACGCTTCGTGCCAGGTCGATGAACCAGATGAATGCGGAGCTGAATGCAGAGATGAGCGCGAGTTGATGGGCTTGATGCTGCAACCGGTGGCAGGTGACGTCAACACGACCGCCCCTGGGCCAAGCACCGGGCATCACCGGAACTGCGCTTATTACGTGTGCCCCCGCATCCAAGGCAATAAGGTCTATCGTCCAATGAAGAGATTTGCAGGCGGACAGGGAACTCTTTCGAGGCTCAGTACGTTAGCGTACGGTCCTAATGTCGGGATCGCCAGCGAGCGTGCATATGTTTCGTGGCCCAAGCGAAACGCAGAGAGAATAGACCTGAGCCCCAGAGCGGCGAAGCCATCAAGCCGCTGGTGGACGAGTATCTGGCTTCAACCCGCGAGCCGGTCGGATCAAGCGACCTCTTCGGACCGAAGCAATCCAGCTCATCAATCAGCGGTCCCCGCGTTCAGCAGAGCGGCCCCGCGCGGTCGGCGCCCATCGCTTGGCGGGCGCTGCTGGTCTGTTTCGTCGGATTGATCGGGCTGGTGGCCGCTGCTGCTGTGATTTTTCTGGCGCCGTGACGCCGCCTACCCGAACAGCCGTTTGAACTCCGCTTCCGGCACGCCATAGGCGCCGTTGGAAAGCTTCTCGAGCCCCTTGCGGTCGACGATCGTGATGATGCCGCGAGCGGCCCGGATCACGCCCGCGCCTTCGAGCAGATTGAGCGCAACGGTGACGCCCGGCCGCCGCACGCCCAGCATGGTCGCCAGGAATTCGTGGGTCAGGGCCAGCGCGTCTCCGTCAATGCGGTCATGTGCCATCAGGATCCAGCGCGCCAACCGCTCCTCGATCTTGCTTCGGCCATTGGCCACGGCGGTATAGCCCGTCTGCATCAGAAACGCGTGTCCGTACAGTAGAAACCGCTGATGCAGCGGGGGACTCTCTTGCATCGCCTCGCGCAGATGATTGGCGGTCATGCGCAGCGCGCTTCCCGCGCACTGGACATAGCTGTGGTGGGAACTGCGGTCCGTGCCCATGACGACGGCCAGGCCCGTCATGCCTTCGCGGCCGATCAGGCCAACCTCAATGCTGCGCTTGTCGCCGCCGTTCGCAACGACAGAGACAATTCCACTCTCCGGGAAATAGACGTGCTCGATCGGCCTGCCGCTCGCTTCAAGCGGCTTGCGCAACGGCAGATCGACCCGCGCCAGGCGCGGCTGCAACAATCGTGCGTCTGCCGTAGACAGGTGCGATAGAATCCAATTGGCGTTTTCGGAAAGGTCTTTCGGCATGGCTCTTTCCCGCATTGGGGCAAGAGCACTGTCGCGTCTCCCGGTCGCCTGCGCCCGAAGGTGTCTGCAGGCAATACGGTCAGCATAGGCCTATTCTGCCGCCCGTCTATAGTACGGTTTCGGACAAAGTTTCTTGTCATGCCCTGCGATTTGGTAGAGCTGGGGGACCCGTTCCGCACTACGCTACTATTCGATGCGTTTCGGGCATAAGCGAGGACGGCCTCTTTGGCCCGCATTCGCCCGACGGAGCCTGAAGCGGACGGGAGGCTCCCATGATGAACTATTACATTGCAATCTTTGTTGAATCCGAGCTTGGCGAATGGCGGGCCGTCTTTCCCGACATCCCCGGATGCGAAGCGCGAGGCTTCAGCCTGGAGGATGCCAAATACGCTGCGGCCAGCACGTTGCAGCAATGCATTCGCAGGAGCGGATCGCCGGCGCCGGCGCCCATGGACATGAATGCGGTCCAGCGCAGCGAAGCCTGGCTTACGCACAACCAGCTCGATCTCTCGCGAGCCGTGGTCTCGATGATCCCGTTGGCAGCGTAACACCGGGAGACGAAGACACTCTCGACTGGCGATCATCCCCCGACGGCGTCAGTCGATCAGCGGCGAGGTTTCCCCCAAAGGCCTCGCCGCACTTCTTCGCACAGAGCATTTCCCGCCGAAGCGGAAACTGGTTCAGCGTAGAAAATGCGACCAGCATCGCAAATCGACAGCATGTTCCAATTCACTAGCCGAACAGGCGATTGAATTCCGCTTCCGCCTCGCCATAGGCGCCGTTGGAGATCTTTTCGAGTCCCTTGCGGTCGATGATCGAGATCTTCCCGCGCGCGGCCCGGATCAGGCCTATCTGCTCGAGCAAATTGAGCGCGACCGTTACGCCCGGCCGGCGCACGCCCAGCATCATCGCGAGGAACTCGTGAGTCAGCGACAATTGTTCCCCGTCGATGCGATCGCGCGCCATCAGGATCCAGCGCGCCAGCCGCTCTTCGATCTTGTTCCGGCCGTTGGTCATGGCCGTGTACGCCGACTGGACGATGTAGGCATGTCCGTACAGCAGGAACGCCTGGTGCAAGCTTCTGCTCTGCTCCATCGCCTGCCGCAGCTTGCCGGTCGCGATTCGCCAGCCCTTGCCGGCGTTCTGCATGAAGGTGTCCTGCGGTGTGCGATCCGTTCCCATGATGATCGCAATGCCGGTCATGCCTTCCCGGCCGATCAGCCCCACCTCGATGCTCTGACCGCCGTTAGCCTTCGCGACGACCGATGCGAACCCGCTCTCCGGGAAATAGACGTAATCGATCGCCTTGTTGCGCACCTCGAGCGACTTGCGAAGCGGTAGATCCACGCGCTGCAGATGCTTGTGCAGCAGCGCGAAGTCGCTGGCGGACAGACGCGAAAGGACTCGGTTTGCCGTGGGATGCGACGGAGTGCCAGCCATCAGCTCTTGTTTTGCCTTCTTACCTGGGCAAGAGCGCACAGCGTCTCCTGACCGTCTGCGCCCGGAATAATCGCAGACGACGGGACACCCTACTCACAATCGCTAAACTGTCATCAATTTCCTTGGTACGGTTTCGAACGAAGGCTCTCACGCGTGGATTCCTGCGCTGCGCTTGATGAGCAGTCGGCTGCGGAGATTCTTGAACGCAACCCGGACGTCGGCGCCGTCGAGATCTGGGACACCGCGCCCCTGGTCGGCCGTTCGCCCGCCGCGCAAGGCTGATCCTGCCGCGCACCGAAAGAGAAATCAGGGTCAGAGCCGAATTGCGAGCATACCGACTTGGCGACTCGCAATAAGTTCCTTCGGCTAGCGTCCGCCCGTACGCTCCCGCCGCTTCTCCTCCACCAGCCGTTCAAAGTCTTCGAGAATAGCCGCCAGCTTCGCGCCCTCCAGTGCGGGCACCACAGCAGTTTCTTGCGGCGCAGGAACAGCACCTTGCGGCTGCTCTTGCATGTCTTGCAGCCGGGCGCGCCGTCCCATACATCGAAGTCGCGGAGCGTGAGCAGCTCGCGCAGAAAGAATGGGTACGCCGCCGCCAGGCGGGCGATCTCCGCCGGCTCGAAATTGCGCGGCGTCAGATCGAGATGTTTCAGCCGCGGCAGGTCGGCCAGCGGGCTGAGATCGCTGTCGATCACCTTGGCCGACGTCAGGTGCAGCTGCTCGAGCCTGGCGAGCGCCCGCAGCGGCGCCAGTGACGGCAGCCCCTGGGTCGTCTCCACGCCGCCGGTAAGGGCCAGCGTCCGCAGCCCTGTCAGCGCCGCTAGCGGTACCAGGGATTCGATGGTGCCGAGATCGTTGAAGTAGAGTGCCGTGAGCCGCATCAGCCGCTCGATCCCGTCGAGGCGCGTCAGCTTCGGGCATTGCCACACCGTCAGCGTCTCCAGCGTCGCGTGCCCGGCAAGGAACTGCAGATCGCCGGCATTGGCATGGCGCACGCTGAGCGTCGTCAGAAGCGGCAAGCGGAAACCCGCCAGCACCGGCACATGCCGGAGCGGCAGCCGATAGATCCGCAGTACAGTGAGCGCTTCGAACTCCCGCAGCGCCGCGAAGTCCTTGGCCGTGCCGTCGACCCACAAATTCGTCAGCCCGCGATCGACCCCCGCAAGCGACGTCCGCAGCGGCTCGCCCTCAGCCGTGTCACCCGCAGCCATGTCGGCCACCCCCGTCCCTCGGCTTTCGCCCTGGTCTTGCGCAGATCATAACAAAATCTGATGGCACGAGTGGAACTTGCCGCAACGCC
>DASRRI010000067.1:0-30155 GCA_035695765.1 Dongiaceae bacterium
GAAGTCCGGGACCGGATCTGAGCCATGGCCGAGGATGCGCTCAAATCACCCAATGCCGCCGCGTCGTTGCGTGCGCGGCGGTTGGTGCTGGGCCCACTCGCGTTGCTGACCATGGGCACGATCTGGGGTCTCGGCTTTTCGCTCGCCAAGCTGGCGGGCGAGAACGGCGCCAATCCGATCGGGCTGGTGTTGTGGGAGACCATCGGCAGCGGCGGCCTGCTGCTGCTGGTGTGCGTCGCACTCGGCCGCTTCCCGCGCCGGCAATGGAGCTATCTGCGCTACTACATCATCAATGGCCTGCTGGGATTCACCATTCCAGGACCGCTGTTGTTCTGGGTCGCGCCGCATCTGCCGGTCGCGGTCCTGACCTTGATGATCCCGATGGCGCCCCTCCTCACCTATGTGCTGATCGTGGCCATGCGGACGGAGCGGTTCGATGGCTGGCGCGCCCTCGGCGTCGTGCTGGGCATCGTCGGCGTCGGCTTGATCGTCCTGCCGGACACCAGCTTGCCGGAGCCCGGCCGGGTCGGCTGGGTGCTGCTGGGCCTCGCGGCCTCGTGCTTCTACGCGCTGCAGAATCTCTATATCGCGATGCGCTCGCCGCCCGATGCGGATGTGCTGACACAGACCACGGGCATGCTGATCCTGGGCGGCCTTGCCGCCATTCCGATGGCAGCCGGCGTCGACGGCTTCTTGCTGCCGGTCTTTCCGATGACCATCGCGGTCAAGGCGGCGTCGGCCATGCTGCTGATCAACGCCGCGATGATGCTGATCTTCGTCTGGGTGGTGCGCAATCTCGGCCCGGTCTTTGCGTCGCAGACCGCCAACGTGATCGTGCTGGCCGGAATCTTCTGGGGCTGGGTCGTGTTCGATGAGATCCTGAGCCCGTGGATCTGGGGCGCCATCGTCGCGACGGCGGCGGGCGTGGCGCTGGTCACCCTGCGCCCGCCACGCCGATCCAGGAGTAGTTAGGCCGACAGCAGCAAGCCGCCGCCGATCGCTGCCATCACCGCACCGCCAATCCGGAACGGCAGGCTGGCAGCATGCCGGTGCAGCGCGTAGGCAATCCCGATGCCCGCCGCGTGCAGCAAGGAAGTGGCCGCGACGAAGCCGGCGCCGTACGCCGCCGGATGTGCTAAGCCCGGCAGCTCCGTGCCATGGGCGTGACCGTGGAACAGCGCGAACGCGCCGGCCAGGCTCATTGCCAGCGCCACCGGCATGCGCGTGCCGCAGGCGATCAAGGCGCCGATCACGAGCACCGACCCGCCGATCCCGAATTCCACCATCGGCAGGGCCGCGCCGAACATCGCCAGGGCAGCACCGGCCATCATCACCGTGACGAACGCGGCGGGCACCAGCCAGGTCGCACGCTTGCCGAGCTGCGCCGCCCAGATACCAACGCCCAGCATGGCGAGCAGGTGATCCGGGCCCATCAGCGGGTGCATGAAACCAGCCATGAAGCCATGACCATGGGGGCCGATGCCGACATGGGCGAAGGCCGCCGAAGTCGACGCCGCTCCCATAATGGCGGCGAGCGTAAGAATACCAGTCAGTCTATTCATGATGCCTTTCATCCCTCTATCTCGATCTTCCGTCGCCTGATCCGGCTCTGTTATACCAGGGCAAGCGCCGCGGCCCAAGGATGACCATGCCCAATTTGCCTGACCGCACCGCCCTCATCCTGATCGACCTGCAGCTGGCGATCGATAATCCGCGTTGGGCGCGGCATGGGCCACGCAACAATCCCGGCGCCGAGCAGGCCACCGCCGCTCTGCTCGCGCGCTGGCGCCGGCTCGGCTGGCCGATCATCCATATCCGGCACGATTCCACCGAGCCCGATTCGACCTTCCGGCCCGGCGGTCCTGGCCATCCCTTCAAACCCGAGGTCGCGCCCAGCGCCGGCGAAACGATCATCGCCAAGCGCGTGAACAGCGCCTTCATCGGCACCGACCTCGATCGCCATCTGCGCGAGATCGATGCGCCGGCCCTGGTGATGCTGGGCGTGAGCACCAACAACTCACTCGACGCGACGGTGCGCAATGCCGGCAATCTCGGTCGCATCGTCTTCGTGCCGGAGGACGCCTGCTTTACGTTCGCGGTGAAGGACTTGCGGGGAAAGATCTGGCCGGCGGAGGACGTACACGCGCTCTCCCTCGCCAACATAAGCGGGGAATACGCGACGATCACCAGCAGCGCCGAGATCCTGGCGGGCCTGCCGGTTTAGCCGACCGCGCCCGCCTCGTTCGCGTAGCGCTTGAAGAACGCGCCGGTCAGCACGCCCAGCACCAGCCAGAACACCAGGCTGGTGGCGATCGCGATCAGGACGAACTTGTGCTCCAGCCCTTCGGGCGCAAGGCCGCCGGCGAATTCCGGCTGCGGCGCGCCGATGATGTGCGGCGCCGCGATCAGGACGACGGCGATGGCATAACCATAGACATTGCGCAGACGCGCGGCGGCGAACAGGCCGCCGGCCGTGGCGATGACCGTGCCGATCCACCACAGCTGGCGCGCGACCAGCGGCGCTGCTTCGGTGCCCGGCAGTTCCGGCGGCAGGCCAAGGGACGGCGCCAGGGTGAAGCAGGCAAAGCCGGCAAGGCCCCAGAGGATACCGCGGCGCCAATCCGCGCCCTTGCCCAAGACGACGATCGCAGCCGTCAGGAGGAAGGCAAAGCCGACGCCGGTCACGATGTCCGCGCCGAGCGTGAAGAGGTTGCGTTCCCAGCCATCCGCTGGCTCCCATGCCTCGGCATCATGGTGATGTTCGTCGGTTGCTTCGGCTTCGGTGGCGGCTGGCGCAGCCACCTCAGCCTCGCCGGCCTTTTCATAGACCTCAGCCTGCAGGATGAGCGGCGTCGTGCCTACCATGTGCGCACCCCAGTTCACGAGGCCGGCGCCGAGGCCGGCCAGCAGGGCAACAGTCAGGAAGAGTCGCAGATATCCGAACATCGCGCATCACGGCCCAACGGCCGGCCCCTCACAACAGAATGCTGAAATGTGTGAACCGGACGTGAGTCCGGCAGCTGCCTCAATGGCAGGGGAAATTGTTGGCGTGGCGCGCGTCGTGCGCCGCGTTGTGCAGCACGTCGGCACCGGCGAAGCCCATCCCGTAGACGAACACGCCGCCGAACAGGGCTACGATCATGGCGGCGGCCAGTGCCGCGGCACGCGCATTCAGCTTGGTCTTGGTTCCGGTAACAATGCGAGCTTGCGACATGTCGATCCTTACCCCCATCTGGTGCGCCGGCTCACCGCAACGGGCCGCTTCAGCGCCAACTCTCTATCGCTCATAAAGTGCCCGATTTCCGTTGCGCTGGCAAGATTTAGCGACCAGGTTCAGGCCTCATCGATAAGGTGCAGGAACGACCCGAAGACACTGCCCTGGCGGCGACCTTGGCTTCCCAGATTGCGACAGGCCGCGTCCTCGACCGCGAACAGCGACTCGCCCCCGCCTTCCGAGACCACGCTGGCATAGTGGAATTCGTGCCCGCGGAACACGCGCCCGGCCGTGCCCAACGAACAGTTCGCCAGCAGCGTGCCCTGGCGATAGCCGAGATGGAGGCGGCGTTCGGCAAAGGACGTGACGACCGGCAGCAGGCCAGCCATCGCGTGGCTCTGACCCTCCGCGTCGATCAGGCCCTTGCCGAGCGTCATGTAGCCGCCGCACTCGCCGTAGATCGCCGTGCTTTGGCGCGCCGCGCGATGGAGGCCGCTCATGAAACGCCGGTTCGCCGCCAACCTGCCGGCATGCAGCTCCGGATAGCCGCCCGGCAGGAAGATCGCGTCCGCCGTCGCATCGGGCGATTCATCGGCGAGCGGGGAGAACGGCACGACCTCTGCGCCCGCTGCGCGCCAGCCGATCAGCGTGGCCGCGTATGCAAATCCAAAGGCGACATCGTCCGCCACCGCAATGCGCTGGCCGAGCGGCGGGATCGGCAAGCCGGCGCCCGCTTCAGCAAGCGTTGGCGCGGTCGCAACTGCGCTCAACGCCGATAGATCGAGATACGGCGCGAAATGATTGGCGAGCCGATCGAGATAATGATTAAACGCCTCATGCTCGCGCGCCTGCACGAGGCCGAGATGCCGGCTGGGCAGCGCGATATCCTCGAACGCCGGCAGATAGCCGAGCGCCTGCAAGCCAGCGCGCTCAGCCGCCTGGGCCAGCATCGCGCGATGCCGCTCACCACCGACCTCGTTGAAAATGACGCCCGCGACTTGGACATCGGAATGGTGACGCTTCAAGCCTTGGAGCAAGGCCGCCGCCGTTGCACCGATCCCTTTCGCACGCAACACCAGGACAACAGGCAGCCGCGTACGCGCCGCAATCTCCGCCGTCGAGCCAGGCGCAAGCTGTGCCTCACTGGGCGCGCCGTCGAACAAGCCCATCACGCCTTCGATGATCAGCAGCTCCGCATCGCGCGCCGCCTGCCGCACCAGATGCGCAAGCGTTGCCGGCCGCATTGCCCAGCCATCGAGATTGAAACACGGAAGGCCGGTCGCACGCGCGTGGAACTGCGGGTCGATATAATCCGGCCCCACCTTGCACGACGCCACCGCCACATTGCGCCGCTTCAGCAATGCGAGCAGCGCCAGCGTGACCGTCGTCTTCCCACTGCCCGAAGACGCGGCAGCGATGATCAGGCCTTTGGTGTTCATCGGAGCTCCCCTGCCCCAACACTAAACGTCCTTTCCCCCCTTGCGGGAGAAGGATGCGGAGGCTTAGCGAGCGAGAGCGAACCCCCGGGTCGAAGAGCCCGGGGGCGGAGCTGGATGGGGGGTAGCGCGGCGTTAGCCGCGCGCGCTCGCAAGAGCGCCAAGTGTCGGAGCCGCAGCGCTGCATCACCCCCCATCCCAACCTTCCCCCACAAGGGGGGAAGGGGCTCTTTGAGAGGCGGGAAGGTCAGCAGCATCAATTCGCCACACTCAACCGGTCTGCCCCTGCCTGCGCGTCCCGAGCGGATCAGGAACCAACACGCGCCCCTGGCTCGCGCCGAGCCAGTCCAGCGCGGCGCGCAACTTCACCACTTCGCCGATCACCACGATCGCCGGCGGCTCGATGCCACTCGCGGCGACATCCGCCGCGCAGCTGCTGAGCGTGGATTCCAGCACGCGCTGCTCGGTTCCGGTCGCCTTGCTGACCACGGCGACGGGCTCGCCTGCCGCGCGGCCGCCGGCGATCAGGCGGGCGGCGATCTGTTCGATATGCTTCAGCGCCATGTACATCACGATGACCGGCGAGCCTTTGGCGATTGCGTTCCAATCGACGCCGTCCGGGACATCGCCGCCGGCATCGTGGCCGGTGAGGAACGTGACGGCCTGGTTGCAGTCGCGGTGCGTCACGGGGATGCCGGCATAAGCGAGGCCTCCGATGCCCGCGCTCACGCCCGGCACGATGCGGAAGGGGATGCCCGCTTCGACCAGCGCCATCGCCTCCTCTCCGCCGCGGCCGAACACGAAGGGATCACCGCCCTTGAGGCGCAGGACGCGCTTGCCCTCGCGCGCCAGCTGGATGAGGCGCAGAGAAATGTCCGGCTGCCTGGCCGAGGGCTTGCCGCCGCGCTTGCCGGCATATTCGAGAGTAGCGCCGGGCCGCGCCAGCTTCAGTGCCTCCTGGTCGACCAGCGCGTCATAGACCACGACGTCCGCCGTCGTGAGCCCGCGCAGCGCAAGCAGGGTCAGGAGGCCTGCCGTCCCCGGACCCGCCCCGACCAGCCACACCCAGCCCGGCTCGATCCCGGGCAACGATTCCAACAATTCGTTCATGTCCCCGATCCTATGGGGCCGCCGTCCGGCGACTAGCCAGATTCAGACCCCAAACGCTAGAATAGCGCCATGACTCGCAAGCCAGAAGGCCCGTTGCGCCGCGGCTGGACCACGGGCGCTTGCGCCACCGCCGCGACCAAGGCCGCCTTCACCGCCCTCTTGACCGGCGAATTTCCCGATCCGGTGGAGATTCTCTTGCCCAAGGGCGAGCGACCGAGCTTCGCGCTCGCCCGCCACAGCCGCGGCGAGACCTGGGCGAGCGCTGGCATCATCAAGGATGCGGGCGATGATCCCGACGTCACGCACCTGTCACTCATCCTGTCCACGGTTCGTCCCCTGCACGAAGGCGGCGGTGTCCAATTCAAGGCCGGAGAAGGCGTTGGCACCGTCACCAAGGCAGGCTTGCCGATCGAGGTCGGCGAACCCGCGATCAATCCCGTTCCGCGCCGCTTGATGGCGGAAGTGATCGAAGAGGTCGCGATCGCCTACGGCGCGGAGCCGGACGTCGAGATCGAGATCTCCGTGCCCGGGGGCGAAGAGCTGGCGAAGCAGACCTGGAACCCGCGCCTCGGCATTGTCGGCGGTATTTCCATCCTCGGCACCACCGGCATCGTGCATCCGTTTTCGTGCTCGGCCTGGATCGCCTCCATCCATCGCGGCATCGACGTCATCCGCGCGGCTGGGTTGGAGCACGCCGCGGCCTGCACAGGCTCCACCACCGAAAGCGCAGTGCAGCAGCGTTACGGCCTGCCGGATTTCGCGTTCATCGACATGGGTGATTTCGCGGGGGCGACGCTCAAATATCTGCGCCAGCATCCGATCAAGCGCCTGACGCTGGCCGGGGGCTTCGGCAAGTTCTGCAAGCTGGCGGATGGATTCCTCGATCTCCATTCCGGCCGCAGCCAAGTCAATCTGGAGACGCTCGCGCGCTGGGCGGGCGAGCGTGGCGCCAACGAGCTCACGCGGCGCCTGATCACCGAGGCGAACACCGCGAGCGAAGCCTTGACCATCGCCGCTCAGCAAGGCGTCCCGCTGGGTCACGTGGTGGCGACCAAGGCGCAACGGATCGCGCTGGAAGAAGTCAACGGCAAGGTCGCGATCGAGGTGCTGGTCTATGATCGTGACGGAAAGATGGTCGCCGGGACGGGCTTCAACTGACATGCGCGTTCTCATCCTCGGCGGCACGCAGGAAGCCTTCCAGCTCGCCGAGCAGCTGGCGGAACTCGAAGGGATCGAGATCATCTCCTCCCTCGCGGGCCGCACGCGCGAGCCACGCTTGCCGAAGGGCACGGTGCGCACCGGCGGATTCGGCGGTGCCGAAGGATTGGCGCGCTATCTGCGCGAAGAGCGCATCTCGCATCTCGTCAACGCCACGCATCCGTTCGCGGAGACGATCAGCGCCAACGCGCTCGCCGCAGCAACCAGCGCCGGCATTCCCCTGATGCGCCTGCTTCGCCCCGCCTGGACCGCACGTCCCGATGACCGCTGGGTGGCAGCGCGCAACGCTGCCGACGCGGCGGAGCTATGCCGGCGCGAAGGCGGCCGCATTTTCCTGACATTGGGCTCCGGCGAGATCGACGCCTTCGCCGATATCCACAACGCGCAGTTCCTGGTGCGCTTGGTCGACGCGCCGGATGAGCTGCCGCTCAGCGATTACCGCACCATCGCGGCGCGGGGCCCCTTCTCGCTCCAGGATGAGCTGCGTTTGCTGGGCGAGCATCACATCGGACTTATCGTCGCCAAGAACAGCGGCGGCGATGCGACCTACGCCAAGATCGAAGCCGCGCGCATGCTAGGCCTACCCGTCATCATGATCGAGCGGCCCGCCATCGCACTCGACCCCCGGTCGCCGGCTGTGGCGAATGTGGCAGATGTCGTCGCTTGGGTGCGGCAACTGCACGGCTAGGACAGTTCCACTCGCGGCAAGGTCCGGATCTTCGAACCCAGCAGCACCAACGGCGAAAGAGAGTAGCCGGCGACGCAGACCCACAAGACCGGCGTCAATCCGAATTGCTCGGCGAAGATGCCAGCGAGGATGGCGCCGAGCGGGGCTGGCACGTTGCCGCACATGGAGATGACAACCGAGGCGCGGCCGAGCACGGCGTTCTCGATGTGATGCTGGCGCAAGGTGCGCTCCAGCGAGAAAGCGTAGGCAAGGCCGAAGTCGCTGATGAGCTGGCCCAGCACCAGCAGCGGGATGACGGCCCAGGTACCGATGAGGAGACCCGCAAGCGGCAGCAAGGCGTGGCCCAATGCGGCTGCGGCGATGCCGGCTACCATGCCGGTTCCTGCCGGCGTCACGGCTGCTATGCGTGTCGTACTCAAGGCAGCGGCCAGTGCCGAGGCACCGCCGCATCCGACGACGATGCCGAGCGCTGCCGGCGAGACCTGCAGGTCGCGGAACACGTAGAGCACATAGAACGCGCCGATCGCGCCGCCGCAGATCGCGCGGATGATCTTGGCGAACGCCAGTGGCCGGAGCAAGCGGTGGCGGAACACGATCAGGAACCCGACCTTGAGATCGTTCCAGGTGACGCGCGCGCTGCCGCCTTCCGGCGGCGTTTCCTCGTGCGGCAGGCGCCACAGGAGAAAGGCCGACGCCACATAGCTGACGGCGTCGCACAGGATCGCGATCGGCGCGCCCAGCGCCTGCACCAGCACGCCACCGATCGGAGGACCGACGATCTCCGATGCCGCCGCGGTCGATTCCTGCTTGGCATTGGCGTCCAGCAGCCAATGCTTCTCGATGAGCGTCGGCACGTAAGTCTGATGCGCGGCATCAAAGATCAGCGTGCAGGCTGTCACCAGGAACACGGCCACCAGCAGATGCGTCAGGGAAAACGCACCGATCCAGGCCGCGAATGGAATCGTCGCCAGCAGCGCCGCGCGCACCAGGTCCGTCGCGATGAGCAGCGGCCGCCGCCGCATGCGGTCGATCAGGATGCCGGCCACCAGCCCGAACAGCAGATAAGGCAGCGAGACCGCGACATTGAGCCAGGCAAGATCGAGCGGCCCGGATCCCAGCAGCATGACCGCGCTGAGCTGGATCGCTTCCCGCCCGATCCGCGTGCCGAACGTGGACGTCGCCTGCGCGCCCCACAGATGCAGGAAGCCGCGGTGGCGCCAGAGGGCGGTCATCGCACAGATGTTCGCCGATCGTGCGGGGGCTCCCCCTCACCCCAGCCCCTCTCCCTCGAGGGGAGAGGGGCAATTCGCGCGAATCGATCAACAGCGTCCGCTCTTCCCTCGAGGGAGAGGGACAGGGTGAGGGGGGAAGCGATGGCTGCTGCCAGCAAGCCTACAACCGCGCCTTGGCCTTGGGGCGCAGGATGTGGCGGTGGTCGGCGTGGTAGAGGCGGCTGTCTTCGAAATCGCGTTTGCCGAACACGCGGCCAACCAGGATCAGGGCGGTGCGGGTGATCTTGGTCTCCTTCACCTTGCCCTTGATGTCGCCGAGCGTGCCGAAGATCGCTTCCTGGTCTGGCCAACCGACGCGGAACGCCACGACCACCGGGCAATCCGCGCCGTAATGCGGAATCAGCTCAGTCACCACCTTGTGGATGTTGCGCACCGAAAGATGGATCGCGAGCGTCGCGCCCGATTGGCCCAGCGTCGCCAGGTCTTCTCCCTTGGGCATGGCCGAGGCCGCGCCGTCGGTGCGGGTCAGGATGATAGTCTGGCTCACCTCCGGCAAGGTCAGTTCGGTCTTCAACATTGCGGCGGCGGCGGCGAAAGCCGGCACGCCCGGCGTCACATCGTATTCGATGCCGAGCGCATCCAGCCGCCGCATCTGCTCCGCGATCGCACCGTAGATCGACGGATCGCCGGAATGGACGCGCGCCACGTTCTTGCCCGCCCCGATCGCCTCTTCCATGTGCGCGATGATCTCATCCAACGTCAGCGGCGCGGTATCGATCACCAGCGCATCGGCCCGCGCCATCGTCACGACGGCAGGCGGCACCAGCGACCCCGCATAGAGCACAACCGTTGCCTCTTCGATCAGGCGCTTGCCGCGCACGGTGATGAGTTCCGGATCGCCCGGCCCTGCGCCGATGAAATGCACGATGCTCATGCTGCCCCCTGGTTCATCTTCTTCGCATAGCCGCGCGGCGTATAGACCCATACGCCGCCATCCGGCCGCGCCACCGCGCGGGTCGCGCTCGACCCTACGATCACCAGCGTCAGCATATCGACGTCCTCGACCTTGAGACCACGCAACGTGACGACCGTGACGCTTTCGCCCTCGCGGCCGAGATTGCGCGCCAGCACGACCGGAGTCTCGGCCGGCCGATGGCGCAGCAGGATGTCCTTGGCAGCGGCCAGTTGCGTGCGCCGCCGCCGCGACACCGGATTGTAGAACGCCACCACGAAGTCGCCGGCCGCGGCGGATCGCAGGCGCTGCTCGATCACCTCCCACGGCGTCAGCAGGTCGCTCAGTGAGATGGCGCAGAAATCGTGGCCGAGGGGAGCGCCGATGCGCGCAGCTGCTGTCTGCATGGCGGAAACGCCCGGCAGGCCGCTGATCTCCAGCCGCGCCCAGTCAGGGTTGTCTTCGCGCTCGATCAGCTCGAATACCAGGGTCGCCATGGCATAGATGCCGGCATCGCCGGAACAGACCAAAGCCACGTCCCGGCCCTCCGCCGCGAGGCCGAGGGCGATGCGCACGCGCATCTCCTCCTCGCCCAGCTCGTAGCCGTGCTGCGCCTTGTGCGCGGCGAGCGGCCCTAGCAGATCGAGATAGAGCTTGTAGCCGACCAGATCGGTCACGGCGCGGATGGCAGCCTCGACCTCGTGCGTGCGCGCCTGCGCTGCGCCTGGCCCTATGCCGACGATGGCGAGCGAACCGCGCGCGCGGCCGACCAGCTTGGGATCGACGATGTCCGGCGAGCGCGCCAAGGCGCAGGTCGCGCGCTGAGAGCGCTGCTTCGGCAGGATAAGCGCACCATCCTCGCCCACGCCGGCGAGCGCGGCGCCTTCTGCCACGCCATGGCAGCCGGTCTCGCGATAAACCAGGTCGGACGGGTTCGGCAGGCGCGGCGTCTCCTGCTCCAGACGCACCGCGTCGAAAAAGCGCGCCGGGACACCGAGCCGCCGCGCCACGCCATGAATGGCAGGCTCGGCTGCCTTGAGCGCGATGGAGGTGACGCAGGCAACGGCTTCCTTCGCGATGTTCGCCTTGATGAGCGAGTCTTCGACCAAGGCCCAGACCTCTTCCTCGCCGGCCAGACGCTCGCAGCCGATGCCGAGCACGATGGTCTGGGGTGCATAGACCAGATCGGCCTCTGCGTCCGCGCGGTCGCTGACAAGAATATTGATCGTCGCATCTTCTGCCTGCGGCAGTTCGAGCAGCAAGTCCGGCGCGGGCCCAGCCTCCACCGAAATGTGCGCCCGCGTGCCAGACAGCAGCTCTGCCGCCACGCGCTTGTAGTCGGCATCCTCGCGCAAGCGCCAGCCGGGCGGCGGCGCATCGAGCGGAACGCGCAGCATCACGTCGCTCGCGGTGGTCAGCGCGGCAACACCACCCAGCGCCTCAGCCAGGCGCACTGCCAGCGCATTGGCGCCGTGATGACCGCCCAGCAGCGGCACGATCACCGACGCGTCCTCCGCCACCGCCAGGACAGGCGGATCGCTTTCCTTGGAGCTCAGGAACGGCGCCAGCGTGCGGATCAGGATGCCGGTCGCGCAGATGCCGATGATCGGACGACCGGCAGTGAAGGCGTCATGCAGGATGGCGGAGACATTGCTGAAGGAGCGATCGCACTCGGTCACGCGGCCGTCGAGACCCAGCACTTCGCCAGCGCACAGGATCGCCTGGATACGGCGCGCCAGCACGGCGCCGGACTCCGATAAGGCGATGATAGCGGGATCGTTCCGTACTTCGCTCATTTCCACGCATCTCCACGGCGATGAACCAGCAGCATGGAGAAATAGGGCGCCGCATCCGCAGGCACTTCATGCAGGGCCAGCACGCGCTCATTCGTCAGCGTCGCATGCTCCACATAGCGCGTGCGATCCGCGAGCTTCAGCTCGATCAGCACCTTGCGCACTTTGGCGAAATGGCGGCCGACCTTGATGATGGCCGCGGCTTCAATCTCGGTGAGACGCCGGCGCAGATCCTCTTCCGGCAAGGGCGCGGGAATGATGGTCAGCACATCGTTGCGCGCCGCCAGAGCCCCGCGCGTCGCCGTCGCGCAGGCCATCAGGGACGAGACACCCGGCACCACTTCCACGCGGCAGCGGCTGGCGAGGCGCGCGAACAGATACATGAAGGAGCCGTAGAAGAAGGGATCGCCTTCGCACAGCACCGTCACCTGCTTGCCGCCGAGCACGGC
Source organism: Dongiaceae bacterium (assembly GCA_035695765.1). Taxonomy (GTDB): domain Bacteria; phylum Pseudomonadota; class Alphaproteobacteria; order Dongiales; family Dongiaceae; genus Dongia_A. Next base: position 12,093 of record DASRRI010000067.1, read on the forward strand.
TTCCACGATGGTCTCGGCTGCCTTGTCATAGACATCGTCCTTGGGGAATCGCCCATCGCCGATCGCCATGCGGATCGGCAGCTCCGCCATGCCTCCGGGAATATGCGGCGCGGCGATCTGGCGCGCGAAGCTCGGCCCCTCCTCCGGCGCCGGATAGGCAATGAGATCCGCCGAGCGGATCAATCGCGCCGCCTTCAAAGTCAGCAGCTCCGGATCGCCCGGCCCCACGCCAACGCCATACACGATGCCGGTCATCTCTTATCCACCCAATATTGCGTGACGGGCATCAGCGGTCGCCAGCCGTGCAGCTCACCCACCGGCGACAGGCGCGCGATCGAGAGGCGCGTCATCTCGCCGCCCAGCTTGGAGCGCAGGGCGAAGAGATGCATCTCGCCTTCCGCCGTCACGGCATTGGCGACCAGCCGCCCGCCGCGTTTCAAGCGTTCCCACGCGCCTTCGATCACACCCGGATCGCCGAGCCCGCCGCCGATGAAGACCGCATCGGGGTCCGGCAGGCCGTCATAGGCTTGCGGCGCAGCCCTCTCCACCAGCCTCAGATGCGGCGTGCCGAGCGCAGCCGCATTGGCTTCGATCAGGGCTTGGCGCGTTTCGTCGCTCTCGATCGCGATGGCCGACAGCGAGCGGTGCGTGCGCAGCCATTCGATCGCGATCGAGCCACAGCCGGCGCCGACATCCCACAGCAATTGTCCCGGCAAGGGCCGTAGCGCGGACAAGGTGGCGGCGCGAACTTCTCTCTTGGTGAGCTGGCCGTCATGCTGGAACGCGTCGTCGGGCAAGCCCGGTGACAGCGACAAGGGCCGCGCTGATTCGCTCGCCTCGCAAAAGACGGCGAGCGTGTTGAGATCGGCCGCACGGGGATGCGCCCAGCTATCGGCACGGCCCGCATAGATGCGCTCGCGCTCCCCGCCCATATGCTCCAGCACCGTGACCTCGCTGGCGCCATAGCCAAGCTCGCTGAGGCGCTCTGCCACCTCCATCGGCGACGTTCCGTCATGCGACAGCAATAGCAGCATGCGGCCCGGCGCGACTGCGCCCGCCAGCAGATCGAGCGGCCTGCCATGGATGGTCAGGCACTCGACGTCAGCCAGCGGCCAGCGCATGCGCGCGGCCGCGAGCGAGAAGGCCGAGATATGCGGATGGACCGCCATCTCCTCCGCCGGCACGCGCCTGGCAAGAGATACCCCAATGCCGAAATGCATGGGATCACCAGTCGCCAGCACCACCACCGGCCGGCCGCGATGCGACCAGATGTCGTCGAGGCTCAGCGACAAAGGCGAGGCCCAGCTGGCCTTCTCCGCGCGCGCCTGGCTCACCATGGCGAGATGGCGCTCGCCACCGACGATCAGCTCGGCGCGCTCGATCAGATCCTGCAGCGCACGTGGCAGTGCCTCGATCCCGTCCTCGCCGATGCCGATGACGTTGAGCCAGACGCTCATGCCGCCTCTCCCGGCTTGTCGTCAGCGAGTGCATTGATGGCAGCAGCGGCAATTGCGCTGCCGCCCCGCCGCCCGCGCAGCGTGAGATAAGGAATGCCTAGCTGGGCTTCGATCAACGCCTGCTTGGATTCCGCTGCACCGACGAACCCGACCGGAAAAGCGAAGATCGCCGCCGGCCGCGGACCGCCGGCCTCGATCATGTCCAGCAGGTGATAGAGCGCCGTGGGCGCGTTGCCGATGGCGACGATCGCGCCTGCCAGCCGACCGCGCCACAATTCGATCGCCGCAGCAGACCGCGTGGTGCCAAGCAGGCTTGCGGTCTCCGCGACCTTCTCGCCAATGAGGCAGATGATCTCCGACTTGGGGAAGCGCGTCCGGATGATGCCGGAGGCCACCATCTGGGCATCGGTCAGGACTGGCGCCCCGCTATCCAGCGCATGCCGCGCCGCAGCCGCCGGATCGCCGCCCCACGCGAGATCATCGACCAAGTCCGTCATGCCGCAGGCATGGATCATGCGCCGCGCAATCGCACGCAGCGACGACGGCAGGACATCCAGCCGCACCTCCGCCTCGATGGTCGCGAACGACTGCCGATAGATCTCCGCCGGGTCCTTGACGTAGTCGCGGGTCATAGTGGCCCTCACCGCTCCCTCAATCGGCCATCATCACAGCCGCTCCGGATCGCGCTTGCCGGGGCCGTGTGGGTGGTCCGGGAAAGGCGGCGGAAAGTGCGTGTGAGTGTGGCCGTGTCCGTGATCGTGCGCGTGGCCATGGTCGTGCGCGTGTTCATGATGATGGTGATGGTGTCCATCGTGATCATGGTGATGATGCCCATGGTCATGATCATGGGCCTTGCCGGTGCCGATGCCCTCGACGTGGTGATGGTGGCTTTCCTGCACGCGGCCCACTTCGGCTTCGTAGCCGATCGCCTGCTCGCGGTATTTGCACATCTGGCAGTTCATCGCATTGTCGCCGTCCAGGATCTCGCGCACCCGCCCCGCGAACGCATCCAGCACCAAAGGATGGTCGTTGAGATAGCTCGCCTTGAGGAACTCGATCTCCGGATGGCGCGCCGCCATCTCGTCGGTGATGTCATAGATGCGCTTCACCAGCACACCGGTGAACAGGAAATAGGGGAACACGATGATGCGCTTGTAGCCGAGCTTCACCGCATGCTCGAGCCCGGGTCCCACCAGCGGAAAGGCAACGCCGGAATAGCACACCTCGGTCCAGCCAAAGCCCATGCCCTCCCACAGCATGCGCGCGACCTTGCTGATGTTGGAATTGGCGTCGGGATCCGAGGTGCCGCGCCCTACCACCACGAGCAAAGTCTCAGCACGCGACACCTTGCGGCTCACGATGCGCTCCGCCTGCTCGATCCGCTCGCGCGCGGCGCGCAACAGCTTCAGATCGACGGCAAGGTCGCGGCCGTACTCAATCCGGAATCCCGGGTGATCCGCCTGGTACTTATTCAGCACCGAGGGGATGTCGTCCTTGGCATGCCCTGCCGCGAACAGCATGCCGGGAACAGCGAGGCAGCGCGTCACGCCCTGCTTGCGCAAGGCATCGAGCCCGTCGCGGATGATCGGCCGGGCGAATTCCAGGAAACCGTAATCGGCGGGAAATTCCGGCAGGCGCTGGGCGATGCCGCGCGCCACGGCCTGGAACTCGGTAATCGCCTCTTCATCGCGGCTGCCATGGCCGCAAACCATTACGCCGATCTTGCTCATCGCCTCTGTCTCCCTCGCGCCGATTGACGGGACTCGCCAAATCGGCCAATGAACCTTGGATGTTCTTCTCTCACCGCCCCTGGTCCCTGCTGCTGTCGCTCGCCCTCGATGCCATATTCGGCGACCCGGAGGCGTTGAATCGGCGTCAGCTCCACCCGGTCCAGCTCATCGGCCGGGTGATCGCATGGGCGGATGGGCGCTTCAATCTCGAAAGCGACACGCCCGGTCGCCGCCGCAATTGCGGCGCCTGGACCATCATCGGTCTCACGGCGGGCGCGCTCATCCTCGGCCACCTCGTGCAGAGAATGCTGCTGGCTCTTCCGCTTGGCGAGGTGTGGCTGGCGCTGGTCATGTCCACCTTGATCGCACAGAAGAGCCTCTATGACCACGTCGCGGCGGTCGCGTCCGGCCTGGAGACGGGCGGGCTCGGCGGCGGCAGGCTGGCAGTCTCGCGCATCGTCGGGCGCGATCCGGAGGCGCTGGATCAGGCCGGCGTGTCGCGCGCCGCGATCGAATCCCTCGCCGAGAATTTCTCCGACGGCGTGGTGGCGCCGGTCTTCTGGGCTGCCTTGTTCGGCCTGTCGGGATTGCTGGCCTACAAGGTGATCAATACCGCCGACAGCATGATCGGCCACAAGAACGCGCGTCACCTGCAGTTCGGCTGGGCGGCGGCGCGGCTGGACGATCTGGTCAATCTGATCCCGGCGCGCCTCTCCGGCGTCATCGCCTGCGCGGCCGCGCTGCTGCTGCCCGGCGCCGACCCGATCGGAGCCTGGCACGCGATGCGGCGCGATGCGCGCCATCACCGCTCGCCCAATGCCGGCTGGCCGGAGGCGGCGTTCGCCGGCGCGCTCGGCCTCGCCATCGCGGGACCTAGGGTCTATGGCGGCGAGCGGGTGGACGATCATTGGATGAATGAAGGCGGCCGGCCGCACGCCGCGGCGCCCGATATCCGCATGTCGCTGCGGCTGTTCGTCCGCGCCTGCTGTGTGCAAGCGGCGCTCCTGGCTACGCTTAGTTGGGTGTTCGGCTAGCAAGGTCCAATATCCGTCTGGTATCGAGATGACGCGCGAGGTGATCGGCGAGCTCGTCGAGCACCTGGTCGACCGAGGATTCGTAGGCGAGGCCGCTATCGCTCCGCGCGCGCAGTGAACTCAGAAAGGCATGGCGGAAGGCATCGCTGGCGAAGATGCCATGCACATAGGTGCCCATGATGCGCCCATCGTCCGACATCGCGCCATCGGGCCTGCCCCGGAGATCCAGCATCGGCCGCGCGCAATCCGTGCCGCTGGTGCTCCCGATGTGCATTTCGTAGCCGCGCACGGATTGGCCGCTCGCGCAGTCTTTGCCGGTCACCTCGACAAGCGCTTTGTCGCCGCCGAGGCGTGTTTCGACCGCAAGCAAGCCGAGTCCGTCCACTGCACCTGCCGGCCCCTCCGTGCCCTCGGGATCATCCAGTCGGACGCCCAGCATCTGATACCCGCCGCATAGTCCGAGCACGCGCCCGCCGCGCCGCACATGGGCCTTGATATCTATGTCCCAGCCGGCTTCGCGCAGAGCCTGCAGATCGCCGATGGTGGACTTGGAGCCAGGCAACAGGATGAGATCGGCATCGGCCGGCAGCGCATGGCCGGGCTCGATCAGTTCTAGCCGCACATCGGGCTCAGCGCGCAACGGATCGAGGTCGTCGAAGTTGGCAATGCGCGGCATGCGCGGAACCACGATCTTGATCGCACCCTCGCCGTAGGCCCGGTAACCGTTCAGCGCCACGGCATCCTCTGCCGGCAAGAGATGCGCGCGCTCGAACCACGGCACGACACCGACGCTCTTCAAGCCGGTCGCGCGATCGATGGTCACCAGCCCATCCTCGAACAACAACGGATCGCCACGGAACTTATTGATGAGATAGCCCTTGATGCGCACCGCTTCGTTCTTCGGAAGCAATGCCATGGTGCCCACGATGGAAGCGATGACGCCGCCGCGATCGATATCGCCGACCAGCAGCACCGGGACATCGGCCGCTTCCGCAAACCCCATGTTGGCGATGTCGCCGTCGCGCAGATTGACTTCCGCCGGGCTGCCTGCCCCTTCGACCAGAACCAGATCGGCGTCCTCCGACAGGCGCGCGAAGCTCTCGAGCACCGCCGGCAGAAGCTGCGGCCGGAGCGTGCGATAGTCCCGCGCCTTGGCTTGTCCCCACACTTTGCCCTGCACCACCACCTGCGCGCCGATCTCGCTCTGCGGCTTCAGCAGCACTGGGTTCATGTGCACCGACGGCGCCACGCCGCAGGCCCGCGCCTGCAGCGCCTGCGCGCGTCCGATCTCACCACCTTCCGCCGTCACCGCCGCGTTGTTCGACATGTTCTGCGGCTTGAACGGCCGCACGCGCCTCCCCTGCCGCGCATAGAGGCGGCAGAGGCCCGCGACGATCAGCGACTTGCCGACGTCAGAGCCGGTGCCCTGGAACATGATGGCGGGCTTGCGCATCGTGTTAGAACTCGATCCCCTTCTGTGCTTTCACGCCGTCGCGGAAAGGGTGCTTCACCAGCTCCATCTCCGTCACCAGGTCGGCGATGGCGATCAGCTCGTCCTTGGCATTGCGGCCCGTGACAATGACATGCAGATCGGGGCGGCGCGCCTGCAGCGTCTCGACGACTTCCTCGACCGGCAGATAATCGTAGCGCAGGGCGATATTGAGCTCGTCGAGCAGCACCAGCTTGATGGCGGGGTCGGCCATCATCTTCTTCCCCTCTTCCCAAGCCGCGCGGGCATGGGCGATATCGCGGGCGCGGTCCTGCGTCTCCCAGGTGAAGCCCTCGCCGAGCGCCTTGATGGCGCAGAGCTCCGGGAACTTCTCGAGCACCCAGCGCTCGCCGGTGTCCCACTTGCCCTTGATGAACTGGATCACGCCCACCTTCATGCCGTGGCCGATGCAGCGCATGACCATGCCGAAGGCCGCCGTCGACTTGCCCTTGCCCTTGCCGGTATGGACGATGAGAAGACCCTTCTCGATGGTCTTCTCCGCCATCATCTTGTCGCGGGCTTCCTTGCGCTTGGCGGATTTCTCGTTGGCGCGGCGGTTGAGATCGGTTTCTTCGGTCATGATGCTGCTCGCGTGGAAAGAGTTCGGCCGGCCCAGTCGCTTCCCGCCAATTCCTGGAGGCGGGCATGGGCCGCGTTGGATTTCGGTCGCCACAGGTTGCGCTCCTGCGCTTCCAGCAGGCGCTCGGCGATTTCCTTGAGGGCGGCGGGATTGTGGCTCGCGATGAAGTCGCGCACAGTGTCGTCACCCAGATAGGCGTCGAATACCAGATCGAAATGGTGGTCGGCGACGCAGTCGGCGGTGGCCGCGAACGCAAACAAGTAGTCGACCGTCGCCGCCATCTCGAACGCGCCCTTATAGCCATGGCGCATCACGCCCTTGATCCATTTCGGATTGACGACGCGCGCGCGCACCACCCGCGCGATCTCCTCCTCCAGGCTACGCACCTGAGGATTCTCAGGTCGCGAGTGGTCGTTGTGCCAAACCTGCGCCTTGCGGCCCGTGAGGTGCTTGATGGTCGCGGCGAGCCCGCCTTCGAACTGATAATAATCGTCGCTGTCTAGCAGATCGTGCTCGCGATTGTCCTGGTTGTGCAGGACCGCATCGACGTGGCGCAGGCGGTGAGAGAAGGCGGATTGCGCTGCTTCGCCGGACGCGCCGTCGCCGTAAGCATAGCCGCCCCAGGCGAGATAGGCGCGCGCGAAATCCCCTTCGTCGGACCAGCCGTTTTCGTCGATCAGCGCCTGCAGCCCAGCGCCGTATGCGCCGGGCTTGGAGCCGAATATGCGGAACGCCGCCTTGCGTTGTGCGGTCTTCGCGTCGATGCCTTGCGCAACCAGCTCCGCGCTCTCGGTACGCACGCGCGCGGCGATCGGGTTCAGTTGCTCCGGCTCCTCGAGTTCGGCGATCGCGCGCACCGCGCTGTCGAACAGATCGATCTGCGCCGGGAAGGCATCGCGGAAAAAGCCGGAGACGCGCAACGTGACGTCGACCCGCGGCCTGTCCAGCAAACTGAGCGGCAGGATCTCGAATCCCGCGACGCGGCCCGACGCGCCCACATCCCAGGTCGGCCGCACGCCGATCAGCGCCAGCGCCTGCGCGATGTCGTCGCCGCCGGTCCGCATGTTGGCTGTCCCCCAGGCGGATAGCACCAGAGCGCGCGGCCAATTGCCATGCTCATGCCGGTGGCGGTCGAGGATGAGGCCCGCCGACTTCCAACCCAGCGCCCAGGCGCTCGGCGTCGGAATCGCGCGGGTATCGACCGAATAGAAATTGCGTCCTGTGGGAAGCGCATCCAACCGTCCGCGCGTCGGCGCGCCGGACGCACCGGGCGCCACGAACCGCCCGGCAAGACCGCGCAGCAGGCCGTCCAATTCCGCTGCGCCACATCGATCGATCGTCGGCGCGAGACTCTGACGGATGAAGTCGAGTACGGCCGTCGTGCGCGACCCAGCAGATACGGCTTTCCCGCCAACCAGCCTCAGCGCGAGCAGCTCCAGCCGTTCGACAGTATCGCCAACGCTGCGCCATGCATCGGCGCTGACATCCGCCAGTGCCGTGGGCCACGGCCCATCCCAAGAGTCGCCCAGCTTCGCCGACAGCGGATCGAACTCCAGTTCCAGATCGGCAGCCAGGGCGCGGATCAGCGACTGGTCCCTGCCCTCACCCTTGCCACGCGGCAGCCGCGTCAGAGCCACCAGCAGCGCAGCGCGCTCTGTGCCGGCGGGAGACCGTCCGAAAATATGCAGTCCGTCACGGATCTGCAGCTCCTTCAGCTCGCAGAGCTGGTTGTCGAGCTTGGCGAGCGCCGTATCGGCATCGTCCGCTTTGGTGATGCCGCAATCGGCGGCAAGCCCGGAGCCCTGCGCCAGGTCGAGGATGCGGTCACGCAAATCGCGGCAGCGCCGTGGGTCGAGCTGCGCCGCTTCGTAATATTCATCCACCAGCAACTCGAGGTCGCGCAGCGGACCGTAGCTTTCCGCGCGTGCCAGTGGCGGCGTCAAATGATCGACGATCACAGCGCTGGCGCGCCGCTTGGCCTGCGTGCCCTCCCCCGGATCGTTGACGATGAAGGGATAGAGATGCGGCAGCGGGCCCAGCATTGCTTCGGGATAGCAATCCTCGCTCAAGGCCAGCGCCTTGCCCGGCAGCCATTCCAGGTTCCCGTGCTTGCCGAAATGCACGATGGCATCGATCTGCGCCACCTCCCGCAGATAGGCATAGAAAGCGAGATAATTGTGCGGCGGCACCAGATCCGGATCGTGGTACGATTTGACCGGATCGATGTTGTAACCCCGCGCCGGCTGGATGCCGACCAGCACGTTGCCGAGCTGGATCAGCGGCAAGCGGAAGGCGCCATTGATGCAGTACGGGTCGTTGTGCGCGTCGCCCCACCGTTTGGCGATGCCATCGGGACTGCGCGCGATACTGCGATAATCGTCCCCCCTTAAGAGAATGTCCCCTTCCCCCGCCCGCCGACGAATGTCGGCATGCGCCGACGGGGTGGGGGAAGGCCGGGATGGGGGGTGATGCAGCGCTGGGGCTTCGACAGTGAGCGCTGCCGCGCTGTGCGCCTCATGGCACGCTATCCCCCATCCAGCTTCGGCCAAGCTCGCTTTGCTCGTTAAGCCTTCGCATCCTTCCCCCGCAAGGGGGGAAGGGGGCTTAGTTGGAATGGCATTAGTCGGGCCAGCGAGTAGCCGCGTGATCAACGCATCGCCATTCTCGGGAATGTCCGAGACTTCGTATCCCGCCGCCTTCATCGCTTTCAGCGCCTCGACCACGCCCGCAGGCGTATCCAACCCGACGCCGTTGCCGATGCGGCCGTCGCGGTTGGGGTAGTTGGCGAGGATGATGGCGATCTTGCGCTCGGCCGCCGGCTTGCGGCGCAGGTTCATCCAGTTGGCGGCGAGATCGGCGACGAAGGCGACGCGGCCCGGTTCAGGCTGCGGCTCGACGATATTGCATTGCGTCGCTTCGTCGTAGCGTCCAGCCGCCTTGAACGAGATGGCGCGGGTCATAATGCGGCCGTCGACTTCCGGCAGTGCCACCTGCATGGCGAGGTCGCGCGGGCTGAGGCCGGTCGTGCCGTTGCGCCAATCCTCGATTGTGCCGCTGCTCAGAACCACCTGCAAGACGGGAGCGTCGGCAGCATCGAACGGCGTCGCAGCCTGAGCCGCGCCCGGTTGCGAGATCGCGAAGCCGGTGCAGTTGAGCGTGATGTCGGGCTTCGCTTCCGCATAGAAGCGCGCGATCAAGTCGGCGGCCGCCTGTTCCTTGAGTCCTGCCGCATAGATCGGCAGCGGATTGAGGCCATGCTCTTGCAGTGATGCGATCAATGCATCGACCGGCGCGGTCTGCCCCGCCTGAACCAAGGCACGATAGAACACGATGCTTGCGACCGGCGCGCCGACCGTCCATTTCGCGCGCAGATCGGCGAGGGACGGCATAGCTTTGCCCGGCCAATAGAGTCCGGCGCGCAGCAAGGGGCGCGGCTCCTGCCACTCAATCTCATGACCGATCAGGCTCGTGCCATAGCGCAGGAACGCGGCACCATTCTCCAGCCCGCCTTGCACCAGGAACTGCCACAGGCGATGTGCGGCAGCGGATGGCAGCGTGTTGTGATCGCTGAGTTCCGGGTCGGGCTGGTCATCGCCTGGCAGGCACGCAAGAGCGATGCCGCGCTTCCGGCATTCAGCCGAGACCTGTTCGATCCCATAGGGCCAATAGCGCACACCGCCCAGGAGACGCACCACCACGAGCTTCGCCTCGGCGACAATGTCCTCGACATAAGCATCGACCGAGAGATGGTGCGAAAGCTGCAGCAGGTTCGCCAGGCGCAGGCTCGGCTTCGGCTCGCTCAAATGCGCATAGGCCCGCGACAGGCACGCCAGCTCGCTATCCGCCGCCGACAGCACGACGATCTCGCCCGGCGACTGGCCGAGGTCTATGGCTTCGCTGCCATCGGCGATCTGACCCGGCTTGGCGGCGAGCAGATGCATCAGAGACCCAGATCGCGCGCGATCGCCGCGTGGTCGAGGCCCTTGAGCCCGATCACCACCAGGCGCGAGGTCCGGTCCTCCCCCGGCGCCCAGGCGCGATCATAATAGTGCTGCAAGCGCGGGCCGACGCCCTGCAGCACCAGGCGCATTTCCTTGCCGACGATGTTGAGAAACCCCTTCACGCGCAGGATGTCGTGCCGCTCGATCGCGGGCAGCAACTTGCTGAGCAGATCCTCGGGTTTCTTCAAGTGCGGCAGATCAAGACGGAACGAGGTGAACTCGTCATGGTTGTGGTCCTCGCCTTCCAATTCATGATGCGAATAGCGGTTGTCGAGATCACCTTCCGCCGCCGCGCCGAGACCCAGAAGCACCTTGGGATCGATCGCGCCGAAGCTGGCGGGCACAACCTTGGCGGCACGCTTCAACTCTTGGTGGATTGCAGCCGTCGCGGCATTGCGTGCGGCTTCGTCCATCTGATCGTTCTTGTTGAGCACGATCAGATCGGCGCAATTGATCTGGTCCTCGAACAATTCCGCGATCGGGCTGTCGTGATCGAGCGCGGCATCGGCTGAGCGTTGCGCCGCGACGGCATCGGGATTGTCGGCGAAGCGCCCGGCCGCCGCGGCCGGCCCATCCACCACCGCGATCACGCCGTCGACCGTGACGCGGGTCCGCACTTCCGGCCAGTTGAAGGCCTTCACCAGCGGCTTGGGCAGCGCGAGGCCCGAGGTCTCGATCACGATATGCTCCGGCGGATTGGGCCGGTCGAGCAGAGCGCGCATGGTGGGCAGGAAATCGTCCGCCACGGTGCAGCAGATGCAGCCATTGGCGAGCTCGACGATATTCTCCTCCGGGCAGCCTTCGATCTTGCAACCCTTCAAGAGCTCGCCATCAACGCCGGTCTCGCCGAACTCGTTGATGATGAGCGCGATCCGCCTGCCATTGGCGTTGCGCAGCAAGTTCTGGATCAAGGTCGTCTTGCCGGCGCCTAGAAAACCCGTCACCACTGTCGCCGGAATCTTGCCGCTCATTCTCTCCGTCCCCTCATTTCAGACGCAGCGGCAATCCCGCCGCCACGAAAAACACGTTGTTCGCGACCTCGGCGATGCGCTGGTTCAGCCGCCCGGCGTGGTCGCGGAAGGCGCGCGCCATCGCATTGTCCGGCACGATGCCGAGCCCGACTTCGTTGGAGACGAAGACGACCGGCCCGCCCGCCTGCCCCAGCGCCCGGATCAGCGCTTCGGTCTCCTTGTCTGGATCGCGCGCCGCCGCCATGAGATTGCTGAGCCAGAGCGTCAGGCAATCCACCAGGACCGCCGTGCCCTGTTCTGTTTCGGCCACGATGGCCGGCGCGATCTCCACCGGCGCCTCTATCGTGCGCCAGTGGTCTTCGCGGCGGGCCCGGTGCTTGCGCACGCGCTCGGCCATCTCGTCATCGCCGATTTCGGCGGTCGCGAGATAGACGCAGCCGCGCGCATGCGCGACCGTGATCCGTTCAGCAAAATTGCTTTTGCCGGAGCGCGCGCCGCCCAGCACCAGAGTGACCGGCGGCAGAGATTGCGTGGTGCCAGCCGTATTGGCTGCCATGGATGTGGTCCCTTCCTCCCGCCGAGGCGGCCGACAAAACGAGCGTCCGTTGAGGTCTCCTGGCTCGATCGCGGGACTCTGGTCGCGCCTTCCCAGCCCTAGGGGCCAGTGGCCGATGCGCCATTCCTCCACCGCGAAACAGTGCGGCGGGCGATCCTACAGTTGCGGGGGCAGCACCGGATTTGCGCCTGATCTGGCGCGCACCGGCTTCCCTCACGACGGACCAGCGGACCATAGCGGAGCCGCGGGCCGCTTTCCATCCCCTGTCGCACATCGCGCGCAGCGAGGATTTCCGCACTTGTTGGGAGCGGCTAAAGATCGGATTTGTCGAGCTTTTTCGCCAAATCTCTGGGACCCGCCCCGGTGCGCGGAAAAATTCCAATACACACACCGTCATATAAAAGATATTCCATCCGGCCAGCTGGCAACCGGGCCATGGATCGCCGAGATTGCTTCATCGCTGCGCCGAATCCGCCTTCCAGGCCGAGTCCGGGCGGATGCGTGCATTGGAGACTCAAGGCGCGTACGAAGTGAGACGAGCAGCGAACGAGATCATGGATTTCATCGAACCTGCCGGTGGATTGGCCGACGACGAGATCGGCCGGCTGCTGCGTCTATCGTCACTGGTGCCGGTTATCGTCGCTGCGTGGGAAACGGGCGCGTTCATTCACGTCAACGACGCAGCGGCTGCGTTGCTTGGCCTGCCGGCTGCTGACTTGAATGGCCGCTCGGTACTCGAATTCTACGTCGAGCCGGAGAAGCGGCTGTCATTGCTGCGCGACATCGACAGAGGCGCGGGCAACGCCGAGAGCGAGCTGGAGCTGCGGCGTGCGGATGGGCGGCAGATCTGGGTCAAGGTCGCCGCCAGCCGCTTCTTCCATCGCGGTGCGCCGTCCGTCATCGCCATCATCCACGATATCACCGAGCACAAACAGCGCGCGCGTCAGCTCGCCGACCTCACCAGCAATCTCGCCACCGGCGAGACCCAGACGCGCCAGCGCGCGGCCGAGGCCGCGAACCATGCCAAGAGCGTATTCCTGGCTCACATGAGCCACGAGCTACGCTCGCCCCTCAACGCCATCCTGGGATTTTCCGAAGTCATCCGAGGGCTGCATTTCGGGCGCGGGGTGGTGGAGAAATACGCGGAATATGGCGGCTATATCCACCAAGCTGGCACGCATCTGCTGGCCCTTATCGACGACATCCTCGACCTCGCGAAGGTGGAAGCGGGCAAGCTCGAATTGCAGCCAAGCGTCTTCGACCTTGGCGAGTTGCTCGATGAATGCACGCGCATGATGCGGCCGATGGTGGATCGCCGCGGCCTGGCGCTGCACGTGGCCGGCGCCGAGGCCGGCCTTGTTCTCACGGCCGACCGGCGTCGCACAAAGCAGATGATCGTCAACCTGCTGTCGAACGCCATCAAGTTCACCCATCCGGGCGGCAAGGTGGAATTGGCTGCCCATCGCATGCCCGACCAGGCGATCGGCATTGCCATCGCCGATACCGGCATCGGCATGAGCAAGGATCAGGTCGCGCTTGCGCTGGAGCCGTTCGGCCGGGTCGAAGGTTCAGGGATCAACGACCCCACCGGGACCGGCCTCGGCCTGCCGATCGTCAAGAATCTGGTCGAAGCTCACGGCGGCCGCCTGCAGATCCTCTCGGAGCTCAACCGCGGCACCATCGCGCGGCTGGTGTTTCCGGCACGGCCCTAGACGACCTCCCACACCCTTTCCGGCGGACGGCACAGCACGGCGCCTTTATCCGTGACGACGATCGGCCGTTCGATCAGAACCGGCTCTTCGAGCATCTTTTTGATGAGGGCATCGGCGTTGAGCTTGTTTGCATCACCGAGCGCGTCATAAGCCTCGCCCTTGCGACGCAGGATGTCATGCGGCTTGGCCTTCATCTGCGCCAGGATACGCTTCAGCTCCGCCGTGCTTGGCGGAGTCTTCAGATATTCGATCACCTGCGGCTGGATGCCCTTGTCCTTCAGCCAGCCCAGCACCTTGCGCGAGGTGGAGCAGTTGGGATTGTGATAGATGGTGACGGCCATGCGTGCCTCCTTCGAATGGAGGCGACGGTAGGGCAGTACCGCTCCAGCAATCAAGGCAACGACAACCGCTGGTGCAGCCAAATACGCCTTCAGGCTTAGGAGGTTCCTCTGACGACGGCTAGTCCTGTCCGTGCTGAACTGCACTGGGCACGCCAATCGACGCCGCATGGGGGCCGCCATTCCGATGCTGACCGCGCTGGTCTTGATCTGCTCTATCAGCAGCACGCCGAACCTGCAGTACTGCACCCAAGCCAATGCGCGCGTCGTCATGCGCGTGCCGGCCGAGTTCGCAAGTCCGGTGACCTGCGCGCTCCATGGGCAATCTTACCTAGCTGAAACCGCTCTTGGGCGAAGCCTCGGCGAGGACGACAGGGTAAAGGTCGCCTGCGTGCGCCGCGAAACAGTTGATAAGTCGATCGCGACCCTGCCGTTCGAGTGACGGCATAAGGGAGGACGCAGATATGAACAATTTCACTGATGCAGAGTCTCAGCGAGCATTCTCGAATAGTTCTGCCCTGAGCGCGGTTGTGCGCTCGCACGCTCTTTCGCGTCGCAGCTTGAGTTGCAACTTTCAGTGAAGATGCTGATGCTCTGAAGTGGGACGGGCCTGCGCCTTCAAAGGGTACTTGAGTGGCGATGGCAGGACCAGATCCGCATTTCTGGGATGATCTCGTCGCGGCGGTCTATGACGCTGCCGTCGATCCGACCTCATGGAACGGCATCGCCGGACGGATCGCGGCAGCGTTCGACAGTGCCCACGCCATGTTGTGGAGCGTCAACGAAGGCGGCATCGCCACGGAGCCCAGCACCACCCTTCCCGATACTGAAAAAGCGCTTTTTCGAGACTACCATCACTGCCTGGATGCGTTCGTCAGTCAGCAACTGATCCCTGACGCGTGGCTCTGCAGCGATGAGATGCCCGATCACGCCTTCCACGAAACGGAATTTTACGTTGACCACGGGCGGCGCATTGGCACGTACGATGCGGCCATCTCGTGCTTCTTCATCGAGCACAATCATCTCGGCTGCATCAACATCATGCGTCCGCATGATGCAAATCCATTCGACCAGCTCGAGAGAAGCCGCCTGGAAAGATTGCTGCCGCACCTGCTCCGTGCATTCCGCATCAAGTCGCGCCTCGATATGCATGGTCGATCCGGCATCGGCTTTGCGGCCCTGGATGCACTTGCCTTCGGCATGTTGGTATGCGACCGAGATGCGCATGTGATCTTCGCGAACCAGGCAGCTGAAATGCTCACGCAAATGTCCGATGCCTTCAGGCTTAGAGGCCGACATGAGATATCGCTGCACGGGCATAAGGATCGCAAGCTGAGGGCGCTGATCCTCGATGCCGCGCAAGGTGGCGCAGGCGGGGGGTTGCGCCTCACTGCGATCGACGATACAGACCTGCTCATCCTCGTCGCGCCGTTGCCGCAGCGCCTTGCGACGAATGAGGCCACGAAGGGACTTGCCCTGGTCGCGATTTGCGCGGCCGATGACCAGCTTCGGCTGACTGCCGCGACGGTCGGAACCATGTTTGGATTGACGCCTGCCGAAGCGGATCTAGCCTTTGCGCTGTTCTCAGGCCTCTCGCTTGCCGATTTCATGGCCGAGAGGCGGGTCACCGAGAGCACCGCGCGCACCCAGCTGACGCACGTCTTGCAGAAGACGGACTGCCGCAATCAGCGCGAGCTCGTGAGCCTGATCGGCCGCTTGCCGCAGCTGCGCTAGACTTTGTACCCGCAGCGGACACCGCCCCAGTGGCGGCCTTTGACGATGATGGGCGCCGACGCATCTTTCATCAGCGCGAAGTTGCTGCCGCCCATGTCGCGGCGATAGGTCTGGACCACGAACGGCTTTTCGCTGCGCCCGGCTTTGAGGCCGACGCGGTCGTTGAAGATGCGCCGGTTGCGGCAATTGGCGGTGTTCCACACCACGTCGCCATTGCGCTGGGCTTGCGAGAACTTGCGATTGTGCGTCGGCAGGTAGCCGTTGCGGTCAATCGCGACGCAGAACACGATACGGGGATCGACCTCCATCGCCGCTTCCTGGATGGAGGGCAGCAGCCGGTCGGTCAGTGCCGTGAACTTCGCCATCACCTGCTGAGGATCGGTGCCGGCAACCGGCTCGTACCGCTCGTCGAACAGATCAGCGAGGTTGATCTCGCCGCGTTCGATCGCCTGCTCGAACAGAATGCTGACCTTGGCGGCATTCTCCACAACGAGGCGGATCATCGGCGCGTCGGTGGTCTCGACGCCGGCCTGCGCCGTCGCCTCGATCAGATCTTCCGCAACTTCGAGGAGCTGATTGATGCGGTCCTTGGCCTGGCTGAGGTCGCCGGTTGATTTCTTGACACCGCCAGAAAGGCCCTCGAACGCATTCGTCAGCACAGTTCCACGCTCGCGGATCTGGCGCGTGTCGGTGGCAATCGCGCCCGCCTTGCCAGCGATGTCGCTGATGGCGCGCGCGGAACTCTCGACCACTTGGCCGATCGCAGCTGTGCCCGATTCGACCTTCGCAGCGCGCCGGGTCGCCTCGGCGCCTTCGCGGCTGAGTTCTCCGGTCTGCTGCGAAAGCTGGCCCAGAGTGCCGGTGATCTGCTGTGTCGCTTCCGCGGTCTGGCGCGCCAGCGCCTTCACCTCGCCCGCCACCACGCCGAAACCGCGGCCGGCATCGCCGGCTCGCGCCGCCTCGATGGTGGCGTTGAGCGCCAGCAGATTGGTCTGCTTGGCGATGGCCTCGATGGTCTGGGCCACCTTGGCGATGTCTTCCAACGCTTGGCGCAGGCCGCCGATCTTGCTCTCGATGGCGGTGGCGCTGGCCGCGAGGCTGCGCACGTCGGAGAGCGAGGCATCGAGCGAGCCGCGCGAGGCAGACATTTCCGCGGCCGCGCGCTCCGCGCCCTGGGCCGCATTCTCGACCTGGCCCGCGATCCGCTCATTGGCCTCGACCATCGAATCGGCTGCCGAGCGCAGATCCTCGAACTGCCGGGCCTGGTCGGCAACGACCTTGGCGACGTCGTCGATCGAGCCTGCCGCGTCAGCCAGCCGCACGCCGAGCGAGCCGGCCTTCTCGGCGATCTTCTGGGCGAAGTCAGTATCCACCTCGGAAACCGAGCCGCGCGCCTCTGCCATCATGCGAATATCCACTGCCTGCATCGGAAAACCGTAGGGGGACTATGCGTTAAGCAGGGGTAAAATCTGGAGCTAGACAAAGGTCGGATGCGCTGGGCCGGCCACTCAAGCGGCAAGGGTGGCGTTCGCCGCAATTTGCCACTATCTGTTTATCCAGGGCCCAAACGGAGGTTCCATGAAGCTGCTGTATTTTGCTTGGGTGCGCACCAACATCGGCAAGGCCGAGGAAGAGCTGGTCGCGCCCGATCACGTCCAGGACGTGGAGGCGCTGCTGGATTGGCTGGCGACTTTGGGGCCGCAATACGCCGCCGCCCTCGACCGGCGCAACGTGGTGAAGGTCGCGATCAACCACGAATATGTCGAGCACGACCATCCGGTGCGGCCGGATGATGAGGTCGCTCTGTTTCCGCCGGTGACCGGCGGCTGAGGCAGCAATGATCAAGGTCCAGCGCGAGGATTTCGACATCGGCGCGGAGCTGGCGCGCCTCACCGATGGCAATACCAGAATCGGCGGCCTTGCCACCTTCGTCGGACTGGTACGCGACCTCGCGGAGAAGGGCGAGGTCAGCGCGATGACGCTTGAACATTATCCCGGCATGACCGAGAAGCGCCTCGCCGAGATCGAAGCCGAAGCTCGCGCACGCTGGCCGCTCGAAGGCGTGCTCATCATCCATCGCTACGGGAGACTGGAGCCGGGCGACCGCATCGTGCTGGTCGCCACCACCTCCTCGCACCGCCAGGCTGCGCTCGATTCCTGCGCCTTCCTGATTGACTGGCTGAAAACCAAGGCGCCGTTCTGGAAGCTGGAAGAAGGCGTGCAAGGCGCTGCGTGGGTGGAAGCGCGCGCGAGCGACGACAAAGCCGCGGAGAAGTGGAAGCGGTAAAAACCCCTCCCTATCGCTCAAACTAAATCACTCCCTCCCCCAAATTTGGGGGAGGGTTGGGGTCATAGGCGCTAGGTTAAGCATGCGTTCAGTCGATCGCATTGTTTGGTGCGTCGGCGGGGTGGCCCACAGAGGTAGCGGCGGATGCGTTCGAAAGCGGAGTGGAATGTACGC
>DASRRI010000068.1:0-10593 GCA_035695765.1 Dongiaceae bacterium
CCGCCTATCGCACCACGATGGAAGCGATGGAGGCGTCCGAGGCGCCGGTCATCTTCTCCCACTCTTGCGCCAAGGCGCTGCGCAATCACGGGCGCAACATCGTCGACGAGCAGATCAAGGCCTGCGCGAAGACGGGCGGCGTGATCGGGGTCAACGGCGTCAGCCTGTTCCTGGGCGAGAACGACATCCGGAGCGAGACCTTCGTCGATCACATCGCGCACATGGCCGACCTGGTGGGCGCCGAGCACGTCGGGATCGCACTTGACTACGCGTTCGACGCCGGCAACGTCGATGACCTGCTTGAGGAGCACAAGGCCTATTGGCCGCCGAGCGAGGATTACGGGCGCTGGCCCACGTCCTATGTGCCGCCGAGGCAATTGATGGAGATCACCGAGACCATGGTGAAGCGCGGCTTCCGCGACCGCGAGATATTGGGCGTCCTCGGTGGCAACTTCATGCGCGTTGCGAACGAAGTCTGGAAGTAGCTTGGAAGGCCCATATTCGATGTCTACCCCACCACCCGCGCCACCGTCTCTCCGATCGCGCTGGGCTGCAGCTTGGCGTCGATGACGAGTTGCGCGGCGCCGAGAATGCCGGCGCGGTCATCGCTGCGGGCGATGTGGAGGACGAGCCCTTCGATCGCGAGCGGCAGGCAGCGCTGATAGATCATCTCGCGGATGCCGGCGATCAGATGCTCGCCGGCCTGCGCCAGCGTGCCGCCGACCACGATGGTCGTCGGATTGAGGATGCTGACCACGTCGGCCAGCACCTCGCCCAGCACGCGGCCCGCCTCGCGAATGCGCTGGATGCATTCCGGTGTTCCGCGGTCGAGCAGCGCCATGACATCGCGGGCATTCTGTCCCTCGAAGCCGAGCTTGCGCAGGTCGCGCGCGATGGCCCAGCCCGCTGCCCGCGCCTCGACGCAGCCGAGCTTGCCGCAGCGGCAGAGCGGCGCGTGGGGCGCGTCGAACTGGATGTGGCCGATGTCGCCCGATGCACCGCGCCCGCCGCGATAAACCTGGCCCCGTGTGACGATGCCGCTGCCGATGCCGGTTCCCGCCTTCACGAAAAAGAAGTGATCGGCAGATGGCCAGAATCGCCGATGCTCCGACAGCGCCAGCAGATTGACGTCGTTGTCGATCAGCGCATCGATGCCCAGCGACTTCTCCAGCCAACCGCGGATATCGAAATTATCCCACTGGCGCATGACGGATGGGCCGACCACCCGCCCGCCCTCGTGGTCGACCGGCGCCGGCAGGCTGAGGCCGATGCCGAGCACGTCTGTCACCTTGCGGCCAGTGCGCTTCAACAATGCGCGCCCGCAGCGCGCAATCTCGCCCAGGATCGGCAGAGGTCCGCTGGCGACGTCGATCGCCACGGTCTGCTCAGCAAGAATGCGGGGCGCGAGGTCGGTGACCGCGACGCGGACGAAGCTCTCGCCGATATCGGCGGCGAGCGTAACGGCGAAGTTCTCGTTGAGCTTCAGGATGCGCGCCGGGCGGCCGCCGCTCGGCTGGCGCTCATCAGTCTCGTCGATCAGGCCGACCTCCAACAGTTCGCCCAGACGATGCGCGACGGTGGCTCGCGACAGGCCGGAGACGCGCTCGATATCGGGCCGCGTCGCGGCTTGGCGCGACAGGATAAGGGCAAGGATCTGCCCCGCTCCGATGGACGAAACCATATTCTGCATATATCTATACATAACTTTATTATGATCTGCTTGACAACAGGCAAAATGAGGAATTTGAATCCGGGACGGCCGCTACGTGCCGAAAAACCGGCCCGCCGAATGGCGAGGACCAAATTGGGAGGAAGACATGATTGTGGAACGTGCAGGTGCGCGCGGGCATTCCGCGTCACGTTTGAAGAACGTCATGGCTGGTGTCGCGGTCGCCGCATTGACGGCAGCCTTGTGGGCAGGTCCCGTGCATGCCGCGGATAAGGTGATCGTCGGCCTCATCACCAAGACCAACACCAATCCCTTCTTTGCCAAGATGAAGGAAGGCGCGGAAGCCGAGGCCAAGAAGCTGGGCGTGGAGCTGCAGAGCTTTGCCGGCAAGTATGACGGCGACAATGAAACCCAGGTGGCAGCCATCGAGAATCTGATCGCCGCCGGCGCCAAGGGCATCCTCCTCACCGCTAGCGACACCAAGGCGATCGTGCCCTCGGTCGAGAAGGCGCGGCAAGCCGGCATCCTGGTCATCGCGCTCGACACGCCGCTTGATCCCACCAGTGCCGCCGACGCGACCTTCGCCACCGACAATTTCAAGGCCGGCGAGCTGATCGGCGCATGGGCGGCCAAGACCCTGGGCGCCAAGGCCGCCGACGCACACATCGCCTTCGTCGACGCGATCGAATCCCAGCCGACCGTGGACCTCGCGCGCGACCAGGGCTTCATGAAAGGCTTCGGCATCGACATCATGGACCCGAAGCGCTACGGCGATGAGACCGACAAGAGGATCGTCGGCCATCAATGGGGCGCCGGCGCCGAGGAAGGCGGCCGCACGGGCATGGAGAACTTGTTGCAAAAGGATCCGGACGTGAACGTCGTCTACACCATCAACGAGCCGACCGCCGCCGGCGCGCACGAAGCGCTGAAGGCAGTGGGCAAGGACAAGGATGTCCTGATGACCTCGGTCGATGGCGGCTGCCCGGGCGTCAAGAATGTGAAAGCGGGCGTGATCGGCGCGACGTCGCAACAATATCCGTTGCTGATGGCCTCGATGGGCGTCGAGGCGATCGCGAAATTCGCCAAGTCGGGCGAGAAGCCAAAGCCGTCGCCGGGCCTCGACTTCTTCAACACCGGCGTCTCCCTGGTCACCGACAAGCCAGTGCCGGGCGTTGAATCCATCACATCGGACCAAGCGCTGAAGAAGTGCTGGGGTTGATATGTTCAGCGGCGAGCAGCCGGTGACGGCTGCTCGCTATTTTCTCACAAGGAGCAATTTGGAATGAAGCGTCTCGATAGCAAGCTCGCCCGCATCCGGTCCGGCCAATATAAGCGGACCGACTTCATCATTGCCGACGCCAAGGATGGCGACATGGGGCCGAGCCTCACTTCCACCGGGCCGCATCGCCAGCCGGACGGAGCCTGGACGCGCTATCGCACCCGCGCCGAATTCCTGGACCAGATCGCGGCTATCGTGAAGCAGGACATCGTCGACATCATGCTGGTGTCCGCTTCGAACCTGGAGCTGCTGAACGAGCGCGAGCTGTTCCGCAACAGCGCGGTAAAGCCGGCCATCCGCGCCAACGATACGACCGATATCTGGGTCTGCCGGGGCGCGGTCTACCGCAACAGCCCGTCCCGCCCCTTCCGCTCCGCCTCCTTGTCACACGTGATGTATGGCTCGGCCGAGCCGCTGCCGGAGCATCAGATCGTCGGCACCGATCTCGGCCTCTACTCCATAACCTTCAACAACGACATCGATGCCGACGTGCGCTCTCTCGAGGCGTTCCACGAATTCCGCGCCGATGCCGTCGCGCTCGGCTTCAAGTATTTCCTGGAAGTTTTCAATCCGAACATCGAGACGGGGATCGAGCCCAAGCTGCTGCCGTATTACATCAACGACGTGATCCTGCGCTGCCTCGCCGGCGTCACCAAGGCGGAGCGGCCGCAATTCCTGAAGATCGCCTATAACGGCCCGAAGGCGCTGGAGGAGCTGGCCTCCTTCGATCCCGGCCTCGTCGTCGGCGTGCTGGGTGGCGGCGCCGGTACCACGCGCGATTGCTTTGAGCTGATCTATCAGGCGGAACGTTACGGCGCGCGGGTCGCCTTGTTCGGCCGCAAGATCAACCTGGCGGAAGATCCGCTCGCCATCGTCGCGATGATGCGTCAGGTAGCGGACGGCACGATCGCGCCGGCCGAAGCCGTAAAAGCTTATCACGGCGAGCTGCAGAAGCAGAAGATCAAGCCGGCTCGCTCGCTGGACGACGACCTAGTCGTCACGGAAGCGCCGCTGAAGGCCGGCTGAGGGTAGCAGAATGGCTGGCATGCGGCGCGGCTTCGTCACCGGCGGGACCTGGTGCGTCGATCTCAACAAGATGATCGACTTCTGGCCGCCGGAGGATTCGATCGCCGAGATCCGTCAGATCGATCTGCGTGGTGGCGGCTCCGCCTCCAACCTCGCGATCGACATGAAGAAGCTCGACCCGGCCATGCCGGTGCAAACCGTCGGATTGGTAGGCGATGACGAGAACGGCCGGTTCCTCTTGAACCATGCCGACAGTTTCGGCATCGATCGCAGCCAGCTCGCCGTGACGAGGGAGTTGCCGACGCAGTTCACCGATTGCTTCGGCTCGCGCAAGACCGGGCGGCGCACGCACATCTACTATCCCGGCGCGGCGGCCCTGCTGACGCCGGACCATTTCGATTTCGCGCGCACCAGCGGACGCATCTTCCATCTGGGTCTGCCGGGCGTGCATAAGAAGCTGGACGCGCCGTGGCAAGGCGACGCGAATGGCTGGGTCACCGTGCTCAAGAAGGCGAAGGCCGCAGACATGATCACCAATTTCGAGTTGGTGATGATCGAGCCGCAGCGCCTCGCCGGCATTCTCCTGCCCTGCCTGCCCTATCTCGACTATTTGGTCGTCAATGATTGGGAGATTGGCGCCCTCGCCGGCGAAGACACATACAAGGACGGCATCACCAATATCGCGGCATGTCTGAAAGCCGCTCGGCACGTGCTCACCATCGGGAGCATGAGCTTGGTGGTCGTGCATTTCCCCAACGGTGCAATAGCAGTCGCGCGCGACGGGACGATGGCGCGGCATCCTTCCGTGCGGGTTCCGCAATCGGCTATTGTCGGTGCCAACGGTGCGGGCGATGCCTTTGCAGCCGGTATGCTGTACGGCCTTCATGAAGGCTGGGGTGTCGAAGGCTGCCTGTCGCTCGCCCATGCCAGCGCGGCAGCATCCCTGCGCGGCGCTTCGACCACCGACACGGTGGAAAGCTGGCAGACCTGCCTCCAGCTTGCCGAAGGCTGGGGCTGGAACGAGTGGCCTGCTCAATAGTGCCGGGGAAACACGCTCTTCAAATGCGCGCGCATGAGATCGATTGCGCGCTCGCGGCTCAAGAGACCCAGCATGATGTTCACCCAGAGCCCATCACCCGCGGCGAGCAGGAACTGCCCGGCCTTCTCGGCATCCAGAGCCTTATAGCGTCCTGATCGAGCGAGCGCGCGGCAGGCATTCATCAGCGCCTCGCCGTACTCCGCGTCGCTCTCGGTGCAGACTTCCATATATTTCGGGCGGAAGCGCGTCTCGCTCCAATAGGCGACCCAGACCGAGATGCGCTCGTGCTTGCACACCTTCGGGTGCAGCTGCGCCATGGTCACCGCTTCCAGGATCGCCGCCGGATCATCGCCGGCCTTGTTGCGCGCCTGGTGCCAGATCTCGCGGAACTCCCCTGTCACCGCGCGCAACGCTTCCAGCAGCAGCATGTCCTTGCTGGCGAAATACTGGTTGACCGCGCCGTTGGCCATGCCGGCCTCTTTCACCACGTCAGCAATAGTGGTTTCGCCGATACCGTGGTGGCTGATGGCGCGGATCGCGGCTTCGATGAGCTGTTCACGCCGGATGTCACGCACCGCCTTGCGGGCGACCTTCAGCGTGTTGCGTGGCTTGCGGGGCTGATTGGAACGTTCTTGTTTCGGCACTGGAGGAGGCGCATGAAATTTTCGGTCGCCCACCATAGCGACTGCGGCGTGGCGCGGCCACGTACGGATTGTTCATCCAGTGATCAACGATCCTTGGCGAATGGCTTGAATCAATTCAATTAGCCACCGATTGGTAGCGTCTTCATCCGACATCCACTCTCAGCGTCATCACAGATTCATGCCGCAACGCTAAATTTTGACTCGCGCGATCCATTATGGTTCGGCTAGCATGATGTGGTTCCGCAACACGAGGCGATCGACATATTCCACGCTTCGCGCCATCGGCCGCGAGATGATTTCGCAATGGCTGACGCGGACAAAAGCGCGCAACGACGTGCAAAACCGGGCAGCAGTGCCAGGAGGCGGTGTGGCATGGCCAGAGGCCAACGCCACCGGGGTGCGGCTGACCGGGCTACGGTACACAATGTTCCATCCGGGAGGTGAAGATGCGTAAATCTGAAAGGACAACGGCGAGCGACGCTGCTGGTCTCCAGGCGCAACTGGCGGAGACATGGTCACAACAAGCCAGCCGTTCCGGCGGGACGTATGGAAGGCTGTTTGCGGCGATGCGCGATGAATTCACCAGCTTCGTTCAGCGTCGAGTGGACGCTAATATGACGGCGATGCGCGAATGGTCGGAATGCCGGAACGTCAACGACGCAATGGCCTTGCAACAGCGTTGGGTGCAGTGTGCGGTCGAGCAATATGTCGACGAGGGCAGCCGTGTCATGGAAACGTGC
Source organism: Dongiaceae bacterium (assembly GCA_035695765.1). Classification (GTDB taxonomy): domain Bacteria; phylum Pseudomonadota; class Alphaproteobacteria; order Dongiales; family Dongiaceae; genus Dongia_A. Next base: position 6,398 of record DASRRI010000068.1, read on the forward strand.
CGCCTTGCCGCCGCTGACTTGGCAGAAGCTGCTCAGCCCGCAACGGAGGCGGACAAACCCGCGACGGAGCGCAGGCCCGCGGCTCATCGGCACGCAGAGCAGCATCTCAAGCAGGCAGCTTAGTTTCTTCTCGACAAGATTGAGGCATAATCCCCTCCTCCGTCCTGGGGAGGGGATTTGCTTGTCAGCTCTGATCTCGCCACTCGAACACCGCGAGCACGCAGCCCGTGTCGGTGTGCGACGAATGGTGCGTGCCGGGGGCGAAGGAGACGAAATCGCCGGTTCTGAACACGGTTCCGTCCGAATCCACCAACTCGCCTTCCAGGACCAGGAACTCTTCATGGCCCGGATGGTCGTGCGCAATCGTCCTGGCGCCGGGCTGCATGCGCATGACGTAGCTGCCCATTCCGGTTTCCTTGCGGAAGCTTATGGGCAGCCATGACATTTCGGGCTGCACCGGGCCTTCGAGATCATAGGATTTGAATGGCGTGGTGCCGATGGAAGTGATGCTGCGGCTCATCCTGCGCTGTCCTGGTTGACAGCCCGCGACGCGGGCAAGGTCACCCTGACAGTAGTGCCCATTCCGGGCGAGCTGTCGATCCCGATCGAGCCGTCATGCAATTCCGCAAGGCGTTTGGTGATGGCAAGGCCGAGGCCGGTTCCGCCCTTGCTGCGGGTCGCCGCCTGATCGACCTGGAAAAAGGGTTGGAACACCTGGCGCAGGGCGGCTGGATGGATGCCGATGCCGGTGTCTGCGATCGTTAGCTGGACGTCGCCATTGTCCAGCCGGCCCACCGTCATCGAGACATTGCCGCCCTGGTGCGTGAACTTGACGGCGTTGGACAGCAGATTGAGCAGGATCTGCTTCAAGGCGCGTTCATCGGCGCACACGGCGATCGGCTGCACCGGCAGGCTGCTGGTCAAGGCGATGCCGCTATCCTGGGCGCGGCCCGCCACCATCTTGCGGCAGCATTCCACTACCGCGCCGAAGTCGACCACCTCTTCCGCCAGCTCCAGCTTGCCCGCTTCGAGCTTGGACATTTCGAGGATGTCGCTGATGATCGCCAGCAGCATATCGCCGCTGTCATGGATGTTGGCGGCATATTCGCGATAGCGCGCTGCATCTCTGCCGAAATGCTCGTCTCGGATCACCTGCGAGAAGCCGAGGATCGCGTTCAGCGGCGTACGCAGCTCATGGCTCATATTGGCGAGGAATTCGGACTTGGCGCGGTTGGCCTGCTCCGCTTCGTTCTTCGCCTTGGTCAGCGTCATTTCGAGCTGATGCTGCTCGGTGATGTCGAACCCGATGCATACGATCATCGCAACGTCGCCCGCCTCATCGGGCAGCGCGACGTTCGACCAGCGCAGCAAACGCTGCGTGCCATCCTTGTGTATCCAGGGATTGATGTTGATGACGGGGAAATCCGTGACCCGCCGGCGGGCCAGAATGGCCATGACGCGGCGGTGATCGTCGCCCGGAATGATATGGCGCCAGGTCGCCGGATTGCGCATCGCAGCGAACGAAAAGCCGCTGATCCGCTCGGCGCCCTTGTTCACGCGGATGAGGTTGCCGTCTGCGTCATAGACGGCGATCGCCGCGTCGACATGATCGATGATGAGGTTGACGAGAGCATCCTCGCTCACACCCACGGGTAGGCGTGGACAGGGGGCTGCCACCGGCACTGGAACAGCCGCGGGCGCGAGCATCCTCACATTGACTTCGCGTGCGGGAAACAGCGGGACACCGACCGTACGGAATCTCTCCCACAGCCCCAGTCTGCGTGTGCTCTGAGCGAAATCGACAGCCACGGCCCGCCTCAATCCGCGCCGGCGCTCACCCGATCGAAAAAGCCTGCCGGCGGATGAGGTTAGTTGAACATCGAGTAGTTAAATAAAAACTAACCAACAGTGCCCTGAAACGCGAAGTTGTGCCGAAAGTCATTCTGTGGTGTGCGGATTGCGAGACGACTCAGTCTCTTCCCGACCATGCCGCGCGGGTTACATGCTCGTCGAGGCGTTCTCGGGCCATGCATTCCTGGCGATGATTTACTGGGCCGCCTTCAGCGCTTCCGGCAGCGTCTCCTCGAACACGTCGAGGTCCGCCTTCGTCCCGGCGCTGACGCGGATGCAGCGGTCCTGCGGGGCGACGCCGGGCATGCGGACGAAGACGTCGTGGTTGACTAGCTCGGCCAATACGCGGCGGGCATAGGCTCCGTCGCGGCCGCAATCCATGGTGACGAAGTTGGTAGCGGAAGGCAGCGGTGCAAGGCCGTTGGCGCGGGCGATCGAGGCGATGCGGTCGCGCGATGCGCTCACCTGCTCGATCACCCACCTGAGATGTGCTTCGTCGCCGAGCGCGGCGAGCGCGCCGGCCTGGGCGATCCGGTTGACGCCGAAATGATTGCGGATCTTATCGAAGCTCTTGATGATACCGGCTTCGCCGATCGCGTAGCCGATGCGCGCACCGGCCATGCCATAGGCCTTGGAGAAGGTGCGGAAGCGGATGACCTGCGCGTTGGAGATGTCGATCGGCGGCGTGGTGCCGGCTGGGGCGAATTCGCAATAGGCTTCATCGAGGCAGAGCAGGCTGTTTCCTGGGAGGCGAGCGATCATCGCCTGCACCGCCGCGCCATCCCACCAGGAGCCCATCGGATTGTCGGGGTTGGCGAGGAACAACAGGTGCGCCTGCTCTTTCTTCGCTAGTGTCAGCAATGAATCCGGATCCTCGCGGTCGCTCACATAGGGCGCCGTCACCAGCCGCCCGCCGAAGCCCGCAACGTGGAAGTTGAAGGTCGGATACGCGCCGAGCGAGGTCGCGACCGTCACGCCGGGTTCCACAAACAGGCGCACGATATAGCCGAACAATCCGTCGATCCCCTCGCCCACCACGATATTCTCCGGCCTGACGCCATGCTTGGTGGCGAGCGCGTGCTTCAGGTCGTGATTCTCGGGGTCGCAATATTTCCAAGCGTCGGCGGCTTCGGTGCGCATGGCTTCGATCGCGCGCGGCGATGGACCGAACACGCTTTCATTGGCGCCGATGCGGGCGCGGAACAAGCGGCCGCGCTTGCGCTCCTGCGCTTCCGGCCCGACGAAGGGGACAGTCGAAGGGAGATCCTGCACGATGCTGGCATAGGCTGGGAGGGACATGCGTAGTTCCTGATCTGAAAGGCTTCATTGATCATCGCGGTTCCGCCGGCGTCAATGGCGAGACGCTTGCCGGAAGTCTTGGGCAATGTTAGCCGTGATCCGGACTATCGCAAAAGGACGGGAATATGGCCAAAACTCTTCTGGTGACAGGCGGATCGCGTGGCATCGGCGCCGCGGTGTGCCGGCTGGCGGCGAAGGAAGGCTATGACGTGGCATTCTCCTATGCCGGGCGCGCGGACGCGGCCAAGGCGGTGGCCGCGGAAATACACGGGCTTGGCCGCAAGGGCGTGGCGATCCAGTCCGACGTGACCGATCCGGCGCAGGTCACCGCTTTGTTCGACCAGGCGGCAAAGGACGTCGGCTATATCGACGCCTTCGTCAGCAATGCCGGCATCATCCATAAGGCTTCGCCCCTTGCCGACCTCCCGGTCGAAGAGATCAAGCGCGTCATCGACGTGGACTTGACCGCGCATCTCGTCAGCTTGCGCGAAGCGGTGCGGCGCATGGGCAAATCGCGCGGTGGCAAGGGCGGCGCGATCGTCACCATCTCCTCCATGGCATCGGAGCTCTACGGCATTGGCGGCTTCGTTCCGTACGCGGCGGCCAAGGGCGGGATCGACGTGCTGACCATGGGGCTCGGCAAGGAAGTGGCGGGCGACGGCATCCGCGTCAACGGCATCCGGCCGGGCCTCATCGACACTGACATGCAGGACGACACGGGCATCGAAAACCGCATCGCGCGTTTCGCATCGGCCATCCCGATCGGCCGCGGCGGGACAGCGGTGGAAGTCGCCGAGGCCGTGCTCTGGCTGCTGTCTGACAAAGCGAGCTATGTGACGGGGACCTTGTTCAACGTGTCGGGTGGACGCTGAACGCACCAATGATGCTGCCGGCTGACATTGTCTCCTCCCCCAAATTTGGGGGAGGGTTGGGGTCATAGGCGCTAGGTTAAGCATGCGTTCAGTCGATCGCATTGTTTGGTGCGTCGGCGGGGTGGCCCACAGAGGTAGCGGCGGATGCGTTCGAAAGCGGAGTGGAATGTACGC